>CAZJDA010000001.1:0-100515 GCA_964544705.1 uncultured Bacteroidales bacterium
AAAACGGTATTCCGGCTCCCTGTGGTGGGGTCAGCTTAGTCCGGAATATCCAATTGGGGGTTATCAAATTTCAACCCTTTTTCACTACCCAAATCTAACCATATTTTATGATATAAATAACAATTATGGGATTTTTTTTAATTCTTTTGCTCCCTTTTTTAAAACCCATACCGGTACAATACCTATGCAAAAATATAGGATCGTGTTTATAATACCGGTTGGGTTTGTTATGCCCATCAAAATATGCTTATAGCAATATTGGCAGGCGAATGTACAGTGGCGCTAAATCGGCAGCGCGGTATGGGTTGTGAGAGGTGGGCTCTGATGGCGATTGGTGGTGGAGGCATTTAGTCGTTAGCAAGGCGTTTTTCAAAATGAATACCCAACACCAAACCCAGGTATCGGGAAGACACCACGTTTATAACATCCTTCTGTCTCAAAATTAATCTCGATCAGTTTAAGATTTATACTAGCGAAAATATTTCTCTTTTTCCCGAGATATAATCTATCCTCAACATTTAATGAAAAATACCCATCAAATTTTTTGTAATTACTAAAATATGGAAAATATATCAATCCAAGGCCAACATAATTCCTATTTTTCCCATAAAAATAATTAATAATCAATGGTGTTATAATCATACCATACCTGGTATCAGTGCATCCACCGTATACATCAAGGTAGGTAAAACCTATATTCAAGTTAATCATTGACTTATTTTGATGCAGGATAAGTCTATCATATTTAAGGGTAAAATGACCTGAAGTGAACACATTATTTGTCGGGTATGAAGATGATGGTCCCGGCTGCCCTAAATATTCAATGTAAATTGTATTTTTCTTTAATGAGTCTACTTGACACTGGGCATGTTGATATGAAAACAAGGCAATTAATACAATCAATATATTTTTGCTATTTTTCAAATTTATTTATTTTTCCTGGTTTATATGTACTTAATTTAATGTCGGGGTCTTTTTGCCTTGCCCTAAACATCCCGATAAACATATTCCATTTATACTAGGTTCCCCCAAAGTTCAGCTAAAAATACAATAACCTCTTCTACTGCCGTCTAAGAAAAGTGCAAAATTTTCTACCACCTGCATCCTTATCAACCGGGCAATAGCGGCTTTTGGACTTATAGCATGAGCGAGGCATGGGCAATTTTATAGCTTTTGAATTTCTTCTTTTGTCAATCCAGTATATTTTTTAATTGTTTCAATCGGGATACCATCATTTTTCATCCCTCTAGCAATTTGAATTTTTTCTTCTTTTCTGATGCTATCCTCTGCATCCACTTTCATCGACCAGGCCATGCTTGCCCCGTAATGCATATCCTCGATATGTTTCAGGTAAATTTTCCGTTCGTCCTCTGGTAAATTTTCAACACGCCATAATTCTTTTGCTTTTCCAATACCCTTTGCATCAAATTCATCTTTTATCTCGTTGTTCTTCAGGTAATAAATCCACTGATCAAGCGTGTCTTTTGCAATATCGTCAAAATTGTTCACCTTAATCACGTAATATTCAGGGTATACCTGTGAAGGGTCGGTTTTTCCACCCAGTAGTTCAGCCTGCTTTGCCGAAAGTTTTAGCTTGTCAGCTTTATGCATACCAATAAAACCTGTCTTGCCATGATAAACATAATCTTCCCCTTGTCCCAGGTCAAAGTACACGATATTTATTGAATATACCTTCTTAATATTCTTGTATGGCTCCCCGGCCGAGATATACTCCGTAATCACCTTTGAAGTCCCATAGGCCATCCGGTGAAAGTAATCGTACTCGTTTTCGTTTTGTATCTCGATAATTACAAATTCACCCTTTGAATCTTTCACGAGGATGTCCACACGGTTGAATTTGTCCATCTCAATTTTTTGGTTGCTCTCACTTTCCAGTATTGTTTCAATGGTTATGTCATCTTTCAGGAGCTCAGACAAAAATCCTTCAAGTACTGTAAAATCAGCCTTGTTCCTTAAAAGCCTTTTTATTGCCCAATCGAATCGTATTAAATTTCTATTTCCCATTAGAATCGTTTTCAACAAATTTAATCATTTTGCCTGGATTATATATCACAAAATCATACAGTCTTTCTTCTTTCAAAAAATTTATTATTTCTTAATAATTTCTTAAAATTTCCTTTCCGTATGAAATTAGTTTTTCCTATCATTGCACTCCAATAGATGCATGAACTTATGGAAACGATTTACCTCGTTATAGTCATTATCTTATTTGTGCTTGCCATTTCAGATTTAATTGTAGGCGTAAGCAATGATGCTGTTAATTTCCTGAATTCTTCTTTGGGTTCAAAAGTAGCCCCCGTAAAAGTTATTATGATCATTGCAAGTATTGGGGTGCTGTTTGGTACAACCTTCTCCAGCGGGATGATGGAAGTGGCCAGGAAAGGCATTTTTCACCCGGAGCATTTTTTCTTTTCCGAGATCATGGTAATATTCATTGCCGTGATGTTAACTGATGTTATCCTGCTGGATCTTTTTAACACCGTTGGGCTACCCACCTCTACCACGGTTTCCATCGTTTTTGAATTGCTGGGCGCCGCTGTTGCCGTCTCCATTTTTAAGATATCCCAGGCAGGCGAAAGCATTATCCAATTCGGGCAATATATTAACACGGATAAAGCATTGGCCATTATTTCCGGGATATTCCTTTCGGTGATTATCGCATTTACTGTTGGTGCCTTAGTAATGTATATCTCCAGGATCATATTTTCGTTTCAATATAAAAAAAGCATTAAATATTTTGGTGGAATATTCGGCGGGATTGCCATAACAGCCATAACGTATTTTATCCTGATAAAGGGCGCCAAAGGCTCTTCATTAATAACCGGTGATACCTTAAAATGGATCAAACAACATAGTGTTGAGATCATGTTGTATGGTTTTGTGGGATGGACAATTATTTTGCAATTATTGAATTGGATATTCCGTTTGGATATTTTAAAGATTATCGTGCTTGTAGGAACATTTGCATTAGCCATGGCTTTTGCAGGCAACGACTTGGTGAATTTTATCGGGGTGCCGTTGGCCGGGTTAAAATCCTACCAAGCCTTTATTGCTGAAGGCACAGGGAATCCCGATGGGGTAACGATGGAAGTGCTTACCCAAAGTGTTAAATCCAACACCTTCCTGCTTTTAATAGCCGGCGCTATCATGACCATAACGCTTTGGTTCTCTAAAAAAGCCAAGAGGGTTGTAAAAACGTCCATTGACCTCAGCAGCCAGAACGAGGAAAACGAACGATTCACATCTTCTGCTATTTCCCGCTCATTGATAAGGTTAGTGAAAAATATTGGCAGTGGTTTTAATTTTATTATCCCATCACAATTCAAGAAGGCTATAAACAAACGATTTGAGGTAAAAGAAGAAGACCCAGGACAGAAAGCTAAGGACCGCCCGGCTTTTGACCTTATCAGGGCATCAGTAAACTTGGTAGTAGCAAGTATATTGATCGCTTTTGGCACATCCTTAAAATTGCCCCTTTCAACAACTTACGTAACTTTTATGGTAGCTATGGGTACTTCCCTGGCCGACCGCGCTTGGGGACGAGAAACAGCAGTTTACAGGATAACCGGTGTTCTTACTGTGATTGCAGGATGGTTCTTAACCGCCATTGTTGCATTTATTACCGCATCAATTTTTGCTTCTATCATTCATTTCGGAAGTTTTGGAGCCATATTTGTTCTTCTTGGAATAGCTGTTTTCATTGTAATAAAAATGCACTTGCTTCATAAGAAAAAACAAAAACTCATGGAGGAAGAATCTGATGATAAATGGGAACTCATAGAAGGTGAGATGCCTAAAGAAAAGCTTATTGTTGAATCTACAAAATCTTTTACATCAATTTTTGAGCATGTTGCTTTCATTTATAAAAAGACCATTGATGATCTTTGTAATATGAATCGTAAGAATCTGAAAAAGCTAACCCAGGAGGTGGCCGAGCATAATAAAAGAACCAAATATTTAAAGAATAATGTTAATAAAACCATCAACCTGTTCTCGCCAGAAGACGCGGGAGAAGTAAGTTTTTATTACATCCAACTTGTCAATGACTTGAGAGAAATAACTCACTGTATCAGGTATATAACCATCCCTGCTTTTGAGCATGTGGATAATAACCATAAAGGCCTTGTGAAGCAGCAACAAGAAGAACTCAAATCCTTAAGCAAGGAATTTGAAAAATACATTGAATACATCGTTAAAACCATGCAAAACAAGGAAAGTGGCAATTATGAGAAAATACATGACATGCAGGAAAAGATCACTGATGATATAGCCACTTATCAAAAAAATCAAATAAAAAGGATCAAGAATAAATCCAGCAGTACCAAAAACGGTTTGTTGTTCTTGAATATCTTGGAAGAGAGTAAAATGATCGCTTTGAACCTACAAAGCTTCAGTAAAACTTTTGTTCAATTTATTGAATCTTAGCGATTTGCATGTTCACAAACCCAAGACTTTCTATATGGCGATAAAATTTAATATGCGGAAATTCAAAAAAGATATCCTTGTAGTAAAAACAAAAGGATATGATGAAAATCTTGCAGAAGTGAGGAATTATAACGAAGTTGTTAAAGCCGAGGCAGAAAGGCTAAAATGCGATAAAGTCCTATGCGATGAAAGAGAATTAGAATACAGGCTTAGTATTCCAGAGACTTATGAATTGGCCAACTCTTTATCAGAAGCTATAAAAGATTTTAAAAAAATCGCTATTGTCACCAATAAAGGCAACCAAGAAGCTGCCGAATTCTGGGAAACTGTTGCAATAAACAGGGGAGTTGTTGCACAAGTGTTTTATGATTTTATTGAGGCCAAGAAGTGGCTATTGAATTCGTGATCCAAGTTTACAATTTAAATTTTTCGCCAGGCAAAAATACGCTTAATTTAATATTTTTAGCCCCAAGCAACCCACCTTGCTCCTTGATGTTTTGAGGTTCTTCAATGAGAATAACCTGGCTCAAACCGGTTACTTCAGCGCTATCGCCTTTAACAATAATTGCAGTAGATTCGTCAATACCGATCATTTTTAAGCCGGGATATTCTATAGCTGAAGTAATAAGCCTGTTATACCGGCTTCTTTTTATAAAATGCTGGTCAATAATGGCATTGGTGACCAATCCTAAGCCCTTTGCAATTTCAATATTTTGTGCTTCAATATTTCTAAAAGTTTCTTCGTATTGTGGATATTTCAATTCATTACCCGTGATCATTTTTTCGCTCATCACTGCTGCCCCTGCACTAGTACCGGCAATTACCCCGCCTTGTTTATAACATGCGTGAATAAGTTCGCTAACCGATGTTCCATCAATAATTTTCATAAAACGGTTTTGATCTCCCCCGCTTATATAAACCAGTTTAGCATTTTTTAAGGAATCATGCCTTATTGAAGGAAAATTTTCTCCCTCGGCAAAATAATAGTTTAATACGTTTTTGTATCCTTGCTCAACAAATTGTTTTTTTGCATAATAAAAAGACGTGTCAGGCACACTGCTAGACATAGGCAACACGATGATATAATCATCTGCCTGCAATTTGGCCTCTTGTATCAATGTTTTTATTAATTTCGGTGGGCGCTTGCCGCCGCCAATGATAAAAAGCTTTCCCTTTGCTTTGTTTTGTATTTGCGTGGTCTTTTTTTCTTGGGTGTCGCAACTTAGTAAATGAATCAATAAAATTAAGCCCAGTACTATAGTAAACAAACGTTTCATAAACATATTTTTTTGTAAAAATAATAGAAAAAGTTCAAACAATAATATAATTAACCCTAAAAAGCTATATTTGCAAAAACGCATCCTTAATTTTTGATGCCGGGCAATGACTCCTGTCATGTTAAGTTTGAAATATAAGTAGAAGGTGTACGAAATTTAAACATAGTTAAAAAAATAAACTGATGAAAAATATAGGCGTTTTCTGTGGTTCGGGAAAAGGAACGAATAACATTTACAGCCAAGCAGCAAAAGATTTTGGGCAGTATTGTTCTAAGAGTGGCCAAACCATTGTTTATGGAGGAGGCAACATTGGCTTGATGGGAATTATTGCCGATGAGGCTTTGAAAAATGGCGGCGATGTTATTGGTGTGATTCCTGATTTCATGATTAAAAAGGAAATAGCTCATAAAGGACTGAGTAGGCTTATCATAACCCAAAGCATGCATGAAAGAAAACTTAAGATGTCCGAACTTTCAGATGTTTTTATTGCTCTTCCTGGTGGCTATGGTACAATAGATGAAATTAGTGAAATGCTTACCTTTACACAATTAAGGTTCCATCAAAAACCGGTAGGATTATACAACATCAATGGTTATTTTGACCATTTTATCAAGTTTCTTGATCATTTATTTCAAGAAGGTTTTGTTAGTGAATGGCACAGGTCTATCCTGGTAGATGATGACTCCATTGTAAATTTAATTGAAAAATTACGGAATTTTGAGAAAAAAGATAAAGATAAGTGGCTGGAAGACCATGAGCATATTCCAGAACTAAAGAATAGGATAAAATAGATTTCAAAGCAACCAGCAATTCTTATACATCCTAAATTTGCCATTAAAAATATAGGCACAATCCGTGTCTCAAAAGGGCTATGAATTGGTATCGCAATGATTGAAAACGGGTTAGCCTGCATATTATTTAATCCATTATCTTGGGTATTCATCAAGGTTACCAAAGTTCAATAGGATTCTGTAAGATGTTTTTCGCAATTATAAAAACTTTTCCATAATTATTTTGTTTTATATTGTTTCATGAAGAAATCATTCATAATAAAGCTTACCTTGTTAATTACAAGCATGATGACAATGATGGCCGGCGCAGTTGTTGCCCCTTCGTTGCCGCAGATCAATAAAGTTTTTGATGATGTGGAATATGCCGGCATTCTTACAAGGCTTATTTTAACATTACCGGCACTATTTATTGCCATCTTTTCGCCATTATATGGATATCTTGTTGATAAATATGGGCGTAAAAAATTCTTGGTTTTTGCCTTGGTATTATATGGTATTAGCGGAACTAGCGGTTTTTATTTACATGACCTTTACTTAATATTAACCGGAAGAGTATTTCTTGGAATTTCAGTAGCCGGCATTATGACCATTATTATTACCTTAGTTGGCGATTACTACAAGGGCGATGAGCGCAATAACTTTGTAGGTTTGCAAGGCGCTTTTATGGGCTTGGGCGGCGTTTTTTTTATTACTGTTGCCGGTTGGCTTGCCGATATTCACTGGCAAATGCCATTTTTGATTTATGCCTTTGCTTTTCCTACCTTGGCACTTGTGGTGATATTTATTTACGAGCCTCGCATCAACGAACAAGAGCAGATAAGCTTCCATAGTGTGAAAAATAAAGTAACTTACCCCAAGTATTTATTAAATTTTGTATTGGTTACCATTTTTTTTGGAGTTGTAATCTTTTATATGCTTCCTGTCCAGATACCCTTTATTTTGAAAAAATTACCAGGTATCAGCAATTCAATGGTCGGATATGCCATTGCAATTTCTACTTTGTTCTCGGCTGCGGTTTCAATGAATTATAAGAGAATAAAAAAGAGGTTTTCTTTTCCAGTAATTTATGCGATTGCCTTTGCTTTTATAGGTATTGGCTACTTGGCCATTTCTTTAGCAAGTGAATATTATCAATATATTGCAGGATTAATAATAAGTGGCTTGGGAACCGGTTTGTTAATGCCTACCGGTAATTTGTGGATCATGAAATTGGCACAGCCTATGGTTAGGGGCAAGTTAATGGGGCGAGCATCAACTGCCGCTTTCTTAGGAATGTTCTGCTCTCCTATTTTGATCCAACCACTTATCAACTTGGGAAATGTTTCCTTTGCCTTTAAAAGTGCTGGTATCATAACCTTAATAGTAGGCGTAATATTTTTTAGTATAAGAAACAAGGTGTTTTTTAAATATTGATTACCTGATCCTGTCAAATCCTTTTCCATAAACACCCATCACACTCGCAACCGAAACAAAAGCTTCAGGATCAATTCCTTTAACAGTTCTAAATAAGTACTGCATCTCATTCTTGCGTACTACGATCATCACAACATTAAAATCCTTTTGAGTATACCAGCCTTTTCCATTCAGGAGAGTTATACCCCTTTTGCCTTCTGCTCCAATGCTATCTGCAATCTCATTGTAGAACTTAGAGATGATCATAACCTGTATGGATTGCTTTGAACCTACAAGTACCATGTCTATCACGTAGGCAGTAACGGCCATAGTTACATAGCCGTAGACCATAACTTCTACGGATTGGAAAAGAAAGTATGAAGAAGATATAATAACCAGGTCACAAGCTAAAATAACTCTTCCGGGGCTGATCTTCCTGTATTTGTTGATCATCATGGCAATAATATCCGTACCGCCTGTGCTTCCTCCTTGGGCGAATACCAATCCTACACTGGCCCCGCATAATATTCCGCCGATTATGGCAGACATGAACTTGTCGTCTACAAAAGGCTCTGTGATAATCTCTTGCATAACAGCAAGAAAAAAAGACATCATAACAAAAGAATAGATGGTTTTTACACCAAAGCCACGTCCAAGCATTTTTATGGCAATTAAAATAAGCAAGGTGTTGATCCCGAAAACAGTGTAACCCACAGGCAACCCAGTAGAATAATAAACCAATGCACCAATACCGCTAAGCCCGCCACCTACAATCTCCGATGGGATCAAAAAGGCTGTCCATCCAAGGGCATACAAGAATAAACTAAAAGTAATAATGCTGTACTCTTTGAAAAAATTCAATACATTGTTTCTTTTTATAGCCATACTGTTCTGAATTTTAATAGTTTATATTGTTTTTCCTGTTTCGTAAAAAAGATTTGCAAAGAAAGTAAATAATAACAAATGGAAAAATGTTTTTGCCATATTTAATAATGATATTCATTTCAAGGATAAGAAACCCATTCTACTTTACGCTCAAATTATTTTAAACACGTAAGAAAATACTATTCCGGATTAAGATTTTTATAAAATTCAGCGGGCTTCAATTCATTTTCAAATAAACCTTTTGATAGAAAATGCCGTCGAATTTCCAGGCAAAGGTGACATTTGTTCAGGTATGTTTCTGCCGGTATGAAATTATAGGTTTCAACAGCCAGGCTAAATAGGGCTTGAATTCCTTTTTTGAATAAAAGCGTTATCAGCGGGTATTCTTTCTCATCAAGCTTTTTGCCAAGATCTTGCATTTTTATTGCCAGGCCGCTGCATAAACCTGGTATGTAGTTTCCAAACAGGTCAGCATGAAAGTGTGAAGTATCCGTGAGTTCATGACAATTACTATGGGATTTAAAAATCTTGTTTAGACTCTTTTGTGGATAAATTTCACTATAGGTGTAAGCTGCCCTTCCTCCAAAATGCATCCAATAGCGCTTTGGAATATTGGCAAAATAATCTCTACCAAAAGTTTCAATATATTCGCCAGGAGAGTGAGGTTTGCTGTTATCCAAGGCTTCTACCTCTGGGTAAAAATCTTGTATCCATGGGAATACTGCCATACCGGTACTTTGGCAAGTGACTATCAATTCTTTTACTTTATAAAAAGGGATATGCTGGTTATGGAAAGGGCTTATTGATATCAATAGTGTATCTGCCCCGGCTTTCATCAAATCAGTTAGAACCCCGCTTGCTTGTTTTTTATCTTGGAACCAGGAAGCATTGGTTTCAATATAATTGATTCCAATGTTTTCATCTTGGGCAACTTTTAATACCTGCACCATTTTTCCCGGCATCAACAAAGGCTCTCCTCCACCAATATGAATGGAATTACAACCTAAAGCCTTAATGATTTGAAAATTTTCACGACATAAATCCTCGCCAATAAATTCTTTTGTCCAATTTGGTGAGCATGCGTATAAACAATGCCGGCACATAGAGCTACAAAAGTAATTGGTGATTAATCCCCCGGAAAGTAGACTACCTATTTTCATATGTATAGAATTTTGGTGATGATTCTTTTTATACAAACTTGAAATATGTACATTTTACACTTTATAATAATAACAGGCATTACCTGGTTATATGTTAATAATATTTAATTTTTTTTGAAAACATTTTTTGCAAAATAATCAAATTATCTCTACTTTAGGAATGATTTTTTGTTGATAGCAATATGTGCATCCTGTTTTGCGTTAGGATATTTACGTGTATTCTTATAACTTGCTTGATGTAAGGGGCTGTGAAATATTTTTTATGATCAAAATAAGGCACTTTTCAACAATAACATCACATTATATAAAAAATTTGCTAAATTAGACCTGTGTAAATTAAGTATTTTGGAGGAAAAACGATGGAAATAGAAGTACAAAGACTAAAAAAGAACCAATTAGAAGACGAAGGTGTTTTTAACTGGCCTATATGGGAAAAAGAAGTGTCTAAATTCGATTGGTTTTACGCTGAAACCGAATATTGCTATATTATAGAGGGCAGCGCAATTATTACAACAGAAACCGAACAAGTTATTGAAATAGAAAAAGGCGATTTTGTGAAGTTTCCGCGAGGGCTTAACTGCGTGTGGGAAGTAAACGAATATATAAGAAAGCATTACAATTTTGAATGATTCTAAATTGTATATTTTTCAATTTGCCATCAAACAATAAATGATTATTTTTGTTAAATAATTAACAATAAAACTAAGAAATGGGTACGTCCTGTTTTAAGGTTAAAGAAATAAGTCTAATCCGGAGGAAAACTGATGGAAAAGAGAATAGGCACAGCCATTATCCTCATTGAAAAAAGGAGTAGCGTACAGCAACTCAACTCCATTATTTCAAATCATTCGGAAATTATTCTTAGCCGCCAAGGGTTGCCTCGTAAAAACGGGGAAAGCATTATTTCTCTTGTGCTTGAAGGTACAACAGACGAAATTGGCTCTTTAGCCGGTCAGATAGGGCGTTTAAAAGACATACAAATAAAATCGGTTTTGTTGAAGAAATAAAAGGGCAGCATCTTTATTAGTAATCATAAAAACAAAATGTAATGAAGTTTATAGCGCAAAAATACAAGATCAAGGACGAAAGAATGAAACCTTTCATCGACCCGGATGAAATTTGGGGATATATCAATAATACAGAGGCCACCAACGAAAGGGTTACAGAAGTCATTCAAAAAGCCTTAGACAAGAACAGGCTCAACCTGGAAGAAACTGCTGTACTGGTCAATGCAAAAGGCCCCGAGCTTATTGAAAAAATTAAAAACGGGGCCAAAAAGCTCAAAGAAAAAGTTTACGGGAACAGGATCGTACTGTTTGCGCCTTTATACATTGGCAACAAATGCTCCAACAACTGTCTTTATTGTGGTTTTAGGACGTCAAACAAAGATGCCGTAAGGCAAACATTGGACGACAAGCAAATCATTAAAGAAGTGGAGGCACTGGAAGATAATGGGCAAAAAAGGCTTATCCTTGTCTATGGAGAACATAAAGAATATGATGCCGATTATATTGCCCACACCGTAAAAACTGTATATACCGTTAAAAAAGGAAATGGTGAGATCAGGCGTGTAAATATTAATGCAGCGCCCTTGGATATTGACGGGTTTAGAAAAGTTAAAGATGCTGGTATTGGCACTTACCAAATATTCCAAGAAACTTATCACCCCGAGGCTTACAAATGGTACCACAAAGGTGGTAAAAAAGCAGATTATAACCATAGGCTCATCTCTCTTGATGTAGCCCAAGAAGCAGGTATTGACGATGTAGGCATTGGCTCTCTTCTCGGGCTTTACGACTGGCGTTTCGAGGTTCTCAGTATGGTGAGGCATACGAATCATTTTGAAGCTTGCTATAACGTGGGGCCGCATACAATTTCATTTCCTAGGATACAAGATGCCTCTATGCTTGCTATTGACAGGAAATATATTGTGAGTGATGAAGAATTCACCAAATTGGTCGCAATATTGAGGCTGGCTGTTCCTTATACCGGACTGATATTAACCGCTAGGGAAAACCCGCAAGTGAGAAAAGAAGTAATGCAATTTGGCGTATCGCAAATTGACGGCGGAACCAAAATTGAATTGGGTGAATATTCCAATACACAAAATGAAGAACAAGACCTTAACAAAGAGCAGTTTGCTATTAACGATTCGCGCTCATTAAATGAAATTATCGATGAACTGCTCACCGACGGATACCTGCCTTCGTTCTGCACTGCATGCTACAGGTTGGGAAGAACAGGAGAACACTTTATGGAGTTTTCAGTGCCGGGTTTCATAAAGCGCTATTGCACACCTAATGCTATCCTCACATTGTCAGAATACCTGGTGGATTACGCACCTGATGAAACCAAGGATAAAGGGTGGAAAGTGATAGAAAAAAACCTCCAAGACCTAAAAGGGCATGTGAAAACAGATGAAATAAGGAATAGAATAGAAAGAATTAAACAAGGCGAAAGAGACTTGTATTTTTAACCCAAATTTGTCATTAGGAGCTTGCGAACTAATGTCTTAGTTGGGTTAACCCCGGTGTAGAAATACTTAGAAATCATTATATAATTTCTTAGAATTTCTTAATCGAATTGTCATTACAAACTACTCAAAAACAACTAATAATCTATTATATTTTTGAATGAATGTTAAAGAATGAGTATTGTAATGACAATTTTGGGTTTAATAAAAATTTCGTTAATTTAGCAAATTAAAACAATATTCATATGGATGAAGTAAGAATAATAGGCTTGTTAATTCACGACAGGGTAAAAGAAGCCGGGCTAACCCAAAAAGTGCTTACCAAATACGGGCATGTTATAAAAAGCCGTTTAGGATTCCACGAAGTAACGGAAGCAACATGCAGCAGGCATGGCATTATTATACTCAACCTTACAGGAACCAAAGAAGAATGCGACAATTTTGAAAAAGAACTCAAAGAGATTGGTGGTGTTGAAATTCAAAGAATGTTGTTTAACCTATCAAAATATTAATACGATAAACTATGGAAGAAACAAGAATTCTCGGTATACACGTTAGCAACAGGGTTAAGGATGCCCTAAAAGTGCAAGAGATCCTTACAAAATTCGGATGTTCTATAAAAGCAAGATTGGGATTGAGTGATGTTCATGGACAAACTTGCGAATTGTGCGGGTTGATATTGCTCGAACTCACCGGCGACCCCAAAGAAGCGGATAAATTAGAAAATGAACTAAGGAAAGTTGAAGACCTTGATGTTCAAAAAATGATTTTTAAAGGATAATATAATGCGAGGGAATATCGTTTTTGCTATTTTAGTTTTCGGAATATTATCTTTTTCTTGCGGTAAATATGAAGAAGGGCCTATGTTTACCATCCTCACCAAGAAATCAAGGGTGGTAAATACTTGGAAAATGGATAAATACTTCACAAAAGGGCAAGAGGTTGAGTTGCCGGATTCAGTGAGAAACAATACACGTGAATATAAAAAGGATGGAACAGTTATTTTTTACAATCATGGGATGGATGATATTGAAGGGGAATGGCAATTCTATCAAGACAAGAAATACCTTCTTACTGAGTTCAAGTATAATGATGAAACCTACATGGAAAAAGCCCTCATTCTAAAATTAAAACAAAAGGAGATGTGGTTGGAAGTTGATATGAATGATACTCCTATTGAATATCATTTTGTTGAAGAATAACAATTGTATTATAAAATGCTTTCAGATTCTTCCCTGTGTTTCTTTATAAAGTTTTTTTAAAAGTTTCTTTCCCCTAGTTTTAAATGAAATAAGGCTGCGGGGTATCTGGTCTTCGATGATTGAGATCAACTCGGGCTTAAGATCGGGCTCCAAATTGGAAATCTTGTAAAGAATCTCCATGCTATAAAGCTTTGTTGTTGCTACTTTTGTGAGCTTTTGCACGTGCTCGAAGCACACATCAGCCAGTATACCAAGTTCTTCATCGTCTTTTGGTAATTCATGGTCAACAAAAATTTTCAGAAACCCTCCTTTTACAATCTCTATTTTTATTTGCTCTAAAGATTTGATGATCCTTCCTTTATAAGGTTCTATCAATAACGGGTCTTTTTCTATGGAAAACAATACCACACGGCAAGCACGATTGGCAATTTTGGGTTTGTTGGATAGAGCCAAGTCCATGGCTTGGGCAAACAACTTTTTGTCTTTCCAAACTACCTCGGTTACTTGGTCAATAACCATACGCCTGGAATCATAAAGGGCATCTTCTAAATTCACCGGTTATTTGTTTTGTTAAAAAATCAAAAATAATAATTGTTGGCAATAAGAAAGGAGTTATTGTTGAATTCTTTTTATGGACGTAGTCCAAGCCTGGCCTTCAAAATAGCTAAAATAGGTAATCTTATGTTTTTTTATCTTATGGATTTCCATAAGCATTTCCGAACCTATTTTTACTTGTGAGTTTGGTAGGGTGTTTTCCACAACTTTCAGCACGAATTTTTCATCAGATATCCATTGTATCTTGGATTTGATGTAATATTTCCCGTTGTTATACTTTTCTATATGGTAATTACCAGTGCATTCAAGTTTTACTTCTTGTGCATCAATACCTTTATAAACAAAACTACCGCTTAAAGCATTTGCAGCGTTGTTGGTTTCGCTTTCGATAGGCAATCCATCGGCAAAAGTATTTAGCTGGAGTGATAAAAATGTGATAAATAGAATACACTTGAACATATGTAGAATCCTAAATTTATATACAGGTTCAAAAATAGCGTAAAATTACCACCAAATAAATTGTAGATATTACTGATTATTAATACGTGAACTCCCTTATTGACTTTTATTTCTTTCTTTTCCAAGTGGTTGTTCTTCCAATTAAGGAAAACCCGATAAAACCACGTGCTTTCAGGGTGTTTTGATTTTCTAATGTCAATTTACCGCTATAGGTATTCCCGCTTTCAGGATCATACACTTTGCCGTTTTCCCATACATCATCGCCTGCGTATTCAAAATTAAACATCATTACCAAGCCTATTAAAGGCCTTTCGCGCAGGGTTTTAAGTGGATTATTCTCATCTACTGGTGGTTTGCCGTCTTCGTAATATTCTTGTTTTAGCCACACGATCTTACCAAAATATTTTCCATCTTTCTCAAAAATCTCGATAACACTTTTGTTCTCTTCAGTATACCACTGCCCGGTGATACGGTCGGCATCTTCTTGCCCTAAAACAGTAAAAAATGGGGCTACTATCATTAAAACTACCAGGATAATGTTTTTTAAGCGTTTTGTTTTCATTATGATCAATTTTTTAGCTAATATTCAATTTTTTTGAAAAAATCCTGTACAAAACAGGCACAACAACCAAAGTAAGCAAGGTAGACATAAGTAATCCTCCAATGATGGTCCAGCCCATAGGCGCCCATAAACCACCTCCTTGTAAAGTTAATGGCAATAGTCCGCCAATGGTAGTAAAAGTAGTAAGAATAATGGGCGTAAACCTTGTTTCTCCAGCAATACGTAATGCTTCATCCATGCTCTTGCCTTCATGCCGGAGTTTGTTGGTATAATCCACCAAAATGATGGAATTATTGATAACAATCCCTACCAGGCTTGTTAACCCGATAAAAGCGGTAAAAGAAAATGTGTATCCTGTAATATAAAGCGCTAATATTGAGCCTATAACAGCTAAGGGAATAGCGGAGTATATTATAAGCGGCTGCGCAAAAGAACGGAATTGCAGTACCAACACGGCAAATATCGCTATTAAAGCTATTAATATGGCTCTTTGCATCCCGCCAAAAGATTCTTTCCTGCCTTCTACTTCCCCTGCAAAATGGTAATCATAACCACTTTGGAAATCATAATTTTTTAATTCTTGCCTAATGGGTTCTACAACATCATCAAGCGTATATCCTTCTCGAATATCTGCTGTTATCACGGCATTCCTGTTGAGATTATACCGGGTTATGATTCCCTGCCCTTCTTTAAATTCAATATTGGCAAGGTGTTTCAGGGGAATTTGTTTACCAGCCAATGATGTAACATAGATCTTATCAAAGTCACTTACTTTAATATCTTCACCTTCGGGCAATCGCAGCACGATATCATATTCTTCGCCTCTTTGGCCCCTGAATTCGGAAACAGCGATTCCACTAACGGCTGTTCTTACGGTTTTGTCGATGGTATGGATGGGCACCCCCAGTTGATTGGCTTTTTCTTTGTTGATGTTTACATAGAGGTCAATACGGTTAACATCCAGTTGATTTTCAATATTAATGGCTCCTTCTTGCTCTTTAACAAAACTTTCTGCATCTGCAGCAATTTGTTTAAGCACGTCCATGTCATCACCAATAATATATAATTCGATCGGCGCTTTCTGTGGCGGGCTTTGCTCAAAAACTTTTACATAGATTCTTGCATCGGGGTATGATGCAAATGTGTGGCGCAATTTTTTCACGAAAGCTTCAAAATCCTCGTTATCGTACTCATGTAACTCTACAAACAGCTCGGCGAAATTTTTAGCATTTTTCTTGGGGAAAATGTTATAATAGATCCTGGGGTTGCCGTGTCCAATATTGGTAGCATAATGCTTGACTTCACTGCAAGTATCCAGCACAGATTCCACGTAGTTGGCTACTTTTCCTGTTTTTTCCAAGTTGGTACCTTCCGGCGTGTTCACGCGTATCATCAACTGGGGTTTTTCAGCGGGAGGAAAAAAGCTGATCCCTACCGATGTTAGAAATAGGGCAATAGCCCCGCCTAAGATGGCCAATGCAAAAATTATGACTAAAGCGTTTCTTTTAAGTGCTAAAGTAATGGTTTTCCTGTAAGGCCCTTCAATAAATTTTCTTAAGGCTTTCCTGAACAAGTTTTCTTTATTCTTTTTGCCTTTATTTTGTTTTTTCTTTTCAATATCTTCTTTTGACTTAAACACTTTACTTGTAATGAGTGGATTAAGAGTAAGTGCTATGAATAAAGAAACGGTCAGCGTAGCAATAATAGTAAAGGGCAAACTTTTAACAAAATCGCCTGCTTTATCAGGCATCATAACAATGGGAACGAAGGCCAAAACAGTAGTAGCAGTGGCGCTAACAATTGGCCAGCCGATCTGGCTTGCGCCCTTAATAGCGGCTTGCCTGGGTTTATAACCAAGATCAACAAAACGATTGATGTTTTCTACCATCACGATGGAGTTATCAACCAACAATCCCAATGCCACTACCAACCCGGCGATAGAAATTTGTTGCATTCCAAAACCCCAGGCATCAACAATACTCAATCCTATTAACACCGACAAAGGAATGGCAATAATCACGATTAGCGCTGATTTCACTCCCAAAGCAAGCAAAATCAAGATTCCAACCAAAAGTATTCCTTGCCCAAGATTACCCAAGAACCCGTTGATCCTGTTTTGCACATCATCAGACTGGTCAAAGACCACTTCCAAGCTTATTCCATCGTTCAGTTGATTTTTGAATTTATTGATGATAGGGTTTACCTCGTCCATGATGTCAAAAATATTGAAATCTTCTTTTTGCTGCACTTCCATGAATATGGCCCTGGTGCCGTTGTATTTGGCGAGATAATTATTGTCTTCATAGTCGTATTTGACGCCGGCAATATCCCTGAGGTATACCAACCTTCCTTTGTATGATTTCACCACAGTGTTTTCCAATTCATAAAGGTTTTTGTAAGACCCGCTTGTTTTAACGCTAAAGTTTTTATCAGAAAGCTTAATTGAACCACCCGGTATATTGGCGTTATTGCTGGCAATGGCATTGCTCACCTCTTCAATAGAGATTTTCATTTGCGCCATTTTCTCCATATCCAGTTCTACCCTAACTTGTTTTCCAGGAGAAGCAATAATATTCACCCTTTTTATACCTTTTACCTTTTCTATTTCATCTTTCAGTTTTTCTGCGTCATGCTCCATGATGCTATACTCTGTCTTTTCTGCCACAAAAGCAAGTTGCATGATAGCCACATCTGAGCTGGTCCAGCGGTTTACTTCCAACTTATGAAGATCGTTGGGTAACTCGTCTCGTATACTGTTGATCTTTTCAACCACTTCATCATATTTTTCTTTGGCATCGGTCTCATAGGTAAACTCCACGTTAATAACGGCCAAACCATCATAAAGGCTGGTGTTGATCTTTTTAATATCATCCAACTCGTTTACCGATTCTTCGATAGGCGAGGCGATAAGCTGCTCCATATCCACGGGGCTAGCGCCGGGGTATATCACAACAATTCCGGCTCCCGGGACATAAATGCTGGGATTCTCCGTACGGGGCATGTTAAAATAGGAGTTTAACCCTGCAAAGAGCAATAACATAAAAAGCACTAAAGTAAATTGGTAATTATCGATAGCAATTTTTGGAAGTTTCATAATCCTTTAGTTATTAATTATTTACGGCAATACTTTATTTTTGTATATTTCACTTAACAATCTCAATCTTTGAATCATTTTCAAGGTACATAGCGCCATCCGTAACAACTTTCATCCCTTTTTCAAGGCCTTCTACAGCCACTGTTTCGTCAAATATCCCTTTAATCCGTATTCTTTTCTTAATATGCTTTTTGTTTTCTATTACATATACAAAACCGGTATATTCATCAGCTTCGACAAGGGCATCAATAGGAACCGTTAAATATTTCTTACCCTCCGAAGGGAATATTTTAACTTTAGCGATCATACCTGAAGCCATTTTTTTACCTTTATCGTTTATCCTTAATTCTACTTTATATGTTCCTGTATAAGGGTCAGCAGCATTGCTGATTTCTATGGCCATTGCTTTAAATTTTTCTGTTGGCCATGCATCAATACTCACGTGTGCCGAATCACCGGTTTGGAGCTTTACGTAATCTTTACTCGTAACATTGACTTTTACTACCCAATTATTGTTGGTTGAACCGAAAACTACCACCGGGTGCCCGGCAGCGGTTATCTCACCGGGCTCAGCCAATACGCGAAAAATTTTCCCATAACCCGGAGACTTAATAACCGAGTGCTCCAAGTTGAAACGTGCTATTTCCATCTCGTTTTCACGTATTTTTAATTGGGTTTTTGCGTCCTGGAACTGTTCTAAGGTTACTACGCTATCTTCATACAGGTTTTTTGCCCTTCTGAAGTCTCTTTGGGCTTTCTCCAAGGCCAACTCCGCTTTACTGAAGTGAGCCTTGATCTCTGACAGGTTGAGCTTGGCTATTGTTTGTCCTTTTTTTACTGTGCTGCCTTCATCAACAAATACATTTTTTATAATTCCGCCAGTTTTAAAACTCAGCATCACTTCCTTTTCAGAAGCCACTTGCCCGCTGGTTCGCACTGGTTGATTAAGTTGTTGTTCCTTAACCATAGCAGTTTTAATTTTTGTAACTTTCCCGATGTCATTGCTTTTTTCATCTTTGCAAGAAACTACAGAAAGTATGAGAAACATGGGTAGAAAATAATTGATTAGATTTTTATTCATGGTGATAAGATTTTTTCGTTTATATCTCATTGGTTCATGTTTTAGTTTTATTTGTTGGATTGCTTTTCTTTTGTGATCTCGTATTGAGAGAGGTCAATCAATGCTGTTTTCCTTTCAAAATCAGCATATTGAATATGATAATCATATTGTTTCACTACTATGTTTTGTTGCGCATTGAGCAATGATGTACGTGCATCAATATGTTCGAGTTGGCTGGCTTGTCCTTGCTTATATTTTTTATGAACGATGGTGTATATCTTTTCAGCGCTTTTGAGTTCGTCTTTGGCTGCCATAATAGCTTCTGCGGAAGCTTCAACACTATAAAATGTATTGATGGCATCCAATTGAAGTTGTTGGCTTACTTCCTGCTTCTTGTTTTGGATGTTTTCGAGGTCAACTTGTGCCTGTTGTATTTTTCTTTTGTTTTGCAGGCCTTTAAATATATCCCACTGCAAAACGATGGAAGCATGAACAAAGTCATCATCACCGGTAAAACTATACTCTTCGCCTTGAAAACCATAATCAACTACACCTGTTAACGTTGGCAATTTATGGCCTTGTTGAAGTTTTACTTGTTGTTTTCTGAGGTTTTCGTAAACTTCCAGTTGTTTTATCTCTTCTCTTTGGGTAATGCTTCTTTCCGTGGCGTTCTCGATATTGCCCGTGGATATTTTCATAGAAATTGAATCACTTGTAAGTATTTTACTATCAAGGGGTTTGTTAAGAAGAAAATTGAAATAAGCAGTCGCAGTCTTTTGGTTTTTCTTAGCATCGGCCAGCTTTTGTTCTATTTTGCTTTTTTCTGCTTCAGACCTGTATACAGCATCAATAGTGACTTTATTGTTTTCGTACAATTTTTTGTTTACACGGATATTTTCGTTGATCAACCGCTTGTTCTGTTCAAGCACTTCCATCATCTTCAACGTTTTGAGATAGTTATACCAAGCTTTTTTAATTTCCGCTATCAACTGTCTCTTGTATGCTGAAGCATCATATTTTTTCACATCTGTAAGTTTTGACTTTACCTTACGATTGTGATATATATCCGTATTAAAGATGGGCTGCGTGAGCCTGAGCTTGGTTTCGTGCTCTTCCGGCCTTAGAAAGTGTATTTCTTCGTTCTCAATCATTGGATAATCAGCCGGTTGCATATGTGGTGGAAGATTTCCATAAACCTGGTCGTTCAATTGGTTAAGGTTTTGGTACACCGGGTTCATCAAGTCACCAACCGGGAATTCAATAACCCTGCCACCATCAGCCACTGAATACCTTGCATTGAATGATAATGATGGGTAAAACAGCCCTTTAGCTTCTTCAAGAGCATAAATGCTTTTCCTGTAATTTGAATGTTTACGTTGCAAAGCCAAGTTATGCTCCAACCCGTACCGGGTATAATGGTCGATAATAGTATCTTGTGCAATAGTAGAAGATGCAAGTAAAATGGTTATATAGAATAGGAAATTTTTTTTCATGGTTAAAGAAGTTTAATATTTGTGATCATCCCGTCTTGTAATAATTTAAAATAATTCATCAGCATGTTATCCATGTTAATCTTTAGCATATTGAGCAGTTCAGCCTTGTAAACGGCAAATTGCAATAAGCCGTACATATTGGTCCAAAGCATAACAGCCAATTCCATAGATGGTATATCAGCCCTGATGGTTTTATCGGCCTTTCCTTTCTCTATCACTTTAATAAAGACCATTAATGGTGAATCTTCGTCCATTATCCGGCCCTTTTTGTCTTCTGCAACATTTTCGAGGTGTGAAGCTGCAAAAGACATCATTGCGTTATAATAATCACGATGGTCGTTAAAAAATTGAATATAAGCCCTTCCTATCTTCAAGGCATTTTCGGCCCCTGTAAGTTTTTCATCAAAAGCTTCCATGAGCATTTTGGTCATAACATCCATCCCGCGCAAGCTAACGGCAAAATGTAAGTCTTCTTTACTTTTGAAATAAAGGTAAAGGGTTCCTTTGCTGAGCTCTGCTTTTTTTGCCACATCATCCATCGTAGAGTTTTCCACACCTTTATCAAAGAATATTTCTTCGGCGGCATCTATAATTTCGTTATAGCGCCGCTCTTTTTCTCTTTCTTTACGTTCTGCAATTCCCATAATAAAATGTTTTGCATTAAATAATATGACCATTGGTCATTTTGTGAACAAAAATAAAACGATTGGAATGCAATTCAAAATTTTTCGTGGTATTTATAACTGGAATGTTGAATTTCTTGGATGAAATGTAAAAAAGTGGAAATGAAATGAGTTGATATAAATATTTCAAAAAACCGTCACAAATAATGTCCACAAAAACATCCTTGTTAAAATACCTCAAGGTTACCAATTAGATTTTGATACCGAAAATTATGAGTTATCACTTAAGGATCAATCTGCAATATTTAAATACAACATAAGAAAAGCAGGAGAATTTCTCCAAATTAACTCGGATGTGAAATTTTTAAAAGCTAAATATAAACCTTCGGTATATAAAGAACTGAAAGAGCTTTTTAACCAGATTCAAGAGAAGGAAAATGAAAAGATTGTTCTTGACAGAACGACACAATAAAATTTTAAATGTTTTGAAAAAAAGAGAATTATTCCCATTTCTCAAATTTGAGTATTTCTTCTAACTGGTGTTTCCTTTTGGGCGGCTATGGAGTTTCATCACATTTCTTCATGAGCTGTCCTGCTGATGATATCGTTTTGCAGGTCTTCACCAAGATCATTAAAATAATCGCTGTACCCTGCCACCCTAACAATAAGATCCCTGTATTTCTCGGGATGTTTTTGTGCTTTTTTAAGGGTGCTTGCAGTAACTACATTAAATTGAATATGATGCCCACCAAGGCGGAAATAGCTCCTTATAAGCGCTGCAAATTTTTGTATTCCTTCTTCGGAATCAAAAAATGATGGTAAAAACTTTTGATTCAATAAAGTACCTCCTGTTTTAATATGATCAATTTTTGATGCAGACTTTATTACAGCAGTTGGGCCTTTAGTATCCATCCCTTGAACCGGGCTAATACCTTCTGAAAGCGGCTTGCCTTTAAGCCTACCGTCAGGCATAGCGCCAATAACGCTGCCAAAATAAACATGACTGGTAGTGGGCAATAAATTGATCCTAAATACGCCGCCCCTATAAGTTGGTTTATTATTTACGGATTCATAGAATATGTTAAAAATTTTCCAAGAAAATTTATCTGCTTCATCATCGTCATTGCCATACTTGGGCGTATTATATACCAATTGATGCCTTAGTTCTTCATGGCCATTGAAGTTTTTTCCAAGAGCTTTTAAAAGGGTTTTCATGCTTATGGATTTATTTTTATAGACATGATGCTCTATGGCCGTGAGGTTATCGGCTATACTTCCCAAGCCTACACCTTGAATATAACTTGTGTTGTATCTTGCGCCGCCACTATTGTAATCTTTTCCATTGGCTATGCAATCTTCTATAATGAGTGAAAGGAAAGGAGCCGGCATAAATTCGTCAAAGAGTTTTTCTATAGTAGTGTTTCCTTTTATCTTAATGTTGACAAAGTGGTTGAGTTGCTCTTTATAAGCTGCTAATAGTTCATCCATATTTTTAAAATCAACCGGGTCGCCTGTTTCTATGCCTATTTTTTTCCCCTTTACCGGGTCAATTCCATTATTAAGCGTTATTTCCAATATTTTATTGAAGTTGAAATAACCGGTAAGTATGTAGCTTTCGGTACCAAAAGCGCCTGTTTCAACGCAGCCGCTTGCTCCACCGTTTCTTGCATCTTCAATGCTTTTTCCTTGTTCCAGTAATTCTTGAATTATGGCATCTGTATTGAAATAGGATGGTTGGCCAAAACCGGTTTTGGTGATCTGTGCTGCCCTGTGAAGGAGTTTTCCCGGGCTTTTTTTGCTAACTTGCACCATGGAACTAGGCTGTAAAAGTCGCATTTCTTCAATCACATCCAAGATTAAGTAACTTAATTCATTCGTTCCATCAAGGCCTTCTTCTGTTAAGCCACCAATATTTATTAGGGCAAAATCCGTGTATGTGTTGCTTTCAAGTGCCGTAACCCCAACTTTTGGCGGCGCAGGATGGTTATTGAATTTTATCCAAAAAGATTGTAATAATTCTTTAGCTTTTTCTTTGGTGAGAATTCCCTTTTCCATGTCTTTTTTATAAAAAGGATAAAGATGCTGGTCTAATCTCCCGGGATTAAATGAATCCCAAGGATTGAGCTCGGTGATGACACCAATATGGAAAAACCAATAATGTTGTAAGGCTTGATGAAATGTACTTGGGGCAAAAGCCGGTACTTTCCTGCAAATTTCCCCTAGTTCGTCCAATTCTTTCTTTTTGTCTTGGCCTTCTGCGTATTCAGAAAGTTTTTTTAGCATTTCTGCATGTCTTATAGCATAATTCATCATTGCATCAGCGACAATATTCATGGCTTTGAGTTCTTCTTGCTTCATGAAAGCTTCTCTATCAGTAGCATAATCCAAGTTATTAAGGGAAGTAGAAATTTCATCTTTCAAATCGATGAGCCCTTTTTGAAATATTTTTTTTCCTGCCACTGTATGCCCAGGTGCGCGTTGCTCCTGGAATTCAGTAAAAACGCCTGCTGAATAACTATCTTTCCATTTCTTGGGAAGGCTTCTGAATATCCGGTCTCTTTGAGTTTTGCCCTTCCAATAGGGGATAATTTTTTCTATATACATATTTTTCGTGATCTCATCAACCTTAAAAGATACTTTTTCCCTTGAATCTAATATATCAAGGTCTTCCAATGAATGCAAACAAATTTCAGGATACGTTGGAGTTGCTTTAGGTTCAGGGCCTCTTTCTCCTACTATCAATTCCTCATCATGGATGTAAATTTTCTTATACTTTAGGACGTGTTCAAATGCTTTAGCCCTTAATACCGGGACAGAGAGGCCTTTTGCTGCTTCACTTTGATAGAAATCGGTTATCAAAATAGCTCGCTCTGCTGAAATTTTGTTCACAGCATTTTCACTTTGTTCCCTTAATTTCTTTATTCTTTCGTTCATTTGTTATCCTCCCATTTTAACCGGTAAGCCGGTGGTTTGAAAATAAGACCGAATATTATTAAGCATTTTATTGTCTTGTTTTTTTAATCCGCACAAAGCATTTTTATATTTCATCCTGGCGTATTTACTTCTGGAAATATCATGATAAGGTAATAAATCTACCTGTTTTATATTGGATAATTTCTTGATAACATCAAAAATATCTTCCAGGTTTCTTGAGGTGTCAGTAATACCAGGTATCAAGGGTATCCTGGCATGGTAAGGTTGGCCGCTTTCATCAAGATGTTGAAGGTTTTGCAATATTTGCTTGTTACCAATCCCTGTATATTTTTTATGCAAATGAAGGTCAATAATTTTTATATCAAAAAGTACCAAATCTGTTTTACTAATGCTTTTTAAAAAGACATTTTTATCGGCCATTCCTGAAGTATCGAGTACCATATGTAAATCATTTTCTTTGCAAAGGCCACACATTTCGAATAAAGCCTCATGTTGTAAAAGCGGTTCGCCTCCGGAGAAGGTGACTCCACCACCGGACTCCTCGTAAAACGTTTTGTCTTTAAGTAATTCTTTTAAAAGTTCTTTTACCGGAAGCCTGTAACCAACGTTTTTCATTACCCGGAAAGTATTGTCTTCCAGGGTTTCTGTTGTTTCGTATTGCTCTATACCTGGTGAAATACTTTCTGGGTTGTGGCACCAAATGCAATTTAAAGGACATCCTTTAAAAAACACTGTTGTCCTGATACCCGGACCATCATTTACAGCATAATGTTGGATGTTAAAAATGCATGCATCCATAAAACTTTTTTTAAACTTTATTAAGAACAATTTATAATTTTACAACTTAGCTTTGGTAATCAGTATTTTATATCGTTAGGTTAATCCCAAGAAATTATCAAAGAAAATAAAATTGGGAGCGCATAAAATGGATGAAGGGTCAGAATATCCAGCATTCGTAAAGGCCTTTATCTGGATAACAGCAACTATGAAAGATATTTTTACGCATAATTGAGAATTGTTGTCCAAATATAAGCAAAAAAATTGATATAACAAGAATGTAAAAAACGAACTTTAGTGAGAATTGGCAATAAAAAAAGCCTGTAAAAATACTACAGGCTGTGTAATTTGTAGCGAGGATGGGAATTGAACCCATGGCCTCCGGGTTATGAATCCGACGCTCTAACCACCTGAGCTACCTCGCCGTTTTGGGTGTGCAAATATAGTATTTTTAAAAAAGCTTCACAATTTTTTTGGGAAATTTTCGGAAATATTTCTTTATTGGCTCAATTTACCCGTCTCCGAGCTTTGAGATGGGCATGTCATATCAAAACTGCATCCTTTTGTATTAAAAATAAAACGATATATAGGCAAAATTTTTATTTTCTTCTAGTGACGCGTCACATTTATTATTGAGAATCTATATTGTTGTAATTGAGCAAATTGCCAAACAGTTGATGCGTCATTTCTTTGTTGACTTAACACTATTACCCATTATCTTTGCAAATTGAACCAGTAAAATTCAACAAAACGATACTTTTGATTGTTTGGTTTTTGAGACTTTACTAAAATTTTGATTATGACAGATGAAAATAACGAGAAAAAAGGGCTTGAAAAAGAAATAGAAGCGCTAAAACAGCAAATACAAGAATATAAGAAGGAAGCAGAGAAAGCAAAGGAATTGAAGGATAAGGAATATGTTGACCTCATTAAAAAGGTTCAATCACAGGAAAGTAATTCTTCCAAGAATATTTTTTCAGCGGTTTACCTTATCCTGATCTATATCTTGATCTTTTTTGCTATTGCTTTTGAAATATTCAGTTCTTACAATTTTCGTAAGAGCCAAGAAGAAATGGCTGAATCAATAAAAAGTTCCAATGCTCGCATCAACAACCTGAATACATATATAAAAGCTCTTGATGAGGATCTGCAAATTATCCCGGGTATCTTAGCTGAAAATTTTTCCCATGTTAAAACCCAGACTCAAAAACAATTCAGGAAATTTGAACATATAAGTGATAAATCAATGGAATCTCTTGAAAAGGTAAATGAGCTTGGAAATAAATCCGAAAAATTGATGGATAAATTGTCTCAAGTTGACACCAACTCCGATCAATCTATCAAAAAGATGAAGGTCCTGGAAAATAAGTCTGACCAATCTATCACCAAGATAGAAAAAATTGAGAGCAGCGCTACAGAAAATGCTAAAAATATGGATGTTCTTCTTAAGCAAGAACAAATGGATATGATTCTTGCCTTTATGAAGAAGTATAAATCAGATTTTTCTCAATATAGTACAAAAAATGACTTAAGCCTTCTCTATAAAGTTGTGCTTGTGGATGAAATTGGCAACATGGATTACCAAGTGGTTATAGATGCTTTTAGGAAATATAAATTCAAGAACTATTCTCCACCAGATGTTCCTACCTTGGAAGAATGGGATAGAAACCTTGTTCAATTATGCGATAATGCCATAAATTTTATACAGGAAAAACGCGATATGAAAGAGAGTGTAAAGCAAAGAGACCGCTATTTTGATAAATTTAAGGCTTATAATGATTACACCGATTATAAACGTTGGGGGTATTTTGCTACTACCATCAATTATGCAGACTTACTAACATTTTATAAGAATACGAGAAATTCCGTTCAAAGCAGGATGGAGTTCAATAAAGGTTCCATAACTCAAAAATAGCTGGAAAAACTTTGTATTTATTTTCTTGAAATACAGGTTTTATACTTGTCAATGGGTTGATTGGTTGATTGGTTGATTGGTGAATTGGTGAATGATTGGATGAGTAAATGATTGGATGAGTGGATGAGTGGATGTGGAGGTCAGAATAAAGAACTCTGTATTGAGAAGATAGGAGCTTAGCAGTGGCTTTACCCGGCATCCGGTAACTTGCATCCGGTATCTGTTGGTTTCTTCTTGGAAGGTGACAGGAAATATTATAATGTTTAATCTTAAAGAACCAAATTTAAAAAACCACAAAGACACGGAGAGCACCGAGGGGCACTAAGAACTTCCTTAGTGAACCTTTGTGTTCTAAGTGCCTCAGTGGTTATGGGTTTGATTGATGGATGAGTGGATGAGTGGATGAGTGAATGAGTGAATGTGGATAGTCAGAAGTCAGAAATCAGAAGCTTGGCAGGGAGCTTATCCGGTACCAGGTATCTGGCATCCGGTATCTGTTAACATCTCCTGCCAAGCCAGTTATCAAAAAAAATAATCAATCACTAAGCTCTTCTATCTGAATGGATCCAGCTGCCCCGTCCTTATCGGAGTTGGTGGGTCGCCGGGAGGGCTGGTCATGGTGATGGAGATGCGCTTGTCAAGTTCTATCTTGTTCACCTTGGGTGATTGATAACTTGGTTTTGATGTTTTATTTCTTTGTTCCATAGTGTTTTGAGTTAAAAGTTTGAAAGTTAAAAGTTGAAAGTTGTTTCTTAAATATTGTTTTACTATTCTAAATAAAGATATTATTTAGCGAATTCATGAAAAAGCTTTTCCAAAGTTCAAAAAACTTTGGAAAAGCTGGTAAAAGCGCTATTGTTAATGTAAAACAATCTTTTCAGTAACATTTATGCTTCCAGTATTCACCGTGATAAAGAAAATACCGGATTGGGTATTATGCAGTTCAAGGTTGTTCAATCCTTGTTCTATTTGCATATTTTCTTTAAAATAAATAACACGTCCCATGATATCGTTCACTGCAACAGTAGCTTTGCCTGAAACAGGTGAATCCAAGTAAATGCTTTGTCCATGAGCAAATACGCTGAGACCACTTTCACCGTTTTCTTGTATGCTTATTGTCCCTTTGGTGAAAACCAACCCGAAACGGTTTAGGTTGTGTGCAGTTGCATCCGTAAAGAAGGTATATAATGCCTGTTTCCTGAGGTCAACAGTCGTGTTTTCAAGTTTGTCGACCAGGTAAACAGAAACACCGGGTTTGAAATCGGCCATATTGATTGCTTCAAAGGTGTATTCTCCTGCTTGGTTCGCTATAAAGCCCATTGGAACGACCAATTGTTCATCCAATTGATTTTCATAGCCGTTAATGGCAAGCATTTCTCCTTCAACTACCGTGTAAACTTGTGGGTATTCAAGGTTGTCTGTGAACATTTTTTCCGAATCAAACTTATCGTAGCCATTTAGAGCTTTGTTATAAAAGCCGATTACAGTTTCATCAGAAAACTCTCCATTGGAAAAGTTCATGCGCAAGATGTTCGGCTCTGTATCCTTTAATAAAGGTTGCGAGTTATGCAAGCGAGCATCATTTTCAAGCGAAAAAGTTCCGCTGCTCTGCCCATCAGATACTTTAACCCAGAAAGCCTGTCCTGGTGCCAAATACTGCGAGCCACCGTTTTGTATTGTGCCATCACCGCTCCAGTTGTAGCTGGCAAAATTGCCGTCTTTCCTAACCCAGATGGTGTTGTCTATGTTTGTTTTGGTGAGCCCGGCAGTGGGTGCGTTTTCAGTTCCCCAGTCAATAGCGCTGGGATAAGGGTTCCCAACCAGGTTGAAGCCCTCTTTGTAAGCGCCTGTTGTCCTTGTAAGGTTATCTGCTGTTCCAATTGCACCTGTATTCAGGTTTCCAATAAATTCAGCAGTTATAGGGTTTCCACTGTTATTGTAGTAAGCATAACCATTTAGGGCATCCAGGTTATCCCCTGGATTCACAGTTGTCCAGCCATCACCGCCCCCGTTGTTTTCATTCCAATAGTAAAGATAATAGGTGCTTCCGTCAACAAAGAGGTCATCGCCTGCATTGGCATTGGATATCTGTGGCGAAACATACCACCAGCGGCTGTCTGTAAGGTATTGTTGAACGGTGGCCGTTCCATTAACGGAAAGCCCGCCATCATCAATTAAACTGGCCGAACCTGTTGCATCAGACTGGATTATCAAGTCCCCGTTTACGGTTAAAGCCGGAGCTTTACTACCTTTTGCATCATCCTCCAGAGTTAACCGGCTTGTTGGTTGTAGCTCCAATCTTCTGGCACGTGCGGCATCCGATTTTTTTATGCGTAAGGTAGAGCCAGGTGTTCCAATTACATTTGCATAAGGGCTTAAATATAAATCTGCCCATACTACATCGCCCGAAATATATTGTGTAAATGCCCCGGATTCTACCCAGTCGGAAACAGGATTAGTAAAGTCGAAATTATTCAATGTACCATCATGATTTCCTGTTTTATCAGGAAGAGTAGTACCCGACAGTTCATCAAATTCATAATTTGCAACCAAATTCGGGTCCGAGTCAATTACGTACAGCATATTCAAATTTACATCGTCTTGTGTAAAGGCTTTGTTCCAGAGACGCACATTGTCGATTCGTCCATTAAAAAACCGACTTGTACCATCTTGGCTACCAATATAAAGTTCACTTGCATTGCTGGTAGTTGTTCCTGTATAAGTTGCTGTTGCTACTTTCTGATTGTTTACATAGATGGATGCTTCGTCAGTGGCATCATTAAAGGTAGCTGCAATATATTGCCAGCGACCAGGCGTAAGAATATTTGCTGTCGTTTGAACAGCTATATTTCCACTTATTAGCAATTCCAAGTTAGTTGGATCTAACCATAATAGATAGCCTTGGCTACTAAGATATTTTCTCACAATAATCTGGCTAGATGTAGGTTGCGACTCAATGTAAACCCATGCTTCAATGGTGAAACTGCCGGACAAATCCAATTCTGAGTTATCCGGAACACTTACATAATCATCAACACCATCAAAATCCAAAGCATACCCCGGAGGGCTTAATGCGGGTGTTGTATAAGTTACTGTTTCGCCATAAGAAATACCTTCTGCATTAATGGCATACGGACGTACATAATAGGTTTCTTCTAAAGCTACAGAAAGGTATTCTGTAAATTCGCCTACAGCAAAACTACTTTCGGTTGATTGAAGTTTTGTTCCATTTCCTTCTTTGGGGCTTCCGGTTTGGTTGTAATAAAATCCGGCTTCGGTAACTTCGGAATTTCCGGTGTTTAAAATGTTTCCAACCAATTTTAATTGATTTGATACCGGTTGTTCAAATTCACCGTTGGTTATTATTGGTTGGGCATCAACAGGAGCAGCAACCCAGTTATTTTCTGTTCCGGTAAGGTTAAAACCAACCAAAGTGCCATCATTATTGCTTTTGTAGTCAATAAGTTCAGTAATACCGGAATTGTCGCCACCTGCTGTTCCCTGATCGAAACGATAATAGGCAGCCAAATCTGTTTCGGCTGTAGCATCTAATACCACGCCCATATTGTCCTGAATTTCAGTTTGTGTTCGTACATCGTTCCAGATGCGAACTTCATCCAAAATACAACTTGCCTCATCTGTTAAATCATTAAGACTACCCATGTACAAAGGTCCACTTTCGCCGCCTCCGGCATTTGCCAGTCCTGTAATGGTTTTTATCAGCTCTCCGTTCAAATAAATATTTACATCGGAAGTGGCTCCAACCGTTCTTGTTATAGCAATATGATACCATTTATTGATTTCTGTAATGGTTCCTGCATCAGAAGAGCCCGAAATATTAGATTCTCCGCTCGTTTCCCAAAAAACTGAGATGGCATCGTTAGCAAGTATGCTTAAACTATAGTTTATATTTTCAGTTGCCGGACTTCCATCTCCGTAATTTCCTTTATAAACTATAGTTTGTATAACACCTAATTGAGTTGGATACACCCGTGCCTCAATTGTTATATCACCAATGTTATCAAGCACATCTCCAAATTCAACAATAGAATTGGTTCTGCGAAAATCAAGAGCATTGCCAAAAACGTCGGCAAGAGTGGTGAACTGAATTTCTTCACCATAGCTGATTCCTTCGCTGTTTATTGCGTAGGCACGTACATAGTAGGTAGTAGAACTATTTAATCCGGTAGCTGAAGAATTGAATTGTCCAACCCCAAAATCAGAGCCAGATGCCTGTACTTTTGTTCCATCGCCTTCTTTGGGGCAGCCGGTAGTGTTGTAATAGAAACCGGTTTCGGTGGCATTTGCTGCACCCACATCAAAAATTTCTGCTGATAAATCGGCTTGTTCATTGGTTATATTGGTTGCAGCATAACTGGCTACAATAGGTTCTTTATGCCAATTGGTAAACAGCCAGTTTGAAGTGGTTCCGGTCAGGGCAAAATTAGTTAATATACCGGTATTGCATCCGGCATAATCTACTAAAATAGGTTCGAGTGTGGTATTGTCCTGCCCTGCATTTCCCTGATCAAAACGATAATAAGCAAGTAAACTTGTTTCTTCAGTTGGATCCAATACGGCAAACCTACTGTCTTGTACATTCTGTTGGGTACGAAGCGTTCTCCAAATTCTCACTTCATCAATGCATCCTTTAAATTCCTTATCTGCTTGACCGGCTGAATTGCCTATGCGTAAAGTTGCCGTGGCATTAGGTGGTGCAGGAGCACCAGTTACCTGAATATCCTGTTCTCCGTTTATGTACAAGGTATAAGTGCCTGTGCTGCTTTCAAAACTTACGGCTAAATGTACCCACTCGTCTGGAGTTAATAATGAAACTGAAGTGATTTGTGTGTTTCCATTGATATAAAAACGTACTTCTCCGCTTGGTCTTACTACTAAACCATAACCATTTGCCTCACCAGAGCCAGTTGATTTTGAAACCACACGCTGAAAATCGTAACCTATAAGTTCTGGTTTTATCCATGCGCTTATTGTAAAATCGGTGCTTGTAAGAGCCAAGACATCTGTACCCGTAACCGATTTAATATTGACATAATCATCGGTACCATCGAAATGTAAGGCATTGCCCGGAATTGGAATGATTTCGTCCACATTGGAATAGGCGGCAATATCGCCCAGTTCGGGATTGTAAGCTCGTAAACGGACATAAAGTGCCGATGGTGTATAACCGGATAAAGTGTATTCAGCAGTATTCCGACCATCAATAGTGGCATCATCTACAATTAAAGTTGAAAAATTTTCATCTGTAGCTACATCGAGCAAATAACCGGATAATCCGCCAAATGGGGGTATTGTCCAACTTAATAAAAGATTATCTGAAGTAAATTCAGAAATAGCAAGCCCCGAAGGTACAACCTGTGCCAGACTGCGCACCCAAATTGGAGGCGTGTCGCCATCTCCGTTGGTATCATTTGCATCAATTAAGCTTGCATCGTATCCGTTTCCGGTTGCATCCACTACTGTATTACTTGCTTGCTGCTCATGATTAATATATGCCAATAAGCCTTGTTCTGTTCCATTAAGTTGTTGGTACAGATAGTCTGCAATTTCGGTAGCAGTACGTTCATCATTCCAGATCCGGATTTCGTCTATTGTTCCGGTGAAATAATTAGTTAGTGCACTCATATTGTACGAAGCACCAATAAGGGTTAAGGTGGCATTATCGGCTGTAAGCGAACCTGATGTTCCGGTTGCTACCGACTCTCCATTAATATAAAGTGTAAGGTTTGCACCATCATACACACAAGCAACATGCGCATAGCGATTCGCATCAAGTGCATCAGGTGAAGTTACAATATTGACACCACGTTGGGCAGATAGTGTTCCGTCGGTATTTACAAACATTCTGTACTCTCCGCTTACACCTGCATCGTATTTGCTGATAATGTCCATTTCGCTGCCGAAACTTTCGGGTTTAATCCATGCCTCAAGTGTATAAGCTGCTGTTCCGCCAAAGGATAATCCGGTGGTGCTGTTTGCCAGGCTCATGTAATCATCGGTTCCGTCATAATCAAGCGTTTCAATTAGCACTTGTTCGCCCAGGGTATAATATTGCGCAAAAGCACTAATACCGCTAAATGTAACTGTATTGTTCACTTCATCCACGGTTCCGCCGCGTTGTACCCAGAAATTCCCATCGTTTGATGTCCAGATTTTCAGGTCGCTTTCGGCGATTCCTTTTAACTGATTCTCTGTATAATGAATTACAATTGTTGCATTTAAACCGGTGTTGGTTGTAGGTGTTATTTTATAAATTGTATTCGCACCATTTTTTCCGTCAAGCAATCCGTTTTCAACACCATAGCCATACCATACAATTTCTGTACTGCCCATATCGGCTGTTGTAGAAATTTCAAAACCGATGCTGTTTGGATTGTAAGCTGTAACATTATTAATTGTTTTTGTAGTAGTTACACTTCCATAGTTATAAAGATTTGATGGTATAGTAAATGATGATGCAGTTTCGATATCTATTGACCCGTAATTATCCAGTAAATTGGATATTGTGAGGTTATTAATCGATACGGTTGCATTTTGTTCGATTTCAAATCTTGCTACATCTAAAGTTGCAACATCAAGTGAGGCATTCCCTTTTATTAATAAATCCCTGTCAGTTGTTACTGTATGGTTGCCGGATAATGTATAACCTTCGTTAATTGTAAGTTCTAAGGCATCTAAGTCAGCAGAGGTAGTAAAATTTCCATCGATAATTGCTACTGAAGAAGATGTTGGCGTTCCATTATTCCAGGAAGAACCGTTCCATGTAGTAACCGTTGTTAGTCCAGCATCAGTAATACCCCAGCCATAAGTATTGGTCAATGTCTGACGCGCCTCAATTGCTTCAGAAGTATATTTACAACGAAAAGCATGAAAAGCAACCGCTGTTTGTACATTTTGTGCTGCCCATCCAATTAGTAAAGCATTGTAATTACTGGTTGATAATGTGTTTTGATTGCAAAAATACCCAAGATTTGTTACATTAGTTATATCCCAACTGCTCAAGTTCTGATTAAAAGAGTTGGCTCCATCAAATAGACTTTGCATTGTGGTTACACTGCTAACATCCCAGCCGCTAATGTCCTGATTAAAAGAGATAGCATCTCTAAACATTGCGTTCATGTTTGTTACTGAACTCACATCCCAATTGCTAATATCCTGATTAAATGCAGCAGCATCCATAAACATATAATCCATAACTGTTGCTTTGCTTACATCCCAATTGCTAATATCCTGATTAAATACAGTAGCTTCTTCGAACATCCAATTGAAGTCTGTCACATTGCCTACATTCCACCTGCTTATATCCTTGTTAAAAGATGACGCATTAGAAAACATAGAAGTCATATCAGTAACAGAACTAACATCCCAATCACTGATATCTCCATTAAATAAATCTGCAGAAACGAACATAAATCCCATATCTGTTACAGCACTGACATCCCATGCATTTAGATTCTGATTAAAAGCATCCGCTCCATAAAACATAGAAGTCATATCAGTTGCGGCACTTACATCCCAATTACCAATATCCTGGTTAAAGCTTATAGCTTCTTTAAATATCGCGTCCATATCAGTTACATTGCCAACATTCCAGTTACTAATATCCTGATTGAATACGGTTGCATCCTGAAACATTCCGGACATGTCAGTAACATTACTTACATCCCAATTGCTTATATCTGAATTGAATACAGCAGCATTTTGAAACATCCCGTTCATAAGAATTACTTTACTCACATCCCAAGAGCTGATGTTACCGTTGAAGGGAGTACTCAGAAACATAAAAGACATTGAAGTTACATTACCTGTATTCCAGCTATTTAAATCCTGATTAAATGAAGCAGCTAAGGCAAACATATTTTTCATGCTTATTACAGAACTTACATCCCAGCTATTGATATTCTGATTGAAAGATGCGGCATCGTAAAACATGTTCGCCATAGTTGTTACGCTACTTACTGTCCAGCTGCTTATGTCCTGATTAAATGCACTTGCATATTGAAACATGTTATCCATACGCGTAACATTTGAAACATCCCAGCTACCTATAGGTTGGTTAAATGAACTGGCGCGATAAAACATACTGTTCATTTTGGTAACACTTGTTACAGTCCATCCACTAATATCCTGATTAAAATCTGAAGCATTATAGAACATATTGGTCATACTGGTAACCTTGCTAACATCCCAGCCGCCGATATTCTGATTAAATACAGTACTTTGAAACATATTGCTCATATCTGTAACATTAGATACATCCCAACCGCTAATATCCTGATTAAAAACAAGTGCCTCATAGAACATCCACTCCATGTTGGTTACGTTTCCTACATCCCAGCCACCAATATACTGATTAAAATTAACTGAATGCCAAAACAATCCGCCCATATTTGTTACATTACTCACATCCCATAAATCAAGGTTCGTAATTGTTGCGGCATCAATTTTAGCAAAAGTATAAGCTAATTCTGTTACCGTAGCCGGTAATGTTGCAGGAACACTTGTAAGATTATTAGCTTCCGTAAATGCTCGTGATAATTGAGTTAGCCCAATATCACCAAAACTATTAACTGCGGTCAGCTTGTCAACGCCCATCCAGATTCCTGATATTTTCCCAAAACGAGTCAACATTCCTGAAATACTCACCGTATATGTACCCGTAGAGCTATAAGTGTGACTTTTGTCCCCGGTCGTAGAGAAATTTTCGGTTGCTGTAGCATCCCCCCAGTCAACGGTACAATTAACCGTGCCATACAGCGGCAATTGAATTTCATCACCAGCAGTGATGTCAAAAACGAGTTCCATCTGAGCCATGGTACTGAGGCTCAGGAATACTCCGAGTAAAAATAATAATAGTTTTCTCATAATAATTAATTTTATGTTTAAAAATATTCGTGAATAATCGTTTATTGCATATTCATTTTAAAACCCGGTTATTCTTTCTTTGATGAATTCATTTTGTCATTTTTATCTTCAAGTTGTAAATTAAGCTTTTCAATGAAATGCTGCCAGGCTTTAACCCATTGCTCATTTTGATGCAAGAATCCCTCAATCGTTTTACCCAGCTCTTCTTTTTCATCTTTTCCCATCAATAATTTAATTTTTACAAAATTGGAGAATGTGGAGAGGCAAAGCAATTATTCTATACGCATACAATCTATACAGGAATATCTACATTTCATCTACACAGAGTCGTAAAGCCCTTTTTATTAAAGGGTTATCCTGTGTGTTTTTTTTGAGACGGGCAAAAGCTTTTACAAAATGGAAAGAAAATTCACCAGGTTTTCATCCGTGGAGATTTGTAGTTTTTTTCGGAGACGGTGGCGTGCCTGGTTGATGCTGCTCTCTTTTTGAAAAGTTATAAAAGCAATGTCTTTTGAAGTAATATTCAAACGCAAGAAGGCTGCAAGACGCCTTTCACCGGGCGATAGGCTAGGGTGTTTTGTAAGCAGGCGCTTGTCGAAATCTTTGAAGGCCTCATCAAATTTCTTCTCCATCAATTCCCAATTGATTTGGTTTTGGGTTATTTTATAATTATTCACAATTTCTTTTAAAAGAGGCATGCCTTCTCTTTTGATGTGGGTTTTAAGTTTGTTTATTAATACCAGGTTGGCCTGTTGCAGTTTTGCTAATTGGTGGATTTGCATGGCATTGGTAAGCAATTCCTTCTTTTGCTGTGCAATATTTTCTTCTAAGTGTTTGGCTTTTAATTCTAATATAGCTTTTTCCTTATCTTTCAAATCCTGCTCTTTTGCATGTTTTTCTTTGGTAATTTCGGCAAATCTCAAGGCAGCCTGTACCCGTGAAAAAAGTTCAATATCATGGAAAGGTTTCTTAACATAATCAATGGCTCCGGCTTCCAAGGCAGTTTGTAAATGATTAATATCCGTCATTTTACCGGTAAGCATAATAACCGGAATCTGGCGATATTCTTCTTGCTGTTTTACTTGCTTTGTTAGTTCCACCCCCGATAATCCGGGCATATCCCAATCTACAATGATTATATCCGGTTTGTTTTTGCTGATTATTGAAAGTGCCATTTCACCATCTTTGGCCATAATAAAATCATAAGGGGCATCTTGCTTTTCAAAACAAGATATCACGGTTTGTATGCTTTCTATTTCATCATCAACCAAAAGTATAATATGGTTTTTCATAATGGTTATCGTTTTATATTCATCGATGTCACAAATTTGTTAACTTCTTGTATTGATCAGCATTGAATTGAACAGATGCATTAATCACAGCCCGGCTCCAGGCCTTAATAGATTCGCTTTTTTGATTTTCGTAAGGTTGAAGTATTCTTTTTATTTTTGATATTTCGTATAACTCGGTGTTTTGCAGTTCTAACAGCGCCCCTTTAAGCATAAGTTTTTCTTTTCCGGTTAATTTAACGGCTTTTATATTTGCATGCTCAATATTGGTGGAAGCTAACTGCGATTTTTGGGCATTAGTAGCTAATGGAACCGTGAACCAAAAGGTGCAGCCTTTTTCCTTGTTGTTATAAACTCCAATTTCGCCGCCCATGGCAGTAACGGCCAGTTTGCAAAAAGTAAGGCCAATGCCTGTAGCCCGTTTTATCCCTTCGTTCTTTGCATCAACTTGGTAGTATTTATCGAAAACTTTTTCAACCTGGTCACCAGGAATGCCTGTTCCTGAATCTGTTATGGCGATTTTTGCAAACCTATTGGGAGTAATAGAAGCGTTGCCTGATATACTGCCATTTACAGGTGTATATTTAATGGCATTGGACAACAAGTTCTCAAAAATACGGATCACGATGGATTCGTCGGCTTTTACGGAAGTACCAGGGTCTATTTTGTTAAGGATAGCAATGCTCTTCTCTCTTGCCAATATGTTTAAATGAGATTTGCTGTTTTCAAAAGCGTTGTAAGCAGAAAATCCTGTAACAGATAAATTCATATTAGCCTGCTCCAACTTCTGGGTATCTAATACGTTATTGACCAAGGTGAGCATCCTGTGCGCCGAATGATCAATATGCGAAACGGCATTTGGGCTTATTTCCATTTTGATCATGTTCATAATGGTATTAAGTGGGTTTTTCAGGTCGTGAACCAGCATGGAAGTCATTTCCTGCTTAAATTCGCCCAGTTCTTGCAACCTTTCATTCATCAATGTTAGTTCTTCATTGCGTTCATCAATCAGTTTGTTCCTGATCCTGATCTTTTTCCTGCTGTTTGCAATAACCAGAAGCAAAACCAGCACAATAGCTGAAGTTCCTCCTGCCATTATTGCAAACCACAAATTCCTGTCGGCGGCTGCTTTATGCAATTTCTGCTTTTCGTCTAAAAAAGCAATTTGTTGTTCCTTTTTTTCTGTTTCATACTTGGTTTGCACCTCTGCAATAGCCTTTTGCTTTTCTATTGTGACCAGGGAGTCTTTAAATAAAATGTATTTATCAGCAAAAATTAGGGTTTCTGACTGGTTCCCAAGTTTTTTATATACTTTGTAAAGTTTTTTATAACTGTCTGTTTGTTTGCTCAAAGATTGCAATTGATTGGCCATGCTCAGCATTTTTTGTGCATATTCTCTTGCTTGTTCCAATTCTTTCCTTTGATCCAGGCCCGTTTGATTTAAGCGCATAAAAATCAAATCCACGAAGTTGGAATATATAGCGAATTGTAGTTTCGTGCTGCGTTTTTTGGGTACAGAAGCAAGGGCTTTTTGATATTCTTTTTCGGCAAGTTGCAAATTCCCTTGTTTTTGTTCTATTACTCCCATCAACATATAATAGCGGGCCATGGATTTTTTATCGCCCTTTTTGCTATAGATTTCAAAAGATTCATCATAAAAGTACCTGGCACTATCCAATTGCTTTTTTTCTGAATAGATATCGCCCAAATTTTTAAGAGCATGAGCAAGAAACGCCTCTTGCCCTGCTGAGCGAAATGTTTTGATTGCATTTTGATTATATTCTATTGCTTTGCTCCAGTTTTCCTGTTGTATATAATTCAGTGAAATATTCAGGTGCACAAAGCCTGTATTTTTGTTGCCGGTTTTTTCCAGCAGCCGCAGCGATTGGAACTGGTAGTAGTTCGATTTATTGTACATACCCAGGTACTGATACATAAGCCCCAAGTTGTTGTATATACTTGACAACCTCTCTCTATGATTCAATTTCTTTGCTATAGGCAATGCTTTTAAAAAATACGCTTTTGCTTGGGTGTAATTCTCAACCATCCCATAGAAGTAGCCAAGGTTGTAAAGTGTATTCATTTCTCCTTTTTCATACTCTATATCCCGGTATATATGAAGCGCCTGTTGTAAACATTGGAAAAGCTTTGTTTGGTCTTTGTTGCTATAATGTATAAAACCTATGTTTGTAAGGGCTTTTGCTTCAAATTTCTTGTAGGCTTTTTCTTTAGCCAATCTATGGGCTTTTTTATAAAAATAAACCGATGAATCAAGATTAGCCTTTTCCCACTCACGGCCAATTTTCAAATATAATCGGATGGTAGTTGTATCGGATCCTGAATCGTTTACAAGTTTTTTTAATGAATCCAGTTTAGGATTTTGGCTTATTGCAAGTAATGGCAACAGGTAAACTGCTGTAACCAGGATTGTTTTCTTCATTTGATTAGGTTAAATATTGCACATATCAATATATAATAAAAGGTAACTATATACAAAACTAACAAAAAAATGGGTTATTCTGTTAATGGTTTAGACAAAGATGTCATGGGAAGTTGGTTGATTGGCTGTTTGGATGGTTGGTTGATTGGGGAATGAGTGAAGGAGTGGGTTGATGTGCAGATTTGGTAATTTGGTAATTGGTTAATTGGTGGATTGGTGGATTGGTGGATGGGTGGATGATTGGATGATTGGATGATTGGGGAATGGTTAGGTTGATGGATGAGTGGATGAGTGGATGAGAGATTGATGGAACGATTGAGCGAAAGAGCGATGGAATGATTGAGGGAATGTGGTAATTTGGTAATTAGTTAATTAGTTAATTGGTTAATTAGTTAATTGGTGGATTGGTGGATGATTGGATGATTGGATGAGTGGATGAGGAGATTAGAAGTCAGAAGTCAGAAGTCAGAATACAGAAGTCAGAATACAGAAGTCAGAACATAGAAGTCAGAATATAGGAGTCAGAAGTCAGGAGTCAGAAGACAGAAGCTTGGCAGGGACTTTATCCGGTATCCTGTATCCGGCATCCGGTATCTGTTAACTTCTCCTGCCAAGCCAGCTATCAAAAAAAATAATCAATAATAATTTATCAATAATCAATCACAAAGTCATCACCTGCCAAGCTTCTCCTGGTAAGTCAGCTGTCTGTTTAATGCAGCAAGATCGTTTACACTTCCCTTTTCTTGATCAAGTATGTAGAAAGGATTGCAACCAACCCGGCAACTACAAAAGTAAGGAATCTTGATGTGATAATTTTTTCCATTCCCGTGCTTATCCAGATAATGGTGAATGCTAAGCCTGTTATGATAGTCAACAAGGCAGGGATGCCGTGAAAACGTTTCCAGAATAACGTGAGCAATATCACGATGGAGAACGTAGACCCTATGCCTGCCCAAACATACCCAACAATCGTGTAAATAAGGTCGCTGGGCGAAAAATATGCCAGTAGCAAAGCAATGGCAGAGAGGGCTGCTGTAACGATCCGGGACTGCAATAGTGAGCCTTTGGGGTCAATGCCTTTACCTCTTGCCGGTTTTATGATATTCTCGGATAATTCAGTTGCAGAGAGTATCAGGAGTGAATTCGCCGTTGAAATGATAGCAGCAAGGACACCCGTGATAAGGATTCCTGCAACAACAGGATGAAATACAGTGGTTAGCACTTCAGGCATCACCGTTTCCTGGTCTTCGAGCCCGCCTGGGCCAAATATGGCGATACCTAACCATCCAATCATCAATGCGCCGATATAAGCGATTATCGTCCACGCAATTCCCACATTACGGCCTTTTTTAGCTTGCCTGGCATCATTGATAGCCATAAAACGCATGCTCAGTTGTGGCTGCCCGCCCAGGTAACCAAAAAACCATGAAAAAGCGCCAACAATGATAACACCGGCGCCAAGCCCTTTAATGAGGTTGATAGAATCGGAGAAGATATTGTTCAAAGCCCCAAAGAGGGGTGTGTTTTCTTGCAATACAGCCCCACCAGTCATGGTGGAATAACTTTCGCCTGCTTTGCTGAGCGCTTCGCCAATGCTGTGTGCGTATACAGAACCTTCGGGTAAATCGGATAGGTAAATAATACCCGCTATTGGAGCTATAATAAGCGTTATGATCATTACTATAGCCTGGATTACATCGGTGTATGTAACGCTTCTAAATCCACCATAGATAGTGTAAGGAATAACCAATAGAACAACGATTAACATCCCGTAAACTTGCTTTATCCCAAAAAGGTTTTCCAAAGTTTTTCCTCCGCCAAGGAACTGTGCGCCAACATAAAAGAAAAAGAAAAAGACAATGGTAAAACTTCCGGCAATCCTGATCCATTTGCCTACTTCACCGTGGCGCTTGGCGATATAATCTGTAAACGTTTCAATTTCATATTTTTCGGCTTCATCTCTCAATCGCCAGGCAAGAAATATCCAGGCAAACAGGATACCCAGCACACAACCGATAGCTGTCCAAACTTCTAAGAGGCCTGTTGCATAGGCTGCACCTGGAAGCCCAAGCAAAGCCCATGAGGACTCTCCTGTTGCACGTTCCGATAAAGCTGCTACCCAGCCGGGAAGCTTACGCCCTGCAATAGCAAAATCCGCCCCGGTCTTAACCTTTCTTCCTTGGTAAAAACCCCAAAGAATGATTAAAACCATATAAACGATCATTACGATAAGTATTGTTTGATTTTCCATAATAATTGGTTTTATTGGTTCATTGGAGCTAATATACAAAATTCTTAAAACCACAAAAAATTTTGCAGCTTCAAAATGTACAATCTTACTTTGGTAATCTAAAAATTATCGACCAAACTTCAGAAAATTTCTTAAATTTGTTATAAGAACATTTGTTTTATTTGTGCCTGCGCCCTATGTTAAGACTTATTAAACTGTCTTTAGTTTTTCTTTTATTACTCATTCTTCAATACAAAGTATATGGGCAATTCTATAATTTTAAGCATTATAATGTTGAAAACGGCTTTCCACAGGCTAATGGCGATTGCATCATTCAAGACCACCTGGGATATTTATGGATTGCTACTCAAGTGGGAGCTGTGCAATTTGACGGGTATGAATATTTTGTTTTAAACAAAGAAAAAGGGCTATCCAATAATATTGTAAACAAACTTTTCCAAGCTCATGATAAAAAGACCTGGATAGGGACCAAAAATGGCCTTTGTGTTTATAATTATGATACGGTTCTTATTGCAAAAAATGAAGACCTCGCTACAGCAAATATATTGAATATTTGGGAAGATCATGCAAACAAGCTTTGGGTGGCAAGTGAATCCAACCTTTATGAGAATAAAAACGGTGCGGTTAAAAAAAAATCTTTCCCTCTTTTCAGAAAAGGGATATATTGTGCTAAGAAAAATGGAGGTCAAATTTTCCTGGGTACTAACAGGGGAGTGATCATTCAAGAGAATGAAAAATTCTATGAATTTGAATTGAATGATCAAATTGGCAACTACTCCATAAGAGATATAGCTATTGATAAGCAAGGTAGCTATTGGCTTGCGACAGGTAAAAAAGGATTGATTCAAATTTCAGGAAACACAATCCATATTCTGAACGAAGAAAATGGATTTATTTCTAACATTGTTGATGATTTACTCTGCGACAGCCACAACAACATCTGGATAGGGACCGAAGGTAAAGGAGTGATAAAATTTGACGGAAGTTCTTATACGCATTATACCGACCGTAATGGCATGAATAACACCTCTGTATTATCATTATTTGAAGACAAAGAACAAAATATCTGGATAGGCGGGCGCAATGGAATTATTATGTTTAACCCCAACAATCCTTTTATCCATTATCCTAGCGCCAATAAAAGCACACAAGAAAGTGTTTTTGGCATGGTAGAAGATCGTAAGGGAAATTTCTGGTTCACCACATACGGAAATGGTATATCAAAATATGATGGAAAAGATTTTACTTATTTTGATGAATCTGATGGCATAGGAGACAACCGCTTTTTTGATGTGATAGAAAGCCACCAAGGCCATTTGTGGTTTGCTTCGGCTGGGCATGGTATTGTGAAATATGATGGTAGTAATTTTGAAGTGTTTGATAAAAACAAAGGTTTTGAAAACGCCAGGGTTTTCCAAGTCATTGAAGATAACCAAGGCAATATTTGGTGTTGCACATCGGGGCATGGAATTGTAAAATATGATGGTTCCAAGTTTGAAAAATTCACTAAGAAGGATGGAATGCCCGGGAATACCGTGATGTCTGTTTTGCAAGATGGTAAAAACCACCTGTGGATCGGGACTTTTGGAAATGGCCTGGGAAAATATGAAAATGGGAAATTTATTGATTATAACAAAACCTATAAGATACCTGTAAAAAGTGTTAGAGGTATTACCAGTGATAACCAGGGGAAACTATGGTTTGGCACTGCTGCTTTTGGTGTGTTTACCATTGAGAAACTATTGCATGACTCTGCTGTTTGCCGTTATATCAATAAAAATGACGGGTTAAGCTCGAATAATGTTTATACCCTAATTGTTGACCGCAACAGGCAATTATGGGTTGGTACAGAAAAAGGCATTGATAAAGTGGTTCTTGATGCTCAAGGAAACATAGTCCATATCGATAATTATTCAAAAGCTGAAGGATTTATTGGCGTTGAGACTTCTATTAACGGCTCTATGGAAGACAGCCAAGGCAATTTATGGTTTGCTTCCTTAATCGGTGTTTCAAAATACATTCCGGGCATTGAAAAGAAAAATACTGAACCACCAGCTACTCATATTACTGGTATTGACCTGTTTTATAAAGAAACAGCATGGGAACAATATTCAGATAGCTTGGGTTTTAGAGGAATGCCTGCTACATTAAAGCTTCCACATAATAAAAACCATCTTACTTTTCAATACACGGGAATTTGTTTAACCAACCCTGCTAAAGTTAGGTATAAGTTTAAATTGGAAGGCTTAGACGAACATTGGTCGCCTGTTACATCAAAAAGAGAAGCCGTTTATGCCAATATTCCACCGGGTGATTATGTTTTTAAAGTTATGGCTATGAACAATGATGGAGTTTGGAATACTAAACCCACAAAATTTGCATTCTCTGTCCAGCCTCCGTTTTGGCAGACCCCAGTGTTTATTATTGCGACTGCATTTTTTCTTGTACTCTTGGTATTTATTTACATTAGGCTAAGAATCCGTAATTTACGAAAAGCAAAGCATAGGCTTGCTTATAGAGTGCAAGAACGGACAAAAGAATTGCTCATTCAAAAGAAGGAAATTGAGGAAAAGAATGAAGAACTTGGGCAGGTGAATGAAGAATTAAATGCCCAAAAAGCAGAGATCATTGCCCAGCGCGATTTGGTGGAGACGCAAAAAAACACATTGGAAAGAACTTATAAACAAGTCACTGATAGTATTTTATATGCAGAAAAGATACAGAGAGCTGTTATGCCCAAGGAAGAATACCTCAACAAGCTATTCCCCGAGCATTTTGTTTTTTATAAACCATTGCATATTGTAAGCGGTGATTTCTATTGGGCTATCAAGAAAGAACACATGCTTTTGTTTGCTGTTGCCGATTGCACAGGACATGGTGTTCCCGGTGGATTTATGAGCATGCTCGGCGTGGCGCTTATCACCGACATCGTTAATAAACCTTATGTAAACCATCCTGATATTGCCCTTAACCAATTAAGAGAAAGCATTATACGTTCCTTACGCCAAAAAGGCGTTACCGGCGAACAAAAAGACGGTATGGATATTGCCCTTTGTGCACTTGATACAGAAACCATGGAATTGGAATACGCAGGGGCTAATAATCCCATTTATTTATCCACCAATTTAGATTCTGCAAAAAAAATCCATTCAGATTATCCCAATAAAATTAGGATTCATTATTACAACGCTTGTACACTTGTTGAAATAATGCCCGATAAAATGCCCATCGCTATTTTTGAGAACATGAATAATTTTAGCAGGATCACACTTCAACTTCACCAAGGTGATATGCTATACCTATTTAGTGATGGTTACTTGGATCAGTTTGGCGGACCCAAAAGCCGGAAATTTACCAGGGACAGCTTCAAAGAACTTATTGCTTCTGTGGTGAATAAGACTGCCAATAAACAGCTTCACACCATTGAAGGAACCTTTTTTGAATGGAAAGGAACCCACAAGCAAGTGGATGATATTCTTATTATGGGAATACGAATTTGATAGTTAACACCATCCCAGGCTCGGCGAAATTTGTGACTTTAACGTAAAATTTCAATAGATTTTATTAGAATAAAATTAAGTTAAACGTCTGATTTTCAACTTAATATTTTGCAAAAATCGCAATATTTTCGTTTCAATTACCATGGAACTCTTCCCGCTCTGCAGCTAGACAAGCTATGTTTTATTCATGCCCTTTTTTGTACGTCAGTGCATGAGGGTTTCAACTATATTATTATTTATTATAGCAATTTAGCGAAAACTATGATTATTTTGATGAATTTATGATCTCCCCCACTTTAACCCCAGGGTGATGGTATCTTCTTACACCTTTTGTCCTTTTCCCGTATTGTATAGATTGTTTTGGGCACCATTGAAGACATGCAAAGCACTGTTGGCATGATTTGTTCCATTCTGGATGGCTGTTTTTCATTGTAATATTGTTTACCGGGCACACCTGCTCGCATATTGAGCAACCATTGCATGTTTCTTCCACAGAGAAGTCTTTGTCCAATGTATTGATAAATTTGTATCCCAACTGATAAACCAGGCCCGGGTGAATATATGCCTTGAAAAAACGCGTGTTGCTCTTATCAAAATGCTTTTTCCTGTTGCTTACTAAATCAATGATAGCATTTATGTGGTCACCTGCTTTTTTAAACAGCTCTTCCTGCAATTGGTCGGAAGGGCATCCAAAAGGCGTGTAATTAGAAGGCATTGGTATATAGAACAAAGCCGATAGTGTTAGCCCTTGCTTTTTAAACAGCTTCTTTGTCTTTTTTATCCCTGTCCCCAATTGGCCTCCACCGGCAAAGACGATGAAAATATAATCCGCCTGCCGTATTTTTTTAATAAAATTAACCACAATATGAGGAATGTTATGCATGTAAATAGGGGTTACAATACCTATGCATTCTCCTTGCATTTCCTTGCTCTCCATAGTTTGTGGTATGGATAACAGCTCCGATCCTTGTAATTTGTCCTGGATTTTTTTTGCTACTGAAAGGCTATTGCCTGTTCCACTAAAATAAAATAATCTCGTTTTCATAGGTTTAATTTTTAATATTCTTACAATTTAATACACTTGTACATTAAACTTTTTGTTTTTCAATCATGGTTTGGAAATTGTTATTTCTTTTGCTTTTCATTATATTTTTTCCTGTGCTTCAGCACCAGAGCTTCCAATCGTTTAATTGAAGCATGGATGCTGCCTAATTCTTCATCCTTGAGCGGCTCTGTGAATTGTGTTTTTAAACTATCTAGGTCGTTCATGCAATCTTTTATCTTTTTTCTTCCTTTTCCTGTAGCATTCAGTATCGTTATACGTTTATCTGCTTTAGATGAACTCACCAAGATAAGTTCCATTTGCTCCAACTTTTTGATGATCTTTGAAAGGTTGGATTTTTCCAATAAAAATTCCCCCAAGATATCTTTTTGAGATAAGTCCCTATTATTCACTATTTCATTAAGAACAGCGAACTGGGGTTGATTCAGCCCAAATTTTGCTATTTGCTTATTGCCGGCTTTCTGGAGGAAAACACTTGTGAAGAATAAGCTGTTAACAATTTCTATTGATTTTTTTCTTCTTGTATTATTATCCATTGGTTTCATGTGGTATAAGCTTTTTAATGATGTTTTGAATTTGTAATTCTATTTGGTCATATTTCGATTTTATACCGCTAATAATACCCGGTATTACCTGTTTTGTTTTTAATTGATTTACCAGGTTAAAAATAATTAAACTTAACGATGATATAACCGTTGCATATAGAAATCCCCATTTTATTGGAGTTGATACTTCTGCAAGATATACGACGGTAACCAATTATTGGGGAAAATCGTTGTATGTTTTAATGTACTTCATAAGAAAATATGTTTTTAATAATTAATAAATTGATAATTAGATAGTTGATAAATTAGTTCTCAAATAAAGTTTCCTTGGCAACAAAAATAAAACAAAAAAGTTTCCCAGGCAACCTTTTTTACAAAAAAGTTTCTTTGGAAACAAAAAAATATTTAATATGTGTGCTAAGGATTTTTAACCTTTTGAAAACTGATAGACAAATAGCTTTGATTGGCGATTTTTTTGATTTGGAGTTACAATAGCCCTGTTTCAATATTTACAGCAGGCAAAGCTTGACTTTTTTTTTTGCGCCGTGTTCGAATTTTTGGAGGTTCAAGACAAAAAGAAAATTATAAAAGAACCCTTCTACAATTCCCGCCGATGCAAACTACCTGCAAGAAAACCAACCCGCCAGATCGGCGGGGATTATTTCTATATCACCTATTTCTACAAACATGAAACCCTTCCAGGGTTTTTGGCCAGTTATCTACCACCCCGGCATTCAAACGTTATAATTACAAAAGAAGGTGCAAAAAATTTAGGGATGGTTACCAGCAGGCAATATTTTATTTACTAAACCAAAAGTAGTTACCAAACCTATTAAACATGAATAAATGGTAGAATTGTTAGCTACACAGGTGCGCAGGCCCGGGAAAATGGCGGGGAAAGGGCTGGCATCGTGCGTGGTAGCTTCATTTTTCCTTGGCTTTTTTGTTTCTTTTGGTGCCGTGACCGACTTTCGGCGGTCCAAGATAAAAAGAAAATTATAAAAAAAACATTCCACAATTCCCGCCGATGCAAACTACCTACAACAAAAACAAACCATTAGATCGGCGGGTTTATTTTTTGCTCTTTGTATTTCTACCAAGATTTCATCCTAACGGGACTTTTTGTTAGAAAATTTAAAATCCGTAGCAAAAAGAATCAAATTCAAACTCAAATCACTTACCCCGAATAAACCACCATTTACCTATTTGTATGAGATGCTAACCGAATCCCGGTTGTTTCTGCTTCTCCATTGCTGTATTTTTGAAAAAATTAAAACTTAAAAATTATCAGTCATGGATTTTCATTTACTTTGGATCATTTTTGCAGCCTTTATTGGATTTGGAATATCTGCAATATTCTCTGGGTATTTTAGACTTCCCCGAAATATTTACCTTTTTTCTTATATCCCTCTTGTTGCCGCTTTTTTCTATATTTTTGTTGACGTATACAACATTGATATGCAATCCTTTGTTTTTCATAATTTTTACTGGGGATTATTAGGCGCTGCCATTGCAACAATGGTTGTGATACAAAACGTGATCTCACAGCCATCTTCTGCAACAAGCAAAGGGTATAAACTTATATTCGATATATTTTGGCCAGGTTTTGCCTATGGTTTGATAGATGTATTGTTGCTTACTATTATCCCGGTGCTATCCGTTAAATTTATGGTTGCTGATGCCTCTTGGTTTGAAGCATGGGGTGGGAAAATAGGCTTTGGAATGATCGCCCTGTTTGCAAGCCTTTTTGTCACCACCGCCTATCATATTGGTTATACTGAATTCAGGGGAAAGAAATTGTTTGGTGCATTGATCGGGAACGGCATTCTGACTTTAGGATACATTTTAACAATGAACCCTTTGGCAGCCATACTACCGCATATCATTATGCACATCACAGCCATGATCCATGGAAAAGAAACTACAGGGCAAGTGCCACCGCATTATAATAACATGAAAAATAATTCGTTATTTAGATTTGCATAGACCTAATAAACCATGAGAAAATTACCCTATGATCAATTTTGAAGCATTACAAGAAGCCTATGATAATGACGGGTTTTATTCTCTGCAACTTGAGATTGGCGACATTTGCCATCAAGGATGTATTTATTGTTATATGAACGCATTGCCTTACAGCCAAAATGCTTTGGATGATACAACAGTAAAATCGATATTACAAGATGCTTCACGGCTCAATATATCTGCTGTTGAGTGGCTTGGAGGTGAACCGCTTTTGCGAGGTTCTGTCTTTGAATTCTTACAAACAGCTAAGGATTTAGGATTAAGAAACAACATGTGGACAGGAGGATTGCCATTAAAAGACAAGGCCGTTGTAGAAAAATTAGCCCATCTATGCAAACACGGATTGATATCGGTTCATTTATCATCTATCAATGCAAAAACATACAAAATCCTGCATCCTAACAGGCCTGAAGAAGTTATTGACCTAATAATCAGTGGTGTACGCAGTCTCTTAAATATAGGCTACCCGGCATCTCAATTGATGAATTCTGTAACTTACACTGGCTTGCAACCTGCCGAGGATATGATAGAAACTATGGAGTATTTTCATCATGAATTGGGAATAGCTACTTCTTTGAATGTTTATCACACCTACTTACGCCCTGGGGCTGATGAGGAAGAGCTTAGTAAATTCATCCCATCAAAAGATGACGTAGCAAAGGTATATAAGAATTACACCGGTTTCATGGATATGAAAAACCTTCCCCTTAATTGTGTGAATAAACAATACTGCTCGGCAACCTTAGCTGTGCTCAACAATGGAAAAGTAACCCCTTGTGCCACTATTAGGGATGAACCTTGTGAAAATGTAAATGACCATCGCTTTTATGATATTGTAAATCGCAACAGGGATACATTAAATTTTAGCTATTTTAAAATCCTATCAAACCTGCCTATAGATTGCCAGGAATGCGGCATGAATAAAACCTGTTGGGGATGCCGATCGCGTGCTTATGCCGCAGCTAAGGGAGTTTATGGGAAAGACCCGAGATGTTTCAGGTTTGAATGATTAAATGAAATTTCAAAACATAGTATTTGCAAAACTCCTCTATTTCTTTGTTTCTAGTGATGAGGGGCTTTTACATATCTTGTTCAATATCAAAATTTTCCAAGTATTCTTTGAATTTTTTAAGATACAATCCACCGAGCGCCCCGTCAATAATCCTGTGGTCATAAGCAAGGGAGGCATACATCATGCTCCTGATACCGATGGTGTCACCTTCTGCAGTTTCAATAACCACGGGTTTTTTCTTAATAGCGCCCAACGCAAGTATGGCCGATTGAGGCTGGTTGATAATAGGAGTACCGAAGTCCGTGCCAAATGAACCCAAATTGGTTACACTAAAAGTGCCACCCTGTATTTCATCGGGTTTCAATTGATTGTTGCGGGCACGATTGGCAAGGTCATTCACTGATTTTACCATGCCAAGAAGGTTCTTTTGTTCCGCATTTTTTATTACCGGCACAATCAAGTTGCCATTAGGCAATGAAGTAGCCATACCCAGGTTGATATCCTTTTTCCTGATGATCTTATTGCCATCAACAGAAGCATTGATACCTGGGAAATCTTTCAGCGCTCTTACAGCAGCTTCAATAAGTATAGGAGTATAAGTGATCTTCTCGTTTTCTCTTTCCTGGAAAGAATTTTTTACTTTGTTTCTCCACTGCACGATCTTGGTGACATCAATTTCAATAAAAGAGTTTACATGGGGAGCAGTCTTCATGGATTCTACCATATGCTGGGCTATAAGGCCACGTATCCTGTCCATCTCAATCACTTCATCTTTACCACTAACAGATACAGCTGGAGCAGCCTGTTGAGCACTTTTTGCAGATGAAGAAGGCTTTTGTTCTTTGGCCTTGCCCTTTTTGATATAATCCAACATATCATGTTTTGTAATTCTTCCATCTTTTCCACTACCGGGAATTTTTTCCAATTCTCCTGTTGATATACCCTCTTGTTTTGCAATATTCCTGACCAATGGAGAATAAAACCTGCCCGACTCACTGTTTGATGGCAAATTAACAGGTGTTCCCGATGAACTTGGTTGTTCTTTTTCTTCTTCTTCTTCTTCCTCTTCCTCTTCCTCTTCTTGTGCATACTCCTTTTGTAGTGTTTCTTTATCCGTGGTAATATCATCATCTTCCTCGTCGCCCGCGCCTTCCCCTTCAATCTTTATCTCGGCAATTACTTTTCCAATAGCAATGGTTTCACCTTCTTCATAAAGAATTTTGGACATAACACCGTCATAAGGAGAAGGAATTTCAGAATCCACTTTATCTGTGGCAATTTCAACGATTGATTCGTCCTCTTCTATCTTATCGCCTTCTTTTTTCAACCACTTGGTAATGGTTGCTTCTGTTATACTTTCGCCCATCTTGGGCATGATAATTTCTTGTTTGGCCATATATCGTTTTCTTTTAATTCAAATATAACACGCTTATTTCATATAATAAAAATAAACAAGTATTTCACAAAATACAATTTTATTTACTTTTACCATAATAACAAAGTATAGGGAAAAAAGTTTGAAACGGTTATAATACCGATATGGTTTTCCATACAGTCCAATTTCAACTGCATAATTTTGCTTAATGCTCCTTAATACTTGTATCACAAACAAAAAATTGAACTAACGCAACCAATTCATTTCACCATTCGTCATTTCTATCAAACGAACATTAACATCTTTTAATAACAAAAAAACAGGCAATGAAAAAAATACTTTATGTTTTATTGATAGGGTTTGTCCTATTTAGTTGTTCAGATGAAGATTCCTTAAGTAGTGCTGACAGAAATGTTGTTTCCATTGGCAATGATGTGAAATTTGAAGAACTTGTTCTTTTGCTCAACATAAAAACATCAGATAGCACCTACCTTGTTGTACAGTCAATAGATTCGGTTAATATTTTTGTTAATGATTATTTTTGGGCGAAAATTTCATCACAACAAATAGACACAAGCAATGTAGAAAAATATACATTGGGCAACAAGTTTGTTACTGAAAAAAAACTCAATTATTTAGTCATTGCAGAACAAGATATAGAGCAGCCTAATTATAACACTGCTGGTGATTATGCACAATATTTAAATGCTTATTACGAATTGAATCCAGGAGAATATGCATGTTTAATTGAGTCTTTTCAAGTCACTTATAAAGATAATACCACCGAAAAGTATTATCCTTACCAATACACGAGTTTTATCCTTGAAGAAAACTTAGAAAGTGTTTTTGTTGGTGAAGTCCAAATAACAATCAACCCTTAATTATTAAAATGAATAAAAATGAAGAAACTGCAAATAATTGTCATTGTTTTGGCCCTGGGATTATTTCAATCGTGTTATAAGCCCGGTGATATTTCTGTTCAGAATAACATTTCAAATGCCAGAATTATAGATGTTAAATGGGGTAATTTTTATTTAGCAGCAGAACTATTGCCTGGAGAAAGTTCGGAAAAGCTAACTATTGATAGATACCAAGAGAAACTACCAAGCAAACATAAAGTAACTTTTAAGATGGTAGCCAATGATAAGTTGGTATATCTTGAAACCGTTGAAAAATATTTATTGGAAGAAGATGACGAGCTTCATATAACGCTAAGCGATGATACCAGGGTTAAAAATCCCAATGAATAATTTATTTATTTATTGCTTTACGGGAAATTCTATTAAAAGTCATATCGGTATTAGCATTCAAAATCTACTTTGTATCTTTGAATGCAACTTGATATTATTCGTTTTTCTTGAATTTATAACCGGAGTAATACATGACTTCCTTGCCCTCATCATCTTTCGTAAATTGTATTGCTTGCCCGCCATGCCTTCCAAGCCCCAGTACATAAGCAAGGTTATCATTTTCGATACCAAGGCCAAAATTGAGCTTTTGTTTTTTCACTAGCCTGGTAGAAATTTCTAAAATTAATATCCCTTTATCCTCTTTTAATTCGCAATCACTTACAAATTCAAAATCATCTTTGTTAAAGATCTCGTATTTACCAATCCTATTTTCCCATTTTCCCTGGATTTTTGTTTTCTCACCCTTAAGCCCGGCAATTCCTTTGCTTCCAGTGCTTAAACGCTTTTGCACCAATATTTTATTCCCATCAATTTGGCTCAAACACATTCTTAGATTAGCTTAAAAGAAAAGGGATAATTCAAACCACGGCGTCACAAATTTAAAAAATGATATATTTTAACCCAAAGTTTTGCAATTCCTGTAATTGAAGATATAATACACCAATCTCTATATAATAGATTGTTAGTGTGTTATAATATTGTTGGTTTGAAAAAATCACTCCACTTAAGCAAATATATCATAAAGCAAGGATTTGGGTAATTATACTTATTCGTATGTATACTTTAATTGTTAACTTTATAGTATAATTTGTTATAAATGAAATATTTTTACAAAATTATACTATTTTTCATTAGCTTAATCCTGTTGTTTGTAGTTTCAACAAAGTTGGAAGCGCAGGTATGTGATACATGCTATATTCAATGCGATACTTGTAGTATAGACCCATCTGCTTCATTTTTAGCCGATTTCAGGGACAACCCCGATTCTACCTGGGAGGTTACGGGAGTGACAAGAAGCGGTACTTGTTGTGGTGATGATTCTGATGATTGCATGCGTGTGAAGATTTATTTGCATCCTGATATCGATATAATAGAATTTGATTGTGTAGGCGGAGCTGCACCCCCTACTACAAATTTCACGGTTTATGTTAATTGCGTTGTGCATGGAACTGTTCAAGACACTTTATGTGTTACTGGTGTAGATTCTTTATGTTTAGTATATTGCAAACCCGGGGGAAACCCAAATAATTTTACTATCACGGTGTCTTCTCAAGTACAAGCATCTCCAGACATAGCTGTAAGCAATGGTTGTGAAGCCTTGATGTACGTCAATGGACTGGACTCCGGAAGCATCGTCTGGTATTCTATCGCGCCCGGTGATTCGGCTGATTATAACAGCTATCTCCAATGCCTTACACCTGCTTGTGATTCGGTTTTGGTTAGCCCTACCGGAACTACTTTCCCGGAATCTGTGACTTACGTTGTTACTGGCAATATTACTTCGCAATGTGGCAACTTGCCTATTTCAGACACGGTAGTGGTCTATTTTTACGACTCCTCAGGAGTTTATATTGAGCCCGACCCCGTATTTATATGCAATGGAGGCGATTCGGCCACTATGGAGGCCATGCCCTTCGGTGGCGCACCCCCGTATTCCTATTTATGGAGCACGGGGGATACTTCGAAGACTATTAAAGTTGGTGCCGGAGGTTGGTATTCTGTTGAAGTGAGTGATACCTCCAGTTGCCCGCCCAATATTGACAGCATTTTTGTTACTGAGTTGGCCTCTGATATCACGTGCAATGCAGGAAATGATACGACGATTTGCGCCAATAGCCCAACAGTGTATCTCAACGGCACAGTGCAAATAGCCTCGGGAGGCGTTTGGTTAACAGATGGATTGGGAACATTTGCCGATGATTCAACTTTATCAACCACTTATGATGCAACCAATGATGTAGCAGCGGCTGATACAAGCATTACCATTTATCTCACGACAACCGGAAATGGTGGCTGTCCACCTGCAATCGATAGTATGATTGTTACAATTGTTCCTACTCCAAGTGTTGAAATACAACCCGACGGGCCATTAACTGTTTGTGCCAATAACCCTGCAGTAGTGTTAAATGGTACCATAGTTAACGGTATACAAGGATTATGGACAACGAGCAACCCGGCAGACCCAGGCACATTCTCTCCCAATGATTCTGTTACCAACGGTAATGTGATCTATTACCCCAGCGATAGCGATACGGCCAATCATGAGGTCTGGGTTTACTTTCAATCTATTGGAGCTTGCGGAAATGTTAAAGATTCCGTTTATATTGAATATACACCCGCGCCCTGGGTGGATGCAGGAGCCGATACCACGATATGCAACACGGTTAATTCTTACCAATTGAACGGAAGTTCTTCTACTGGATTTGGCGTTTGGTCAGGTGGTAGTGGTCCCGGCCAATTCTCTAATGTGAACGACTTAAGTGCCACCTATACCTTTACTGCGACAGATACGGCTAATGGGCAGGCTGTTTTGGTTTTAACTTCCCAGAACAATGGCAATTGCAACCCTGTAACCGACACTGTTGTCATTACCCTTGCAGCCCCGCCTGTCATCACTGTGACTGGTGATTCTACGATATGCCAGGGAGATAATATATCGCTTGTAGCCACAATTACCGGTGGCTCGGGTGATGGGATATGGGTTAAAAGCAGCCCGGGGGTTCCCGGCACTTTTGCACCTGATCAGCAATCGCTTATAGTCACTTACACACCAAGTGCTGATGATATTACCAATGGGTATGTTACGCTTTCTTATGTCGCAATTAATATACCGGGTGGTTGCCCTTCTGCTTCTGCTAACATTACGGTTGATATTATCCCACCGCCGATTGTTGATGCCGGGCCGGATACAACCGTTTGTGAGAATAATACCAATATTACATTATTTGGAAATTTAACTTATGCCAACTCCGGTGTATGGTCTACCAATGGATCTGGTACTTTCAGCCCTAGTGATACTGTTGTTTCCGGTGTGAACTATATCCCTTCTGCTGGTGACTTACTTGCCGATTCTGTTATCCTGACCCTTACATCTACAGATGGGTGTGATTCTATTACAGATTCGTTAACAGTAACTTTTTCGCCTGCACCCGTTGTTAATGCTGGCAATGATACTGTTCTGTGCAATGGGGTGATGACAGTGCAGCTTAATGCATCTTTTACAGGTAGTTTTACCCAGTATTATTGGTATAAATATTTTGGTTCCGGCACATTTAATGATTCTACCTTGTTAAATCCAATCTATACCCTGAACGACGCAGATACGGCTAATGGATATGTTGATCTCATCTTTGCAGTAGAATTAAATGGATGCAACCCGGTAACCGATACAGTAAGAATTTTAGTGGGTGATACAACAACCAATGTTTATATCAACCCTAGTGATACGTCTATTTGCTCTAATGAATGGGTCTCTATTAATGATTTTGGTGTTAGTAGTACAACCAATACAGGGCTATGGACTTCAAGCGGCGATGGCTATTTTATGCCTGACGATACAGCAACAGCGCCTCCGGTATCGTATTATCCCGGTCCTGCGGATACCACAGCGGGCTCAGTAACTTTATATTTCCAATCTACCTATTCATGCGATTATGATTATGACAGCCTCCTGGTGACGATTACATCCGGCCCTTGGGTTAATGCAGGAACAGATGATACAATATGCTCCGGGGATACCTATACCTTAAGTGGTTCAAGCAGTACCGGAAGCGGGCAATGGAAAACGGGCGCAGGAGGTTTTAACCCGGGTAATACCAGCCTTAATGCTACCTACACTCCTGACGCTTCTGAGCTAAATGCTGGTTTCGTGGAGCTTGTGTTGGAATCAACGAACAATGGGGGATGTGCCCCGGCTTATGATACGATGAGGCTTACCATTGTTACAACACCTGTTGTGAATATCACTGCCCCTGATTCCGTCTGCAGGAATTCTGTAATAGCCCTTGATGGCGATACTACGGGTGGGCAGGCTAATATCCTGTGGACTACAAACAGCACTTCAGGATATTTCAGCCCGGCAGATACGGCCTTAGACCCATCTTTTTATCCTAATGGCCAGTATACTGAAGATTCGCTGGTATTTAACCTTTATGCCATAACCAATACTGCATGCCCCGATGATAGCGCACAAGTGGTAGTTTATTTTAAACCTACACCGGTTGTTGATGCCGGGCCTGATGATTCTGTCTGTAAAAATAACCTGAACCTGTACTTGGGCAATGCCTCTTATAGCTTTGCTGATAGCATTTTGTGGCAGAATATAGGTTTCAATGGTTCTTTTGATGACCCGACGGTTTTAGATCCTAATTACACAGCAAATTTAACTGATACTGTTTTTGGTGGTGTCTGGCTTACGCTGACCGCTTATTCGGCTTGTGAGCCCGTGATTGATTCTTTATGGCTGGTGTTTAATGCTCCTGCCATTGTAAATGCCGGGCCCGATCAATATATCTGTGAATCCAATAATTCTGTTTCTCTGAACGGGTCTATTTCAGGTAATACAACAACAGGAGGATGGTATTCTTTGGGCGATGGGGCATTTGTACCTGATACATCAAGCCTTTCAACAAACTACGTTTTTGGTGCTTCGGACACAAATAGCGTTACTATTATCTTGCAGTCAACCGGCAATGGTAATTGCAACCCTGTTACTGATACTGTTGTGGTGTATCTTACTGACAGCGCTGCAGTTAATGCTGGCCCCGATGATACGGTTTGTGCCAACAACGCTTTTGCCTATCTTAACGGCCAGATTTCCGGTATACCTGGAACTGGGATATGGACAATTTTGCAAGGTGATGGCAACTTTGCTCCCAGCGATACAACGCTTAGCGCTTTATATGTTCCCGATACAATTTATAACCTGCATACATTGGTATTACAATCTACCAATGCCTGTAACAACACCTCAGATACCATGGATATTGTTGTAACTCCTTCTCCTGTTGTAGCTGCCGGTGAAGATATTACGGTTTGCCAGGGAGAATCATCTGTGGCTTTATCTGGCACTATCTCAGGAGGGGCGTCCGCGGGTCAATGGTCAACAAATGGGAGCGGTACATTTGATAACAATTTGGCACTCAATACCAACTATAACATCAAATATCCAGAAGATTCCGTTGCCGGGGTTATTGAAATTTATCTTACATCTACTGATACAGGTGATTGTTATGCAGTTACCGATACTTTGCTGTTATTTTTAGGGGATAACCCGGTTGCAGGTTTCTCCTTCACTTCTCCTATTTGTCAATTCGATACAGTATATTTTACAGATAATTCCTCAGTTGCTTCTTCCGATGACAGCGTTGTATCATGGTATTGGGATTTTGGCAATGGAAACACGGGTTCTGTTCAAAATCCATCAACCATTTATAATAGCAGTGGAAGTTTTACAGTTGTTCAAACGGCTACTACTGCAAGAGGTTGTACTGATGTTGATTCTGCCGGTATATATATTAGCGAAGTTCCAGGAGTGAACTTTACCGTCAGCGCTCCCTATTGTGACAATGATTCTGTAGAATTCACCAACACAACAATCTATACCATCCCTGTGAATACCTGGGAGTGGCTGCTTGGCAACGGGGACACCAGCAATTTGTTTGAGCCGCCGCCGGTGCTTTACGATACTACAGGTATTTATACAGTAACTTTGACTGCTACAAATGACTCGTCCTGCGCGGCAGATACTTCCATAAGCTTCTTTATCAATGCTTCACCGGTTGCAAATTTCTATGCTGATAACGTCTGCATCGGCGACTCTACCCAATTTTATGATACATCCACCTCTGCCGATACCATCATAGCTTGGGAGTGGGAATTTGGCGATGGGGGCACCAGCAGCCTGCAAAACCCAAGCCACGTTTTCTCTACAACAGATACGTTTGATGTGCAATTGATCATTCATACCAACCAGTGTTCCGATACCATCACCCATGAATATTTTGTATGGGCGCTGCCGGAAATATTAACAGCCGGGGACACGCTTTGCCCACAGGACACCATGTTTCTCTCAACCAACATGCCAGATAGCTGCACATTTTACTGGGATTTTGGAGATGGAAGTGGTAGTTCAACTTTGCCCACCCCCTGGCATATTTATGATAACCCGGACCAAACAGATACCACGTATACGGCCTGGGTTGCAGTTACCAACCCCAATGGCTGTGAAGATACAGCATACCTTAATGTTGTAGTGCGCCCAATACCTGTTGTTGATGCCGGCCCTAATGATACGGTCTGCGCCAATAATTCAATCGTAACATTGAACGGGCAAGTATCCGGTTACCCGGGAACAGGGCAATGGATCGTAGCCCAAGGCAATGGAACGTTTTCTCCTTCAGATACTTCTTTGAATGCAACTTATGTGCCTGATACAACGTCTAACTTGCATGCCCTTGTCTTGCAAGCGACCAATGCATGTGAGGCTGTTACCGACACAATGCAAGTGATTATTACTCCTTCGCCTATAGTGGATGCCGGCGAAGACATAGCTGTTTGCCAAGGCGAAGTTAATGTATCGCTGTCGGGCAGTATTACAGGCGGCGCTTCCTCCGGTATATGGACAACCAATGGCAGCGGGTATTTCGACGATTCATTGAGCCTGAGCACCATTTACCATTTCTCTTACCCTGCCGATTCCAGCTCCGGCGGCATAGAGATTTACTTAACTGCCATAGATACCGGGGATTGTTTTTCTGTGACCGATACCTTGCAAGTATCCTTCGGCGACCAGCCAATAGCTGATTTTAGTTTTATAACTCCAAATTGCCAGTACGATACGGTGAGTTTCACGGATAATTCTACCATTGTATCTACTACCGATAGCATTGTTTCTTGGTACTGGGATTTTGGGGACGGCACCTCAGACACTTTGCAGAACCCATCAACAACATACAGCAATGACGGTAATTATACGGTTACGCTAACAGTGACAACGGCCATGGGATGTGTCGCCATTGATTCAGCCAATATTGTTATCACAGAATCCCCTGGTGTGAATTTTACCGTCAATGCCCCTTATTGCGACAATGACTCTGTGGATTTCACTAACACAACAACCTACACCATCCCTGTGAATACCTGGGATTGGCAGCTCGGCAATGGGAACACCAGCAATTTGTTTGAACCACCGCCGATGCTTTACGATACTTCCGGCGTATATACCGTGACCTTGACCGCGACCAATGATTCATCCTGCACGGCAGATACTTCCATAAGCTTCTTTATCAATGCTTCACCGGTTGCAAATTTCTATGCTGATAACGTCTGCATCGGCGACTCTACCCAATTTTATGATACATCCACCTCTGCCGATACCATCATAGCTTGGGAGTGGGAATTTGGCGATGGGGGCACCAGCAGCCTGCAAAACCCAAGCCACGTTTTCTCTACAACAGATACGTTTGATGTGCAATTGATCATTCATACCAACCAGTGTTCCGATACTATTATGCAACAATATTATGTATGGCCTGACCCTGTTATTATATCCGGGGGCGATACCGTATGTAATAATGATTCAATCCAGTTTACTACCAATATGCCTGATAATTGTACTTTTATATGGAATTTTGGCGATGGAAGTGATACTTCTATGGCGACGAATCCTGTGCACAATTTTAACAATACATCGGGGAGTGATACAACATTTTACGTGAGTGTAATTGTTATAAATCCAAATGGTTGTGTTGACACAACTACAGTTGAAGTACTGGTGCATCCGGATCCTTATGTGAATTTTATTCCTAGCCCGGCAGCAGCATGCCCTGGTACCCTTGTGCAATTTCAAAATTTATCACCTGATGTAAATTCTTTCTTATGGGACTTTGGTGATGGAGTACAAGACAGTACAAACCTTAACCCCGGCCATATATTTAGCAATGATACGAATATTAACACTATTTTTCCTGTTTCATTATCTATAACCGATTCTTATGGATGTAAAAATACCCGCATCATTAATTATACGGTTTATGGAATCCCACAACACACATCCATTATTGAGCCCGATTCAGTATGTCCCTTGGAGCAGTTTTCTTTAGGTGCATCTCCAAAAAGCTATTATTTTGAATGGCATATGGGTGATGGAACCATAAAAAATGGCGATACCATTAACCATCAATACGGAAGTTTGCAATTGCCTCATGATACAACATTTACTGTTACATTGGTTGCTGTAAACAACAACGGGTGTAGGGATACAAGTTACCAAAATGTTGTTATGCACCCATTCCCATTCCCTGGTTTTATCCTTGATACAGCTTCTGCTTGTAGCCCTTCAGAGGTAAGCTTCCAGAATAATTCTACAACACCGCCTGCTATAGATTCTACTTATTATGGTATTGACTTCAATAATGACCTTGTACCGGATACATTATTGCCTTATCCAATCAACTCTTATACATTCACCAATGAAGATACAGCTCAAAAAACTTACAACGTGATTTTAACAGCAATAAGCAACAGGGGGTGTGTAAAGAGAAAATCCGCGTCAATAACCATATACCCGGAGTTGGATGTTGACTTCCAAATTTTGCCTACAGATTCGGGCTGCTCTCCATTAAACGTGAACATGGTTAATCTAACACAGAATGCACAAGAATATACATGGCATCTTGGTGGTGAGCTCAATACCAATACCAACCCTTACCATACATTTACCAATTCAAGTACTACAACTGATTCTGTTTATAATGTATGGTTAGAAGCAATTTCTGATTATGGTTGTGAAGGCGTTAGTGATACAACAACCGTTAAAATATTTAAAACTCCCATAGCCAATTTTGCTATTGTACCAACTGCCGGTTGTTCACCATTAGAAGCAACTTTTAATAACAATTCTATTGGAGCTGATAGTAATTATTGGGACTTTGGAAATGGAAATACTTCCTGGCTTGATAATCCGCTGCCACAAACTTATTTTAATACTACAGGAGATATTATTGATTATGATACGGTTACCCTTATTAGTTATAACAACGATGGTTGTAGTGATACAGTTAGTGGCACGGTAAAGGTTTATCCTGCTGTTGAAGCTGTTATTTATACCGACACTGTAGCAGGCTGTCATCCTTTAACAATTAATTTCAGTACAGATTATACAGATTCTGTCAGTTACCATTGGGAATTTGGCGACGGTTATACCAGCGACCTCCAAAATCCTGGTCATGAGTATATTAATAATTCAGACACCATCAGGCATCGCACAGTGATTCTAAAAACAACCTCTATTAATTCTTGTATGGATTATGATACAACAATGATATCAGTTTACCCGTTGCCAAAAGCTTATTTTAGTGTTTCTCCTACACAAGGTTGCACTCCATTGGACATAAACCTTACAGACTATACCATTAATGCAGAGGATTACTATTTTATTTTTAATGGTGATTCTACCGCATCATCTACTTTTATTAATTCAACTCAATTGGTTAACAATACGCAACATCCAGAAGTGCAAGATGTTGAATTATGGGTGCAAAGCGAGTATTCTTGTTGGAATTATTCCACCAATACCGTTGAAGTGAATCCCAGGGTAGATGCCAATTTTGATATTTCTACAGAAGTTTCATGCCCCCCCTTATTTGTACAATTTGATAATTTGTCTGATACGCTCTATGTTCAAGATTATAATTGGAATTTTGGAGATAACACTACGTCAACACAAACAAATCCATCTCATACCTATTCTAATTCATCATATTATAATACCACAACATTTTTCCCTAGTTTAAGTGTAAAATCTATATTTGGTTGTTTTTCAGATACAATAATTGATACTGTGAGAGTATATCCTAAGCCAAACGCCGATTTTATTGTACAAGATAGCTTGATCATATTTCATCCTCCCTCAGAACAGGCAACTTTTGAGAACACTTCCCAATGTTCCGAATGCAATTATTATTGGACTTTTGGTGATGGTGATTCGGTTGAAAACAATAATACTGTGGTGCCACATAGTTATACGGACTATGGTAATTACAGAATCGTTCTTTATGCTATTAATGAATATAATTGTATTGATAGTACTATTGGAAATATTTTTCTTGAATTATCTGATCCATATCCAAAAATTAAAGCTCTTACACCAATAGAGGGTTGTGTGCCTTTTTATGTGCAGCTTGCAGATTCTTCAAAGGGGCATAATCCTGATTTTAATAAATGGGATATCAATGGAAATTATATGCTTCATACCGATGAGATAACCGGTGAGGATTCATTGTATATTGGCGCTCCTGACGAAAATTACAGTATTACCTTGATTATTTCTAATGGAAAAGACACAGCCAGTACACAATTAATTATTGAAGCGCATGAAACACCGCATGCTGATTTTGAATTGGCTTCCAATGTATTAGATATACCGGAAGATAAATTGATATGCATAAATACTTCAATAGGTGGTGAAGAATACTATTGGGATTTTGGTGATGGAGAAACATCTGATGAGTTTAGCCCTGTACATCAATATGATGAGGAAGGGAGTTATGACATAATTCTCATAACTTCTACAGAGCATGGTTGTGCTGATACTGTGAAAAAGAAAGATGCAGTGGCTGCGGAGTCAAAATGCAAAATTATCATGCCTAACGCTTTTACACCCAATCCAAATGGGCCAAGTGGCGGACATTATGACCCAGATGTGCCGAACATAAACAACGACATATTCCACCCGGTTTACGAAGATATAAGGAATTATAAACTTGAAATTTTTAACAGGTGGGGAGAAATAATATTTGTTTCCAATGATATTAATGTTGGATGGGATGGTTATTATAAAGGAAGTCCTGTTGAACAGGATGTTTATGTGTGGAAAATCACTGCAGAGTGCTATTCAGGACAAACAATTTCTAGGATGGGCTCAGTAACTGTACTTTGGTAAACAACTTAAAGTAGATAGTTAGTTTTGTTATAATAAACTTAAAAAGGGAAAAGAATTTGATAAGAAGAGTTGTATATATTTTTATATTTTTTGTTAAAGCAATAGGTTGTATTTACGCGCAGGATGCCCAATATACCCAATATTACGCTGCACAATCATTGCTTGCACCCTCTTTTGCCGGAACTACTAACGGAGGCAGGGTAGCTTTGAATTTTAGGGATCAATGGCCTACCATTCCAAAAGAGTTTATCTCTTATAATTTTGCTTTTGATTATTTTTTTAGGAAATACAATAGCGGAATAGGATTTTATACGAGCAGAGATCATGCTGGCATCGGAAATCTTACTTCTACCAGTATAGGATTACAATATTCTTATAAGATCAAGGTCAATAGACTCTGGCAAATAAGGCCTGGAGTTCAGTTCAATTATTGCTTCCGTTCCATTAATTTTAATAAACTCTTATTTGGAGACCAAATCTCTTTATATGGAATTAGAGACTATTCAATAGAACCACAATCGTATGAGAAAATATATTTTTACGATTTTGCCACTTCTGCCATTGCTTTTGGTAAAGATATTTGGTTTGGTTTGGCTTTTGATCATATAGGAAATGCAAACCAGTCTCTCACAGCTACAAGGGACCCAATACCACTTAAGGCCTCGATTTTTGGTGGGAAGAAACTAGTATTACAACCCCATATTGGGAGTGAATCAGAAGAAAGTTTATTCTTCACAACCCTATTTAAAACACAAGGAAAATTCGACCAACTTGACCTGGGTGTTTTATGGAGTAAACTTCCTTTTGTGATCGGGATGAATTACCGTGGTTTACCCTTTGCCACAGACTATAAAGGATTATTTAACCAGGATGCTATTTCTATGATTATTGGTTATGATATGGAACAATATCGTATAGGTTATAGTTTTGATATGACCATATCAAGATTGTCCGGCAACTCTGGAGGTGCTCATGAAATTTCTTTCGTTTTGCTTTTTAATCAAACCCATAAGAAAAAGTATGATAAATGGAGAGAGATATCCTGCCCGGTGTTTTGATATTTTACCTAAAACCTATAAGCCTGGTACAACGGTCTATTTACCCCATCCTCACCAACTTAGGATAGAACAAAGCAATGGTCTCAACAAGTTCTTCCTGGCTTTTCATCACCTGGTGAATATCTTTGTATGCTTGGGGCGCTTCGTCCAAACCTCCTCCAATAAGCGTAATACCGTGTTTCTCTAAAACGCTCCTTAGCTGTTTATTGGTTATGGATTCCTTGGCTTGATTACGTGACATCACACGTCCTGCACCATGCGCAGCAGATTCCAATGATTCCTTGTTGCCTTTACCTTTTACTATATAAGCGGGTAAAGCCATAGAACCTGGAATTATCCCCAGCGCATCTTTATATGCCGGTGTTGCCCCTTTCCTGTGAATAATGGCTTCTGTTTTATCATCCAATTTCTCTTTCCAAGCATAATTATGGTGGTTTTCTATTTTGAATAAGGGTTTTTCTCCCAAAGCTTTTGCCAGCCTGTAATGGATCAAGTGATGGTTGGCTGTGGCATAATCTCCGGCTAAAGTCATTGCTGCCCAGTACTCTTGGCCTTCTTGGCTTTTAAGTTCAAGCCATGCAAGATTTTTTGCCCCTTTTGGCAATAATAGCTTTTCTTGTGCCACCCTGGTATAATGCCTGGCTATTTCAGCGCCCATATTCCTGGAACCTGAATGGGAAAGTATGGCAAAGTACCTGCCCGGCATGACATTCCAGCCGGGTTGAGGTTGCTTGACCTCAATCACACCAAAATCAACAAAATGATTGCCATGCCCTGATGTGCCCAATTGTTCCCATGCTTTTTTATGTAGTGACCGGAGAAATTTTATCTCTGAAAATTCTTTCCTGTCCGTCACTTCATGTTCCAGCCGGTTTTTAAACTCAGCCCTTCCAAAGCGGGTGTTTTCAACAATCATATTTTTCAGCCTGTCAATATCACTTTTGAGTATTTGTTCTTTTAGTCCAAACACGCTTAAGCACATCCTGCATCCAATATCCATACCTACTCCATAGGGGATAACAGCATCTTTTACTGCTACTACACCACCAATAGGTAGCCCGTATCCTTGGTGAGCATCCGGCATTAATGCGCCTTTTAAGGTTATTGGTAGTTTCATCGCCATTTCCATTTGTGAAATTGCGCCGGGTTCTATGTTTTCAATGCCATAGGCCATGTAATCTTTTTGCACAAGCAAGGCCGTTTCTTTTATGGGTGTATTGCCTGTTGAAGTATCTAAGAGTTCCACAATAGCGCTAAAATGCTTGTGCGATTTAAACTTGGAAGGTTCCTCAAGCAATTCTGATAGGATTTGCAGTATTTCTGCTTTAGAACTGTGTTTATAGTGTTTTTTTACAATATTTTTGGTGATGCTGATAAGCTTGTTATCAATAAAACCTATACGCCTGAGGTCTTTTCCGCTTATGTTGAATTTTTTCATGGTGAGTTGGCAATAATTTGCAACCGGTGAAAATTCAATATGGAATTTTATTCAACTTGGTATTTAAAGAATTCCATTACTCTAACAGGTTGGTTTTCTTTATCAAAAATGGTATTGATGAAACCTTCGGCAAGAATTTCTCTTTTATCCCTTCCAATACGTTTTATCTTTCCTGAGTATGAAATGCCAGTTTTCATGCTATCCCAAAAATCAGCGGTATTAACGTCTTCAACCATCTTATGTTTAGGGGTTATCATGGATATCTTCTTCCCGATAAGCTCATTTTTCTTAAACCCTAATATTTGGCAATACCTAAAATTAACTTTCGTGATTTTTCCATTAATATCGTATTGAATTACACCCATTTCTTGGTTAAGAAGTTCTTTATAACTGTTTATCTCGAATTTAATCTTCTGGTAATCATTTTTTATGGCTTCCAACTCATTGTTCTTTTTCTCAATTTCATCTTGCTCTATCTGGAATTGTAATTCTTTATCTCTCAATTCTTTATTAACCCTGTTGAGTTCGTCAATTTCCTTTTTTTGTTCTTTTTCTTTTTCTGCAAGGGTTTCTTGTGTAGCTTGCAATTCTTCCATGTTTTGCCTCATTTCTTCTTCTTGAGCCCTCATCTCTTCTGATTGTTGCTGGGATTGTTCTAAGAGCCGTGCTGTTTTCAAGTTTATCTTAACAGTAGATATTGTGGAAGCAATACTTTCACCTACCTCTTCAACAAACTTTATTTGATAGTCTTCCAATTCATTGAATGAAGCTATTTCAACCACGCCATAAACTTTCTCGTTGAAAACTAATGGGACTAGCAATAAACAATGAGGATTGGCATTACCAAGTCCCGAGGTAATATTAACATAGTCTTGAGGGACATTTTCAATATAGGTACTTTCTTTTTCTACAAAACACGTTCCAATAAGCCCATCGCCGGGCTCTATGGTTTTTTCAAGCATTTTTTTCCTGTCGTAGGCATAAGTTGCTTTCAGTTCCAGAAATTGGTTGTTATCGTCTTCTTCGTTAAGGATGAATATTCCTCCTTGGTTTGCCTTCATGTATTTAACCAAGTTCTTAATTACATTATATGCAAGTAATTCAAGATTATCGTTATTTCTTCTTAAGATATCGGCAAATTGCGCAAGTCCTTGAGTAGCCCAATTTTCTTTATCTTCTTTGATTTTTCTTTCTTGCTCGGCTTTTTGCGCATTTTTTAAACTTTCTTGCATTTCAATAAGCGCTTTACCCAGTACATCTCTTGGGCCAAGTAGTTCATACTTCATTTCAAGGTTGCCTTTTCCTATTTCGCTGGCAAATTCGGCGGTGGAATTCAAACCGTCAATGAGTTTGTTAACAGATACACTCATTTTACCCAATTCATCTTTGGTGCGAATTTTAAGTTTGTTTTTAGCAGAGATATCTCCTTTAGCCATTCTTTTTAAAACATTTGTAGTATGGATAATAGGAGTGGAGATATTTTTAGCAATAAAATAAATAATCACGGTTAAAACCAGTAATCCTAATATGCCAACAAAAACAGAGACCATAAAATTCCTGATGGCTTCTTCCATAATGACCTTTTTAGGAACAATAATTCCAAGCGCCCATGGCAAGTCGCAATTACCAACTGTAATAGGAGCATAGCTAACATATGCTTCATCACCATAGGCCGATTTTTGCATAAAGGAAAAAGGTTTTGCTTTATTAACCCGTTCAATAATCCTGTTTTCCTTGGTATATTCGGGCATTATTTTTGAGATCGTATCTCCAGTAAGGCTTCTTTTCTGGTGTGCAACAAAGCAACCATTTTGAGCAATAATAAAAGATGTAGATTCTTCAAAAGGTTGCACTTCGTCAATAAGCTTATCAAATCTTTTGAGTGAAATATCTACGCCCACAACCCCGATATATTCCCCGTTATGATGCATTGGGGTTATGAGGCTGGTCATCAGTATTTCATCTTCCTTTTTTCCTGTGTATGAATAGTAATAGGGTTGTTCAAGGGCGTCAATTTCTTTTCTTTTAATGCGGGCATAGTCTGCTGGGTCTCCATCAAGGCTTTTAAGGGTTGTATTGGTTCTTATGGTATTGTTATCTTTCCATACTTCGTTTACGATCCTTCCATAAGGTAATGTCCAAGAAGGGTCTACCTTACTTAGTTCCCAGCTATCCCAAATAGCGTAAAACTGTGGGTTTTCGCGGTAAACTTCTTCATAGATTTTTTTTAGCCTATATTGTCTTTCTTCTTTAGGCAACTGGCTGTAATGAGAAAATCCTTGCGCCAAACTTTTAACAAAAGTAAGGTCTCTTTCCAGGATGGCTTCAATTTTGGCTGCATACTCGGCAGCATATGAATTAGCAATATTTTTTGCATCATCAAATGCCATGCTTCTTGATTTTACACTTATATACCCAATGGCTGCAATATATATTAGCGCAGATGCGGATAATATAAGAAGCATCATTTTGGTGTTGAGGTTGATATTGAAATTCGTTTTCATATATTTCCAGTTGTTTTGCTAAAAATTAGCTCCAAAATAACAAAAATATTAATACCCCTAAAAACAATTTATATAAAAAGCTTTATTTTAAGTTCATAAATAAAAAAATGCCAGTTAAACTGGCAGCACTTTATAATTTTAACAAAACCTAATCGTGCTCAGATTTTTCAGAAGCCATCTCGGCATTTATCTCGGCTTTCAAGATAAAGGCGCTATGCTCATCATCCAAAGGAAGAAATAAGTAAGTTAATTTTTTTTCTGTTTTCCTAGCTATATCAATCAGTCCTAAACCAGCTCCTTCTTCCTCTGTGAGATCATCTTTTTGTATCTGAGTGTAAAACATTTGAGTGAGTTCTTCTTTGGTGGAGTCAAAAATGGTATCCAAAATTGGTTTCATGTTATCTCTTTTCTTATTTTTTATTTTATTGGAAGTTATGATGTAGTAATCATCTTCCTTTTTACCAATAATGACAAACCCTTTCCCCATTTTTTCATATTCAGAAATCTCGTCCGAGTGTTGGTTTAAATTTTCCAAGGTCTCAACAAGGGCATGGTAAACCCTTCTTTGAATAATTTTATTAGCCCCACTTCCTGCCATCGTATTCCTTGCCATAGAAGTAAACATGGTAATAATTTCTTGGTTGAATTCGCCCATATAAACCAAGGAAATTCCATTTGCAAGCATTTCATCATACAAAGTAAGAACACATTTTATAAAGCCAACATTTAATTTTAATTTCATCTGCTAAAAGTTTTGACAATGTTTTGATTTGATAATCTCTATAATCATGTTTGGTTCGTGTGTCAATAATTACCCCAGGCATTGCCTGTTTCATCTGAAAATTTTTTTATGTACTGAGTTTTTTTGCATTAATTTCCACTTTAAAAATGAAGAACCAATCTTTTTCATCTAATGGTAAAAATTGGTAGTCTATTTTTTCGCCTGTCTTCCTGGCAATATCAATAAGTCCAAGCCCAGCCCCGCCTTTATCTGATATAGAACCTTCTCTCAACTGTTGTTTATACATTGCTTTAAGCTCATCTTTGGTTGAATTGTTCACCTCATCTATACCTATTTTCATTTTTTCCATTTTATCTTCTGTAATGCGGTTGGAGGTAATAATGTAATAAGTGTCTTCTTTTTTACCAATAAAGAACAAACCTTTGCCTATGCTTTTATGGTCAGATATCTCGTCGGAATGTTTGTTCATATTCTGGAGGGTTTCTATCATGGCATGGTAAACTTTCTTTTTGGTGGTTCTTTCTTCTTCGGAATGATCCATTTTCCTTTCTGCCATATTGGTGAACATCTTTATTATTTCATGGTTAAATTCTCCTAAATAAACAAGAGAAATACCATTGTCACGCATTTCATCAAAGAGCGCAAGTACTGATTTAATAAAACTTACATGCAATTTCATATCAATTATTCTGTGTTTTTATTTTTCAAATTTAACAAATTAATTTTTATGATTGACATAAACGTGGATAAATATATAGATTTAATTGGATTTTTACTTATATTTGAAAATGTAAATTTTATATTTGAATTGATATGGTGAATAATTTTGGAAATAAGCAATCTATTATAAACCAATATATTGCTGAAATCAGGGATGTAAATATTCAAAATGACCGCATGAGGTTTAGGAGAAATTTGGAGCGGATAGGCGAGATTATGGCCTATGAGATTAGCAAAAAATTGGAATGGACAGAAAGGGAAGTTATAACCCCATTAGGAAGTATTGATGTTCCAATGCTAAAAGAACAACCTGTAATTGCATCCATTTTAAGAGCTGGATTGCCAATGCACCAAGGAATATTGAATATTTTTGATGCAGCAGAAAATGCCTTTATTTCGGCCTATAGAAAACATACTACAGAGGAAAATTTCAGGATAGAGCTTGAATATGTCTCATGCCCTGAGATTACCGGTAAAACTCTTGTGATAGCTGATCCCATGTTAGCCACAGGTTCCTCTATGGAGCTTACTTATAAAGAACTTGTTAAATATGGTGAGCCGGATCATGTTTATATAGCAACCATTATTGCTAGTACTTATGGCATTGAACATTTAAAAAGATATTTACCAAACGATAAATTCTCTATTTACGCAGGCGCCATAGACCAAGAATTGACAGCAAAATCATACATTGTACCAGGATTGGGCGATGCCGGCGACCTCGCTTTTGGAGCAAAAACCGATGATTAACCATGACTGAAGATTTCCTCTTTTACATATGGAAATTCAGCTTATTTAAAAATTCGTTGCTTAAAACCACCAACAACGAAAACATTCTTGTGCTTAACCAAGGCACTTTGAACCATGATGCCGGGCCTGATTTTTTCAATGCTAAGATCAAAATTAACGATACTACTTGGGCCGGAAATATAGAAATCCATACAAATGCCTCGGATTGGTTTAAACATAACCATCATAAAGACCCTGCTTATGATAACGTTATTCTACACGTTGTCTATAATGCGGATACAGCAATATACCGTGAAAATAATAAAGAAATTCCCACCTTAGAGCTTAAGGAGCTTATTCCCGGGCAAATTTATGACAACTACCTGGACATCATAAATAATAAAGGTTGGATACCTTGTCAGAATCAATTAGATGATATAGATGATTTTATATTGAAAAATTGGTTAGACCGCTTATTAGTAGAAAGGTTAGAAAGAAAATCCATCAGCATACAAAAAAACCTACAAAAGAATAATAATAATTGGGAAGAAACATTTTACCAATGCTTGGCCAGGAATTTTGGTTTTAAGGTAAACGATGTTCCTTTTGAATTACTGGCCAAATCATTGCCACAAAAATGTTTGGCCAAACATAAAAATAATCTCTTCCAGGTTGAAGCTATGCTGATGGGACAAGCAGGGTTCCTAAACCAAGATTTTGAAGAAGATTTCCCCAGGCTCTTAAAAAAGGAATATCTTTTTCTTAAGAATAAGTTTTCTTTGCAACCCATTGAATCACATCTTTGGAAATTTATGCGTATTCGCCCTTCTAATTTTCCAACAATAAGAATTTCTCAATTTGCCGATTTGGTGAGTAAATCATCCGGCCTGTTTTCACTGGTTTTGGAAACAAAAACTATAGAGGAATTGAGAAAGATATTTAATGTAACAGCATCAGCATATTGGGATACTCATTACAATTTTGATAAAACCACTGCAAGAAAGAAAAAGAAAAACCTCGGGAAAACCGCTGTAGATAACTTGGTAATCAATACTATTGTACCCTTTTATTTTGTCTATTCCAATGCAAAGCAAGACGAAAGTTACAAAGACCGGGCACTGGAATTCCTTGCTTCAACAAAAAAAGAACAAAATAATATCATTAGAAAGTGGGAAAACCTTGGCATTGAGGTTTTAAATGCCTATGAAAGCCAAGCTCTTATTCAACTGAAAACCGTATATTGTAATCATAAAAAATGCTTGGATTGTGCAATAGGAAACAGGCTCATTAGAGATACTAACGGGTAATAACGAGCTTTTTGTTCATTTGCATTGTTCCTTTTTTTCCTGATAACCGGACACTTAAAAAATAAACTCCTGCATCAATACTTGAAACATCAATTTGTATTTGTTTTGAGAAAAGATTTTCTTTCTGAAGTACAATATTCCCTTGAATATCGTAAATTTTCACGCTGCTCATTTCTTCTTTGCCAGTTTCCAGGTAAACTTGATGGCTGGCCGGTACCGGGAATATCTTAACAGCAGGTTTTCCTTCATTAATTTGAGGTTTATTAACTGAGAGTGGAGGCGGCTCCTCTCCCTTATAATAGGTGAGTCCACCTGCATAGTTTCCCAAGACCATATCAAGATATTCATCATTATCAAAATTATGAACAGCTACCCCGCTTCTAATTCCTTCGTAAATGTATAGTAAATTCCCATCGAAAAGTGTGAATGCCCCTTGCAAGTTATCTTCAATATCCTTGTAATAAAAAATCTTCCCGGACTCCGAACCCACAAAAAGTTTATATTCTTCGTTGGCTCCTTCAAAAAAACATGGAACACTAAAACCAAAAAACGAAACATTATGATTACAAACATCAACATCGCCAAAGTTTTGTGTAACAAGCTCAAAGTTAGGATTGTTTTGTGTGCCCGTATTCTCATAGTACCATAAAGTACCTTCCCTATTGCCAGAAACAAGGTCAATTAATCCATCCCTATTCATGTCGATAAGTTGGGGTGTGCTGAACTCTCCCACATCAATACTTTGGTAATTATCTATAGGGCCCAAAAAATCATATTCATCAGCTACTTGAGAAATGTTTTCAAAAAACAGCAAGGTTCCTTCCGAACAGCCGGTAATTAGGTCATAATCATTATCATTGTCAATATCTGCAAATGTAGGATGAAGGGCTTCTAATTTAAGTGAAGAAAAACCACCAAAATCCAGGTTTGCGAGCTTAAAAGAAGGTTCGCTTGTGGTTCCTATATTTTTAAGCAAGGCTATTTGCGAACGATAGGTAGAGTATAAGGTTTGGTACTCGTAATAAGATGAATCGCGGTAGCCAAAATTGCTGATAAAAATATCCATAAGCCCGTCATTATTATAATCAAAGGTAACGGGATAAGCGCCTGCACCCACTTCAATCATTTGGTCTTGCAAAAAATTATCCTTTTGATATTCAAAATCGGGGTTATTGTTTGCTCCATTATTTTTATATAACCAAACACTTTTTTCATTATCTGAAACCGGGAAGTAATTTTTTTCGTCAAAAGGTGAAATAACAAGGTCTTTAATGTTATCATTATCAATATCTACATAACTAGGGGCGGGAAAAGAATAAAGATTCACAGGATTATTACCGGGATAGCTGGAATCTTGGCTAACCATGTGTGCTTCTTGTGGTGTGCCACCGTTAATAAGTTTAAAAAGCGTAGGGTAGTCCATATCTCCCAGCAAAAGGTCTTTATCGCCATCAGCATCTAAGTCAATAACAAGGAAGGTTGAGCCTGCATGGCGGTCATTTTTTTGATGAAATTTTTCCTTTGGAAAGCAACCACCGGTTTTTTTATATGGGCAAACAATATCTAAGGTGATTTGATTATCATCTTCACTTTCTGCAAAATCACCCCAGCAATACTCCACCAGTTCAAAATCTAGACTGTCTGCATGCCCATAATTTTCCATTGACATATTCTTGTGAAACTGGACGTACATTCCCAAAACAAAAAAAGTGAGAATATCATAATCGCCATCGTTGTCCAGGTCGGCAATCCCGGGCAAATCTACAGGTGATGAATAAAGATTGGTAAGCGTTGTACCTTGTAAAGAATAAATATAAGGTTTTGTAATTTTTTTAAATTCGATAACTTCATCTGTTGAAATATTTTTATAAACTGCAATACCACCTGGTGTATAGGTAAAAATGTCTTCCAATCCATCATTGTTAAAATCGAGGAAAAATGCCCATTCTTTAAGGTGCGGGAGCAAATCAGCCATTTCATGGCTGTGAGTGTAATCAACGCTACCAGGTGTGCCATTATTGATGAATACAAGTTTTTTATTGCCACACTTATCAAAAACAAATAATTCTTTTTTTCCATCAAAGTTTAAGTCTACCGAAGAAAATTGGCAGAAATTAAGTCCTCCAACCCACGCATGATCTAAATTATGAGTTAGGTCATCAACAACACCAATATTGTTGTTATAATTAAAACCAAAATCATGGAGTTGTTGTGAGAAAGAAACGGGGTTCAATCCAAAACCTAAAACAAGAAAAAAAGCTATTTTTTTCATTTTTATAAACAATTTGGTAAGAATTACAAAGTTAAAAAATATATCTGAAGTTCATGAAAAACCAACTATTACGCCACATTAAAAACAATGCTATAATTTTTTTTCATCTTTCATTACAATAATATTGTTAATTATGATTTGAAATTCTATCTTTGCGGACTTGAATTTAAGAATAAAACTCACAATTAATAATTTTAAACATCATTTGATATGCAGAATAAAGGAGCAATTCGTTTTTTTGCTATTGCGTTAGCGTTGGTATGTATATTTCAATTATCATTTACGTTTTTCACCAAAAAAATTGAAAGTCAAGCTGAAGATTATGCTAATAGAGAGCAGGTTTACCAAAAAGCTAAAGAATTGGCAGATGGGAACAATGACTTGGAAAAATATTATGTTGATTCTTTGACCAGGGTAAATGAAAACTTCTACTTGGATTCAATGAAAAATGAAGTTGTATATAACTTCTTATGGTTAAGAAAATATACTTTCCAGGAATGTAAAGAAAGGGAAATTAACTTAGGCCTTGATCTAAAAGGAGGGATGAACGTTACCCTTGAAGTTTCGGTTGTAGATATAATACAATCTATGGCACGTAATCCTGAAGACAAGCTTTTAAACAAGGCAATAACAAGGGCTAACGAGCTACAAAAAGAAAGCCAGGAAGACTATATTACTTTGTTTGCCCAAGCTTTTGAAGAAGTAGCGCCCAATGCCAAGCTTGCTGGGATTTTTAATACCATCGAACTAAAAGACCGGATCAATTATAATAGCACCAACCAAGAGGTTATTAGCGTTGTTAGAAAAGAAGCTGATGCTGCAATTGATAGAACATTTAATATCCTTAGGACAAGGATTGACCGCTTTGGCGTGGCACAACCTAACATTCAAAGAATTCCTACTACCGGAAGGATTATGGTTGAGTTACCAGGAGTAAAAGACCACTCTCGTGTTAGGAAACTTTTGCAGAGTACTGCACAGTTAGAGTTCTGGGAAACATACAATTTATCGGAAATTTACAATTATATTGAAGAAGCAAATGCCAAATTAAGGCAACTTAATAAAAGAGCAGAACCCGATACAACCGGTCAGGAAGCAGATACTACAAAGACCCAAGAAACGGGGAAAGAAGATGAAATATCTAAGCTGTTATCCACAGGCGAGGAAACTGATACTACTAAACCTGCCGGGCAAGATACCTCCGAAGACCTTTCTATAGCTGAGCAATTAGCTGCCGAAGAAGATACAGCAGGAACCGATGAACTTGCCACACAACAACAATCACTTGAGCAGTTCAGGGAAGAGAACCCACTTTTGGGCTATTTACGCCCTGCATTGGTACAAGATGAAAGCGGAAATTATTATCCTTCCAGGGGCCCTGTTGTTGGATATGCAAAAGCTATGGATACTGCACGGGTAAATAAAATGCTTAAGGATGTATCCAGCATTTTCCCAAGAACGCTTAAATTTAGATGGAGTGTAAACCCTGTTGACGAAGAGGGAACAACTTTTCCATTAATCGCTTTAAAAGTTACTACCAGGGATGGTAGCGCACCATTAGATGGAGAAGCTATTGTTGACGCAAGACAAGATTATGACAGGAACGGCCAAGTGCAAATTACCATGTCAATGAACAATGAAGGTGCTAAAACTTGGAAAAGGTTAACAGCAGAAAATGTTGGAAGGGCTGTAGCTGTCGTTCTAGACGACTTAGTTTATACACATCCTAATGTTAATGAAGAAATTCCAACAGGTAGGTCGGTAATATCAGGAGGTTTTACTATTGAAGAAGCCCAGGATATTGCCAACATCCTTAAAGCAGGGAAGTTACCAGCGCCGGCCAGAATTGTTGAAGAAGCTATTGTAGGGCCTTCCCTTGGTAAAGAATCTATTAACGATGGATTCCTTTCATTTGTACTCGCATTCGTTATTGTCCTTATTTATATGGCGCTTTATTATAATAGGGGAGGCCTTGTTGCCGATTTTGCGCTTTTAGCCAATATATTTTTTATTTTTGGAGTATTAGCTTCACTCGGAGCGGTACTTACATTACCAGGTATTGCCGGTATTGTTCTAACCCTCGGTATGGCGGTAGATGCTAACGTGATTATCTATGAACGTATCAGGGAGGAGGTAAGAGCTGGTAAAGGCATTAGGCTTGCCATTACTGATGGATATAAAAACGCATACTCAGCCATTATTGACGGTAACGTTACAACACTGTTAACGGGTATTGTACTCTTTACATTTGGTTCAGGACCGGTGCAGGGTTTTGCAACTACTTTGATAATTGGTATTTGTACTTCCTTATTTTCTGCAATATTCCTCTCAAGGTTAATATTTTCCAGGTTAATTGATAAAAACAGGAAAATTGTATTTGACAATAAGATTACAAGAAATATCTTAAGAGACCCGAAGTTCGATTTTATCAAAGCACGAAAAATAGGCTATACGATCTCTGTAATTGTTATTGCAATTGGATTGGCCTCTCTCGTATTTAAAGGATTGAACCTTGGCGTTGATTTTGCCGGGGGTAGGACTTACGTAGTGCGTTTTGATAATGAAGTTCAAACCAATGATGTTAGAAACAGTTTAAGTGATGAATTTGGCCCTGGGGTGGTTGTTAAAACATTTGGGCCTAGTACACAGGTTAAGATAACTACCAAGTACATGATAGAAGAAAAATCACCCAAAGTAGATTCATTGGTTGAGGCCAAACTCTTTGAGGGTGTTAAGGGATTCTTTAATGATCCAATTGATTACGAATATTTTTCTTCAGATAAGGAAGATAAATTAACGGGTGTGCTTAGTTCGCAAAAAGTAGACCCTACAATTTCTGATGACTTATACCGGGCTGCCATCTGGGCGTTAATACTGTCACTTCTCATCATTTTTGCTTATATTGCTTTACGTTTCAAAAAATGGCAATATGGTATTGGTGGTTTATCAGCTCTTGTGCATGACTCGCTTATCGCAGTTTCACTTTATTCAATATTCTCCGGGGTGCTGCCATTTACATTGGAAGTTGACCAAGCATTTATAGCTGCCATACTCACCATTATAGGATATTCTATCAACGATAGTGTGGTAATCTTTGACCGTGTTCGTGAATTTACGAACCTTCATCCAAAAAGGGATTTTAAAGAGAATGTAAATAATGCCTTAAACACTACCCTTTCTAGAACATTTAACACATCAGGAACAACATTTGTTGTACTCCTCATGATATTCATTTTTGGTGGTGAAGTGATCAGGGGATTTGCTTTTGCCTTAATGGTTGGTGTACTCATAGGTACATATTCTTCCTTGTTTAATGCTACACCAATTGCCTACGACTTTATTAAGATGAGAGAAAAGAAAAAGGAATTAAAAGGAAAAAGTAAAAAGCAACCGCAAAAGAAAAAAAGAAAATAGAATTTGAGGTCAACGTTAAGAACCCCTTTTTTTTAAGGGGTTTTTTTTATTTTTTATCCCCGTATTAAAAATCGTAAATACAATAATCTTATTTTTGCATTATATATGGTAAAAAGTACTTATAATAAGTATAAAGTAAATTCGTTAAATGACTGTGTTACTTTTTTTCGATATTAGTGGTGGTGAGTTGTTAATCATTTTAATAGCTGCTTTCTTGCTTTTTGGGCCTTCTAAGCTACCTGATATATCAAGAAAGATAGGTAAATCAGTGAGCAAAATGAAAAATGCAGCCGATGACCTAAAAGATGAAATAAGAAACACGGAAAATGATTTGGAAAAACAGCTTGACTTGGATTCGGATGATGAAAATAAAGAAGATTCTGAATTAAAGGGTTGATTTTTTATTCAATAATCGCTCAATTTGGGTGTTAATTTTATCAATAAATTTTAGAACACATGAAAAGATTTATTTTAATATCCATAATAATACTTTTTCAAATTGTATTATTCTCTCAAAATAAATTTCTTGACAAGGCTAATGAAGCCTACAACCTTTATAAATATTCTAAAGCCATAGAACTATTTAAAAAAGGATATTCAAAACTGGGAAAAGATCGTGAAGCCAAGGCACAAGTTATGTTTAAAATAGCCATGTGTTATAAAAAGCAAAATGATGTTAGGAGGGCAAGGGCTTGGTTTAAAAGGGCTATACGCTATGATTATAAAGACCCCAAAGCGCTTCTTCATTATGCAGATGTATTAAAAATGTTGGGTGATTATGAAGAAGCCCTTATAGAATACAACAACTACAAAGAAAAAAATCCAACAGATACACTTGTTAACAAAGATATAGAGTCCTGTTTGCTAGCAAAAAAATGGATAGAGAATCCTACACGATATGAAGTGGAGCCCATGAGAAGGATATCTGCCAGGGAGAGCGATTTTTGCCCAGATTATGCGGATTCTAAATATAGAACCTTGATTTTTACTTCAACACGTGATGGCGCTACAGGAAGCGACACTGATGCATGGACGGGTGAGAATTTTTCTGATTTATTTTTTGTTAGAAAAGATCGCAAACGCTCCTGGAGAACCCCAATACCTTTTTCCGAGGCTATAAATACTGAAGATAACGAAGGTTCAGGAAGTCTCAACGAAAATGGTACAGTAATATATTTTACAAGGTGCCAAGTGGAAAAAAAGAAACAAATGGGGTGTCAAATATATAAATCTGTGAAAACCGGCAAAGTATGGCAGGATGCTGAAATTGTGCAGGTTGTAGATGATACGTCTATTATTGTTGGTCACCCGGCTCTTAGCCCTGATGAGAGTGAGTTATATTTTGTTGCTGACATGAAAGGTGGTTATGGTAAAAAGGATATATGGGTTGTGGATATTAGTGGAAATTCTATTGGAGAACCCGAAAATTTAGGCCCTGCGATCAATACTCCTGAAGATGAAATGTTCCCATATGTAGCCAACGATGGCACCTTATATTTTTCATCAAGAGGGCATCTTGGAATGGGAGGCTTGGATATTTTTAAATCTACATTCGCAGATGGTGAATGGTCTGAACCGGAAAACATGAAATATCCTATTAATTCTTCCTACGACGATTTTGGGATTGTGTTAGAGAATACCAATGATGCAGGATTCTTTTCTACCAATAGGAAAGGAGGAAGAGGCAGCGATGATATCTGGTCATTAAAATTGCCCCCGCTTGTGTTTACCTTGCAAGGTGTGGTTAAGGATGATTCAACAAAGCAAGTGATGAATGAGGTAATTGTTAAGATTATAGGTTCTGACGGCTCATCATATATTGATTATACAGATGAGAATGGGAAATATTTCTTTAATGAAATGCAAATACTTCCTAACACAACTTACGAAATTTCTGCTACCCAAAAGGGCTATTTCACAGAAAAAGGCAAGGAGACTACTGTTGGAATTCAACGGAATAAAGACATTGAACACGATTTCTTCCTTAAACGTATTCCTGATAAACCCATTGAATTGCCAGAAATACTTTATGATTTTGCTAAATGGAATTTAAAACCACAATACCAAGATTCATTGAATGGGCTTATACAAACTTTAAAAGATAACCCAAGATTGGTTATAGAACTTGCTTCACACACCGATTCTAGGGCTTCTCTCGAATATAACGATACCCTTTCGCAAAAGAGGGCTCAATCTGTGGTTGATTACCTCATTGAAAAGGGGATAGCACCTGCTCGGCTCATGGCAAAAGGCTATGGAGAGCGCGTCCCGAAAGTGTTAAGAGAAAAGGTTGTTTACCCTGGAAAGACTATTAGGCAAGGTACTTTTATTAAGAAAGATACGGTAATCTCAGGTGTGAAATTAGATAAAGGGTTGGTATATTCTGATATTGTTATCGATAGTGTTGTTTTTGAAAAAGGAACAGAATTGAACGAGGAGTTTATTGAGTCATTGGATACCAAAAGAGAAAAGGAACTTGCTCACCAGTTGAACAGGCGTACAGAATTTAGGGTGATAAGTGAGAATTACGTACCAAAAGAAAATAAAGACCTTGAAATACCTGAAATAGAAATTATTAATGAAGGTAAAGAAGAAGAAGAAGAGCAAGATTAAGGAAAAACCGGGAATTTATATTTTTATCCCGATGACCAGCACATCATCAATTTGCTCATTACTGCCTTTCCATGAATAGAATATGTTTTCCAGTTTTTGTTTTTGCTGAGGCATGTTAAGGTGTTGGATGGAAAGTAACGTTTCTTTAAAACGTTTTTTCATGAATTTTTTTCTTTTATCGCCTCCAAATTGGTCTACAAAACCATCGGAAAAGAGATAAATCGTATCTCCTTCTTCTATTTTTATTGTATGATTTCTAAAATCCCTGTTCGTATTATTAAAAACACTAATAGAATGGCATTCTCCATGGTAAGCTAATAACTCCCCATTTCTTATGATATATAAAGGATTAAAAGCGCCTGCATATTCAAGTTCTTTGTTTTCCTTATTGTATGAACATAATGCTAAATCCATGCCATCGTTAAGGTTAGCTTTCCTGTCAGTGTTTTTAAGGTTTTCACTAACGTTTTGGCTTAGGTATTTTAAAATATCTGAAGGCTTGGTCATGTTAAAAGAATTCAATGCCAGGTTAAGCATGTTATGGCATACAATACTCATTAAAGCACCTGGTACACCGTGCCCTGTGCAATCCACGGCAGAAAATAAGATCCTGTCATTTTTTTGTTCAAACCAGTAAAAGTCGCCACTAACAATATCTTTAGGTTTGTGAAGCACAAAAGAATTGGGGAATACTCGTTGTACTTTTTCATCAGGAGGTAATATTACTTGTTGTATTTTCTCTGCATAAATAAAGCTATCGGTAATATTTTTGTTTTTCCTTTCTATCTCATCTCTACGACGGAGTATCTCATCCCTTTGCCTTGTTATTTCTTCTTTTTGTTCTATAAGGCCTTGGTTGTATTTTTCCAAATTATCACGCTGGGCAGTAATTTCATCGCGTTGTGCTTTGATCTCGTCGTGTTGGCTTTCAATTTCCTCTTTTTGCTTGCTTATTTCTTTTGTACGTTGCCTTACAAGTTTTTCTAATATGATTTTTCTCCTTCTTAAGCGCCTTTCCCTTATCAAAATAACTAAGGATATGATCAGCAGTACGGTAAAAACTTCTAGAAGTTGGAACAATTTTGTTTGCCAAAAAGGAGGAGCTATATTCAATTTTAATTTGGCAATGTTGTTGCTCCATATACCATCAGAATTGGTTGCTTGCACTTTGAAAGTATATTTTTTTGACGCCAGGTTGGTAAATGTTGCCGTATGAGTATTGCCAATATTAACCCATTTATCATTGAATCCTTCCATTTTGTAGCGGTATTGTATTCTATCCGGGATACTATAATGCAATGAAGCAAAATCAATGGTAAATATGTCGTCATGATAGGAGAGAAAAATATTACCTGCATCAGAGTTTTTGGCATTCAAAACATCAAGACTTAAGTCTACCTCTCTGTTATATAATTTGAAGCCGGTAAAAACCACTTTTGGATCGTAACGGTTTATTCTTATGTTACCTGGATAAAAATAATTAAACCCATTAATACCACCAAAATACATTTTCCCGGTATCATCTAGAAAACAAGCATTGCCATTAAATTCGTTGCTTTGTAGCCCATCTTTTATTGTAAAATTTCTTGATGATTTATCTAATGGGTTGAACTTGATCAAGCCTTGTGTAGAGCTCAGCCAAAGATTTCCGTTTTTATCTTGCAACAGTCCATATATGATATCAGCAACACCTGATTTTTTTGTAAAATAAGAGAATATACCCGATTTCCTGTTAAAGAAATTTAAACCACCTCCAAGAGTTCCTATCCAAAGGTTTTTATTTTCATCTTCATATATAGGCAACACATAATTGCTGCTAATGGATAGGCTATCATTTTTATCATGCAGGTAATGTTTGAATTTTTTTGTTACCGGGTTGAACATTTTTAACCCGCCACCTCTCGTTCCAAGCCATAAAAGCCCTGCTTGGTCTTGGAAAACAGTATAAAGCGAGTTATGTGTAGGAGATTTGTCATGAGCAGGAAAACAATCATAGTGTTCAAAACTGTTGGATTCATAATCATATCCAACAAGTCCATTACCATAGGTAGCAATCCATATTTTCCCATTTTTGCCCGTTGTTATGTCTCTTATTCCTTGCGAAAATATCTCTTCCATTTCCCTGTTTATTCCTGTAAGCTTTTGAATTGAATTACTTCCTTTCTTAAGCCTATAGAGGCCTCCAGCTTTTGTCCCAAACCATAATGTATTATCATCGCTTTCATGAATAGTAAAAACGGTATTGTTTTCTACATTTTTAGAATCTCCCGGGTAAAGCCGGAAGTGCTTATAATTGCCATTATGGGTATTGATTCTGCTAACCCATCCCCCATAAGTTCCAATCCATAAAAAACCTTCTTGGTCCTTATATATAGCGTATACCATGTTGTCTTTAAGTGAGTTTCTTAAATTTGGGCAACTAAAAATATGGCCAAATTTGTACCGGTAAGGGTCGTATTTATTCACTCCTCCTAAGTCTGTCCCAATCCATACTATTCCTGCATCATCAATAAACATATCCAAGATCACATTGTGACTAAGACTTTTCGGTTCAAGAAGGTCATGGCGGTAATTAGATATCTTATTTTCAGATTGATCAAATACATAAAGGCCGCCTCCATCAGTACCTATCCATGTATGCCCCTTTGGCCCAATAAGTAGTTGAGTAATTTTATGATTACCCAATTCTGCATTGCTCAGCTCTTCTAATAAACTAAAAGCAGTGTTATGGATATTGAAATGATAAAAAGCGCCATTATTTGTGCTTAATAGCATCAGTTTATCACTAACAAATTGGATTGATGAAATTTTATCTTGTTGAAGTCCATGTTTCCTGAACCTTGTGGAATCAATATGGCAGGTATTAAGCTTTCCATCTGCAGTAAGGCTCCAAATATACCCTTTGTTATAATGAATAGAAATTAACTGGTTGCTACTGATAGAATGGGGTGTTTCTTCATTATGTTTTAAAACTTGGAATTCTTTCTCTTTGGTTGAAATTTTCACGATGCCATTGTTCTTTGTAGCTATCCAAACATGGTTGTTCTTGTCAATGGCTATACCTGTCCCTGAAAATTGTGTAATATTTTCCATTTGGTGGGCATGGTAATTAATGAAGCTATCAAGAAGAATGTTAAATTGCGATATCCCATTATTTGTTGCTATCCATAAAGAGCCGGTGCTGTCTTCGGCTATGGCATTTACAAAATTATTAACAAGGGAGTTTTCATTTCCAGGCTCTGGGCGGTAAATCTTAAAATCATACCCGTTATATAGATTCAATCCGTCCTCGGTTCCCAACCACATGAAACCACGACTGTCCTGCATAACACTTTGGACGGTGTTTTGTGATAGTCCATCATCTATCGATAGGTGGTCAAAATTGACAAAATTTTCTTGTCCTTTGACTAGGTTAACGAATAAGACAATAAAATATGAGAATAATAGTAATTTCCGTAACTTCTTATTCAAATTTCTTGGTTTTTAGCGTCCAAAAGTATAAAAAAATTCGCATACATTTAGCCTTTACGTAAAATTGCATGCAAGGTTATTAAGCATGAAATATACAAAATAGCTTTTTGGATATAAAATTAATAACGTTTGTGTTATCCTTTTATTATTTTATAGATATAATGGAATATTGCATGTTGTAAGTCAGGTTAACTCGTGTTATACAATTTATAAAAGTTTTTATCTCCATTTTTTTAAGGATAACTAAAAGATATATAGAAAATTAAGGCCTTATCCTCATTTTTTTCATTAAGCGTTTTTTAAAAAAAGTGATTGCTAGGTAAAGGCAAGTAAATCCCAGGTATTAATTAGGAATAGTTAAAATATATGATGAAAAAAATAAGAAAATCGATTGTTGTTTCAAACAAAAAAGCTATTTTTGCAAACTCAATTAGAAAGAATATGATTTCTAAGCGGATGTGGCGAAATTGGTAGACGCGCTAGACTTAGGATCTAGTGCCGCAAGGCGTGTGGGTTCGAGTCCCTCCATCCGCACTAAAATAAATACCGTGAAAGATTTAAAAAATCCCTGGAGCACCATATCAAGGGATTTTTTATTATTGATAAACACGGCAAATTGAAAATATCTTCAGCAGAAACAAAAATTTTCATTCAACAAAGAACCAATAAATAGACTACAGAAATGAATATAACCAAAGAGAACATTTCCGATTTAACAGCAGAAATTAAACTTCATATAGAAAAAGAAGATTACAAAGAAAAAGTTGATGAAATACTAAAAGACCACCGTAAAAAGGCTTCAATGCCGGGATTTAGACCTGGTAAAGTACCTTATGGTCTCATAAAAAAGAAATACGGAGATATGGTGTTTTTTGAAGAAGTTAATAAACTTGTCCAGGAATCGCTTATCAATTATATAAAAGATAATGACTTTAAGATTATAGGTAGCCCGCTTCCTAATAATGAGAAATCTTCTTTCCCGGCAGATATGGATGAAAAAGAATCTTTTGACCTTGTTTATGACGTTGCTTTAGAACCCGAATTTGAAGTTGATCTATCCAACAATGAGTTTAAAGTAGATTATAACAAGATAAAAGTGAATGACGAAGAAGTAGAAAAGCTGCTCCAGGAAATGAGAAAAAGATATGGTGATTATACCAACCCTGAAGAAGTAGAAGGTGGCGACCTACTTTACGGTGAGTTTACCGAATTGGACGAAAATGGGAATAAAAAAGAAGACGGCATAATTAATAAGACTTCAATATCGCTTGATTACATAAAAAACGATGATATCAAAAATGAACTTATCGGCATTAAGAAAGAAGAAACAGTAGTATTTAACCCTATGGAAGCTACTGGCAACGAATCTGAGGTTGCTGCAATGTTGGATATTGATAAAGACGTGGCCAAAGAATTGAAATCTAATTTTTCTTTTACACTTTTAAGCATTAGCAGGGTTGTTGAAGCAGAATTGAACCAAGAGTTCTTTGATAAAGTATACAAAAACGAGGATATTGAATCGGAAGAGGACTTAAAAGAAAAAATACGAGAAGATGCGGAAAAAACCTATTCTAACGAGGCCGATAAAGTATTTGTTAATAAAGTGATGGAAAAACTTAAAAATGAACTCAATATTGAAATTCCTGCAGAATTCCTTAAAAGATGGCTGGTAGAAACAGATAAAGAACAAAAACTAACCCATGAAGAAGTTGATAAGAACTTTGATATGTATGCTGAAACAATAAAATTCCAATTGATACAAAATAAAATAGAGAAAGAATACGATATTAAAGTTGAAGAAAGTGATGTGGATGAATACCTTGAAGAGTTTATTAGGAAACAATTTGCCCATCTATTACAAGATAAAGAAAAGGAGGAAGAAACCATCAAGGGAATCATCAGCAGTGTTAAGCAAAACAAAGAAGAAATGGACAAAGTGCATAACAACTTGCTGAACAAGAAAATTACTGGCTTGTTTAAAGATAAGGTGAATATGGAAGAAAAGGAAGTGAGCTATGAAGAATTTGTTAAAATAGCCAATGAAACAGCCCAAGGTTAAAATAAATATTTATATTTGGAAGTATTAATGTAATGAATGTAAATAAAAACTTAATAAATTAAAATAAAATGTTAAAGAGCAGCGATGAATTCCGTAATTATGCTACCAAGCATTATGGCATTAGCAGTATGAATTTGGATAAATATACCTCTATAGCCAATAGTTATATTTCACCAACAATTATTGAAGAAAGGCAGCTCAATGTTGCACAAATGGATGTTTTTTCCAGGTTGATGATGGACAGGATCATCTTTCTCGGCGTACCTATTGATGATTATGTAGCCAATATCATTCAAGCACAATTACTATTTTTAGAATCTGTAGATGCCAAAAAAGATATACAAATATACTTAAACACCCCTGGCGGAGGTGTATATGCAGGCTTAGGCATATATGATACCATGCAATATATCCGTCCAGATATAGCTACTATATGCACAGGAATGGCAGCTTCAATGGGAGCTATTCTTTTGTGTGCAGGGTCAAAAGGTAAGCGTACAGCCTTGAAGCACTCCAGGATATTGATCCACCAGCCTATGGGTGGCGCACAAGGGCAAGCTTCTGATATTGAGATTACTGCTAAAGAGATAATGAAAATGAAAGAAGAGTTGTATAAGATTATCGCTGATCATTCAGCACAGAAATACGACAAGATATGGAATGATGCTGACCGCGATTATTGGATGAACTCAGAAGAAGCAAAAGAATATGGCATGATAGATGAAATTCTTTTGTCAAATAAGAAATAATTTATTAATTTTATAACTATGCCAAAAGAAAAAGCAACCTGTTCTTTTTGTGGCAGGGAAAAAAAAGACACCAACATGCTTATTGCAGGTATAGATGCCTATATCTGTGACTATTGCATTAACCAAGCCACCGAGATCATTGAACAGGAATTTGCCGAAAAGAAAAAACTTCAATTTAAAGGAGTAAATCTTGAAAAACCCAAGAAATTTAAAGAAGCCTTAGATGAATATGTTATTGGCCAAGAAGAGGCCAAAAAAGTTCTTTCTGTGGCCGTTTACAACCATTATAAAAGAATAATGCAATCCTCTTCTAAAGACGATGATGTTGAAATAGAAAAATCAAACATCGTTCTTGTGGGGGAAACTGGCACTGGAAAAACTTTATTGGCAAGAACTATAGCGAGATTGCTTGATGTCCCTTTTTGTATTGCTGATGCTACTGTACTCACCGAGGCAGGTTACGTTGGCGAAGATGTTGAAAGTATACTTTCCAGGCTTTTGCAAGTTGCTGATTACAATCCACAAAAAGCCGAAATGGGCATCATTTTCATTGATGAGATTGATAAAATTGCCAGGAAAGCTGATAATCCATCTATTACACGGGACGTATCGGGAGAAGGGGTACAACAAGCGCTTCTTAAATTGCTTGAAGGAAACTCTGTAAACGTGCCGCCACAAGGAGGAAGAAAGCACCCAGAGCAAAAAATGATACAAGTGAATACCCAAAATATTTTATTTATTTGTGGTGGTGCTTTTGATGGCTTAGACAAGGTTATTGCCTCAAGGCTTAGGACCAACGTGATAGGTTATGACTTGAATAATAGGAAAGATGATGTAGATAAAGATAATATGTTGCAATACGTTGCTCCACAAGATATAAGAAAATTTGGGCTCATCCCTGAACTTGTTGGAAGAATGCCGGTTTTATCTTTCCTCAATCCCTTGGATAAGCCTGCATTGCTTAGGATACTTACAGAACCCAAGAATTCCATTATTAAGCAATATATAAAGCTATTTAAGATAGACGGAATTAAACTGGGATTTGACAAAGCCGTACTTGAGTATATCGTTGACAAGGCTATTGAATATAAATTAGGTGCCAGGGGACTAAGGTCTATCTGTGAAGCTATCATGACAGATGCAATGTTTGATCTGCCGTCCGATAGCGAAGCCAAAGAGATTTATATTGACCTGGAATACGCTAAAGGAAAACTCTCAAGAAGAAATGTAGAAAGGCTTAAAGTAGCGTAATTATTGATGTTTTTATTTCTCGGCCATAGGTTTTTTGATATTTGATCTTAAAACATGAAAACAAGCAATTCATTTAGGCATAAATTTTGTTATTGAAATTCATTCATGAGAAGCTTCAAAATTATATTGGCCGCTATTGTTTTTTTTAGCATTTATTTACCCTGCCATGCCCAGGAAAAGCGGAGCTTTATTGTTACCAAAGCTAAGATCATAAACGGGGACACAATCCCTGTGATTGACCTTGAGAGTGTTACTATCGTTGGGCCACGTATATTTAAAAGCAAAAGAGAGGCTATAAAATATACCAAATTAATCAGGGATGTAAAAAAAACATATCCTTATGCTAAGTTAGCAGGTATTAAACTCAGGCAATATAATGAGATTTTGATGAAAACGGAATCTAAGTCTGAGCAAAGAAAAATTATGCGTCAAGCTGAGAAAGAATTGAAAGAAGAGTTTGAAGACGATATTAGGAAAATGACATTTAAACAAGGCATAATCCTTCTAAAACTTATAGACAGGGAAACCGGCGACACTTCTTATGAAATTGTGAAGGAGTTGAGAGGAATGCTCACGGCTTTTTTCTGGCAATCGGTAGGGAGAATATTTGGCATAAACCTTAAAACAGACTATAAACCCAAAACACGGGATAAATATATTGAAGAAATTGTTATTATGATAGAGAATGGTACGGTGTAGGTTTTATTTGCCCCGGCCTTGTATCACGATAAGCATCGTATATATCATAATCTTAAAATCAACTGCAAGAGATTGATTTTCTAAGTACAAAACATCATATTTCAATCTTTCCACCATTTCATCCACGTTTTCTGCATAACCGAATTTCACTTGCCCCCATGAGGTAATACCAGGTTTTATTTTAAGCAGTAATTTATAATGTGGGGCTTTTTCAATAATTTTATCAATAAAATATTGTCTTTCAGGCCTATAGCCTACCAGGGACATGTCGCCTTTTAAAACCGTGAAAAATTGCGGCAGTTCATCAAGCCTTATCTTACGTATGAATCTTCCAAAAGGAGTTATTCTTGGGTCATTTTCATGGGAGAGTTGTGGACCAAATTTTTCAGCATCAACATACATAGAACGGAACTTATGCATCGTAAAAGGTTTGCCCTTTTTTCCAATTCTTTTGTGTGAGTAAAGGATGGGCCCTTTAGAGCCAAATTTAACGGCCAATGCTGTAAATATAAAAACAGGTGATAGGAGTATGATGCAAAAAACAGAGACAACAATATCAATAATCCTTTTAATAAATTTTTGCCACTCAGGCATCATATCTTGGGTAATCTCTATTAAAGGTGTGCCAAAAATAGAATTCATCCGTACTTTACCTACTATTAGATCGTGCATGCCTGGGATGATCTTAATAATAACATCAGTATAGCTAATCTCCGAAATAATACGGTTCAATTGGTCATATTCTGTTTCTTCAATTGCAATGATTACTTCTTCTATCTTCTTTTCGTTTATTATTTTCTCAATCTTTGAGAAATGGGCAAGGTTCGGGATGTGTTCATCAAGAAAATACTTTTCTCTTTCTTTTATATATACAAATCCAACAAACCTATTCCCTGATGTTTTTTCTTGGTTTTCAATTTCATTATAGATTTTAACAGCGCGTTCCCCGCTGCCAATTATTACTGTATTGAAACCAATTTTCTTATTGTGGATTTTATAGGCGGCAATGCTTGTTAGAATAAACCGAAATGTAAATGTAAAGCTAAAATGTAGAATAAATAACACAAAAAACGACTTATAATAAGCTTTATAAGAATCAACCAAGTCATCTAAAAGAAGTGAGAAAAATATAATAATAACACCAATAAAAGAAATGAATAGTGTTTGGCCTAATTCTTTCAGCCTTGACTTCCTGTATATTCTTCTATAAGTGCCGGCAATAAGGTATAATACAAACCAAAATATTGGGATAACAATAAGCCCCAAATATAGATTATTATCCAAGAGTATTTGCTCTTTAGTAATACTTATATTTTCATAAGAAATTTTCCTGTAATAAAAGAAAAGCCCCCAAGCTAAGAAAGCAGACAGTAAATCTGCAACTATGTATTTGATAGTCTGTAATTTCCTATTCATTAATAAATCAATTTGATGTTATCTAAATAGATATTAGCTTTTTCCAATTCAGGATCTTTTTGTGCCCTGATATAAATTTTGAATTTATTGGCATAAATAAATTTTTTAATAGGACTTGTTAAATTTAGATAGATCTTATTCCATTGGTCTTTTTTATTTATACTTAAAACTTCATATGGATGTACATAATTGTTGGCAATAAAGCCAACAGAAAATATTTGGTTGTTTTTGTAATCAAACTCTAAAAAAACAGGACTTTGGTCTTTTGGCAAGCTATAATATTCATTAGTAGCAACCTCAAAAAGATTATGTTCTTCAGTTAAATAAATAGCGCCAGCAAAATCACCCCCATATTGTTGATCTATAATTGAAGGGTCATTAATCTTATAGAACATTGTATCACTGTCTCCATATTTTTCAAATTTAACACCTGCACTTTCAAAATCTTCTTGTATTTGCATCGGAAGGGTTATGTTGTCTTTATACCTTGTAGTTATAGCAGCATAGTTTTTATTGGTTTCGCCAGTGGTTAACTCGATTGTTCCTTCAATTTTTTCATAAAATGGATATACACTTCTTGTATTGGATATCCCGTTTAACATGATACCCGGGAGAATGGTGATTTTATTTTCTCCCTCGTGGAGCGCTGGAATAGTAACAGGGAGCTCAAAAGTACCTAATGGATTATCATTAATATACACCCATGCATCAACGATTTTAGACGAATTGGTACCAAAGATTTCTTCTTCTTCAACAGCAATTTCTTCTATCCTGATGAATGCAGGTGTATCTTCTTCCGGGTTGACAAAATCACATGCCCCCGCTAAGAAATAAACAACAGCAACTATTACAATGGGTAAAATTTTACGCATCGGCAATAAATTAAAGGATTAACGAAATCATAAAAGATTTATTATTCAAGAAGACTATAATAAATTTGCAGCATTTTTTAATTGGCCTATGATTTTGTAAGCCACATCTAAAGAATTGTAACCATCATTGATGGTAACCGGCGGCTCAGTATTGTTTACAACGGATTCATAAAGCGTTTCAAGCTCAGTTTTTATTGCGTTTAGCGGCTTTATTTCAGGTTTTTCAAAATAAATTTGCTTTTGTCCTTTTCCTTTCCCCAAATCAATCGTTATGGATAATGGGTCAGGTGTTTCTACAACGCTTTTCATTCTTACGATTTCTGATTCTTTTTTTAGAAAGTCAACAGAAATATAAGCATCCCTTTGAAAGAATCTTGATTTTCTCATGTTTTTCATAGAGATTCTGCTGGCTGTGAGGTTGGCTACACAACCATTGTCAAACTCAATCCTTGCGTTAGCAATATCAGGCGTATCACTTACAACAGCAACACCACTTGCGCTTATTTTCTTTATATTTGACTTTACAACGCTTAATACAATATCTATATCGTGGATCATTAAATCTAAAATAACCGGCACATCAGTACCTCTTGGGTTAAATTGGGCCAAACGGTGTGTTTCGATAAACATGGGATTTTCAAAATACTCTTGCACACCAAGGAATGCCGGGTTGAATCTTTCTACATGCCCAACCTGGACTTTTACGTTTGCTTCATTAGCAAGTTCTATAAGCTCTTCCGATTCTTTTAATGAGGTAGTTAGCGGTTTTTCAATAAAAACATGTTTCGACTCTTTTAATGCCATTTTTGCACATTCATAGTGTGAAACCGTTGGTGTTACAATGTCTACAATGTCTACATCCTCTATTAACTTATCAATAGACTTATAACGCTTAATACCGAATTCTTTGATTACTTTCTCGGAAATATCTTCATTGGGGTCATAAAAGCCCATAAATTCATAATTTTCAATTTCTTTTATACATTTTATGTGTATTTTACCGAGATGGCCTGCTCCAAGTACTCCTATTTTTAGCATATTCTTTTCTTTTTTTTTGCAAAAGTAATCTTTTTTAATAAACGATTTTATTAATTTCGCATAAAGATTTGCTAATACCAAGTTGCATTCAAAGATACATAGTAGAATTTGAACGCATTTCGGTATAAGCTATAACGATATTTGAAAAGATTATCCCAGTATCAAGTATACTTTGTAATTGTTGATTATGGATCTAACTGATAACTATAGGCATAAGGGTTTAAGAAGGCAGCTTGTACGGTCTTTAAGGATGAAAGGCATAACAGATGACAACGTTTTACAAGCCATTGAAAATGTTCCCAGGCATTTTTTCTTGGATTCTTCTTTTCTTGAATTTGCCTACCAGGATAAAGCTTTTCCTATTGGTTCAGGACAAACCATATCACAACCCTATACTGTTGCTTTCCAAACTCAACAATTAAAAGTAAAAAGAGGAGATAAAATATTGGAAATTGGCACAGGTTCAGGGTATCAAGCATCTATACTTTCTGTTATGGGTGCTAAGGTTTTCTCTATCGAAAGGCAAAAAGCCTTATATCTTAAAACCAAAAAGACCTTACGAAACCTTCGCTATAAAGTAAAAACTTTTTATGGTGATGGATATAAAGGATTACCTGCATTTGCCCCTTTTGATAAAGTAATTGTAACTGCCGGGGCTCCTGAAATTCCAAAAGAAATTGTAAAACAGATGAATATTGGCGGGCGGATGGTCATCCCCATTGGAGAAACAAAGCATCAAAAAATGAATCTTCTTATTAAAAGCTCCGAAAATGAAGTAGAATTATACGAATTGGGTGATTTTAGCTTTGTGCCCATGCTGCAAGACAGGGAGAGTAGTTAGTCTTCTTTAATCTCCACTTTTACCCAGTCAACAATTTCTTTTGCAGTTGTAAGCGTTCTTAAATCAGTAAACAATTTACCGTTCTTACCTGAATAGTGGCTATGCCCAATAGGATTCAAGTAATATTCATTCAGCCCATCATCCATATCAATAGTAACAGCGTATACCAGTGCAGGTTGGGCAGAAGTTTTGTAGTCTTTATCTTCCGGGTATTTATTGTTATGCCAGTATTTATTCCAGTCTAACGGTTGATTGATCTCCAATAACAACCTGAATTTTTGAGATTCTTTGGATGCATAAGTTCTTAACTTAAAATCTTCTTGTGGTGTAGCGCCTGTAATGGCATCAGGTAGCGGGTTTTCGGGTGTGGGTAAATAGGTTCCATCAGGGGCTTTAACATTCCTTTTATGCAGCCAATATGGCAAGGTAGCCGGCCTGCGTGCTTCACCGGGTTCTCTTTGCCAACCGCCTTCCTTGGCAGCGCCATATTGATAGGTTCCGGTAGCCAATGATTTTGTTACATATAAGGCCTGCAAATAATTTCCTTCCATGTCTTCTGTCCAAAACACCATGGTAGGATGTTTGAAATGCTCTCCTGCTTTCATTTCAATTTCCAAGTTTAAACCCTTTATCTTGGGATTGGTAATAATAATAGTTTTTTCTTTTTCTTGAGCTTGCACTCCTGGAATAGCTAACAAGAAAATTATAATAATACCGCTAAGCATTTTGATTTTTTTTTTCATCTTTTAAAAACGTTTAAAATTCAACAATAACACCAATAGTAGGTAATACAGTCCCTGATTCGCTTTCAATGGTTTTTAGTTTATACTTTTGTTGCTCAACAGGGTCATCCGGGTTTATAACAATGGGATTCCCGTTTTGATCTTTTTGTAATAGAATAATATCTTGATCTTCAGCCTGGTAATTATAAAAATTCTGGATATCAAGGTAAAACAATAACGACCATTTATCAAAAAAGTATTGCTTATCTACTCTCACATCCAATTGGTGAAACTCTGATAATCTTCTCGAGTTGTAGCGGTTATAATCCAAGTATGCCCTGCCGTTAATATCCCAAGCTTGTTTGTAGGATGAGCGCTCTAAGTCGTAAGGTGTGTATGGAGCGCCACCAACATACCTCCATTTAAACCCCACATCCCAGTTTCTTTTAAAGCTTTTTGTTGTTGTGATATTCAAGATATGCTTGTTGTCCCATGCAGTGGGGATATACTCTCCTGTTATATCTTCAAATTCACTTCTAACAAATGTATAAGAAGTAATAATGTTCAATCCCCTTAATAGCTTTTCCCTGAAGAGGACTTCAGCGCCATAGGCCCTACCTTCACCAGTAGAAGTTACTTCCTCGTCACCAAAGGTACCAAAGTCTCCTCCTTTACTGGCTAAGGCTACAGAATCACTTACCGAAAAAGGATAGTCTTTATAATCTTTATAGAATCCTTCCAATGAAATTTTTGAATTTTCATTGGGATAGTATTCCAATCCGGCCACAACATGATCGGCTAAAATGTATTTCAAGTCATTTTCTTTGTTGATAAGAACATTTTGGTTATTGCGATATCCCATTGTTGTGTATGAAGGTTGTTGAAAAAACCTACCCACATTAGAATTCAGGTAAAGCTTTTCTGTTAATGCATAGGATGCAGATAACCTTGGTGAAAGTTGATTTATAGGATTAGACATGTTAGAGGAAAAATTACTTGCATCAGTTCTTAAACCTAAAGAGAGAGTAAGCCTACTTTCCAGGAAAGACCTGCTTAATTGTGAAAACAGGTTCCAATTGTAAATTTCAAGCTCAGAATCATAGGTTAATGTATCTACCCCATTTTCATTAAACCTTACCAAGAAACTATTGTTGGTATATAATGCTTGTTCAATACCACCACCGTAATTTAATTTATAATTCCCAAAACGGGTAGTATGCTCGTACCTGAATTTGTTTTCAGCTTCAGTGGAAACATAATCTTGCAATAGATTGTCTTCACTGCTTTCATCATTGTCTTTATATTTGTAATACGAGTTATTGAGGTAGTTTCTGCTTAGAACCCAGGTATCATAACCATTGTCTTTAAAATGCCTGTAAGAAGCGCCAATAGTATAACTCCACTGTTCATTTACCGGTAAATAATTCAAAATATATTGCTGCTCTTCATCCGGGTTTTCGATGCCGGTATTCAGGTTAAACTGGTCTAGCGCTCCTATCCCAACAATAGAAAGTTCGTTTTTCGTATCGAACTTTGTCTTGGTTTTGAATTGCATGTCATTATAAGTAGGTAAGAAGGGGAGGCCTATAAGGTCAAATAAAAATTGCAAGTAAGATCGCCTGGCAGAAAAAACAAAAGTAGTTTTTTCGCCGAGAGGCCCATCTGCTGACAAAGCCAAGTCTGATGCACCAACAGTTGCCCTTAAATTCATGTTATCTGAATTACCATCAATTTGATTCATTTCCAATACAGAGCTAACTGCTCCACCCCTGTTTGCTGGGAAAGCACCTGTGTATAAGTCAACTTCTCGAATAAAATCCACATTGATGATACCTACCGGCCCACCAGAAGCTCCCTGTGTTGAGAAGTGATTCAATGTAGGGATCTCAATACCGTCCAAGTAAAAAGAGTTTTCATTAGGGCCTCCACCACGGACGATCACGTCATTTCTAAAAGAAACTGAAGAAGAAACACCGGGTAATGATTGAATAACCCTTGAGATATCCCTGTTGCTTCCGGGATTTTTCTCTATATCCGAAACTCCAAGTGTCCGCATAGAAACTGGGCTCTCTATTTTTCTCCTAAAAGGCTTGGCTTTAATTTTTACTTCTTCAAGCTGGATAGAAGTTTCTTTCATAGGAATATCTATATTAAATGTTTTAGAGCTATACACCATGAATTCCTCTGTGATTTTACGTTCGTATCCTACTACCGAAACTTCTAGTTTAGTAAAACCTGGTTCAACCCCTTCAAAAATGAAGTCTCCGTCCAAATCGCTTGTTGAGCCAATATTTGTACCATATATGACAAGATTAGCAAATGGAATAGGTTCGTTATTGGTTGCATTAACAACTTTTCCTTTAATTGTCCCTTTCTGCGCTGTTGCATTGATTGCAAAAAGCAAGGCAATGATTATAATAATGTTTGACCTGGTAATTTTCATAGCTTGTTATTATATAATTTTCGAAATTAATTAAATTTTATTAATTTTATAAAAACTATTGCAAAAACACTTTTTGTTGAATTTTGTTCAAAAAAAGTTAAACATAAATTTCGGAAAGATGAAAAAACTAATTATTTTACTCTTCTCGCTTATGCTGGCCTTTTTACTTTCCTGCGCCGAAGACCCTGATTGTAAAACCTGCTATACAGTAACAGAGATATACGATGATGATGGGAACTTAATTTCATCGGAGGAAGGCAATAAGGATGAATATTGTGACGAGGATTTATACGAAATTGAAAGCCAGGATCCTGAAGTTATAGGCGATCAAAAAACGTATTGGGTTTGCGAATAAGTTCAGAACTCCTGACCTATCGTAGTTTATCATGTCGCAAATTTATAAATTATCGTCAAACTAGTACCTGGAAATTTGGTTTGCGAAGAAAATTTAACCTGACCCGATAAATTCACGAATTTTCCACCTTCATCCACACCCCCTCAAACCTCCACCACCAAACCGTCATAAGCCGGCCGTATATTGGATGGCAACTCGGCCTCTAAATTCTTATGCAGGCCTATGTAATGGCTCATGTGCGTTATATAGGCCTGCTTGGGTTGTAGCTCTTTTACCAAATCCACGGCTTGTTCTAATGAAAAATGCGAGATATGCACGGACTTGCGCAAGGCATTTATCACCAACACTTTCGAACCGGCAATCTTGTCTCTCTCTTTCCTCGGTATATAACTGGCATCGGTTATGTACGTAATCCCTCCAATCCTGAACCCCGTTACCGGCAGCTTATCATGAAATACCCGTATGGGGATAATCTCCACGCCGTTTACTTCAAAAGGGTTATCATCAATGGTATGAACCGAGATCTTTGGCGCACCGAAATAGCCATTGGTATCAAAAATGTAAGGGAATTGGGTTCTTATTGAATTCATCACCTGCTCTGTGGCAAAGGTTTCTACCCGTTTGTTCAGCACGTAATTAAAGGCTCTTATATCATCTATGCCTGCAATGTGGTCGCGGTGCTCGTGGGTAAAAAGCAAGGCATGGATGTCCTTTACTTTCTCCCTGATCATCTGGTAGCGGAAATCCGGGCCGCAATCAATAATAAAAACATTGCCGTTTACCTCTATCATGGCCGAAGTCCTTAACCTTTTATCCCTGGGGTCTTCTGACATGCACACCTGGCAATCGCAAGCAATCACAGGCACACCCGTGGAAGTGCCCGTACCAAGAAACGTGAGCTTTATGTGTTCTCCTGTCTTTGCCATCAATAGATCAATTCAATAATTGTGTTTTTTGCTTGTTCAAGGGCCTTTTCTTTATCTTGCCCGTTTCCCTTGTAAAATCCTTCTAAAACCTGCTTGTGGAAATATATAGAAGCATTTTTGCCGCTGCTTAAGGGAGTTTCTTCAACAGGATACACGGCAACATCTTTGTTGATAGTATCACCATCACAGGCTTGCACCACCACCATGGCTTTGCAATGATTGTTTTCCTGGTAGAGTGTTGTAGCGTAGATCCCTTCCGGGGGAATAAGTTTCACGTCTTCCTCAATATCAACGCGAAAAGCATCCCGGTGTTTTTTGATGGCGCCCATAATGATGTACTGGTGATCCAGGTACGCGTTAGCCCTCTGTATCTTTCCTTCCTGGAGCGCTTTCCTGATACGTGTAGAACTCACGCTTTCATTTTCAATATCTTGCTGGGCAATTTCTTCTACTTCAAAATCATGTTTTTGGCTCAGCTCGTACAAGTAATTATAATCCCCTTCGCGGTTATGCCCAAAGTGATGGTTAAACCCCACGATGATCCTTTTTGCCCTTAGTTTCCCGATAAGGATATTCTCCACGAACTCCTGGCTGGTGGTTCTGGAAAATTCTAGGGTAAAATTCACGATGATGAGGTTGTCCAGGCCAGCTTTTTGCAGGAGGAAGATCTTTTCTCTTTGCGTATTGATAAGATTCAAGCCTTTTCCCTTCGTTTCCGGATACAAAACCCTCCTCGGGTGGGGGTGGAACGTGATCAGTACCGTTTCGCCGTTGATTTGGGCCGCCAGGTTTTTGAGCCTGTTAATGATGACTTTATGCCCTATATGAACCCCGTCAAACGAACCCGTTGTAACAACCGGGTTTTTTATTTTATCGATATTATCGAAGTTATAAAATACTTTCATTCGTTTAATCTTTTTGATGATGTTTCTATTGGGTAGAATTTTCAATCATTCTTACCTAAATAGCCAGTTATTGCATTTTCTTAACATAATAAGTAACTTTTTCAAGTGAAGTAATCATGTCGTATTCTTCAAGGAAGACGTTTTCCGGCACATTCAGCCTCACCGAAGTATAATTCAGTATCCCTTTTATCCCTGCCAGTACTAAGTTTTCCGTGGTTTCCACGGCCACTTCTGGTGGAACGGTTAAAACCCCTATGGTAATGTTTTCTTTTTTTATGATTTCTTCCATTTTATCAACAGGATAGCAATATACACCTGATATGACCCTGTTGACTTTTTCCGGGTTCATATCAAAAGCTGCCACTACCGATAATTTAGTTCTTTTGCCTTTAAGGTAGCCGATAAGGGCTCTTCCAAGGTTACCCACACCAGCGATGGCAACTTTTTGTGTGGTTTCCGAATCAATGATAGAAGCGATAAGGTCTGCCAGTTCTTTTATATCGTAACCTTTCCTAAGGGTTCCCGAATATCCTATTAACATAATATCCCTTCTAACCTGCACGGGAGTGAGGTGAAGCCTGTTGGCCAGTTCATGCGAGAATACCCTTGTTTTTCCTTCAGACAGGAAACCCAGGAGTACCCGCCTATATTCGCTTAATCGTTCAATGGTTTTTTCTGGTAGTTCCATTATTTTAAGTTTTGTATCAGTTATTTGGGTTTCTTAATGGGATTACAACGGTAAATTTGCTCCCTTCGCCCGGTTTGCTTTTTACTTCCACGCTACCTCCCATGGTGTCCACGAGGTTTTTCACGATGGCAAGCCCCAGGCCGCTTCCGGTTATTTTGCGGGTTTGCTCGTTTTTTATCCTCACGAAATCATTAAAAAGTTTCTCTTTGTCTTCATCGCTAATGCCAATGCCGGTATCTTTTACTTCTATCACTGCATGGCTGCTTGTTTCTTTGATGGAGACATACACCTTCCCGTCTTTTTTATTGTATTTTACCGCATTGGAAACAAGGTTGTTAAAGATAATTTCCAGGTCATCCGGGTCAGTCAATAAAGTAATGTCACTTTGTTTGTCCAGCTCCATGCTGATATTTTTTTGAATGGCATAGGGGCGCATGGTGTCAATCGCCATCTTGGCAATATCGGCAGGATTCACTTCCAGGATGTTGGTAGATTTTTTGCCCGATTGTATTTTTGTTAGGTCGAGCAAATCGAGTATAAGATTTCTCATACCTGCGATGCGCTCCAACGAGCGGTCAATCACTTTAGTATATTCATCCAGTTTTTCTCCCAGTTGACGTTCTTTCATCATGTTGATGTAACCTTCTACGGCGTTGAGCGGCGCCTTGAGTTCGTGCGATAAAACAGAAAGGAACTGGTACCTGACTTGTTTGCCTTCTGTTTTCATTTGCTTGGTCATCCTTTTAAGGAAAACCCTTTTGGTAATATTTTCTATAGAAGAGCGTAATTCTTGTGGAGTGAAGGGCTTAGGTATGAAGTCATAAGCCCCGTCTTTTGTAGCTTCAACAGCCAATTCAAGGGAAGCATAAGATGTGATCATCACCACGGTAATATCCAATTTTTGCTCCTTGATATCTTTTAAAAGTTCCACGCCTTGTATACCGGGAAGTTTATTGTCCAGTAAAATGATATCCGGTGGATTGCCGGCGATTAGCTCTTTAGCTTCCTCACCCGTGGCAGCTTCATAAAGCTCAAACTCAAAATGTTCATCCATAAAAGGATAATCCACCTTAAAATTCCTTAAAATGCGCAGTACACCCGACCTAATGCCGGGTTCATCATCTACGACTAATAGTTTTAATAAAGACATTGTTATCCTCCTTTAAGCAAGCAATTTTGTAATTTCTTCATGGAGCTTATCACCCCTGATGCCTTTCTCTAAATAGAGATCGGCTTTAATCCAGTTTTGGCCGGCCTCGTTTTCAATACCAAAAGAAATCCCTGTTTCCGACGCTACTGCCGTGGCAATGATTACCGGCACTTCGGGATATTTTCTTTTTAGCTTGTATGCAAGGATAAAGCCGCTATCATCGTTTTCCATCATTAAATCAAAAATGGCAAGATGGGGTTTGTTTTGCTCTAAATATTGTTCAGCTTCTTCCTGGCTTTCACAAGCGATGACTTCATAGCCATATTTTTTCAATTTCAACCTTGTTTGCATCAAATAATCTATGTCGTCATCAGCTAAAAGAATATATGTTTTTCCTGTTTTCACACGCTTAAATTTTTACTGTTAATGATACTATTTTGTTTTTCCTTCACTATGATTCTTTTGTTTCTCAATAAATATCTCAGGCATCGCCTGTTATCATAAGTTTACAATTTTT
>CAZJDA010000001.1:100615-163346 GCA_964544705.1 uncultured Bacteroidales bacterium
TTAATTGTTTCGATTTGGTATATATTTCAATCATCCTGCTTAAGTTTCTCAATAAATATCTCAGGCATCGCCTGTTATCATAAGTTTACAATTTTTTTAATTGTTTCGATTTGGTATATATTTCAATCATCCTGCTTAAGTTTCTCAATAATTATCTCAGGCATCGCCTGTTAGTTGAGTTTTGATCTTGGTATACGAATTTTAAACGCTGTCCCTGTTTTACCTTTACCTGGATCTGTATTGGATTCCACATCAATTTTCCCTTTGTGCATTTTTATTACGCCATAAACCAGCGGCAGCCCCAATCCTGTGCCTTTACCAACTTCTTTGGTGGTATAGAATGGAGTAAAAATCTTATCCATATGTTGCTGTTCAATTCCTGTGCCTGTATCGCTGATATTGATAAAGACGTTGTTGTCCTTATCAAAAAGCTCTACTAGTAACTCACCACCTTTGGGCATGGCTTCGATGGCGTTTTTTTCCAAGTTGGTAAGCACTTGCATCATTTGTTCATTGTCTATCATCACCTCAGGGTTCTCCATGTTATGAGAGAATTTTATCTCTACATTACTTGGTTTAACAATGGACTCCAAGCTTTTCTCAACAAAATCCACGATGTTTGTTTTTGAGTGGTTCACCTGGCTTTTCCGCGCAAAATTCAATAATCCTCCCACGATTTTTTTGCATCTCTCCGCTTGTTCTACGATAAGGTTCAAATCTTCCCTCACAGGATCCGTTTCCTGGGTTTCATCAAGAAGGATATTGCTATACATGGTAATTACTCCCAAGGGGTTGTTGAGTTCATGTGCGATTCCTGCCGACAATTGCCCCATGTTGGCCAGTTTCTCCGATTGTTTCAGTGCTTGCTGGGTAGAAGCCAGTTTTTCATTAGAGATATTCAATTCAGAGATATAGTTGTGCAGCTTGTCGATGGTAAAAGGCAAGCACATCTCATTCTCTGCCAGGCCTTGAGCAACAGCAACGGCGTGTTCATAACAGGTATCATACCCGCAAGCTCCGCAGTTCAAATGGTCTTTTTCGTTGTATTTACCCATTTCGTGCAAGACTTTGGTGATTTCTTCTTCAGGAGGGTCAAGCGTTTTTTTACTTTCAGCATGGAATACCTGTGAATAATCCAGCCTTGAAAATTCGTCCACGTCTTTTTTCCATTGTTCTGTATCCAAGTGTTTTAGTTTGTTTCTGACATAATTACTGATTTTTACCCTTCTTGCGTAGCGCCTGTTGTCTTTGCTCATGCCTGCGCCCATGATGCAACCTTCGCAGCATAGCAATTCAAGGTGCTGCCTGATCATGCCATTTTCAAACTCGTCAATGGCGTCTCTAAAATTTGTTTTGCCATCGGCTACTACTACATTCCCTTCGGAAATATCCTCTGAAACGTTTACTGAGTGCAACATTCCCCTACTGACAGGGAAAATAGCAGCTTTGCCCGATAATGGCGGGTCAAACTCAGATGCTTCTGTCTTATCTTTTGTTATCCCTCGTAAGGTGAGCATTTCCCTTAATTCGGTAAAAGTGATGGCTTCGTCAATTTCGTCCGATTCTGCTTTTTTGGCAATACAAGGGCCAATAAAAACCGTTTTAACATCGTCACCGTATTTTTTCTTTACTACGCGTTTGGTAGCTACCATAGGAGATACTACCTTGGCCAGCTTGTCCACCAGTTCGGGGTGGTATTTCTCAATATAATAGACAATTGCCGGGCAATCCGAAGAAATTCCCGGGGGTGCGTTTTCATCGTTCAGTATCTTTTTATACTGTTGTGAGACCATATCTGCGCCAAAAGCTACTTCTACAATGTAATCAAAGCCTAGTTTACGGAGCATACCTACCAGCTCTTTATAGTCGTCCAGTTCATCAAATTCTGCAGGGAAGCTTGGAGCAATGCATGCTGCCACTTTTTGCCCGGATTGCAATAGTTCATGGACTTCATTGGTGGTTTCCTGGAAAACTTTGGCTCCCTGGCTGCATACTTTAACACAATTGCCACAGGCTATGCATCTTTCGTTAATTACCTCGGCTTGTCCATTAATAATCTTTATGGCTTTTACCGGGCACTCCCTCACGCAAGTGTAACATACCCTGCATCGGTCTTTTAAAGTATATACCAGTTTGTTATAACTTTTATGTGTCATGCTTCTTTTTCTTCATTAAGATCCTTATTATGTAAAAGTTCAAAGCTTTTTTCGCTTAATGGCTTGCCCAGTAAACTTTTGTACAATTCAATAAGGTTCGGGTTTTTATGTGCTTGTTTCACCGGTGATTTTTCATCATAACCATGCACGGTGCGCATTTGTGCCTTGTATTCCTTGTCGCCGGTTTCAATGGGTTGTCCGCCGCCGTTGATACATCCGTTAGGACAAGACATCACTTCAATAAAGTCATATTTATTGATGGCATTATGATTAGCATCAAGCAATTGCTTTAATTGTACCATATTGCTTGTAACCAAGAAATTCACTTCCATATCACCAATTTTCATCTCGTATTCTTTGCTTCCTTTAATATTTCTGAGTTGGCTGATCTTGATGTTGGCTAATTCATCTCCTGTGAGTATATGATGCAAGGTTCTGATCACGGCTTCTGTAGCTCCTCCGCTAAAACTCATCATCCTGGCGGCTGAACTTCCAACATTGAAAGGTTTCCCTGGTTCTGTATGAGAAAGCTGGTTTATGTCAACACCATGAAGCTTAATCAAACGCAGGAGTTCACGGGTAGTGATCACTGTATCAACATCCGGGATGTTATTTGTTTTGTTTTCTGTGCGTTGGGCTTCATGCTTTTTTGCTGTGCATGGCATGATAGCAACCGTGTGTATTGCTTCTAGGTTTTGGCCTGTTTCCTTGTTCACGTAGTTTTTTACCAAGCTACCCGCTATTTGTTGTGGTGATTTCGTGCTTGCGATGTTGGATAATATCCTTTCATGGAAGATGTTTGCAAATTTTAACCATGCCGGGCAACAAGAAGAAAAGAGGGGTTTCTCATTGTTTTTTTTGATGCGATCTGCTAAAAGCGCTGCCGTTTCCATGGTATATACATCGGCTGCAAAAGCGGTATCATACACGTGGTCGAAACCGATTTTTTTGAGGGCGGCAAAGATTAATCCTTGTATATCTTTTCCCGGTTTCATGCCAAACTCTTTGGCCAAAGTGATACCTATGGTAGGTGATACAAGCGCAACAACAGATTTTTGGCTGTTGAACAAGGCAGATTGTATTTCGGTAAAATTGCTCTTTTCAACGAGGGCGCCGGTAGGACAAGCTATAATGCATTGTCCGCAGTCGATACAGGTAGAATAGTTCAATCCTTTATTGAATGCCGGCCCCACGATGGTTTGTGTTCCTTTATTGATGAAATCTATTGCAGCCACACCCTGTATTTCCTCGCATACCCTGACGCACCTTCCGCAAACAATACATTTGGCTTGATCACGTATGACCGATGCGCTGGTATGATCAATTTTCATCTGGTTTTTCCTGCCTGAATACCTTCTTTCCCTGATGAATAACTCTTCTGCCAGGTCCTGAAGTTCGCAATTGCCATTCCTTTCGCAATACAGGCAATCATCAGGATGATTGGACAAAAGCAATTCAACAATGGTTTTTCTTGCTTTTATGACCCTGGGCGAATGGGTGTATATCTTCATCCACTCTTCAACAGGTTGCGAGCAAGCCGGAACAAGGTCGTCTTTTCCTTCTACTTCAACCATGCAAATCCTGCAAGCGCCTGTTGGGAATAGCGAGTTGATATGACATAAAGTGGGGATTTTTATGCCGTTTCGCTGCAAGGCAGATAAAATGGTTTCTCCCTTGTTAGCTTTTATGGTATTATTGTTGACTTCTATTTCTAAAAACATGTTGATGTTGTCCTATTTTTTATATATCTGTCTTATTTGACCACTGTTTTAGGCATTTTTAGAACTATTTCACATAAATAGCGTTGAATTTACAGGCTTCAAAACACAGTCCGCAGCCAATGCATTTATCTTCGATAACAAAGTGCGGTTGTTTTAATGTGCCAATAATTGCATCTACAGGGCACTTTTTGAAACAAGCGCCGCAACCAACGCATTTCTCAGTGTTGATATAATATTTTTTGAGTCCTTTGCAAACGCCTGCTTTGCAATTCCTTTCAAAAATATGCTCTTCATATTCTTCTCTAAACCATTTTAGTGTACTAATGAGTGGATTTGGTGCTGTTTTTCCCAACCCACAGAGGGAAGTTTGCATAATGACTTCGGCCAGGCTTTCTATTTGGGTAACACCTTTAAAGCGTTCCAGGGTTTCATATTTCGATTCTTTATCCGGCCTTTTGGTAATACCTTCTAATATTTCCAGCATCCTACCGGAGCCTTCCCGGCAAGGGATGCATTTTCCACAGCTTTCTTTATGGATGAAATCCATGAAATAGCGGGCTACTTCCACCATGCATTTGTTTTCGTCCATCACCACAAGCCCTCCCGAACCCATGATAGCGCCGATCTTATCCAGCGCTTCATAGTCAATGGGTGTATTGATATTTTCTTCGGGCATGCAGGTGCCTGTTGGGCCGCCAATCTGAACGGCTTTTATTTTCTTCTCTTGAGAGATGCCGCCACCCATCTTATACACGATGTCATGGATTGTTGTTCCCATTGATACTTCTATGAGTCCTTTGTTCACCGTATCACCCGAAAGGGCGAATACTTTTGTTCCCTTGCTTGTTTCTGTACCAATGGAAGCAAACCATGAAGGCCCTTTATCCAGTATGGCCGGGATATTGGCAATGGTTTCAATATTGCTGACCACTGTGGGTTTTCCATAAAGTCCTTTCTCGGCAGGGTAAGGTGGACGCGGCCTTGGCATGCCCCTTTTGCCTTCCAGGCTGTTTATGAGTGCGGTTTCTTCACCACAAACAAATGCACCCGCGCCTTTTTTCACGAATATTTCCAGGTTAAAACCACTGTCGTAGATGTTATAACCAAGCAGCCCGGCTTCCTTTGCATCAGCCACCGCTTTGATGACCCTATGGGTCGCTATCTCGTATTCAGAGCGCAGGTAGATATATGCAATACTTGCACCTGTTGCGTAAGCTGCAAGTGCAGTTCCTTCAACGATGCGATGCGGGTCGCCTTCAAGCAGTGCCCTGTCCATAAAAGCGCCGGGGTCGCTTTCATCAGCATTGCAAATAACGTATTTTTGGTCTGCTGGCGCTTCAGAAGCCTTTTTAATCTTTTTGAATGTAGGATAACCACCGCCACCACGCCCGCGTAATTGGCTTTTTTCAAGGATACTGATTACTTCATTCTCGGGGTAATTGTAAAGCGCTTTAAGAAAAGCTTTATAACCGCCTCGGGCAATGTATTCATTAATGCTTTCCGGGTTGAGCATGCCGCAATTGGAAAGTACCAACCTGTTTTGGTAGCTAAAGAAGGGCAATTCATCCATATATGGAACATCGATCCAGTCTTCAAGGTTTTCTGATTTGTATTGGAATAAGGCATGTTCTGCCAGGGCCACGTTATTCAGTATGCTATCGAGAATGATGTTGATGTTCTCCGGCTGCAGGTTGGCAAAAGAAATCCTGCATTTGCCGGGCAATTGCACGTCCATTAGCGGTTCTGCCGTGGTGAAGCCGATGGAGCCAACTTCAACGATGTCTGCATCCAATTGATGGGATTGGGTGTAGTTGACAACCTCTTCTTTTATCCTGCCTGCCCCAGCGATCATCCCCGATGAACCACCTATAATATAGATGCAAGGTTTATCAACGATTTCACGTTTTAAAACAGCCAGTTCGTGTTCAAAAGCCTGGCCATTGGTTGCGCCTTCTTTTAAGATCAGTTTTTTTATTAACTGCTTGGGGCTATAGGGTTTGTTTTGAGAATTCATCCGGTAGTTTTTTCTCTTGATACATTTTTTATTCAGGCATTGCCTTGTTCGTATTCGTTGTTTATATGGCTTGTAAGTATTTCCTTCACTTCAACAACAGTACATTTAGTGAAATAATTGTTATTCACGGCCACCACGGGGGCCAATCCGCATGCGCCCATGCAAGGCACGGTTTCGATGCTAAACATCCCGTCTTTTGTAGTTTCACCTACTTCGATATTGAGCTGGGAGCAAAATTCTTCCAATATATCGTTAGAGCCGGCAAGGTGGCAACCTGTACCCGTGCATATTTTCACGTGGTATAGCCCCCTGTCCTGGAAGGTGAACTCATCATAAAAAGTAGCTATCCCGTAAATTTTGCTCGATGGAAGCTTCATTTGCTTGCTAATGGCATTTATAGCTTCTTCCGAGATATGCCCGTCAATTTTTTGCACATCTTGCAGGGCGGCTATCAGGTTTTCGCGCCTGTTGCCCGGGTATTTTTCAATAATTTTTATATATTTATCACTCATTTTTATGCTAATGAAATTCTATTGGGTACAAAATTAGGGTAAAAATCCAAGAATTACAAATTTTATTGTTAAAATAATAACAATGTTAACAAATTAACACAAAATTATTATTTTTGCAAATGGAATTGGATTGTTAAATTTGTAAGAAAATGGGTGGACTTTTTCGTTTTTAACAAAACCATTCAATCAGAAACAATAACAAAAAAGATATAAAACCATGGTAATAGAAATCCAAGATGCAAAATATTTAGGGGACTATAAAATAAAGTTGCATTTTTCTGATGGTATCATTAAAACCATCGATTTTGCTAATTTCCTGCAGGGCGCAAAAAATCCTATGACAAGAAAGTATTTGGAAAAAGACCTTTTTCGCTCATTTAAAATTGAACATGGAGATATCATCTGGAATGATTACGAGATGTGCTTCCCTATATGGGACTTACATGAAGGTGCAATTTAAAGAGAACTATTAAATGCCAAGCCAAGAAAACCCACTTATACAGATTAACACCGATTATTGCAAGAAATGTTATGCATGCATCAGGGCTTGTCCGGTGAATGCTATTGTTATAGAAAAAACGGATGATTTCCCCAAGGTGTTGAACAACAGGTGCATTGGCTGTGGAAGCTGCTATACCGCTTGCACACCGGATGCTATCATCGTTAGGGACGGAAAGGATAAAACCAAGGAACTTATCAATTCACCGCATAAAGTGGCAGCCATTGTTGCACCCAGCATATCAGGTGAATTTGACGATATTACAGATTACCGCAAATTCGTGGAAATGATCAGGGCACTGGGGTTTGACTATGTGAATGAGGTTACTTTTGGCGTTGACCTGGTAGCGATAGAATACAAAAAACTGTTTTCCAATTTTAAAGGGAAGTATTACATCATGTCCAATTGCCCATCAGTGACCATGTACATTGAAAAATACAAACCCGGCCTGGTTGCCAATCTTGCGCCGTTGGTCTCGCCAATGAACGCCACTTCGGGTGTTGTAAGGCAAAAATTCGGGCAGGACATCAAAGTGGTGTATTTATGCCCATGCATTGCTGCCAAGGAAGAAGCAATAAGGTATAACAATGGAACCATGCCCGATGCTGTACTTACTTTTCACGAACTGCGGCAATTGTTTGATGAATTCAACATCACTGAAGGGAAACTGGAGTACTCGGATTTTGATCCGCCTATCGGTTACCGCGGCTCTTTATATCCAATAAGCAATGGCATTTTGCAAGCGGCTCATATCAATGAAGACCTATTGCAAGGAAAGGTCATCACAACGGTGGGGCGGAACAACATGATAAAAGCATCGGAGCAATTTGAGCAATACACGGAAAAGATCAGGCGGCATTTTAATATTTTCTATGATGAAGGCTGTATGATGGGGCCGGGGACAAAAAAAGGCGGTGAAAAGTACCTCAGGCATACATTGGTTACCCAATACGCCAACAAAAGGCTGAAGGATTTTGACAAAGAACAATGGGAAGCTTCCATCAAGAGTTTCCAGGGAATTGATTTTGTTAGGCAATTTAAAAACGACAACCAGCGGTTGCCCGATCCGCCGGAAGAAAAGGTAAGGGAGATTATGAAAGCTATGGGGAAAAGGTCTGCGGATGATAACCTGGGATGTAGCTCTTGTGGTTACAAGTCGTGCAGGGATTTTGCCGTTACTGTTGCCAAGGGCCTTGCCAGGACAGAGCTTTGCGTAACTTATGCCACGCAGAACAGGAAAGAATACATCAAAGCCCTAAAGATCAGTAATGAGAAGCTGGCCAGTACACAGAAAGCATTGAAAGAATCGGAGAGAAAAGCAAGGCGGGAGCAGAATTTAGCCAAGGAAGCTTCGGAAAGAATCACCACCATGATGCAAAAGCTGCCTTCGGGTTTGGTAATTGTGGATGACGGGCTAAAGATCATTGAATCGAACGAGCAGTTTATACAAATGCTTGGCCAGGATGCCCAAGAGATCAACGAGGTAATACCCGGGCTACAAGGCGCTGACCTTAAAACCCTTTTGCCCCAGCAGTTTTCTAAGTTGTTCGAGTTTGTTATAACCAATGATTCTAATGTTCTGAACAAGGATGTGAGCTATGGCGACCATTTGTTCAATGTATCGGTGTTTGCCATAAAGAAGAACAAGGTGGTAGGCGCCGTTATCCGGGATATGTATTTGCCCGAGGTGCGAAAAGAAGAGGTGATCAACCGCGTAAGCGAGGTGATAGACGACAACCTGACCATGGTGCAAAAGATTGGTTTTATCTTGGGAGAGAATGCTTCGGTGATAGAGAAGAAATTGAATTCAATTTTAGAATCGCATAAGAAGGGGAAGGGAGGTTGAGAAATTGACATGGTGTCACGTTATACCAAATGTTGTCAGCATGCAATGACAGGGAAAAGGCTCGACTTGGCTAAAATTGCATCTTCGTCGAAATATAAAAGAAGTTTTTTAACTTTATTACTTGTATAGTTTCTTACACTTGATTATAAATAATACAAACAGTTTTTTTTGTCTTTATAATTCCCTATTTTTGTACGATGCATTTATTTTACAGGTCCTGTAATTGTAAACCTATACTTAGTTATCTTATTTAGAATTAAAGACTACCAATGAAAGAAACCATCCACATAGAAGTTTTTTGTGAACGAAAGAATCATGAAGGAGAGAGAATTTGTGGAGATGTTTTTCTTACCAAGAAGATCAAAGAAGAAAACCGTGTTATTGCTGTTCTTTCCGATGGACTGGGACATGGCGTAAAAGCCAATATTTTAGCTACATTAACTTCTACTATGGCGCTCAGTTTTACAGAAGAGCACAAAGATGAAAAAAAAATTGCCGAGATTATCATGAATACATTGCCTGTATGCAGCGAAAGAAAAATAAGCTATTCTACTTTCACGATTCTTGACATAGAAAAAGACGGATTTACAACCATAATAGAATACGATAATCCACAAGCTTTTGTTATAAGAAACAACAAACTATTGAATTTAGAATGGCAATGTTTGCTTTTGGAAGCGAGGAATAACAAAGGCAAAGAAATAAAAACCTGTAAATTTAACCCTGAAAAAGGGGATAGAATCATTTTTTGCAGTGATGGAATTGTACAATCCGGGCTTGGCTCAACAAAATATCCTGGTGGATGGGGGCATGAGAACCTGGAAAAATTTGTCTTGGAAAATGTTAAAAACAATCCTGGTATATCTGCTGAAAAACTTGCTTCAAAAGTCGTAGGGCGTGCGTACCATAATGATGGATACCATGCTAAGGACGATACAAGTTGTGGAGTAGTTTATTTTAGACAACCAAGAAAATTACTTCTAAGCACCGGGCCTCCTTTTGATAAAGAAAATGACGCTAAACTCGCTTCAAAAGTCCAAAATTTTGAAGGGAAAAAGATTATTTCCGGCGCCACCACAGGTGATATCATTGCCCGAGAGCTGGAATTAGACATTGAAGATAGCAACAAATTTACCAGCCAAGACTTGCCACCGGTTTCTTTCATGAAAGGTGTTGACCTTATCACGGAAGGAATACTGACTTTAACAAGAGTTACAGATTTATTGAAAAATTATGATTCAAGTGAGATGCCAGGAAGAGGCCCTGCTGATCAAGTAATTGACCTCCTGCTTAATAGCGATGAGATCCATTTCCTAGTTGGTACAAGAATCAATGAAGCTCATCAAGACCCGACTTTGCCTGTTGAATTAGAAATGAGGAGAAATGTTATTAAACGCCTTGCAAATATCCTTGAAGAAAAATTCCTCAAAGAAACATTCATAGAGTTTATTTAATCATTGATGATAATGTGGTGGTACCCCTTTTAGAGGAATGTTTTTTGTGAAAGGCATCGATGCTTTTCAATCACACAAAATGATTTCTATTCATCTTGTTCTTCTTGTTCCTCAGCGGGGTCTTCTCCCATTTTTTCTTTCACAATCCTAATTACTTGTTCTGCACTTAAGCGTTTGGCAATAATCCTTTTATCTTTGTCTAAGAGGTAAATTGTGGGAGTGCTAATAATATCATACAATTCATGGTAATCGATATTATAACCATTAATAGCGTTGATCCATTTAAGTTTGTTTTTTTTCAAGTATTTTTTCCAAGCTTCAACATCAGATGCGCTAAAAACGGCAAAAACCTCAACCCCATGGTCTTTGTATTTTTTATAAAATGGTTTTAGCTTGGCCATCTCTTTTTTGCAGTGTCCACAATCCGGGTCGTAGAAATACACCAAGAGATAATCTGCTTTTGTGCCATAAACAGACACTTTCTTGTATGTAGTATCAACCATCACAAGATCAGGAGCTTTAGCTCCAATTAATAGCCTTTCTAATATTTCAGCCCGGTCTTTGAAACTTTTTATTAATGCATCGGATGCCCAAAATGCCTTACCGGAAACATAGTATTTTTCTGCCATATGTACAAATATCTTATCAAACCCCATGATCTTAGACCTTTCTGACATACTGGTAACATACCATACAATATATTTGAATGTTTCAGTGTTTTCGCCGGTCTCCTCAATGAGCTTGTCAGCCGCATTAATAATAGTATCAGGTGATTGGACGAGAACTTTTTCAAAATAGGTTTCCAATTTTTGATGGAAGAAAGGTGTGCGTACTAATCCACTATTCGATAGATCAATATTATCCCAATAATGATTTTTGTAGTAATAATACCTGTATTTCTTTTTTTCATCATCATTAAGTTCTTTTGGTGGATTAGGTACTTCAATGTTTAAAGAAGCATTAATGAATGCAGAAATAAATTTATCTTTATGCAGTTCTACAACTTTATGCTGGTATTCTATAACATTTTCATTGATTTCGGCGATTTTTCTATCCAGTTCTTTTTTCTCTTTCTTTTTTGAAGTGTTTTTGAGTTTTTCTTGCAATTTCCTCATCTCTCTTTGTTTGGAAGCAAGGAATTTCATATAGTCATAAAAAATATCATTCTCTTCAGAACCTTTGATTTTCATGCTTTCAACTGGGTCGGATTTAACAGTTTCCATTGTAAAATGTTGGTCTTTATTAAGGACAAACTCAAAATACCTATTTTTCTTTTCCCCGGCCAAGATGTAAATTCCTTTTTCAAGCACGGTGTCTCCTTTAAGAACGTAAACTCCTTTGCTGGAGGGATAAGCAGTATCTTTTAATATTTGTTTATCGCCATAATACCCCGCTAAATAACAAAGACTATCATCAGCGTTTTCAATGGTGACCTTTATATGGTAACCCTTATTTTGAGCATTCATACCAAGAAAAGCCAAGATTAAGATAATGGTTGAGATTGTTTTAAAAGAAAAGGATTTCATAACTTCATATATGTTTTTGTTCATGCAAAAATAAAAAAACCATCTATATTACAATAGATGGCTGAAGATAAAATATGTTCAATGAATTATTATTCTTCTTCGTCACCGTAATTGTTATACCCTTTTGAATAATTGGAATAATCGTCGTATCCCTCTTCGTCTTTACTTCCTTTTTCTGCATGTGATTTTGTAAGGGTATCAATTTTTTGTTGCATTTCTTGCTCCACCATTTTTTGATCGGTAATATCCAAAAGGAAACACATAATTTTATAAGGTACTCCATGTGCATCCCTGATAGGTGAGAGGACTTCTTTTGTCCATATTTTTTTAGTTCTTAAAGGATGGATAAAGTTTTCCATGTGAGGTTCGCCCCTTCTTAATTTATCCCATAGCCTGTCATATTCCCCACTTTGATAAAAATCCTTAGCAAGGAAATCTCTATGTTTCCGATTTTGAAGATCGCTTTCGTTAAGCCCTGTTAGCCTATAAAATGCGTTATTGGCTTCTTTCACATTCTCTTCCATGTCGAATTCAATAATGGCAAATGCTTCGTTTATACCTTTCATCATTCCTTCTATCTCAGCATTTTTGCGGCTCATTTCTTCTTGTGTAGCGTGCAGTTCTTCCATATTTTGCCTCATCTCTTCTTCTTGTGCCCGCATTTCTTCCGCTTGCTGTTGCGATTGTTCCAAAAGCTTAGCTGTACGCATGTTGATCTTAACACTCGAAATGGTTGATGCTACACTTTCGCCTATCCGCTCAACAAAATCTATGATATATTTTTCCATCTCTTTGAAAGCAGCTAGCTCAAGTACACCGTATATTTCATCATTTAGTTTAAGGGGAACAATAAGAATGGCTTTAGGATTTCTCCCACCGAGGCCCGATGTAATATTGATATAGTTGTTAGGGACTTCTGTCATATAAATGGTTTCCTGTTCCTGGAAACAAGCTCCAACTAACCCTTCGCCCTTCTTAATGGTTTTGTCTAAGTATTTTTTCCTGTCATAGGCATAACTTGCAACCAATTCCAGTTGTAGTTCATCACTATCATCGCTAAGAAGGAAAAGTCCGCCAACATTAGCATTAACGTATTCAACCAAGTTTAGAATAATATTATAAGTGAGTTTTTCAATATTATCGTTGTCGTTTCTAAGAATTTCAGCAAATTTGGCAATTCCTTGTGTAGCCCAACTCCTTTTTTCATCTTCCACTTTTCTTTTTTGTTCTTCGTCATGGGCTCTTTCTAGGCTTGCTCTCATGTCTAACAGTGAATTGCCAAGAACATCTTCGTCACTTAATGGGGTAAACTCGGTATTAAGGTTACCATTCCCTATTTGTAGGGCAAATTCTGCGGTTTCTTTTCTTGAATCTATCAATTGGTTAACCGCTTCTGACATTTCCCCGATTTCATCGCTGCTAGGCCTAAGCCGGTTTTCAGGCAACTTGCCAATAGCCATTTCCAGGAGGATGTTTTTAAGGTATTGGATAGGTTTTCGAAGGTTGTTTATAGTTAATATGGCGATTATAAGCCCTGCAAGTAGCAAAGTAATAGCCATGATAATAATGAAGTTTCTAAAAGCCTCGAAAGAGGAAATCATCTCCCTGCTGTTTATATTCACTTTTTTCTCAAAATGTTTTGATAAGGCGGAGAGCCTTTTTAAAACTTCATCAGTTAAAGTAAGGATAATCCCTCCAACTTCTACCATAGGACGTATTTCAAAAACAATCATGGGGTCATCGTAGCTACTAAAACTATTTAAGGTGCTCATAACCTGGCTATGAATTTCAAACAAAGAATCGACCTGGTTAAGGATGGTATCGAGTTGGCGTTGGGCAGGTTTGCCCCATTTTTTAGAAATATTTGTCAAACGTTTTTGTAGCGAAGGATACAAAGTATCATGCAGTGCCCTTAGGTTATTTTTTTCGGGGGTGGAATTATTGCTTTGAACGAAAATCCAATTGGAAATAAGTGCCTTGGAGTCAATGATAAGAAACTTTGATTCTTCAATAAGTACAAGAGATGGGTTGTAAACGTTTGTGATTGTTTCGCTGATTCTCCTGCTTTTGTTTAGGGTAGTAAAAGTTAGAACACTATTGACCACAATAGCAATAATAAGTATTCCAAAACCTAACCCCAATTTTCGTGCAAGAGTAAACCTTATTTTCATAAATCCCAAATTAAAGCCAAATTAAGTAAATGATTGATAATTTTTCACCCTGCTACCTTTTTATGCATCGTTCTTACAATAATAATTCTTTTTCAAAGTTATATATACCCTGTATAATTTTCAACTAAAATAGTAAAAATAATTTAGTTTTAATCTTTAATGGTAATTTTCATTAAACCATCAAGTGATATATCATATGTAACATTAACACTTTCAATAACATAATAGTCCTCTATTATATTCAATTCCATAAGGCCTTCCATTGACATTTCGTAGGAAGGGTTCACTGCTTTTTCATTTTTATGAACAGTTAATTCCAGTTTCATCAGGTCTTTAAGCGGGATATCATAAGTAAGGCCGATATTTTGTTCTACTTCAAGTTGCTTAATAATCTCTAAGTTCATAAGATCATTAATAGAAAGCTCGTAGGTTGGCTCAAGCCTGGAATAATTGAGGCTATCTTTAACAATATTTATTTCAACCAAATCTTCCAAGGGAATATCATAGTTGAGTTTTTGCCTGTGTTGGCCACAAACAAAACTTATATTTAAGAAAAATAAAATGTAAACTAATATAGGATTCATAATTATTTACTTATTCCTAAATTTTTAAGTTGGGCGCCAACGTTAAGCCCATATTTGGTGGCATTGGATTCGCGAATTTCAAATTTTTGTTTATTGCCTACCACCACGAAATTTATTGCTGCGCCCTTATTAATAGCCCCGGCAGATTCTGCCACGATTAAAGTACTATAGTTGCTTACTTTAGCGGCAACAGCAGGGAGGCTTGATGTTTGTGAATGTGGAACAAAGATGATATGACACTTTGTTATAGAAGCGGGAGAACTAAATTTTTTAATAACAATGTTTTGGTTACCAGCTTTTTTTGTCTTAGCCATGTTCTTTAGTTCATCTACTATAGGCGAATTGCCCAAAACTCCAATAACAAAGTCGCCTGAACGATAACTTGCAGGCCAGTTGACAAGTTTTGTAAAGTTGTAAATAAATACTGACTCCATTTTAGCGTTGGATGCTTGTCCTTTAACCGAGTTGTTAATGTTTAATAGAAATACCGGCAATAAAAGGATTAGGCTAAATCTTTTGATGTGGTTCATAATCGTAACTTTTTTTTTAATACAATACAAATATATAAAAATATTCATACTAAAGGAATATTAATTAACTGTTATATATTATTTGAAAACAAAAATAGATGTAATGATTTGTTAAATAAGTAAATAAAAATGTAAATAATATTGTTTTAACCGGGCTTTGTTCTATATCAAAGCCCGGTTAATGATCTAAAACTGGATATTCACACCACCAAGAATTGTTGCGCCAATTTTATCGGCAAAAGCAAATTGCCTGTAATTGTTACCCAGTAAATTACGCCCATTGGCAAACACTTTAATCCCATCAGTAATTTCATAAGTAGCTGTGGCATTCATAATAATATTGGCTTCAGCTTCCTCCGTGTATTTTGACCCAAACGTAAGCGTTTGATGGCCATAAAAATAGGGGTTAAGATTAAGATTAAGTTTTTTTATGGGTTTAAAGTTCATGTTAAAACCTCCATAAAATGGTGGTGTAGCCAAGTGGTAATAATCATCCAAGTATTTTTTTCCATCTCCATCTGCATCAATAGCGTTGCCATCTTTGTCAAGTGCTTCATAATACTTAGTAACTTTTGTTTGCTGAACAGTGACGAAAATTTGGAATGTGGTGTTATTAAACGGAGCAGAGGTAATTGATAATGTAGCGCCTGTTTGTGTGGGCTCTGCATCAATATTTACAAAAGAATTCCACGTATTGTGTGTAATTGTTGTGTCTATTGGAGTAGGGGGCGCGGATGATGAATCAATTAGGACAGAAACATTGGTTTCTTCATATAGATTTGCTGTTGTTACCATATTACTGATCTTAGACCAAAATAATTCTATATCTAATTGAAAAGTTTCCGATATTTTATGCCTAAACCCAATTTGGGCATCATCAATGGTAAGAGGCTCATAATCTCTTTTTTTACTTCCAGGGATGTCATCAGCCCTTTCCGTTCCCCTGTAATGAACTGCAAGATAGTCTAACGATGGATTCAAATAATCGAATTGCCCATAATTTGGGTAAAGTAAATCAATGTTAAAGAATAGGTCCATGATAAACGGCGTTCTCGCGGACCTTCCATAAGAACCCCTCACGAGAAAATTATCAGAAATCTTGTATGTTGATGCTATGAGTGGATTAACAATGGTTTTATCAGGATATTCAAATTTATCAGCCCTTATAGCACCAATTAACCTAAATTTATCTGAATTATATTCAGCCTGTAAATGTCCACTTATCATAGAATTGGTTATGTCTCCTTCATCCTTTTCATAGGTGTAGTTTGTAGTATTGAGCCTGGTGCTGCCTAAAGAATAGGCATTGAAGCTGGTATTCCTGTATGACCCACCGGGTTTCACTTTAAAATGGTCTCCTATATTAATATCATATTCCAGGTTTCCATACATCCAATTGTAGTTTGAGGCTAATACTTCACCACTGCCAATTATTTCACTACCCCCATCGTTATAATCTATAGAGTAAGTTAATCCTTTGAACTTCCCCCATAGTTGCGTGGAGGTTTGATTGCTTTCTTCATAAGTTAATGCAGTAACTTGATTCCTCGCCCAAACCCGCTGAACTGTGGCATCTGAATTTATTGCCATAAGATTTACCTCGAAATCGTCTTTTTTATACTTAGTATGAATATTGGCTGTATACCTGTCTGTTGCCAGGTCTTTATCAGGGAAGCGTTCATGGATATTTGGTTTTGCATTTAATGGTTTTTCATCGGGGTTAATCGGGATATAGCCCAATTCACTGACAATGGACTCGTCTAATTCATCAACAAAATCTTTTTGGCTCAACACATAATAATCTGTAAAATGCCTGTCCCGCTTGTCATAATTTATTCCTCCCCGTACAGAAAATCCATTTTCCATATTGTACCCAAGATTCACATTTCCGATCATTGCATTATAATTCCCTACTTGTGAATAAGTACTAACGTGGAATCCCTTCTTAGCATCAGGTTCTTTGGTAATAATATTGATAACGCCTGCAACAGCATTAGGCCCATACATTGCAGATGCCGGCCCACGTATTACTTCAATCCTGTCAATATCATCAATCCCAAGTTGTTGCAATTCCCAGTTGGTCTGGCCTTGAAACTCGCTATAAACCGGCCGGTTATTGATCATTACCAATGTAATAGTATTACTTGTAAGTGCGATCATGGCATTAGGATCAATCGCATCATAACCTCTCAAGTGGATGTCATAATTTCCGGGCGTTACTTCCCTAACAATCACCCCGGGAACCATCCTTAATGCTTCCATAATAGAAGTGCAACCTGCTTTTTTCATGTCTTCGCTCTTTACAACACTTGCTGCAAGCGGCGCATCAAACAAACTTTCCTTTTGCTTGGATGCAGATACAATTTCCATGTTCATCAATTGTTGCAAGTCCATATCATAAATGTCTTCTTGCGAAATGACTTGACTACTGAGAAACAATAGCATTAGCATCGCGCCTAATGCTTTCCTGGTCTTTATGGTATTTGTTTTTCTCATAATAAATGTTTTTAAGTTCAAGAATATATTTATTTAAGCCCTCAATCATTCAAATGTTTTTTTATATGTTCATCAAAAATTTCTTTTAATATTACGTTTTTAAATACTCTTACGCCAATTTCAAAACTCTTGTCTTCAAAATAATATTCTACTTTTGGATGTTTATGTACAGAACTTACAAGCCCGGATTTACTAAGTTCTTTTAAATGTTGTGAGACAGAGGGTTGAGACAAGGGAAGAAATTTTACCAACTGCCCACAAGTTTGGGGTGAGCGCTTATATAATAAGCCAAGTATTCTTATCCTTGCAGGGTGTGATAAAGCTTTTGCAAATGAAGAAAAGTCTATTTGGTCTTGTGTGTAATGGATTTTAGAAAAATTCCCCATGATCATAATATTAGAACAATAATATAGTTTTATAATATTATTGTAATTTTACGATAAAATTAGTAATTTGTTGCAATATTGTATATACTCAATATTAAATTCTGAACAATAATCGGTTGATTTAGGTGTTTTTACCCATAAAATTATAAGGATAATAACCGTATGTTAATTATTTTGCCAAGATCAAACAGCATATATTTTAACCTTGCACTCGAGGAATTTTTCCTAAAAAACTTAGAAGAAGATGTTTTTTTTGCTTGGAAATGCTCTCCATCAGTAGTTTTGGGTAAACATCAAAATGTATACGAGGAGGTGGATATTGATTTTACTTTGCAGCATAAAATCAACATAGCAAGGCGTATTTCCGGCGGGGGCACTGTGTTTCATGATGAGGGTAACGTCAACTTTACTTTCATCAAATCAGGAGAAAAGGAAAAATTGGTGGATTTTAAAAAGCATACCCAACCTGTTATAGACATTTTACAAGATATGGGTATTGATGCCAAATTTCAAGGGAAAAATGATTTGCGCGTGGATGGGAAAAAAATATCGGGTAATGCTGAGCATGTATATAAAAATAAAGTATTGCACCATGGCACATTGCTTTTTAAATCTGACTTGGCATTGCTGAGAGGCTGTTTAAAAAGCAATGATCCGGGCTACGAGAGTAAGGCTGTTAAATCTGTAAGAAGTCCTGTTGAAAATATCGCAGAACTGTTGAATGATCAAATGACTGTGGATGATTTTACAAGCAAACTTGTTGAAGGCATAAAAACCCACTTTCCAGGATCAAGAATGTACATGTTAAATTCCCATGAGATCAAAGAAATTGAAAAGCTAGCCCAGAAAAAATATCAAAGTTGGGAGTGGGTCTATGGATATTCTCCAAAATACAAGCTTAGGAGAGAAAAGCGAATGAATGGTGACTTAGTAACTACCGAATTATTTGTTGTAGATGGAATGATTGAGGATATTAAAATTGAGGTTAATGGTAAAGAAAACAATGCTTTGCAAACTATCTTGAAAGGGACCAAGCATCACCCGTCATGTCTAAAGGAAAGGATATGGTATATGAACACTTTTCATCGGGAAAATAATGAATTTTTTCTCAAGTTATTATATTAAGTATAGAGCAAACCTCTAAATATTATAGGTATACTCAAAACTCAAAATCAATATCGTGCTCAAAATGCTGGAATTCTAATGTCCTTCCTTCCGGGTCTTGTGCAAAGAACTGGTATATCCTGAAAGCCTTGTTTATCCGTGGCGGGGCATCTGCAATGGTTTCCACTTGTTTGTAAATGGCATCCACAGCTTGCCTTGATGGATAAAACAAAGTAATGAAAGTTTCCTTCTCTGCCTTGGCTCCACTGCAAAAGCCAATGAGCATGTTCCCATTTTTTAAAATCTTACATTTTCCTTGATCTAACCATAACTCGAATCCAAGCTGATGGGTATAAAATTCCGAAATTTTTTCAAGTATTGCTGTTTTATAAAATACGATTCCTGGCATAATAGGTTAATAATTAACATTTTGGCTTGATAATTTCACTTTAGTGTTAATTTATTAACATTGTTAAAAAAATAACAAAAAAATTTGTTGATGTAAAAATGAATTTTTATTTTTGCATCATCAATAAAGTTAAAAAGATTTTTTGAACTATAAACTAAAAAACTTTATAAGAATGGCCAGGATAAAAAACTTAGCAGCTTTGGAAGAATTGAAATCCAAATTGCAAAAACAAAAACGCTCTTACCAAGACCCCGATAGCAATGAAGCTATGGTAGAAATAAAGGTTGGAATGGGAACCAGTGGCTTGGCATCGGGTGCCAGGGATATCTACGACTTTTTAAATGATGCCCTGAAAAAAAGAAACATCATTTCAAAAGTTACCCAAGTAGGCGATATGGGATACAGCTATGCCGAACCTACCATCGAAGTCACATTGCCGGGTGAAGAACCCGTTGTTTTTGGCAACGTGGATGTGAATAAGGCAGACCTCATCATTGAACAATATATTAGGAATAAAGAATTGGTTGACGGTGTTATCCCCGTGAATTACCAAACCGTTGATGAATAAAACTGGAGGAAAAGGAAAATGTCTGAGACAAATAATAAAGAAAAACAAATCAGGATCGCGTTAAAAAATTGTGGTTTCATCGATCCTGAAAAGATTGAAGATTACATAGCGCACGATGGTTACATCGCCCTTGGTAAAGCCCTGGTTGAAAATCAGCCGCAGGATGTTATTAACGAGATCAAAGAATCCGGGCTCAGGGGACGCGGCGGCGGTGGTTTCCCTACAGGCCTGAAATGGGAACTGGCCAGCAAAAACCAAGCAGACCAAAAATATGTGGTATGCAATGCCGATGAAGGAGACCCGGGGGCTTTCATGGACCGATCAATCCTGGAAGGCGACCCGCATTCTGTATTAGAAGCTATGGCTATTTGTGGCTATTCTATGGGAGCCAATATCGGGCTTATTTATATCAGGGCCGAATATCCACTGGCTATCAAAAGGCTGAAAATTGCCATTGAACAAGCAAGAGAATATGGGTTGCTGGGTAAAGATATCTTGGGCACGGGTTTTGATTTTGATATTGAATTAAGATATGGAGCCGGCGCTTTTGTTTGCGGTGAAGAAACCGCTCTTATCCATTCTATGGAAGGCGACAGGGGCGAACCTACCATTAAACCTCCATACCCTGCGCAAAGTGGTTTCCTTGGCAAACCTACCAACGTGAACAACGTGGAAACTTATGCCAATATACCCGTTATTCTTAATAAAGGCGCCAAGTGGTTCAGTAAAATTGGAACAAAAAAATCTAAAGGGACAAAGGTTTTTGCTCTCGCTGGAAAAGTAAATAACGTGGGCCTTATTGAAGTTCCTATGGGAACAACGCTTAGGGATGTTATTTTTGAGATAGGCGGAGGAATAGTAGACGGCAAAAAGTTTAAAGCTGTTCAAACAGGAGGCCCATCAGGCGGATGTCTCACCGGTAAACATCTCGACACACCCATTGATTTTGACAACCTGGTTGAAGTTGGTTCCATGATGGGATCAGGTGGAATGATCGTGATGGATGAAGATGATTGTATGGTCAATGTTTCCAAGTTTTACTTAGAATTTACCGTAGAAGAGTCTTGTGGAAAATGCTCACCATGCCGTATTGGAAATAAGCGCCTTTATGAACTACTCGATCAAATAACATTAGGCAAAGCAACGGAAAAAGATTTAGACAGGCTCAGGAATATGTGCTATGTTATTAAAGATACATCCCTCTGTGGTTTAGGGCAAACTTCACCTAACCCTGTGCTTTCTACTTTAGAAAATTTCTATGATGAATACATCGCCCACGTGGTTGATCACAAATGCCCGGCTGGAGCATGTAAAGACCTGATGAAATATGTTATCATCCCCGAAAATTGCGTGGGTTGTACTGCATGTGCCAGGGTTTGCCCTGTTGGAGCTATCACAGGCGAGAAAAAACAAGTACACGAGATCGACCCTGACATTTGTATTAAATGTGGCGCTTGTATTGAGAGATGTAAATTTGATGCTATCACCATAAAATAATTTAAAGAATGGAAAATATTAAGTTAACAATAGATAATAGGAACGTTGAAGTGCCAAAAGGCACAACGATCTATCATGCAGCTAAAAAACTCGACATTAATATTCCCGTATTATGTTATATGAAACTTGACGATTTGAACATCGAGAACAAGCCAGGTGGGTGCAGGGTTTGTGTGGTTGAAGTGGAAGGTAGGCATAACCTTGCACCGTCTTGTTCTACTGAAGTTCAAGAAGGAATGGTAGTTCATACACATACCATGCGAGTTATTAATGCCAGGAGAACAGTTGTTGAATTCATTTTATCCGACCATCCCAAAGATTGCCTTACTTGCGCCAAATCCGGGAATTGCGAATTGCAAGACTTGGCTATTAAGCTTGGTATCAGGGAAATACCGGGTGAAGAATATGCTGAAATGTCTCAATATAAACCGGACTATTCTCCATCCATTATCAGGGAGCTCGACAAATGCATCATGTGCCGCAGGTGCGAGATGATGTGCAACGAATTTCAAACCGTGGGAGCGTTGAATGCTTTTAACCGTGGGTTTGAATCTGCCGTAGCGCCGGCTTTTGAAATGGATCTTGAAAAATCGCCTTGTACCTATTGCGGGCAATGCGTGGCCGTTTGCCCAACAGGAGCTCTCACCGAAGTAGACCATACACGTGAAGTAATAAGCGCTTTATCGGATCCTAAGAAAAAAGTGGTCGTGCAAACTGCACCCGCCGTTAGGGCTGCATTGGGCGAAGAATTTGGCTTAGAGCCCGGAACCCTAGTAACCGGGAAAATGGTAAGTGCTCTTAAGCATTTAGGATTTGATTATGTTTTTGATACAGATTTTGCCGCAGACCTTACCATCATGGAGGAAGGAACAGAATTGTTAGACAGGTTGAACAGGCATCTAAACGGTGATAAGGACGTGCAATTGCCTATGCTTACTTCTTGCTGCCCAGGTTGGGTGAACTTTTTTGAACATCATTTCCCTGAATTAAAAGATATTCCTTCTTCGGCACGTTCTCCACAGCAAATGTTCGGCGCTATAGCAAAAACTTATTTTGCCGAAAAAATAGAAACCGATAGAAAAGATATGGTCGTGGTGTCTATTATGCCATGCCTTGCTAAGAAATACGAATGCCAACGCGAAGAGTTTGCTGTTGATGGCAATCCTGATGTAGACTATTCTATTTCAACCAGGGAATTGGCTCATCTTATCAAAGAAGCCAACATTGATCTTAAAACATTAGAAGACAGCGATTTTGACAAGCCAATGGGCGAGTCAACTGGTGCAGCCGTTATTTTTGGTACTACAGGCGGGGTAATTGAAGCAGCTACCAGGACAGCTTATGAGCTCAATACCGGTAAAAAGCTTGATAAACTCGATTTTGAACAATTAAGAGGATTTGAAGGCATTAGGAAAGCCGTGGTTGATTTCAACGGGACAGAAATTAAGATCGGTATTGCCCATGGTTTAGGCAATGCAAGGAGATTATTAGAAGAGATCAAAGCTGGAAAATCGGAATTTCATGCTATAGAAATTATGGCTTGCCCCGGAGGATGTATTGGTGGTGGTGGCCAACCATTGCACCACAATAATTCCGAAATACTTAAAGCAAGGGCTAAAGCTATTTACGAGGAAGATAAGGGTAAAAAGATCAGGAAGTCGCACGAGAACCCGGATATAATTAAACTGTACGAGGAATTCCTCGGAAAACCTATGAGCGAAAAAGCACATCACTTGCTTCATACGCATTATTTTGATAAAAGTAAAAAAATTGAAATCAATTAATTATAGGAGATTACCCCAATGTCTAGTATACAAGTAAAAGTTAAAGAAAAGGACTTGAATAAGATTAAAGATATTTGCGCTTCTTTTAATAATGAGCCCAAAGAGCTTATTAATGTGCTGCACAAAACACAAGAACATTTTGGATATTTGCCGGCAGAGGTGCAAGAAGTTATAGCGCAAGAATTAAAAATAGCTGTGGCAAAGGTTTATGGAGTAGTTACATTTTACTCTTTCTTTACCATGATACCCAGGGGAAAATACCCGGTTTCCATTTGCACAGGAACAGCCTGTTATGTTAGGGGAGCCGACAATGTACTACAAGAGTTTAAAAAGCAATTGGGCATAGAAGTAGGTGCTACTTCAGAAGACGGCAAATTTTCCCTTAACTGCTTGCGCTGTGTTGGTGCATGCGGGCTGGCGCCGGTTGTTCTGGTTGGCGATAAAACCTATGGAAGAGTCGCCCCAGACGATGTGAAAGGTATTTTAGATGAATACAAAGATGAATAGATTGATTTTTTGGTTAAATTATTTGGTTTTTAGTTTTTCATGAATTGTGTTTTGTTTATTTTTTATGAAAGCGCTTGCCTTATTGCAAGCGCTTTTCTAATTTATCCCCTTTGTACTCATATCGATATTATTATGTTTATCCAAACTTTTATCGATTGATTATAAATAATTTACTTGAAACTTGAAATTTTCTCCCTTTTTTAGTAAATTTGTTCGTGAAGTTTGGTATGCGAAAGAAAATTTGCTTTTATTTAGCCAAGAATAGTATCTTTTGCATCCAAGGTATAAATATTTCCTTATCAAGTAAAACATGAATTAAAAATGATATTGATATTTGAAAAAACTGAAGCAAATTGAAAGATTTACAAATGCATATATACTTCCTTTAGCTATTTATTTTTAAAAACATAAGCCATGAAAACACTAAATTCAATCCTGCTATTACTTGCTATTCTTTTTTTAAACATTAAGGGCTTTACGCAAGAAAATGTTAAATTAATCAATGTAAATACGAAGATCACAACAAACGGAAAACATCTAAAGTCTAAATCAAGAAGGCCGATAGACATATTCTCAAGAACCCCTAAAGGTGTTGAACTTCCCCAAACCCTTACTATGCTGAAAGCGGATTCTATGGGAAATTGGTTACCTGTTGATTCTTTAAATACATACCATGCCATTTATAAAGCCAATGGTAACTTGGACACGGTTTATATAATGATAGGCTCAAGTCAAGATACAACTACCCGAATGAATAGGGTTTACGACCAAGAAGAAAACCCTATAGAAGACATTTTAGAAGAGTATACAGGCAATGGAATTTGGCAATATACTGTAAAATACGGCACTTATCCCGATGAACATGGTAATGACACGCTAATCGCGGATTTTGCCTGGGGCTACACGTCTAAAGCTTGGTTTATGTATTACGGCGAAAGGCATGATATTTCTTATAATAATGATGGATCTATTTCCGAGGATGTGGTTATGGAATGGGATTATATCCAAGCACAATGGTACTTTACAGGAAAAACCACCTATGATTATACGCCTACAGCCCCTGGATTAGAGATTACCGAAACACATTATATGTACGATGGGTCGCAATGGTTGCCATATGAAAAAGTGATCATTACATTGAATGATGCATTTGTATTACAAGAGATTGCAGCTCAATTATGGGACGACAATTTGCAAATGTGGATTAATACCATTAAGATTACAGATTTTGAATGGTATGTATTTTATGGTGAACCCAATATTTTTGAATGGGATGAAGAAGATGGCGGGTTTAATGACTTGAACATATCCCAAATAGATAAGGACTTTGAGTTGTTGTACGAGAATTTTTACCTAACAGATTTCCATGTAAGAAGTAAGGTAGAGAGTTGCAAAGTTTTGGAATGGGACAATCAACAATCACAATGGAACAATTTTGAGATGTTCAGCTATACATTTGATCAATATGGTGGCTACACGGGGTATAAGCAAAGATACGCGAACAATGCCTGGCAAGATTATGAGAAGTATGAATTGGCTATGGACCCAAAGAATAATGTTGATGAATATGCCGAATATGAAAATCAGTCCAATGATTGGATACAAACTGGTGGCGCTGATTTCAACATCACTTATAACGGGGATAACATCACCAATGCTGTTCTGCTTGATTATGAGGAGGATATGCAACAATATATTAATCAACAAGAAGAATCTTACTTTGATTTTACAACCTTTGTTTCAAGTATTAATGCTGCATTTGAGATAAATGTTAGTGGGCTTACATGTATGATTAATAATACTTCGAGCGGTGATTATACTGCCTTACTCTGGAATTTTGGTGATGGTAATGTTTCTGATACAACAGCCAATTATTTTGAATATACTTACCAAGAAGATGGTTATTATGATATCTGCCTTCTTATTTATGATGAATCTACCAATACTTATGATGATACTTGTACTACTGTGCTGGTTGGTACAGATCCAAACGCTTGTTCAGCAGGATTTTCTTATACATTAAACAGCCTCCAGGCAAATTTTACCGATGAAAGCCAAGGCAATATCACCGACTGGTATTGGCAATTTGGTGATGGAAATGTTTCTATGCAGCAAAATCCATCGCATACATACCAGCAAGATGGATATTACACGGTTGGTTTAACAATTTTTGATGATAATTCAACATGTATAGACACCTACCAGGAAGTTGTTATGATTGGTAACCCCGGCAATGATTGTGAAGCCGACTTTGATTATTTTGTTGATATGGATACCAGGATAGCCTATTTTAACAACCTTTCCCAAGGTCAAACCATTGATCATTATTTTTGGAATTTTGGTGATGGCTTCAATACTTCAACCGAAAACCCCGTTCATCAATATGCCATGCAAGGTTATTATCCTGTATGTTTATCTATTTGGAGCAATGATGGTAATTGCTACAATACCACATGCAAAAGTGTTTTTATTGAAGGCCAGGCAACATGCAATGCCGATTTTATCCACTCCGTTGATCCACAAACCAACACGGTTTCTTTTTCTGATAATTCCACGGGGAACCCGGTTTCGTGGCAATGGGATTTTGGTGATGGCGGTGGAGCTAACAACAGCAACCCGGTTTACACTTATTCTGATACCGGGATGTATCTTGCTCACCTCCATATTGTTACTGAAAGTGGCTGTACAAGCGATTATTTCGATGTTATTAATGTGAATTCATCCCATACCGGTATAAAAGCCATGTTTGGTTATATTCCCGGCGACGATAATGGAGGAAAAGGCCACCCGGTAGATTATAAAAGCGCTACGTATGGTGAGCCTGCCAGGGTTACCTGGGATTTTGGCGATGGAAAATCCGATTCTACTACCTTATTCCCAACGCATAATTATGATTCTGCCGGTATCTATCACGTTTGCTTTAAAATTGAAGACCCTCTTACCGGCCAAAGCGATACGTATTGCAAAGATGTTAGGGTAGGGGATGAAGCTATTGAAGACGTCACAAACCATGATTTTATGGTGGATGTATTCCCCAATCCTGCTTCTGACGATTTTACTATTAAAATCACCTTGCCACAAAGCTCTAAAGTTAAAACAAACATTTTTAATTTGTTTGGTGAAAAGGTCATGGAGATTGAAAATGAAAACTTACGAAAAGGAAGCAATTATATTGATTGTGAACTAGGCAGTTTACCCAAAGGAATATATTTAGTAAAAGTATTTTTTAAAGATAGGTATATTGTTAAAAAGCTTGTAATAAGATAGGTTCTTATTTAAAAACTGTATAAAAAGCAAGTTGGTCTATTATGAAAAGCTCAACTTGCTTTTTTTATAGAATAGAACTGTTAAATATTTCTATTGTATGGGTTATTCATTATATTTGCTTTGCATGATAACCAAATATCTTTGATTTATAGTATGTTCACAGAATATCAACTACATAAATTGTCTTACTTCACGCTAAAACAATCCAATGAACCTGTGTTCTGGATTGAAGAGAGCGGGACCATAATACATATTAATCCTGCAGCTTCTAAATTATCGGGTTTCAATTATGATGAAATTGTCGGGAAAAAGATTTATGATATTCACCCCGATGAAGACGAGCAAGTATGGCTCAAAAGATGGCAAAACCTTCTGAAGCATCGTGTTTTGACATTTGAAAAAAGCCAACCACTCAAAAGCGGCGAATTCATCCATATAAAAGTTACCCAAAACCTTATAGAATTTGAAGGCAAAGCTTATTCGGTAAGCTTAGTAGAAGACAAGACCGAAGAATACGCCATGCGCCATAAGATAAAAGAAAGCGAACGTAAACTCTCTACCCTCATGGGCAATCTCCCGGGTATGGCTTACAGGTGCCTCTTCGAAAACAATTGGACCATGGAATTTGTTAGCGAGGGCTGTAAACCATTAACCGGTTATCTACCAAGCGAACTTGAATATAATTAAGTTGTTGCTTATAATGATATCATCCTTGCTGATGATAGGCAAAAGGTTTGGGATGAAGTCCAGAAACAATTGGGCAATAAAAGATATTTCCAAGTGCAATATAGGATCAACACCGCTGATAACGCTATTAAGTGGGTTTGGGAGCAAGGAGCTGGGATATACGATAAAAATGACGAAATATTAGCAGTTGAAGGGTTTGTTACGGATATCACGGATATCAAGAATGCAGAACAAGCCCTGGTAGAAAAAGAAAAAACCGTAAGGCAACTAAAAGAGCGTTTGGAGGAAGAAACGGTCTATTTACAACAAGAAATTAAGCTTAACAGTAATTTTGAAGAGATTATATCCAAGAGCAAAAAATTCAGGAAAACATTAAAAAACGTTGAACAGGTGGCAGCAACGGATTCTACGGTATTGATATTGGGAGAAACCGGGACAGGGAAAGAGTTAATTGCCAGGGCAGTTCACAATAATAGCAACCGTGGAAACAGGGCGCTTATTAAGGTAAATTGTGCAGCTTTAGCTCCTGAGTTGATTGAAAGTGAGCTTTTTGGACATGAAAAGGGAGCTTTTACCGGCGCTTATTCAAAAAAAATCGGGAGATTCGAGCTGGCCAATAAAGGAACCTTGTTTCTTGATGAAATTGGGGAGTTACCCATAAACTTACAAGTAAAATTGCTGCGTGTTTTGCAAGAAGGCGAATTTGAACGCCTGGGAAACCCAACAACCATAAAAACTGATGTCCGGATTATTGCCGCTACCAACAGGAACCTTGAAGATGCCATCGAAAAAGGTGAGTTTAGGGAAGACCTTTACTACAGGCTGAATGTATTCCCTGTGCATATACCTCCTTTAAGAGAAAGAAAAGAAGATATTCCCTTGCTTATGAATTATTTTACCAAGAAATTCAGCAAAAAAACCGGGAAACAGGTGAATGAGATCTCACAAAAAGTTATGGATGAGCTTTTGGAGTATGATTGGCCGGGAAATATTAGGGAATTGGAAAATATTATAGAAAGAGCTGTTATTCTTTGCCAGGGAAATAAACTGGTTAAAGGAAATTGGCTGCCCGAAAACAAATTCATCCATAATAATGCAATCACTACCTTGGCCGAAAACGAGCGTCAACATATACTGAAAGCTTTAGAAGCAACCAATTGGCGCGTAAGTGGCGATAAAGGCGCAGCTAAGATACTCGGGATTAAAAGAACTACATTAGAAGCCCGCATGAAAAAGCTCGGCATTTCAAAACAAAAATAAATTTTGCCAAAATATCGGCATTTGCCAAAATATTGGCAGAATACGCAACCGCGTATCCTTTCAAATTGTCTTATTAATAATTTTTTAATTAGCTGTAAATAAGGATTTTGTAAAGCATATCTTTCCTGTTTTTATTTTTGGTATAGGCTTTGGTTATCCCAAACCAAGTTTTCAAAAATATTAAAGACTGGAGAGAAAATGAATCGAATAGGATGTAAGCAATTTGATGAAAAAGTTTTGCAAGCCAATAAGCCGGTTGTAGTTGAATTTTATACAGAGTGGAGTGGTTCTGCCCTTATAATTGCAGAAATGCTAAAAGACCTGGAAAAAAGATACCAACAACAATTGAAATTTATCTACATAAGTTGTGACGCATGCAAAAAGCTTTGTAAAACATATAGAATAAATAAAATCCCAACAATACTGGTTTTCAATAACGGTGAAGTAATTGAGGAAATGAAAGGTATGTGCTCTAAAGTGCAAATTGAAGAAACGATTAAAGCCATAGTAACCAAAATATATTAAAAGCTTGGTAGGTATGGAAAAACAAGTATTTCAAATAAAAGTTTTGAAAAATGGAATCACTCTCAAAAAGCAAAAGCTTGATCTGCTGTACAATCGGTTTACAGACCGCACTCCCTTCATTAAAGAAAAACTGGATAAAGAATGTATTAATTCCATACTCTCTCTTGATGAAGAATATATGCAATATTTCCCGGCTGATTCAGCAGAAGCTTATATAATAAAAGAGATGCATATTGAAGCATTCAAAAAACAAAGTTACAATAGCAGAAAGCAAAAAGAGCTAGCACAATGGTTAAGGTTTAAGAAACCTGCAAAAAAGGGCAGGGGAGAGGGGATTTTTCCTGCGATGCTGGGTTTGGGAGCTATTCCAAGAATGTTTTGGTATGCATTTTAGAAGAAATGTTGAATCAATATTGATAAAAGAATGATACGAACAATATTAATAGCTATTGGAATTATGGCACTTATAGGATGTACAGCTACAAAAAAAGTAGAAAAGCTCTATGCTTCAAGTGGTAATATGGAGCCTAAATATTTTAATAACAGTCAATTAGAAGGATTGCCTGCACCTGTTAAAATATACTTTCAGTATGCTTTGAAAGATGGAATGCAATATCCAAGCTCTTTAAGGTTGAAGCATGGTGGTTTTTTTAAGTTAGGCAAAGACAAAGACTGGATAAAGATAAAGGGCGAGCAATATTTTACTACTGCAAAACCCGGCTTTGCCTGGATTGGGAAAACAAAACTTTTCAATGCCCATGATACTTATATTAATACCAAGGGCAATTTGTCGGTTTACCTTTTTGGGCTTATAAAGATCGTGAAAAGCGAAGGAGAAACTATCAACCAGGCTGAGTTGCTCCGGTGGCTTGGAGAAAGTGTGTGGATGCCCACGAATTTATTGCCCAGGAAAGGATTAAAGTGGGAAGGAATTGATGAAAACTCGGCCAAACTTAAATTTGAATACGGTGGGCAAAAGATTTATTATATTGTTGATTTCAATAAACAGGGGCAGATCGTTCAGCTAAAAACAGAGCGCTATATAGACAAAGAAAACTTGGAAACTTGGGTGGGAATCCTGGAAAACTATAAAGAAGTTAACGGTATGATGGTACCTACTGAAATTGAAGCCAAATGGCTCTTGGAATCCGGGGAATACAGCTATGCAAAGTTTAAGATTCATACATTTGAATATAATATACCAAGAAAATTTTAACTAAAAACAATTACAATATGCAATACTTAAAAAGTTTTGGAATATTAGTGGGAATACTTATTAGAATTCATATCAACAAAATCAAAATGCTTGACTTGATAGGCGGCATCACTGGATTGCTTACTATTTCGTTCCTATTGGTGCTGAGTATTCCTTTACTTTTTGCATCAATAATAAAAAAAATTATGGATTATGTTTTTCTTATGACTGATTTTAAAATTATTTATGTCTGATTACCAGGTATTAAAATAAGATTTGTGAATGAGTAATAATTGAATTATGAACAAAAATTTTATACGAATGGAAACAAATGATACCCAAAACAAAAAGAGGACTGGAATCATTACATCAATCTTCCAAGCATTTAATGGGTTAAGCGCTTTAGTAGGTGGCTTTGGCCTTATTAGCGACCCATCAGGTCAGGCTTTGGCAATGAAAACAACATGGCTTCAAGGAACACCATTTAGTTCATTTTTGATTCCGGGAATTGTGTTATTTATTGTAAATGGATTAGGCAACTCGATGGGATTTATTATCACGATCAAGAAAAACAAGTATGCAGGCCATGTTGCAACACTTTTTGGTGGCATTATGATGGTGTGGATCATTTCGCAGGTAGCATGGATCGGTTATATGAGCTTTTTGCAACCGTTGTATTTTTCTACAGGTCTACTGCAACTTGTTTTTGGTTATATAATGATACAGAAACAGAAGAAGAATAGCGAATTCAGCGCTCTTTAGTATATTTTATTTTTTAGTTTTTGGTGCAATTGTTATACCTAAGTAAATCGCTCAATTTGGGTTATATAAACTTATTTTGACTTGTAGCAATTGCACTTTTTTTCCCTGGTTCAATCCTTCTCATACCTATAGCCCAAAACAAGTATATCATCGGTTTGATGGTAATTGCCTTTCCATTTTGTTAATTCTTCGTCAATGATCTCTTTTTGCCTATCCATTGTAAATTCTTGTATATTGAGAAGCAATTCTTTGAATTTCTTATACGTGAATTTCATTCCCTCTTTACCTCCAAATTGGTCGGTAAAGCCATCTGTAAATAAGTAAATGGAATCGCCTTTAATCAATTCTATTTCTTTGCTTGTATATTTGGCATCAAGCATCTGGTTAATGGCAATGGGCATAATGTCATGCTTGAGGCGGATAAATTCGTACTTATCGCCAGGATTTCCGGTTTTTCTTATTAGCAATAGGGGATTCATAGCCCCGGAAAACTGCAACATATTCGTGTTAATATCAATAACAGCCACGGCAATATCCATTCCGTCACTGGCTTCACCGGCGCTGCCTGTTTGGTGCAAAGCCCTGATAATGTTTGAGCGGAGGCGGTTCAAAATTTCGCTGGTTTTTGTAATACGTTTTTCCAATACGATCTTATTGAGGAATGTTACTCCCAACATACTCATCAGTGCTCCTGGAACACCATGGCCTGTGCAATCTGCCACGGCAATTATGAGCTTATTCTCACGTTTTGCAACCCAGTAAAAGTCGCCGCTTACAATAGATTTTGGTTTGTTATAAACGAAATATTCTTTTAAATGCTCATCCAACAATTTAAAGGATGGAAGAATAGCATTTTGTATATGCTTGGCATACTCTATACTGTCAGTGATCTCGTTCTTTTGGTTAATGGCTATATCGCGCTGCTTCTTGATCTCTTTATTTTGCTCCTCTATGAATCGCTCTGCTTCCTTTATTTTGGTGATATCCGTATCAATAGCAACAATACTATCTATTTTCCTGTTCTCACCAAGAATAGGTGTAAGCGTTGTTTGCGTCCAAATTTCTACCCCGGCCCTGGATTTCCTTTTTGAAGAGTAGATAACGGATCTTTTCTCCGTAGTACACTCATTAAAATGAGGCCTAACATCCTCAAAACCAATAGCTTTTGTAAGATTGCTACCCAACTCGTTTTTTAATTGGTCAATATTGTACCCGTAAATTCTTCTAAAGCCTGCATTTACCCATTCAAAATTTCCATCGGGATCCATAATGGTAATCGCGTTATCCGTTTTACTGGTAACTACTGATAGTTTTTTTAGCTCGTCATTAACTTGTTCCAGGTGGTCGTTTTGGGTTTGTATCTCTTCTTTTTGTTGATTGATCTCCGAAGTCCTTTCTTGTATAATCCTTTCCAAGCGAATATTATGGGTTTTTAACCTACGTGAATGCAATTGTGCCGAGCCCCAAAGCAATAACAAGCCTGCCAATACATAAATTATGTAAGCCAGTGTGGTTCTATGCAAGGGTGGCAATATCTCAAAACTGAATGAATCTTTACTACCCTCAATGCCATAAATATTCCTTGATTTAACATGAAAAGTATAATCACCTTCGTATAAATTGGTATATTCTTTTTTTGTTTCTTTAGACCATTCCGACCAAGGTTCTTTTATCCCATTCCTTTCTAGGCAAAATGAATACTCGTTATGTTTTTCCGGGGAAAAGTAAGCTGCAGTAAATTTAAATATCAAAGCATTTCGTTTGTATTTTAATACCAATTGCTCGTTGTTCTTATTACACATATTAAATGGAGTATGATGTCCCGAACTTCCCGTCCCGCATCCATAATAAAGTATAGAATCCCTTCCCAATGAAACTTCCCTTATTAGGGTTCTAAAATTTCCCATGTTATAATTGGGCTTGTTCCTGTAATATGCATAAAGTCCTTTTGTTGCAGCTATCCATGTAATACCGTTTGTGTCGGCTTTTATTTTCCTAATGACTTGGTTTTCTTCTAACCTGTTGAATCTTTTTTCGTAAAGCTTGTAATTATTTTTATCTTTTTTTTCTAAGAAAAATAAGTTAGCTCTTCCATTGCCTACTACCCAGTAATTACCTTGTTGATCTTCATGAATCTTATGAATAATAGAGGAATCTATTCCCAAGTATTTTTTTGAGAAGTTATTTAATTCAAAGGTTTGTTTTTCCCTATTAAAAGAATAAACTCCTTTAACGGTTAGGAAAAGTAGTTTATCCCTAAAAGGTTGCATATGAATACCATCAAAAGATGCCAGCCCCGAGGTTTTATCATTATATTTAATAATATCAAAATCATCCCTATTATTTGGGTCTTTGAATTTTAGATGAATAACTCCAATATACCTTGTTGCAAGCCAAAGATCTCCATATCTGTCTTGTTCAATATCACGGATGCTTTCATTGATCCCTTCCACTTTCCGAGGTTTTATTCCTTTTTCAAGGTCAATGATAAACAGGCCTTTTGTAGATCCTACATAAACCCTGTTTGGATTCTTTTGGGTTTTAAAAAGCCTGTGTATATAAGGAATTCTTATTAAGTAAGATGCATAGGGCTTTTTATAGCGATGTTTGATCTCGTAAAGACCTTTCGTTGCTCCAACTAATAAGCGGGTTTTTCCATTATTTTCTGACAACTTTATAAAACTCCAAGCCGGGTTCTGTATAGACATTAGTTCCTTGAACTCATTACCTTGCAAGTAAAATACACCTTGGGTTGTTGAAACAAAGAGTGTTCCCCTGTACCGGGTAATGTCAGTGACTATGCCGGTAAGGCCTAAGGTTTCGTCCCAGTAATTAAAAGGAGTGCCCCATTCAACGTTGGAAATTGATTTATGTGATGCCAACCATAAATTTCCCCTGTTATAATAGCTACACACAACATTGTTAGATTCAAGCCCACTTTTTTCATTGATATGGTCAACAATATTTCCTTTTTCATCAGTAATGATTGCACCGTTCCTTAAAGTGGCATAAAGCAATTTGTTGCCGGGCATTGAATTTCCAAAATACAACTTATTTTTGGTAAGAAAATCATTGACTTTCTTAAATTTTGGTGGTTGGATGATTCTTTTGTCAATGGGGTTATTGGGATCGTACAGAACAACTCCAATATTACGAATAGCAATTTGAAGCTTGTTGTTTTTTACCGGGTCTATTGTCCATACCATTGTATTTGCTATAGGTTGGGTGCCGGGTATTAGTTGCAGTGAATCTCCCGATATTTTCATAAGTCCTTTGCCGGGTTGCCTTGTTATAACTTGGCCTTGTACATAATACACTCCCATCAAACTGCTTTTTCCTCGCAAAGCTTTGATGTGGCCTTTTTTATGGCCTGCATTACTTGAGTATGGAGGAGTGTATTCATAAAGCGCTTCTACTGTAGAAAAATAGACCTTATTTTCTGTTGCGCATGTTTGCCATACTTCTTTAAAATCTTTGTCATCCGGGTTTAACAGGTGAGTGAGCGAAAAATAATCTAACTTTCCTAAGCTGTCGGGAGCTAAATAACCGAAGTCGCCTACTGCTCCAACATAGATCACTCCGCTGCTATCGATCGCCATTGAGCGGACTACAGATTTATTGTTAGTACGAATTAACCTCCATGAGCTGCCGTCATACTCAACAACACCTGCATTGTTGCCAAAGTACATAACACCCCTATTATCCTGGAGCGCTGCCCATGTTTGGGTTTCTGCTTCGTGCTCTTCAACAGTGTAGTTCTCAATAAAATATTTGCCATGCTCGTTATAAAGTTGTCCGAATGTGGCTACCCTAAATAAAAAAAAGAAAAGTATCAGTGTTGCAAGATTCCTCATTATTATGTATTTGGTTTTAGGTTTACCAAAATACAAAATTTCTATGTTATAGGGTTTTAAAAAGGCAAAAAAATAAATCGTTGTTGTTTAGTTTGTTAAAAACCAATGTATTGTATGTGATTTTAACACGGTTCATCCTTTAAAAATTTTTAACAAAGTTTATATACAATTCATAATGAATTTTCGTTAACTTAAGGACAATATAATACGAACCGTTTTATTTATGAATAGTTTTGTAAAAAAGGAATAAAAACCAAAATCTAAAAATGACGAGCTATGTTAGATTATGCAAAAACCATATTAAAGAAAGTTAGTTTTAGCAAAGAATTATTCATGAAAGAATACGAAAAGTTTCTCACCTGGCTTCAACCTGGAGAAAGAGAAGAACTTTACCAATGGTGCAGCATTTATTACAGCGATCAAATCGGCTTTATCGGGAAAAGCTACAGCTAAGTTTAAATAATACCAACCAAATTGAAAAGGCAATGTCAACAAAAAAAAGAAAAAAACCACTCACGGTAAGTATAACTTTTGCTGTTATATCGAAAATTTCTACCTTTAAATTGTAAAAATTATTGATACAAGCAATTTTTTAGATCTTTTAGCATTTGTTTTGGTATTTGGCACTATTTGCATAATTTTTGTTAATAATGCATGGGGTTTTTAACTTTGAAAAATGACAAAAAGAATTTTAGTGTTGGCTTTGTTTTTACTGGTCCTACAATTGACACTTAGGCCGCAAGAAAGCAAAAATGTTTATAATGACAGCTTGCTCATTGCATCAGAAAAAGGGGATTTTAAAAAGGTGATAAATTGCATACGCAATGGCGCTGATGTTAATTACCGCTCTCCTTACGATAGTATTACCGCTTTAATGTATGCTGCACAAGAAGGCCACCTGGATATTGTTAAAGTTCTTGTTTATAATGGTGCTAACCCCAATGCCCGCCCGTATAATGGCGTAACTCCTTTAATTGCTGCCGCTACCACCAATCGGGTAGATGTGGCCGATTATCTTATTCAACATGGAGCCAATGTAAATGTTAATGATAATGACAGTGTTTCTTCACTACACTTGGCTGCCGGTTATGGATACTGGATCATGGCTGATATGCTAATTTTTTACGGCGCTAACTTAAATGCTGTTACTACCGATGGTGCAACACCGGTTTATACTGCTGCATACAGAGGCGATACCGCCTTGTGCAATTTGCTTATTGGTAAAGGCGCTAATTTGCATAAAGCTGATAACATGGGCTTTTCCCCTCTACTGGTTGCCGCGCAACAAGGCCATTTGCAAACTATACAATTGCTTATCGATAAGGGTGCTATCATCAGCGAGGAAACCAATGCAGGACTCTCCATCTTGGATATTGCCATTAATAACAACAGGAAACAAGTAGTGGAATGGTTATTAAACAACCTGGATAAGTACAAATTAAATTCTTTGATCTCAACTGAAACAAAAAAACAAACCCTCATAAGCCGCAACAAGGAGATTATTTCTTTAATGAGGCAACAAGGGGTTAGCTATAAATGGCCATATTTTGAACGGATTTTTCTTACCTATTCAACAAACTGGAATTTCCACGATATTACAATGGGCGGCAATGTAGGGATCAGGGATATCAATTATAACATTTCTTATTTTGTTGGCGCAGATTATAGAATAGCTGCCAAAAGGGTATTGATTGAACAACCCACTTATTATTACCAATTCTGGGAAAAAAGGCATAACTTTTACACAGGTATAAGAAAGTATTTCAATATTTATAACCTTTATGGTAATCAATTTGGACTGCTGGCTGGAATTAAGGGCATATATTCCACAGCTAAGTACAGGGCTACTGATAATATGAAACCCAGCGACATATGGAAACTTGCGCCGGAAGCCGGGGCGTATTGGAATTTTCATTATGCCGGAGCATTTATCAATTACGAATATTTAGACCTTTATGTTCATAAAATATCTCCACATAGAATCAATGTAGGTTTCCAGGTTTTTATCCATACATCAAAAAGTAAGAAAAAAATTCAAAAAGAAATTCATTGGTTATAAATTGCATGATGTAAAAAAGTTTAAAAGATGAAAAATATACTTCTTATAATTGTGGCTTTGTGTTTTGCTTTTTCTTGCGATGATCAATATAGTGAATGCACCGAAGAAGATTATGCCAATTGCGTTACCACAAAACCCGATGAAGCTGAAATGATCGTTGATGTCACCATTAATGATGAAAATCCCCATGTACCTTTAATGATCTACAAAGGAAAACTTGATGATGGCAATGTAATAGCGCTTGACACAGCCAAAGATGAAGAGTTTAGAAGGTTTTTCCCTGTAGATCAATATTATACGGTTACAGCAAAATACCAGGCCGGAAATAAAACCGTTATGGCTGTTGATGGAAACAAAATGTACAAGGAGTCTCGTGTTCTATGCGATTCAACATGTTGGGATATCAAAGGAGGAATTTATGATTTAAGATTGAAATATGATTGAAAAGCAAGTGAAAATTTTTTGGTTTCGCCGTGACTTAAGGTTCTATGATAATACCGGGCTTTATCACGCATTTCAAAGCAAATTTAATGTATTGCCCTTGTTTATTTTTGATACAAATATCATTTATAAACTGGATAACCCTTCAGACACGAGAATTAATTTTATATTCCAAGAATTGGAAAAATTACACAAGAGATTCTTGGAGGTGGATTCGGGATTGGAGGTCAGGGTAGGGGAGCCCTTAAAAGTTTTCAAGCAACTTTCAAAAAGATATACCATTCACGCTGTTTTCACCAATCATGATTATGAACCTTATGCCATACATAGGGATAAGAAAGTGCGAGATTACTTGGAAACCCAAAATATACAATTCAAAACCTTTAAAGATCAAGTGGTTTTTGAGCGAAATGATGTCGTGAAAAAAGATGGCAAACCTTACACGGTTTTTACTCCCTATAGCAAAGTATGGAAAAGGAATTACGAGACTAAAGCCGTTAAAAGCTTTCCTAGTGAAGATCACTTGGATAAACTTTTAAAATTCACAACTAAATTTCCTTCATTTGAAGAACTTGGTTTTAAACCGGTTAAAATGAATTTCCCCTCAAGCGTTATTCCAATTGATATAATAAAAAATTACAACAAAACCCGCGATTACCCATCAATTGAAGGCACTTCAAGATTAAGCGTACATCTTAGGTTTGGCACAATAAGCATTAGGCAACTTACTTCAAAAGCTAAAAATCTCAATACAACATTTCTTAACGAATTGATTTGGCGTGAATTTTATATGATGATCCTGTATCATTTTCCCTATGTTGAAAACAAACCATTTAAAAGAAAATACGAGAGTATAGAATGGAATAATGATGAAAGGGATTTTGAAAAATGGAAACATGGCGAAACCGGTTATCCTTTTGTTGATGCCGGCATGCGCCAACTTAATGAAACAGGCTGGATGCATAACAGGTTGCGGATGATAACAGCAAGTTTTTTAACCAAGCATTTATTGATTGACTGGCGCTGGGGAGAAGCATATTTTGCAGAAAAGCTGCTGGATTACGAGCTTGCTTCCAACAATGGTGGTTGGCAATGGGCTGCCGGTACAGGCTGTGATGCAGCGCCATACTTCAGGATTTTCAATCCTTATACACAGCAAAAAAAATTTGACCCTCACGAGAAATTCATCAAACAATGGATTCCTGGAATTCATACAAAAAACTACTCGAAGCCTATTATAGACCACAAATATGCGAGAGAAAGAGCATTAAAAACTTATAAAAGAGCGTTACAACAGTTTAATAAATGATTCCAAAAAGCTTATTGAAAAAAAATGGCGTAGATTTTGGAATAGGGGATACACAAAAGAATATTCGTAAACAAAAATATAAAGGTGTGCTAACCAAAAACGATATCATACAAGGACTAGCCAAACTTGGCAAAGGCGCTAAAGCTGAAAACGCCGCAGATACCACCATAAAACCTGTTCAAATGAATGAGTCCTTAGAAAAGGTTTACCAGAGAATGCGCCAATCAGGCTTGGACATAATACCGGTGTTCTCTAACGATGAATTAAAAGGCATCGTGGACATTGAAAACATCAAGGAATTCATCATTGTGAAAAACGCGCTGGATTGATTCCTTGAACGGTTTAGTTGGCTAAGAGGTTGGAATTTATAAGTACATTACATATCAATAAAAGCAAAATATTTTGTATTTTTGTTAAAAATCGTTTTGTATGATCAAGCTTCAATTATCAAGTAAAACCGAACAGCGTTTAAAACAATTAATGCTTTTGCATGGCAATAAAGAAAGTTTTTTTAAAAAACTGATAGATAACCATATAAGAGAAATGAAACTTGGCGTTCATAATATTGAACAAGATTTGAAACAATTTGAAAATAAATATGATATGGATAGCCAATTGTTTTATGAAAAATTTAGTAACGGAGAATTGAGTGATGAAATTGATTTCATTACGTGGTCCGGGATTTATGAAATGTATTTGAAAGATAAAGCAAAAATAAAAAAATTGGAACGGTAAAAGACTATTTTGTTGAACTTGAAAATCAACTTATTCTATACCGGGGAATCATCAAAACTCATTCTATAACAAAAAAATATTATAATAAAACTAAAGGTTATATTTATGGTGAAATAGTTTTTATTGGTGATTCCAAACTTGTTTTTATAGAAGTTGTTGATACAGAAGAAGAAAACAAAATTAAATATAGTTACCATTACATGAATAGCTCAGGATACATGATTTTTAGGTATGATAACGCTTATCACCATAAAAAAATTAACACATTTCCACATCATAAGCATATAGGGAATGAAGTGAAATCCAGTTCAGAACCCTATTTTATTGATATTCTAATTGAAATTTCAGCTTCAATTGAATTATGAGGAAAAGTGCAGGAATTCTTTTATATCGCAAAAAAGGCAAAAAACACCAAGTATTATTGGTACACCCGGGAGGGCCTTTTTGGGCTCATAAAGATGAGCATGCGTGGTCTATACCAAAAGGTATTCCCGAAAAAGGTGAAGACCTATTACAAACTGCAAAACGCGAATTTAAAGAAGAAACAGGTTTTGATATTGAAGGTGATTTTATCACCCTTGAGCCGGTTAAGCAAAACAGTGGTAAAGTTGTTCATGCATATGCCTTGCAAGATGAAATTGATGAGCAACAAATAGAAAGTAACACCATAGATATTGAATGGCCTCCAAATTCAGGGAAAACAATTAATATCCCAGAAGTTGATAAAGCACAATGGTTTACTTTGGATGAAGCCAAAAGAAAAATTCACAAAGGACAAGTAGCGATTATTGAAAACTTGGAAAAAAAATTGGCTTCTTAATGAATGATTTCCAAAAATTGAAATACTTGAAATAAGAAAACATCTGCAGAAAGCCCTTGAATAAAAAACAACATCTTCTCCGGCTTATTTTTTTTATTCATCTGTAAGCTAATTCAATGAGGAACTTTTTCCTTCCTGTGAATTTTTTTTCACGAGAGTTACACATTATCACTTTCACAAAAATAATTCATTAATGTATTTTAATAATTCACGAATATTGATTTTAAAATCTACTGTTTTTTTATTTTTTTTAATTATAGAAGGTTATAGCATTTTATCTATCAATATAAAAAGTGAATTTGCAAGAACTTTTAGTCATGATTATCATTTCATTTAAGCCAATCTTATCCAATGGCATTGTTTTAGTATAATTTGAAATGCAGTTACGATAGCAATTTTATTGAAAAAGACGATTATAAAGACTTTGATGAATATTACTTAGATATATAAAAAAAGAATTGTATAACCTTAAAAATGAAATTTATTATGGCACCATTAGTAGAAGAATTAAAAAAGCAAGATGTAGTTGATCAATTAACATGGGACGACAGCGTAAATGCTAACGATATTTATGTTAACGTTGATGATAGAAGCGTTCAACTTAAAGGAAAAGTCCCGAATTATGCTTCCAAAATTGCAGCAACAAACGCTGCTTTTAGGGTAGCAGGAGTTAGAAACGTGGAAAATTACCTGGATATTGAATTTCCACCTTCTATAACGCTTCCAACAGATGATGAAATTACCAGCAACATCAATAATATGCTTATTTGGAATAGCAAGATACTCTCCTCTGATATAAAAGTGGAGACTATTAATGGAGTAGTTACACTAACTGGAAGCGTTTCTACTTATTGGGAAAAGTATCTTGCAGAAGACATTGCAAACAGCGCCAGGGGTGTATTAGAAGTGAATAACCTCTTGAATGTAGAGCTTACAAAAAGCATTATTGATATCGATATAGAAAATGATATCAAGGAAGCATACAGGAGAAGCATATTAATAGATGAAACAAAAATTGAAGTTAGTGTTACAAATGGCGTTGTAACCCTTACCGGCTCAGTAGAAAGTTATCCAATAAAAAGAGAAGCGCTGGATATTGCTATCTATACTACCGGGGTAGTAGAAGTAAACGACCAGTTGTATATTGAGTAAGCTTTTCTAAACTCAGTAAAAATGAGTAAATGGATAAGTTTGATGAATAACTGCTTTTTTCATCACGACCCTTGTTAAGGTGATATTATGGGACCCACTTGTCTATTACTTGTGGGTACAATTATCACCTTATGTATTATTCAATTTTAATTAAAAGTATAACCCAATAAAAAATAAAAACTATGCTTAAAGAATTGTCAAGATGAATATTAAACAAGACTTGCCATACTATAGCATAAGTTCGCAAGAAACTATCAACAAGCTGCAATCCAACAAAGAAGGTTTATCACAAGAAGAATACAAGAAACGGTTCAAAGAGATAGGGCCTAATACTTTGCCCAGCAAGGATAAAACAAACCCGTTATTCCTCTTCCTTAAACAATTTAAAGACCTGCTTGTGGTGATTCTTGCAATAGCAGCAATCATAGCTTATTTTGCCGGCCACATGGTGGATGTTTGCGTGATTGTTGGTGTAATTATCCTGAACGCTTTAATCGGTTTTTTCCAAGAATATAAAGCTGAAAGAGCCATTCATTCACTCAAAAAACTGGTAAAGCATAAAGCCCTTGTTTTAAGGAATGGAAAGCGAAGAGTTGTTCAATCTAAGAACTTGGTTCCCGGTGATATCATCATTCTTGAAGAGGGAAATTCTATTCCGGCCGATGCAAGGCTACTTGAGCAAAAAAACCTTCAAGTTGTTGAATCATCATTGACAGGCGAATCCATGCCGGTACAAAAATCTGATGAGATCCTGGATAAAAAAACCAATCTTGCCGACAGGAAAAACATGCTGTATAAAGGCACACACATAGCAAGGGGAGCTTGTAAAGCGATAGTAACCGCCACAGCTTTAAATACAGAACTGGGTAAAATTGCCGAATCCCTTAAAGAAGTCAAAAAAGAAAAAAGCAATTTTAAGAAGAAAACCGAAGACCTTGCAAAGATCATGGCAGGAATAGCCATTTTTACAGCAACAGTAGTATTTGTTCTTGGTTATTTTGTTAATGAATACAAATTGGAAGAGATATCCTTAGTGACGATAGCAACACTTGTATCTTCCATCCCGGAGGGATTGCCGGCAGTATTGTCAATTGTACTTGCTATAGGAGCCAATAGGATGGCAAAAAAAAATGCCATTATAAGGGATTTTACTGCAACCGAAATGTCCGGCTCGCTTTCGGTTATACTTACTGATAAAACCGGAACTATCACTAGGGGTATACTCACCGTGAAAAATCTTTTTCTTAGTGATGAAAATGAATATTCTGCAGGGGGCGATGCGTATGAATTGCAAGGTGAGATCAAAAAAGGAGATGATGCCGCAAGCATCGATAATAACAAGATCTTGGAAAAAACAGCACTCATTTCTGCTTTTTGCAATAATGCCAATATAGAGGAAGCAAAAAAAGACAAAGAACCAAAAGTTTCTGGCGACCCTACCGAGGCAGCCCTGCTCGTTTTGTCAAAGAAAATTTTCCAAGGCCACCAAGAAAAATACGAAAAAATGGAAATTGTTGATGACCTTCCATTTGATTCTGAAAAGAAATATAGGGCTACGCTTGTTAAAACCAACGAAGATACCAAAGAAATTTATGTTGTAGGCGCTCCAGAAAAAATATTGGATTTATCCACCCATATTTTTAAAGGGAATACTTCAGAAGAGTTCTCTGATCCTGGAAAAGAAACGTATTTTCATAAGATTGATTATTATACCAACAACGCTATGAGGGTAGTAGCATGTGCACATAAGAAAGTTGATGATGACACCGGGGAAGTTTCAGAAGAAGATATTAATGACCTAAGTTTTACCGGTTTATTTGGTATTATTGATCCTCCAAGAGATGAAATAAAAGAAGCGGTTGATAAATGCAAAAGCGCGGGCATAAGAGTAGTTATGGTTACAGGCGATCATAAGCAAACCGCTTTAGCCATTGCTAAGCAAGTAGGTATTACTGCACAAAATAATGAAGGTAATGGCCTGCCGGAGGTGCTTACTGATGATGAGCTGGATGTTGAAGAAGAAAAATTCAATAAATATATGAAGGCAGTAGATGTTTTTGCAAGGGTAAGCCCACAAACCAAATTAAGAATTGCCCAACACATCCAGGAAAACGAATTGATGCTTGGCATGACAGGTGATGGAGTAAATGATGCCCCAGCCCTAAAATCAGCCGATGTTGGAATAGCAATGGGCAAAAGAGGCACTGATGTTGCAAAAGATGTTTCACAGGTCGTTTTATCAGATGATAATTTTGCCAGTATTGTTGATGCCATTCAAGAAGGGCGTATCGTGTTTAAAAATGTTAGGCAAACCAGCTTTTTCTTGATAACCACAAATTTTGCTTCTACAAGTACCCTTATTGCTGCCATAGCTATGGGAATGCCATATCCATTGCTTGCTACACAAATTTTATGGATCAACCTTGTAACAGATGGCATTATGGATATCTCACTTGCTACAGAACCCGGCGACAAAAAAATCATGGAACAAAAACCCATAAAGAAAAAAGAACCCATACTTAACAAGCAAATCCTTCCTTACTTGTTAATTATTGTGCCGGTAATGGTAATTTTGGCCATTTTTACCTTTAAACATTATCTTCCTCAAAGTGTGGAAAAGGCCAGGACGGGAGCTTTTCTTGTTGTAGCAATGACACAGGTGTTCAATGCTCTGAATATGCGATCACTCGGTAGATCAGTTTTTTCTATTGGCTTTTTAAGCAATAAGTGGTTGAACCTCGCATTTATTGGGTCTTTTGTTCTTCAATTCATTGCCATCAAATTACCCTTTATGCAGCAGATATTTCACTTTAGAGACTTAGCTTGGTTAGATATTATAATAATCACATTATTGTCATCATCGGTGTTTATATTCGGAGAAATGTATAAATTTATAAAAAATAAAATGATTCATTAATACTAATTAAATATACACATGGTTACAGCGCTGTTCTTAATAAGGTGAACGAGTTTACCAAAGAAGGTCTTCCCAACTTGTTGATAAAGGATATTCCTCCTGTTAGCAAACACAAAAGCTTGGAAATAAACAGGCCTGAAGTCTATTATGGTGAATTGGAAGATGAATTTGTGATAGCAAATTCTAAGGAAAAAGAGTTTAACTATCCAAAAGGAGAAAAAAATATCTATACATCTTACAATGGTGATACCGATTTTTATATTTTTGAAGAAGAAGACCCGGTAGTGAGTGTTTACAAGGAAATTTTCCCCGGCTTGTTTAAGAATAAGGAGGAAATGTCAGGAGAAATTAGGAAGCATGTGAGGTATCCATCGGGTATGCTGTTGGCTCAAGGATTGGTTTATGCAAAATACCACATGACAGACCCAACGGTTTTCTATAACCAAGAAGACCTTTGGGTTAGGGCAACGGGGAAGTATTACAACAATGTTCAGCCACTCATTAAAATAGCAGTTTTTGCCACAAAGACCCGAAGCAACATGAAGGCTCATAGCTACCGGCGTTAGCACTTCGTGAATCTTTGAGCCTTTGGCCTTAGCGGCTTGAAAGGGTCTGTTTACTGCACTACAAAAAAACAAAAATCTATCTCCACCTTGTTGGATTTAAATGATGTGTTTATGGTGTGTTTTTCTATAAACGTAAACTATTCAAATGTTTTCTTACATCAGTCGTCATTTCTGATAAAATTGCTGTTAATCCAATTGGCAAAATCATATAAACTGCCTAAACAATAATCAATTAAATTAGGATGTTGACGGCATTTTTGGTAATCAGTTGCAATGAATACGGTTTTCATCTTAAGTTTTTTGCCAAAAACCATGTCATTGATGTTATCTCCCACCATGATAGACTGTTTGAAATGAATGCCGGGGAATTCTTTCCGGGCTTGCAGAGCCATACCAATACCAGGTTTTCTTTTATTGGATTTGGAGCCCGGGGGAGCTGTGCTATAATATATTTTGTCTATCCTTCCCCCTGCATTTTCAATTTTGCGGAGTAAGTGTTGATGAATATTTTCGATATCCCGGTTGCTGGCCGTTTTTTCATGGATTCCGTGCTGGTTGGTTACAACAAATATCCTCTTAAATAAAGGGGCTAAAATGGAAAATGCTTCTTCCACTCCTTGCAGCAGTTCAAATTGTTTAATAGATGAAATATAGGTGTCTTTGGGTTTGTTGATCACACCATCCCTGTCTAAGAACAAAGTCCATGAGTCTTTGGAGGGATCATTCCTGGAAATCATTACCGGCTAAAAATTTCTTCTTCAACAAGTCCGCATATAGCATGGCCCAAAAGGATGTGTGCTTCCTGCACCAATGGTGTGTCACTTGTAGGGGCTTTTAAGATGAAGTCGCAAATATCTTTCATATTACCACCACTTTGTCCTGTAAGTCCAATGGTTGTCATCTCCAGGGATTTGGCCTTGTGTAGTGCATTGATAATGTTTTTTGAATTTCCTGAGGTAGATATACCGATCAAAATATCTCCTTTCCGTCCAAAAGCCTTAACAAGCCGTGAATAAACCTCGTCAAAAGAATAGTCGTTGGCAACAGCAGTAAGGTAGGAGGTGTTAACATGCAAAGCTTCTGCAAAAAGCGGGTCTCTATCCATATAAAACCTACCGGAAAGTTCGGCTGCTAAGTGCTGGGCGTCGGCAGCGCTGCCTCCATTGCCACAAAAAAGGACTTTGCCTTGGTTTTTATAAGTATTTACAATAGCCAGGACGATTTGGGATAACGTATTTTGTAACCGTTCATCTTTAAGAATGGCCTGGCGTATAAGAATGGAATCTTCTACAATTTTTTGAAATTCCATGGTTGTTTTTTTTGCAAATATACAAAAATGGTTGTTTAAGCCTTTAGCAGTTTGAAATAATTCGTATATTAAGAAATGAACTCAACTTATGGCTTTAAAAAATTTCCCGGGCTAAAGATGTTTAATCTTTTTACATCCCAAACAATTCATCCATTACCCGCATAAAATCGTCAACATTAAAGGGTTTGGTGAGGTATTCGTCCAAGCCTTTGTCCATGTATTTTTCCCTGTCGCCCTCAAATGCATTGGCGCTCAGCCCAACAATAGGAGGGAGGGCAGTATATTTTTCCCTCAGTGCTTTAGTTGCACTTATACCATCCATCACCGGCATTTGAATATCCATTAAAATGAGGTCGAACTTTCCAGGTTTAAAAACCTGCAGCGCTTTCTTGCCGTTTTCTGCCAAAGTAACTTCATGGCCATGTGAGTTAAGCAAGAGTTTTATTACTTTATGGTTTACCAATTTATCTTCTACGAGCAGGATTTTTAGGTTAACAGGTTTTTTGTTGGCTACACCATTGGTTTTTGTCTTTAAATAATTACCAGGGCTAGCTTCTTCTGCTTCAAAAGTGAACCAAAAGGCGCTGCCTTTATTAGGGCTGCTATTTACTCCAATTTTGCCCCTATGAAGTTGAACCAGTTTTTTACATATCGAAAGCCCCAAGCCTGTGCCTTCAAATTGGCGAGTGTCGCTATAATCAGCCTGAGCAAAAGGTTGGAAAAGCTTTTTTTGAAGATTTACTGGAATGCCTATGCCTGTGTCGCTTACTGAAATTTTTACTTGGATTGTTTTTTCTTTTCTATGCTCAAGTTTAGCGCTAAGTTTGATTTTTCCTTTCTCTGTGAATTTTACGGCATTAGAAATAAAATTGGTAATTACTTGCATTATTTTTCTTTCGTCTGCTATTACATAGCCTGGTAACTCCTTGTCATGTTCGTAAAGGAAAGTAATAGGCTTTTTGCAAATACTCTTGAATAAGCTTTCAGCAGAATTAAAAATATTCTCCATAGGGAAAATCCTTTTTTTGAGCTGAACCTGGCCGGCTTCAATTTTAGAGAAATCAAGGATATTGTTAATGATTTCCCTGAGATTTTCGCCAGACTGCTGTATGGTGTTCAGGTACTCGGACTGCTCTGCGCCCAGCTTTGTTTTGGCGAGGATATCAGCCATGCCCAAAATACCGGTGAGTGGTGTTCGTATCTCGTGGCTCATGTTGGCCAAAAAGTTTTGCTTGAACATTAGTGCTTCTTCTGCTATGGCTATTTTTCTCTCTAATTTTTCTCTTTTTCGTTTTTCCTTTTCCGATAGCTTTCGTTGCGTAATATCTTCAAAAGTAGTGATAACCTGGTACAGGTTTTCATTATTGTTTTTGAAAATGGGTATAGAATTAATGTTTATCCATTTGTGAGCATCCAATTGTGGATTATAAATACCCATCACAAAGTTATAAACAGCTTTGCCTGTTCTGAGTGTAATAACACTGGGATGCTCTTCAGCAGACAAGTTTCTCCCTTCTTCATTTATTGCCTTCCAGCCCGGGTCAAAAGAACTTTTCCCGTATAGTTGGTCTTTGGTTAGGCCCAAAATTTCAGCAGCAGCGTTATTGGCATAAATCACTTCATCTTTACTGTTTTGATATACAACGCCTTGCGTCATATTTTCAAGTAAAATCCGGTGCTTTTCTTCACTTTCTTCGGCTTTTTCTTTGGCTGTTACAAGCTCTTCGTTTTGCATTTCCAGTTCAACCTGGTGCACTTCTAATTCATGAATCAGCTTCAGTTTGTCGGCATCAGAGACGAGGCGTGCCTTGTCTTTACGCTCTTTGAGTTTTTCTTCTGCCTTTTGGCGAAGCCTGGCGGTATCTTCCGGGTTACTTTTTCGCTTTTTCATGCTTTTTCAATTTCTATGTGTTATATTTTTATTGAACGCTGATAAAACGGATTTTCAAACGCTGATCACCGCTGATTTTTATCCGTCTAAATCCGCGTTATTTTTATATCCGCGTCATCCGCGTTCCATTTTTTTGCCATCCGCGTTCCATTACACAGTAAACGGCTTTTCGCCTACACACTCACTTGCACAGGTTGAAACACCGGTAATATTACCCTGCTTATCTCTTATGGGGTGTGCTGCTACATGGTAAGATACGGTTTTTTCTTTTCGAGAGAACAAAATGGTATCAGTTGCCGGTTTACCCCTATCAAGCACCTGCTTTTTAAGTATCATCAGTGCTGTGGCTCCTTCGTTTTTATCAATTTCGTCATCGCGTTTGCCTAATACCATATTGATATCGAAACCAGGTTGCTGGTTGAATATCCATGTATAGCGCATTTCGGTGTCGCAGATGGCGAGAATTATATTGGAATTTTGCAATGTGCGTTCAAAATTACTTTTTAGTTCATGCAAATCATTTATTGCCATTTTTTGTTGCGTATTATCTATAAAAGTAATAACAAGCCCGTCAATACGGTCATCTACAGTGCGATATGGCATTATGCGAATGGTAAACCACCGCTGGTCATTGGTGGCAATTTCGGTTTCCTTAAACACAAGTGTGCGTATAACTTCATGGGCATGGTCGGTAATCTCGGGATAATGCAAATTGCTCGCTATTTCGGTAAAAGGCCTTCCTATATCTGTTTGTCGCAACTTGAAAAGTTTGGTTGTTTGTTCGGTAAAACGCCTAATATTTAAGTCTTTATCCAGGAATAAGGTTGCTATGTCGGTGCTGTTGAGCAGATTCTTCATGTCATTGTTGGCAGCCGCGTAATCAGCTATTTTGCTTTGCAACTCATTATTAACGGTTTGCAGTTCCTCGTTAAGGCTTTGCATTTCTTCCTTTGATGTGGTGAGTTCTTCGTTGGTTGATTGCAGTTCCTCGTTGGTACTCTGCATTTCTTCATTGGTTGATTTCAATTCTTCCTGCGTTGTTTGCATCTCTTCCCGAGTGCTTTGCAGTTCTTCATGCGCATGTTGTAATTCTTTTTCCAGTTCCTGTTCGCGAACGCTTGATTTCTGGTCCCCGGCTTTTGATTTTCTTTTGGTTGGCAGAGGTGCATCAGCAACATCCGCAAAAACAATCATGATGGTTCCTTTAATGGCTTCAGGTTTTTCAATCCGTTGAAGTGTAACGTCAACCATTTGAGTGCCGCCGTTTGTGTCGATATTCAGTTTATGCAATTTAATTGGTTCTGCACTCAACTTTGCTTTACGTATTGCAGATGGAAGTTCATTTTGCAAACCTTCGCGTGCCATGGCGTAAATGTTCATGTTTGCTTTACCGGCAGAAGGTTCCAGGTATTTGCCGGTGCGTCCTGTAATGTATAAAATGTCGCCTTCGGTGTTGATAAGCACACTGGCCGGTGCAAAATGCTGTAACAATAATTGGTCGGCAAGGGTTTGGATATTATCGGTTACTTTTACCGGTTTTGTTTTGTCTCCTGGTTTTTCGGTGGGATGTTTAAATGAATCCGGGAAATCCAACAATTGTGTGTTTGAATTACCTGCAGTACGTTGATAAAACTTCAGTTTTCCATCAATTGCTGAAAACAATTTATTTTGTGAGCTTTCATTTTCGGCGCTGCCGAGCAGCATCACACCCCTGGCATTGAGCGCGTAATGGAATAAATTCATTAGTTTGTCTTGCAATTCAGGTTCCATGTAAATCAATAAATTGCGGCATAAAAGCAGGTCCATTTTAGTAAATGGCGGGTCTTTAATTACATTTTGCGGTGCAAAAACCACCATTTCGCGTATGGCAGTAGTCACACGAAAACCATCGTCTTCTTTTACAAAGAACCGGCTGAGCCTTCCAGTTGAAACATCGGCAGCGATATTGGCGCTGAAAAACCCTTTTCTTCCCCGTTCAATGGCATCGCTGTCAATATCTGTAGCAAATATTTGAAAGGTGAAATTTTTATCCTGTTTTTTTATTTTTTCGTAAGCTTCCTTAAAAACAATTGCCAGCGAATAGGCTTCTTCGCCTGTGGAGCATCCGGCAACCCAAGCACGAAAAATGTGCCCGTTGGGCGCTTTATTAAACAAATCGGGCAAAATTTTTTCTTTTAGTTTTTCCCATACCGCAGTATCGCGGAAAAAATTGGTTACGCCAATCAGCAATTCTTTAAAAAGGATGTCCAATTCGGAGGGGTTCTCCTGTAAGAACCTGACATATTTTGCAATTTTTTCAATTTGATGCACATTCATGCGTCTTTCCACTCGCCTGTACAGGGTGTTTTTTTTATATAGTGAGAAGTCATGCCCGGTTTGCGCTCGTAACAAAATCACCACTTTTTGCAGGTTGCTTTTGCTTTTATCATCCATTTCGGTTTTCTGTACAATGGCAGGACTATGATTGAGGAAAGCAATCAATTTTTCCGGCAGTTTATTTGCAGGAGCCAATATGTCCACAATAACAGCATTAACCGCGCTTTGTGGCATGCCGTCAAATTTCGCGGTTTTTGGGTCTTGCACTGCTACAATACCGTTTTTTTCTTTTATTGCTTTCAGCCCCATGCTACCGTCACTGCCCATACCCGACAGCATGATGCCAATGCTGTTTCCTTTTTGGTCGTTGGCAAGGGAGCGGAAAAAATAATCAACCGGGAGGCGCAAACCACGCGTTTCAGCCGGCTCAAACAGGTACAAGTTGCCATTCAATATCGACATGCTTTTGTTGGGCGGGATTACATGCACATGATTGGGTTGAACCTTAAGCTTGTCGGTTACCTGCACTACTTTCATTTGGGTTGCCCGCTGCAAAAGTTCCGGCAACATTCCAACGTGGTCTGGGTCGAGATGTTGGATGACCACGAAAGCCAGTCCGCAGTTCTTGGGTACATTTCCAAAAAACTGTTCCAGGGTCTCCAATCCACCGGCCGAAGTTCCAATTCCAACAATTGGGAAACTGGGCGTACCGGAACTTTTCTTTTTTACAGTTTTAGGAGCAGGTTTTTCTTTTTTAGCAGTTGATTTTTTCATGTTTGGCCTTTATTGCTTTCTCAAAGGTACGATTTTTTTAGCATTGGCAATAATGAAAATGTACTTACTTCTGAAAGGCTCAAAGAGTGACGAAGGATTGAAGCCGGTAGCTATGAGCCTTCGTGTTTCTTCGGGTCTTAGGGTCTTCGTGGCAAAAAATATTATTTTAATGCATGTTGAAGCATAGTCCTTGTTGGGTTGGGTATAGTGATACCAATAAACTCTCCAAGCCACCGCCGCTGCAAAACGCTGGGAGATTGCTTCGTTCTCGCTTAGCAGCGAAACAGGCTGTTCCTCCTCGCAATGATGGCTGGTGTAGTTGAATAAAACCCTTCAAGAATTAAGTTAATAAATAAATTCTTGCTAAGTTTTATTATAAAACCCTTGAAGGGGTTGGGGTTCCACAGAAGCAATTAAGATGCACTTAATATTTTACTACTTTTCTCATCACAGCCCTATTATTCTTCTTAACCTTCACAAAATAAACACCTTGTGGGTATTCGCTTATATTGAACAAGGCATTGCTGTTATTAACCTGCTGCCGCTCAATAACCTGGCCGGTAGTGTTTATAATGCTGATCTCACAGTTCGTGACACCTTTTACTTGGATTACACCATTGGTTGGGTTGGGAGATACGGTAAAATCAATTTCATCAAGTTCTGTAATGTTTTCAACCCCTGTTCCTGTTAATGAAACGTATTGTGTTGCAAGCCCTGCACTCTCGTGTATGATGCTATCCGTGAAGATTCCCAGTGTACTCGGATGAAACTGGACATACACGGTAGTTTCTTCCACGGTTCCATTATTTTGAGGAATGGTAATACTTGATGAGTAATTGCTACCATCTCCTGAGATAGAATATTCGCTGCCATCCACCAAAGATAAGTTGATATCAGAAGCCAGGTTACTACCTGAAAGGGTATAGGTAAGTTCATCAAGGCCGCTGGTATTGCCAAAGTCGAGGCTTTGAACTGACATTGCAATGAATGGTTGCCCACTGTCATCAACATAGAATTTATGCGGGTCATCCTGCCCAATGAACGGGTGATTGACACTGCGCCCGGATTCATCAGCAGCATGGATGTAATAGAAAATGGAATCGTTGGGTGATTGCTGTGGAATGCTTGCTTCATAATAATTGCTGTCAATATTGTTGAGTATTACAGAAGAAAAACTTCCCTGGTTCACTTTATAATAGACCATTAACGAGTCAGTATAAAGGTTTTGCCCGCTGTATGGGGTAATATGTGCACCAATCGTGTAATCTTCTTTTGCGGCAGGTACATTGGCAACAGGAATGTGCTTTATGTAAAGCATATTAATATCTGCTTGTCCTTTTGTACGGCAGTGCAGCGCATCAGTGTCGTACCATCCTGAAGATGTAACACCAATAATATCATAACCGGGCATTGCTTGTTGGTATGCGTCAATAGCTTCATCATCATATTGACTTCCTGATAAAGGGACAAACACTTTATTATTCAAAATGAGGGAATTGGTGTAAGGTGTAGTAGCGCTTCCAGGTGTATAAACACGGTATACTTCGTATGGCACAGCATAAGAGCTGGTTTCATTGGCAAAGTAGTTAGCTACATATTCGAAATCATCATATCGTGGGTCACTTTCAGGGACTTGCCCAATAAGGATTTTATCCACGTCAAGGAATTTCCCCCAGCAGTCTATGTGTTTGATATAATCACCTAAAGGATCAGGCAGTACATGGTAAGTATGCACACCGAGAAAATCATTAACAAAGGAGTCAATTTCCGTGGGGGACCAGGAGTTTTCATCGTATATAAGGTCGGTAGAAGCAGCAACTCCCATCCCATCACACATATAATTGCCACCTGCTGTAGTAAGATCCATTCCCCAAAGATTGATGCCCATATCGTTGGCCACTTCAATGGGAACATCGTTATCATTAGGCCTGGGCCTGTTATAGGGGAAATTACAAACCCCAAATTCATCATTTCCATCAATCACGTACCAAGGGCCGTAATCGCGCGTCCACCATGAGTCTGTTGGCGCATTTAAGAAATACACGTTAGACATATTGGCGCCGGCAGAGCTAAGCTCACCACTGGCAGATGATTGATTAGAGCTGGTAACAATAACATTTACAATGGCATCTTCGGCCATTTCAACAATAGACGATGTTGGAATACCAAAACCACTCCATGAATCATAGGCAACATAAACACCAGACATGGGCTCAAATTCTGCAACCATCCTAACCGGTGAGGGAGGAGGAACGGTGGGTGTGAAATCTTTGCCTATCAAGTCCCTGTTTAGCCATTCCTCATAAGTCATCTCGTGGGTGAGGTGATAGCCTTTGCTTTGTTTTTGATTTTGTGCGTTTAATGAACTGCCGGCAACAAATACCATTGCTGCCAAGAGTAAAAGTAATCGTTTCATAATACGTTGTTTAATAGTTTAGGAATCAAAATTACAAAATATTCAAATACTATTGTTGGAAAACTTGGTTGGATTATTAATTAGTGCTTCTTATCTCGTCCAGTTCCATCCATCTCATCATTTTTTCATCAATGGTTTCAATGAGTTCACCAACCCGCTTTGAACTATTTTGAAGCTCTTCAAAAGCCAAGGCGCCCGAATTGAGTTTATTTTCCAACTCCTCTTTTTCAAGCTCCAACGCTTCAATGTCTTTTTCCAGTTGTTCCAGTTCACGTTGCTCTTTATAAGAGAGTTTTTTCTTTGTTTTGGGTTTGTTGGTAGGAGGTTTAGGCTTTTTTCCTGCTGTTTTTGTAGGCTTATCCTGCTTTTCCTGTAAGGCTTTTTTCTCACGATATTGCGTATAATTCCCTGTAAAATCCTTGATAATGCCATTGCCTTCAAAAACGAATAAATGGCCGGTGAGCTTATCGAGGAAATACCTATCATGCGATACAATGATCAGGCAGCCGCTATATTGCCCCAGGAACTCTTCAAGTTTGTTAAGGGTGATAATATCCAAGTCATTGGTAGGCTCGTCAAGGATGAGGAAATTGGGATTTTTCATTAAGACGGTTAACAAATGCAGCCTTCTTTTTTCTCCACCACTTAATTGCGAAACAAAATTATGCTGCATTTCCGGCGAAAAAAGGAAATGTTGCAAAAACTGCGAGGCGGTTATCATGGAACCGTCAGCGCCGGGAATAACTTCGGCGATGTCTTTTACAACCTCTATAACCCTTTTATTTTCATTTATTTCCAAGCCTTTTTGCTTGTAGTATCCAAAAGCAATAGTTTCTCCGGTTTCTATCGTTCCTGAATCCTGTTTTTCTTTGCCGGTCAATATATCCAGGAAAGTGGTTTTGCCGGTGCCGTTTTTCCCGATAATGCCAATCCTTTCTCCTTTTTTGAATATATAGCTGAAATTGTCAAGGATCTTAATATTACCAAAACTTTTGTTTACCTTATCCAGTTCAAGAATCTTTCCTCCAATTCTCTGAATTTTTACATGAAGTTTTAATTCCGTACCTGTTTTTTTTGATTCTGCTTTTTCTTTGGTTTCATAAAAAGCATCTTTCCTGGCTTTTGATTTTGTTCCTCGTGCTTTTGGCATTCTTCTCATCCAATCGAGTTCTTTTCTTAAGAGGTTTTTGGCTTTATCAATTTCCGTAGCTTCGTTTTGTTGCCTTTCGGCTTTTTTTCTTAGGAAATATTCATAATTCCCTGCATGATAATAAAGCTTGCCATAGCTAAGCTCAAGGATATGATCGCAAACCCTGTCTAAGAAATAGCGGTCGTGGGTAACCATTAACAAAGTTTTCCCAGAACTGAATAAGTATGCTTCAAGCCATTCTATCATATCAATATCGAGGTGGTTTGTGGGCTCGTCAAGGATCAGGAACTCCGGATTGTTGAGTAAGACCATAGCAAGGGCAAGTCGTTTTTGTTGCCCCCCCGAAAGTGTATGAACTTGTTGGTCTAGTTCAGTGATCCTGAAGCGGGAAAGGATCTCCTGCATTTTTCGCTCATAATCCCATGCATCATATTGATCCATGAGGGTGGTGGCTTCTTCTAGTGTTTTTTGGGTTTGATTGTTATAATTTTCTTCTTGGCCGGCAAGGGCTAGTTTGTATCTTTTTATTACTTGGTTTATTTCAAGGCCTGCAGTGCTAATGTATTCCTTGATGGATACCTTTTTATTGATTGCAGGTTCTTGCTCCAAAAAGCCTATGCTTATTCCATCCCTGATAGCAATTTCTCCTCCATCAGCCGTATCATAACCGGCCAATACATTAAAAAGTGTGGATTTGCCCGTTCCATTGTTCGCTATTAATGCTGTTTTTTCGCCTTTATTGATACCAAAGCTGATATTCTCAAAAAGTGTAATATCACCGTAATTTTTGGTGAGGTTTTCAACGGATAAATAATTCATGAAAGATTTTTTTAGCTTTCGTTCTCGTAATATAATTTATAAAACTTCATCCCGTTTTGTTGGTCAAAACCCCTTTCTATTTTTTTATGATCGCCGTGAATGTAGACATGGAAGTTTTTATCAAGTTTTAACACGCTTTTCATGAATTTTTTGTTTTCGTTGAAAGCTTGTTGCGAGATGTCGAATTCATCAACAACCTCCAAGCCTTTGCTGGTTTGGAAATCGTCCTTGTATTCACGAAACGTGTTAATGAGGTTAGGGCTTTCTATTACTTCTTCCTCGAATTTTTTGGTGTTGAAATTCTTGTTTTCCGTAAAATAATCCTTGGCCTTGTTGATAAGCCCTGCCTGCTCTGTTTTATCTATTTCTTCATCAACCAAGGCTGTATCATTACAAAAACCTTTGAACATATTAAGAAAACCGCTGGTATTATTGAATTCATCGTTGCGGGGTTTTAAATCCAGGAATTCATCCATCCAGTATAGAGCTTCATTGCCGGTTTCTTTTTTTGAATCCACTACAGAAACAAGATACCCGTTCTCTTTCTGAAGATTGAAAACAAGGCACCCTTTGTCCAATTTATTGATATTGATCCCTTTGCTATGGTCGATGTTAAATTCTTCATCCACTTTAAGGAATGTGTCTTTGTTTTCTGATTTAAATATGCCGATGGCGTCTGTTTCTTCATTATCAACAACACAATTTTTTATATAAGCAACAAACAATTCGCCACCTTTTATTTGCGGGTGTGAAGAAAGCTCGAACAACCGCCTTGCTATGTCTTTTGACCGTTCCGGTAAAATTCCCGGCTCATCGAATATATCAGTGGCTATTTGGAACATTTCGTTGTTTTCGTATCCGTCAGGGTGCATAAAATGGTACAAAGCTTCCGATTTGAATGGATTGAGGAAGTAATGCCCTAGTAATTCTTTGATTTGGCCATTCAGCTTAAGATATTTATTAGTAAGCTTAATTTCCTGCTCTTTAACGGGGTTGCCCACATAATGGATCATAATGTTTTCCAATTGTGCTATAGCTAATTCTGGCATGTTTTCTTTGTTTATTTTTTGCAAAGATAGGGAAAAGGGATGATTTTGGGATGGAAAACTTTTTCAATATATTTTTGGCAAATAAGCAAAATGGAAGAATAAAATGATTTGAAAAGCTATGTTCAATTGCTTATCTTTGTTTGTATAAATTACCTAATTATGTCAACAAAAAAGGATAAAACCACAAAAAATGAAGCAAATGAACCCATAGAAAAATATGGGGAACCATTGAATTTTGAAAAGGTATGGTTGATGTTCCAGGAAACGAGCAAAAAGTTTGAGGAAACAGATAAGAGACTGGATAAAATGTTTAAAGACACAGATAGGCAACTCAAAGAGCAATCCCAAGAAACAAATAAAAGAATTAAAGAACTCAGCAACCTGTTTACTACGCAATGGGGAAAGCTTATTGAGTCATTGGTAGAGGGAGACCTGGTAAGGTTATTGAATGAAAAAGGAATAAAAGTTCACCAGACTTTTCAAAGGGTATCGGGTTCTTATGAAGGCGATCCTTATGAAATCGATATTATTGCATCAAACGATGAAGAAATTGTAGTAGTAGAAGTTAAAACCACCTTAAGGCCCAATGATATTAAAAAAACGTTGAAAAAACTCAAAATGTTCAAAACATGGATGCCGGTTTACAAAGAGAAAAAGGTTTATGGAGCAGTAGCATTTTTAAACATATCAGCAGACAGCCACCGGATGGCAGAAAGCAAAGGTTTGTTCGTGATAAAAGCTACAGGGAACAGTGCAAGCATTATTAACAGCAATAGTTTTGAACCAAAGGTGTTTTGAGTAAATTGCTTATTGTCTTTTATATCAAGAGGGAAAGCCTATAATATGAGGAAGGATAATTTTGTTGTAAGGATATTTTTTGCATTATATTTTTCATTATCCATATTATATTGCTATGGCCAAGAAGAGAAACATCCTGTTGACGGTTGGAGCATCAACGCCAATAAATTGCTTGGTGAGGTTTCAATTGCCGGTGGAAAAGATGCAGAAGTAGGTTTTTCCTATGGTTTCCAGAAAATTCAGTTGTTTCATCTCTATAAAACCAAAAACCGTATCATTGAGATCATGCCGGGTATAGCTTATAGCTTTTACCCTGGAAACATGGCCAATATAAAATTAAGAGCCGGCTATACTTTTGGTATTCCTTTAATGGCTGGAATGCAATATAATTATTACACGGATTTTGCTCATCAACGCTTACGCTCTTTTGAAGCTTTAACCGGGTTTTCAAAAATCACACCTTATGACAAGTTATTCTATTACAAAAAATTACTACTTGGTTATCATTTTAGTACATATAAAAAAGGGGATCCTAGCATTTTTCCCTTGAGGCTTCATTTGATATTTGGTTTGAAATAGTTTGAATTAATTAATTGGTAATTCGCTTATTATTATTAGATTTAAAACTTATAACTAATTCCTAAACCAAATGACCTTCCTGCATATTTGCTTTCATAGATTTGATCTGTTGCCTTATAGGATTTAAAAAAGCTTTCTTCTTTCTGTCCGAGTAGATTGGATACTTTTAAGCTGACCTTAGTTCTTTTTTCTTCTCCGAACCTTTTATTAATACTAAAATTCAAGCTATGAAAAGGTTCTTCATATACATCTGGAAATAGTCCAATACCTACAACAGATAAGGTTTTGCCTTTAACATTGTAAAAAATGCCTGTGGCAATCCCTTTTTCCCTGTTATTGTAGCTAATGCCACCATTTACTACATAAGGGGCTTGGCCGGCCATTTGTCGTGTTTTTTTCACATTCTCCCCAGCTTTTTCATATTGTTTCCTTTTATTGTATTCATAATCCGTCATTTCAATTGACGATTCAACAACAGTTAAGTTTCCGCTTAAGATTAGATTTTCAAGAGAAGGTGACACAAAATTGAGATTCTTTCTAAACTCAAATTCACCTCCTAATACTTCTCCATCACCCACATTTCTCGGTTGGTATTCGGCTGTAGTTTTTTGTTTTTCAATTCTAACGATTTCAATGGGTTTGTCAAACTGTTTATAAAATCCGCTGATGGCAAAAGTTTGTCCTTTCTCTAGAAAGATTTCCCAACGTAAATCCATATTGTCAATACGTGTTTCCGTGAGATTTCCATCCCATTCTCCTTCAACTTCAAGCAGCCCGCCATTAAAGATCCTGTCAGAAATGGGGTCAATAATTTGGGCGTAAGAAAGCTCTTTAAAAGATGGCCTTGCAATGGTTTTGGAATATGATACCCTTAAATTTTGTTTTTCTGTTAATGCATAAATGAAGTTAACAGAGGGAAAGAAATCCAATGAATTCAATACTTCATCGTTATCAAGTACATTCCCGTTACTTTGCCCAGATGCTCCAGCTTGATCCCTACCTGTGTGTTTTTGTACGAAATTTTCACCTCTTACGCCTAAAATTGATTTTAAGTTTGGGAATACTTGGAACTCATTTGAAACATAGAATGCTGTATTACTTGCATTTGAGTTATATTCGTTGGGATTGGGATCATTATTTGCTGTATTATAATAAATTCCTGGCCCGGTGGGATCAGGATATAAATTCCCAGGATTTAAGACAATGGAAGGATCGGCTTCATCCCATGATTGGGCGCTAAAGTTATTAAATTGAAGACTAACGCCAAGGATTTCGTAATCCCTGTTTTTATATAGCTCACTAACTCCAAATTTTAATTTAGCATTATCACCCAAAAATTGGTACTTTTTCGTAATATTAATTTTTCCCTGGTAACTCTCCTCATATAAATAGCGCCAAGTTCTTGATGGCATACCAGCAGCGCCGGGTAAAAATGCAATCCCTTCACTGGTAGTAAAGGCCGTTCTCCTGATGTCAGGGTCGTCTGAGGTAGAAAAAGTTGGTGAAATGCGCCAGTTAATTTCCCACCCTTGGTCATTAAAAAGATGTGTTCCTCCTAATAATAAATTGGTTAATGAGCGCTGGTTATACTCAAGAATTTCTTCATATGCAGTGTATCCAGATTGAGCTACAGCATTTGGATTATTGTCTTTATTGAAACTACCTGCTTTAGTGTTGCCACTTTGAAGCCGCATGGCAGTAAACCTTATTTTTGAGAACTGGGTTTTATAAGCGACCCCTCCTAAAGCGCCTAATAATACGTTTTCTTTCGCAACACTACCATTCCTAGTGGTTGCTCTAACCATTTCATACTCGTTAGGTAGATAATCACCGCTTTTTTGATATTCACCATAATTAACTTCATCAAAATAATCGGTTTCAGATTTATAAGAAAGAGAAAATATATATCCCATTTTATTCATTTTTTCTTTTTCTTTATTGAGTTCAATTTGGTTTCCCAAGGAAACTCCAAAACTGAAATCCATAAAACTGGTTTCATTTTTAACGCCTAATTGTGGGTCAAAGCTATTGATGAAATCTATGGTTTGTTGTTCGCTGTATATTGGGCTAAAAGGACGTGGAACATCTTTTTGATCAGCATATTTGGGTATTTCCCTAGCGCCATCATCAAAACCGAGTAAGTCGGTACTGCTGCCTTCATAAGTTATATAATCTGAATTGAAATGCATATCTGCATTATATGATGCTCCTATTGATACATCCATTATTTTATCTTCTGGGAAATCTTTTGTTTCGATATTAACGACTCCTCCTGTAAAATCTGCCGGGAGGTCAGCAGTGAAATTTTTATTTACAACAATATTATCAATAAGGTTGGTAGGGAAGATATCCATCTGCAAGGTGTTCCTGTCAGGGTCTAACCCAGGAATGCTTATATTGTTTAGTGTTGTTTTTGTATACCTATCTCCTAAACCTCTTACAAAGACATATTTTCCACCTTCTACTGAAACACCAGTTACCCTTTTTGCGGCATCTACTGCTGTTGCATCGCCAATTAGCTTAAATTTTGCGGAAGAAATTCCATCAATCATGGCTACGGATTTCTTTTTCATGGTTTGCAGGGCTGTTTCTGTTGTCCTGACACTTTTGGCAGTCACAACAACAGCGTCTAATTGCAAAGAACTGGGTTTTAATCTAAGGTTTTCCAATATTTCTGCTGCTCCAGCTTTCACCCCCACTTGCTCTATTGTTAGCGTTTGATAAGATATGTATGAAAGCTGGATATTATGTTTTCCCGCTGGCAAATCAAGCGTAAACTTTCCATCAAGGTCAGTAATTGTTCCTGTAGTGGTTCCTTTAACCAAAACAGTGACTCCTACCAAAGATTCTCCCGTTTCGTGATCGTAAACTGTTCCTCTAATAGTTCCTGTTTGTGAATAAGCTATTATTGAAGTAATGGTAAATAATGCAATTAAAAAGTGTTTCATTTATATAAGGTTTTACGATAATTAGAAAATAATAAACAGGCTTACAAAAGCTATTTTGCAAACCTGTTTTTATATTATATCAAAGATATGTTTTTAGTAAGAAGGATTATGTTAAAAAGCGCCAGCATTTTTAGCCCAAGTCCATCCAAATACACCTTCATTAGCTTGACCCGCATTGCCTGTAGAAAGCCAGGCAGGAACTTCTTCTGTTCCTTCTGGTAAGTGATCAAGTAAAGTAGTTCCATCTACTAAATTAACTTTAATATTTTCAAAAGAAATTTCACCTTCATCAGCTACCAACCTATTAATAATCATATCTTCACTGTCTTTTACTTTTAAGAAGGTAATATTTTTTAAATCAACATCAGAATTGTCATCGGTATTAATAAGATTTTTACATTCTCTTTCAATTTCAATTCCGCCGGCTTCGCCCTGATAATAACAAACAACTGTTCCATTTTTGATTGTATGACCACCAGTAGCAGAACCCTCAGGGCCATCAAGCTCGAAACAATGGCCAGCAGGAGTAATAACTACAAAATTGTCTAAAGTACCTTTCCAAGCTTGGTCTGTGTCAATTCCATCATCACCAACAGCCCAAACAACTACGTTTTTAACGTTTACAGTACCGCCAAACCATTCTATACCATCATCTAGGTTTGCTACAACTTCAATATTTTCAATAATAGTTCCAGAACCAACACCGCCTAATGTAAGGCCGTTAATTTCGTTACCAGAACCAATTAATGTACCACCATGACGGATAGAAATATACTTTAAAACCCCGGAGTTATCATCTGCTTTATCTCCACCATAAGCGCCATTAGGGTCAGAAGCTGGAATACCTTCAATTTGAGCTTCATCTCCATCAACAGAAATTGGAGCTTTTCCTAAAACGATAAGTCCACCCCAATGCCCATTAACATCCGCGTCTAAGTTTGGACTAGCAAAGTTACCAGCTTTGATGTCATCAGTTGTAATTTCATCTGATAAAGAAGTGAAAATGATAGGAGCATCTGCTGTTCCCTCTGCCATGATTTTAGAACCTCTTGCAATTACTAATGCAGATGAGTTAGCGCCTGTTCCGGATTCACCTTTTATTACTGTTCCTGGTTCAATAGTTAAAGTAGCGCCATCAGTAACAGCTATCCTGCCTGATAATTGATAGGTCTTGTCGCTAGTCCAAGTAGCGTCAGAAGTGATGTTGTCACTTATCACCTCATTACCGGTTGGTTGTGGGGTTACATCATCATCGTCATCATCATCATCGCTACATGCTGTGAATCCAATTGCTAACGCGGCGAATAGGGTTGCTACCATCGCCATTTTTTTGAAAATGTTTGTTTTTTTCATAGCTCTTTTAATTAAA
>CAZJDA010000001.1:163446-230122 GCA_964544705.1 uncultured Bacteroidales bacterium
GAAATAGATATGAATGCCGCAATAGGCCAAAAATTTACGATCCATCATAATGGGATTATCAATTGTATACATTGCGGGAGGGAAACAAAAAAGTCTTTTTTCCAAGGTTACTGCTACCCATGTTTTAAAACCTTACCACAAACTGATGAGTGTATTCTTCATCCTGAAAAATGCCAAGCACATCTAGGTATTTCAAGAGATATGGAATGGTCAAAGAACAACTGCTTGCAAGATCATTTTGTTTATATTTCCCTAACGAGTGGTTTAAAAGTTGGTGTGACACGAAAATCTCAAATTCCTACCCGTTGGATAGACCAAGGTGCAGTAAAAGCCATAAAGGTTGCCAGAACTCCCAATCGATATACGGCTGGATTGATAGAGGTAGCCTTAAAAAACTATATGGCAGATAAGACCAACTGGCGAAATATGCTCAAGAATAAAATTGACGAGGCTTTAAATCCCCTTCAAGAAAAGCAAAAAGTCCAATCGCTTCTACCTGGTAAGTTGAGCCAATTTTTCTTAGAGGAAAACGAACTCGTTGCTATCAACTATCCTGTAAAACAATACCCTGGAAAAGTAAAAAGCATTAACTTAGATAAAACTGAAGGTTTTACCGGAACACTCTCAGGAATAAAAGGACAATACTTGATATTTGAAGATGGAAGTGTTTTTAATGTTAGGAAACATAATGGATACATGGTTGATGTTGAAGTCGAATGAATCTTTTCTTATCAAAAAATCAATTGAACAATTGTTGAATTTAATCGTTTCATTAAATTTGGGAAATTTTTATAAAGTACAGGTAATGCCTGAAATAATTGTTGAGATACATGAGAAGTATGATTAAAACTTATACCAAGTAGAAACTGCACCAAAAATTTTAAACGAATGAAAACTATGAACGACAATAAGGTACTTGAGGTAACAAAAGATGTACAATGGATAGGTGTATTAGACCCTGATATTGTTACATTTGATATTGTAATGGAAACAAAATACGGAACAACCTATAATTCTTATTTTATCAATGCAGAGAAAAAAGCGATTGTTGAATCTACAAAAGATAAATTCTGGAACACTTACTTAGAGAAAATCCAAAAGGTTACCGACCCGGCAGATATCCAATATATTATAGTGAATCATACAGAGCCTGACCACTCTGGCAACCTGGCCAATATGTTGGAGATTATGCCCAATGCTACAATCATTGGCAGCGGCAACGCCATAAGATATTTAAAAGACCTGACGGACAAAGATTTTAAGTATATTACGGTTAAAGATGGAGATACTTTGGATCTTGGCAATAAAACTTTGCGTTTTATTAATGCTCCAAACCTTCATTGGCCTGATTCTATCTATACATACCTTGAAGAAGACAAACTTCTTTTTACTTGCGATTCTTTTGGCGCCCATTTCTGCCATGAAGAAATGTTTGATGATAAAGTAGGCAACTGGGATGAAGCTTTTAAATACTATTTTGATGTTATACTAAGGCCTTACAGTAAATTTATGCTGAAAGCAATAGAGAAAATAAAACCATTGGAGATCAATGCTATTTGCACAGGGCATGGGCCAATACTCCGCACTGATTGGAAAAAATATGTTAGTCTTTCTGAAAAATGGGCAAAAGAAGAGGTTGCCAAACCCGATAAGCACAAGGTGTTTATTCCTTATGTATCAGCTTATGCAAAAACAAGTATTTTAGCTAAAGAAATTGCTAATGGAATAAAAGAGATCAATGGGTTTAATGCCGAGGTTTGTGATATTGAAAAGATGAATATTGGTGATATTGATGCGAAAATAGCCAATAGCAATGCCATAATTATTGGTTCTCCAACAATAAATCAAAATATATTATTGCAAATTTACCAGCTATTTGCAGTTATTAACCCAATTAGGGACAAAAACAAATTAGCGGCTTCGTTTGGTTCTTACGGATGGAGTGGTGAAGCGCCTAAGATTATTAATAGTGCATTAGCCAACCTTAAATTGAAAGTGTTTGGTGAAGGGCTTTTCTTCAAATTTTCGCCTAGTGAAGAAGACTTAGAAAAATGCAAGGAATTTGGCAGGGAATTTGCTACAAAAATGAGTGATCAAATGAAACCATAGAGATGCAAGTAAAGAACTTATTATATTTTATTTCCGCTATTATATTCATATCATCCTGTTCTTTAGAAAGAAGAGTTGCTAATAATTTTGTGAAATCCGGCAAGTCAATTTCCATACTTATTATGGAGCCGGAACTTATCGTGAAAAAGAATCACAAGGTAGTTTACACGGACAAGTATAAAAAACTTGAAACACAAGCACAAAAGGATTCTTTAGAGATGGCTAAAAGCAAATTTCTAAAGAATATGAAAGAAAAAGAAGTTACTGGCTTTTTTAACTACAACTTGTTTAAATACCTTCGCCAATATCCCAATGTAAAAATTTACTCATCAAAAAATATGAACGAATTCCTTAAAATCAAGGAAAACGCTTACATCTTCAATTTTGCACAAATAGAGTTTGAAGAATATTTTTTGCCATATCGCGATTCGGCATATTTTAACGGGCGAAAATATGTTCAAGAAATGGCCAGGGATGCTTTAAGCATGAATTTTTGGATAGAGATCACTAAGGTAAACAGCCAGGATGATAAAATGAAGGTGGCTTTTACCAGTGTTCATGCTTTTGATGATATTGATGGGTATTTTAGTTACAACTTTTTTCTTGATGAGATTAACTACAGCTATTCAAGAGACAATATTACAGGCGATGATGTTGAAAATATGATACGCTATGCAGGCAGGAAAAATGCTTTTCTTGCTTATGATTATATTATTAACAGGCATATTGCTGAAAAGCTTATTCCTGGAAAAGAAGGTGATATGTTTTTTCATTATGACCTGAAGAGCAAAAGGTTTATTAAGGTTAATGATGAAAAGTACAAATTTTTGTTCTTAGAATAAACCTAAAATAATTATCCTGTTTGCCATTATAAGCTTTTGCAAAACCTATTGATCCTAGTTATTGCTTCTTTAATTTCTTTGTCTTCCCTGGCTATATTAAGCCTGGCAAACCTGTCGCCTTTTTCCGAAAAATGTATGCCTGGGATAACAGCTACCTTGTATTGTTCATAAAGGTTCATAGCCCAATTAAATCCATCAGGATATTCTTCCGGTAATTGTGCCCATACAAAATAGCCGCCTTTAGCTGTTGGAATGGTAAATTGATTTTCTTTTAATGCTTCAGAAAGCATTTGGAAATTCGCAAGGATTCTTTTTCGCAATGTTGATAAATAAGTCTTTGCAAAATCATACTCATTAAGATATTTGGCAATAGCCACCTGCAATACCGATGGTACACATAAACCGGTATAATCGTGAATGTACCGGATTTTTTCCATATGGGTTTTATTGCATAATAAATACCCTATTCGCCAACCTGTTACAGATAGCATTTTTGAAAAACTGTTCACATAAAAAACATTTTCTTCAATAAGCTCAACCGGTTGAAATGGCTCTTCATCAAAATATAAATCCTTATAAACAGCATCAAATACAATATAGCACTTATTATGATTGCATATTTGTGATAATTTCATCAACTCTTCTTTTGACCATATCCTCCCATAAGGATTTCCTGGCGATGCAACAAAAATGATTTTAACATTATTTATCTTTATGATGGAGTCCAATTCATCAAAATCAATTTGTTGATCATTATGGTAATAAAATGGAATAAATTCGTTGTGGAAAATTCCCGGGAGGTATTTATAACTTTCATAAACAGGGTCAAAGGATAATACGCTGAACTTTTTATCCAGGATATTTTTTAAATATATGTAAATCAAAGAGATGGCTTCGGTAGCACCATTCACCATTAATATATTAGCATCGTCTAGTGCATTATTGTATTTTTTGTAATGCTTAAGCAAAATATCTATTAATTTATGATTACCAATACCAGGAGCATATTGGTGGACGTTTTCCCTAGCTGTTTTGCTTAGAATTTCAAGCAATTCATGTGGAGGAGCAAAGCCTGGTATGCCTTGGGCAAGGTTTATTCCTCCATGTTTTTTTACCATGTTACTCATGTAGCTTATAAGAGAACCTTTTGGGAAGTCATATTTTTTTATTTTCATATTTTTTTTTTTAATAAGGATTAACTTGTAAATTTAACATCAAAACTAAAAAATAATACGGTCATGATTATAACAACAACAGAAACTATTCCCGGGAAGCAAATTGTAGAAATATTAGGAATCGCCAGGGGAAGTACGGTTAGAGCCCGACACCTGGGGCGCGATTTCACTGCTGGGTTGAAGAATTTGGTTGGCGGTGAAATGCATGAATACACACGGTTATTGGCTGATGCACGTGAGCAATCAATACAGCGCATGATGCAAGACGCACAAAGATTAAAAGCTGATGCCATCATCAATATCCGTTTTACAACCTCGGCAGTTATGCGAGGCAGTTCTGAAATACTTGCATATGGCACTGCCGTAAAACTTGGCTGATAATGATATTTATACATTTATTACTTTTTTTAGCTTCAGCCATTATTGTTTTTATTATTGGTAAGTTTCTTTATGTATTGATAAGAAGAATAGAAGATAAAGAAAAAGAAAATTTTGAGAAAAGAGATAACTGATTATTTAAAAAACATCGACTTTCTTCTTTCAGGCTTTTTTTCTCTTCTCCTGTTTAGCTTGGGATCAAAAAAATTATTATTTTCTTTAAAACGCTTATCAACCCTAATTACATATTGTAAATTAATTGCCCCACTTATGAAATAGTCGCTTGCTTTGCTATTTGTTGTTGTGAATCCATCCAGGTGGTCAAAAAACGTTTTTCTCACACCTATATCAAAACCAATTTTAAACCTGCTAGGAAAAGAGAAATAACAACCAGCCCCAAATGGTATTGCAAATTGAATGTTTTTATAGCCTTCAGTTTTGGCTATTTCTTCTGTATCGCTGTTACTAGCATCAGTGAATGTGGGAGAGTGATAGAAGCCACCAAGTCCTGCAAAAACATAATAATCAAAAGTAGTAAAATACCCATCGCTATTAGTGCCTAATAGGAGATATGGAAAATTGTACTCGGGCCTTACAGAAAACTCATAAGCCCTGTTAGTAAAGCTAAAACCGCGGTTAACACCTTTATGAGTAGCATCCGAACCAATAAAATTGCTTAGGGTGAACCATGCAGAAGCAGTAAACATTTTGTTGAATTTATACCTTCCAAAAACACTATAAGAAAGCATAGTCTCGTAATGTTTCATGTCAAAAAACAACGGGTTTCCCCCACCATTGCGGCTTTTTGTGTCTGATAAGGTGTTTGATGGGCCTATACCTGCGCCAATATTCCAACTTCTGTTAGGATTAGGGTCTGTAAAACTTCTTTCGGTACTCTTATTGAGGCCTTTTTCGTTATAATCCAAGTTGGTTGTAACACTTTTCTTCGAGTTCCCTGTTGGTAATCTTAATTTATTTTTATACCTGCGCCTGGATGAATATATCTTTTTATTTCTTTTATTATGCGATTCCCAGGGTGAAGTGCTTTCCGGGTTATCTTTCTTTTCGTAATTTTTAGGTTCACTACCCGGCGAGTTGTTGGCAGTTTTCATAGCCACATCACAACCGGCAAAATAGAAGGCCAGGAGAAGAATCACAAAAACTCTGAAAGATAAAAATTTCATTATCATCATAAAAAAAATATCCAGGAATACAGTTCAAAGATAAAATATAATATAAACAAAACAAAAAATATGCCTTTTATACCAAGTGGCATTCAAAGATACAACGTAGAATTTGAAGGCTTACTTGGTATTAGGATAATTTTGCCCTGAAATCTTCTAATGCTTGTTCATTTCCCACCACGCTAACAATGTCGCCATATCGCAAGAAAGTGTCGCCATGAGGTACCAAAAGCCTTTCCTTCCTTTTAATGATCATCAGGTTACCATCTTGGTGAAACGGAATATCTTTTACTTGCTTTCCGTCAATATCTTTACTATTGATTTTTATTTCTTCAACAGCATAAGACTCGAAATTTTCCATTAAAGCATGATACACCGATGGCCGTAAAATCATATTTTCTAAGGCTGTGGCATTAATAGAAAGCTGGTCTAAGATAGCAATATTTGTATTGACAAAACATTTTGACAATTCTTTGCTAAGGCGGGTTACAATTTTCTCGTGATGAAGCTCTGAACTTAATATGTTGCATATCATAAAGTTGCGATTGTAACTGCCAGTAAGAACAACCACATGATGTGTGGGTTTAAGCCCTAAGTTCCTGTACACTTCAGCTTTTGTGCCATCTTCATTAATGGCATTCATTCCTTTATTGATTAGGTCTCGGTAGCGTTCTTTATCACTTTCAATAATTGTTATAGGAATGCCATGCATATTTAACCTCCTGGCAAGTAGAACTGCTGCACTACTACCACCCACAATAAGCGTATGGAACGATTTTGACTTGAGTTTTGGATGGGTAAGTGAATAAATAAAAGGTGAAATAATACTTGTAAAAATTGCGGCAATAACAATAACAGTATACATTTGTGATGAAATAAGAGCAAGTTGTTTTCCTATTTCTGCTGCCGCAATTATTAGGCTAAGCCTCGTAGAAAGTAATATTCCACTGGTAATGGATGATTTAAAGCCCAGTACACGGCTCCAGATAAGAGAAGGCAAAACTTTTACAAGATATAGAAAAAGCAGTAATGTAATTAAAATAACAAAAGAATCTTGGAAGTTTTCTAAAAAACCAAAATCAAGTTTAATACCTACTACGACGAAAAATATGGGAATAAAAAAACCGTATCCCATTCCATCTAATTTTAATATGAGGGATGAGCGCTGTTTTCTTAAAAAGATAGACATGATAAGCCCTGCTAAAAAGGCCCCAAGAATTATTTCTGCTCCTACGAATTGCGCCAGTACAACAAAAGCTGAAATGAGCCAAATTGTACCTCTTACCCTTATTTGCGAAGCAGCATGAGACAATTGAAATACAATTCTTTTGAGCAATGTGTTATTTACCATCTTGCGACCTGTAAAATAGGAAATTACAAAAGCAATAATAAGCAAGCCAATAAGTAGTATGCGGTAATCAAAGCCATTCCTATAATATGAGGCTGTAAACGTAATTAAAACTATGCTTAAAAGGTCTGCAATAGCAGCAGATATAATTATTAATTGCCCAATTCTTAAGTTGCTTTCTCCCCGGTCTTTTAAAACCAGTAAAATAATTCCTACTGATGAGGTAGATAAAATCAATGCAAAATACCAATAGCTATGAATATCCGGCGACAATCTTGCTAAAGTCACAGAGCAAATAACCGCAAGAGATATGGTGAGGGTATAGAATAGTATTCCAGAAAGTAATGGGTTGGAAATGAATTTTGAAGCGGTGATCCGTTTTCGGGGTAATGTTGCAACTATAGCATCAACATCAATTTCCAGTCCACTTAAGAACAAAAGAAAAATAAACCCCATTAGGGCTAAAAAATCGATGTATTCTTTATGTTGTACAATATCAAGAACATATGGCCCGATAAGTATCCCGGCAATGATCTCGATAACTACAGTAGGAGTACGGCTCATACCAAGGGCTGACATAGCCATTGGAACCAACCAAGCAACAAAAAGTATGATAAATAATGGCAAAAAATCAAATTCAAAATCCATACAATGAAGAGGTTATGCTTTTTTTTACTTACTTTTCATCAGGGAATAAAGATAATAATAAAATAATTCTGCGTTATAGATATTAAAAATAAATTGAATAAGAAATTTTATATAATAGTTTTTTTTATTTTCCGTTTCCTTAATTGATCGAAATGTTATACTTTTGCACAATGCTTAAAAAAACTTTCTTACATGTCGTACTGGCTACAATGATAATGTTGCTTGTTGGGTCTTGCAGCAAGTACCAAAAGCTTTTAAAAAGCTCTAACACAGAATTAAAATATCAAAAAGCCATTGAATACTATAATAACGAAGATTATTACAGGGCTTTGCAGCTTTTTGACATGGTTTTACCCTATTACCGTGGCACATCAAGAGCCGAAAAGATCGGTTATTATATTTCTATGAGTCATTATCACCAAGGAGATTATATTTTAGCCAGTTACCATTTCAAGAATTTTGCCAAAACATTCCCCAAAAGTGAATATGCTAAGGAATGTACCTTTCTATCAGCCTATTGCAATTATTTAGAATCGCCCCGTTATAGCCTCGACCAGTCAAATAGTCATAAAGCCATAGAAGAATTCCAATATTTTGCCAATCAATACCCTAAGAGCGACAGTGTTGAACTATGTAATGAATATATTGACGAATTGAGGGCAAAATTACAAAGAAAGCGTTTCGAGATATCAAAGCAATACTTAAAAACAGAATATTTCGAGGCAGCTATAACATCTTTTAAAACAGACCTTGAAGATTATCCAAACTCCCAATACAAGGAGGAAAGCCTGTTTTTTATTTTAAAATCGCATTTCTTACTTGCAGAGAACAGCATTGAAGAAAAGAAATACGACCGTTATAAAAACACTGAAGAAGCTTACGAGAGACTAGTCGCTCATTATGGTAAAGACAATAATTTTGAGCGACAAGCCAATAAGATTTATGAGAAAGCTCTTATCGAACTTGAAGAATTAAGGAAACAACGTCAAATATCAGAAACAGGAATTAAAAAAAATTCATTATAACACATGTTATGGACTATAAAAAAGTAAAAACTGAGAGTACAACCATTACCAGGGATTTAAAAACATTTGATAAGGAAGTTGGCAATATTTATGAAGCTACAGTTATCCTTTCTAAAAGAGCCAACCAAATTTCTTTGGAAATAAAAGAAGAACTTCACAGGAAACTGGATGAATTTGCTACAGCCCAAGACAACCTGGAAGAAATTTTTGAAAACAGGGAACAAATAGAGATTGCTAAATTTTATGAAAGATTGCCCAAGCCCACTTTAATAGCTATACATGAGTTCCTAAACAGCAAGCTTTATTATAGGAACCCAATTAGAGAGCAAACTGAGAATGAGACCGGTGAGAAAGGAGCTTTTTAATTCTATTTAACCATGCTTAAAGGAAAAAAAATCCTTATAGGTATTACTGGTAGCATAGCGGCTTATAAGATCCCTTTGCTGGTTCGGTTATTAAAAAAAGAAGGAGCGGAAGTAAAGGTGATTTTGACACCTACGGCAAAGCACTTTGTTACCCCACTTACCTTGTCTACACTCTCAAACAATCCTGTTTTGTGTGAGCCTTTTGATAAAGATACAGGAGAATGGAACAGCCATGTTGATCTGGGCAATTGGGCAGATTTGTATCTCTTAGCTCCAGTATCGGCTAATACTTTGGGTAAGATGGCCAACGGCCTGGCTGACAATCTCTTAGTAGCAACTTATCTTGCTGCCAAATGTCCTGTTTATTTTGCCCCGGCAATGGATTTGGATATGTATAAACACCGCTCTACCCAAAGAAATATTGAAATCCTTCTTTCTTACAACAACAAGCTTATAGCTCCTAATGAAGGTGAATTAGCAAGCGGGCTTTGTGGTGCCGGAAGGATGGAAGAACCCGGCAAAATTTTTGGGATTATTAAACAAGACTTAAAAAAAAAAGCCCTTCTAACAAAAAAAAAGGCTCTTGTAACAGCCGGCCCAACTTATGAAGCGATTGACCCCGTGAGATTTATCGGGAATCATTCTTCAGGAAGGATGGGTTTTGCAATAGCCGAAGAACTTGCAACACAAGGAGCCGAAGTTATTTTGGTAACAGGCCCAACCCATTTGAAAACCATAAACCAAGAGATTAAAAGAATCGATATTACTTCTTCTTCCCAAATGCATCAAGCTTGCAAAGAAAATTTCCCACATTGCGATATTACTGTTATGTCTGCCGCCGTTGCCGATTATACACCAAAAAAAGTTCATGAATGCAAATTGAAAAAGAAACCTGGAGATGTAACTATTGAATTGAAACCAACTATAGATATTCTTTCTGAACTGGGTAAAGAAAAGCAAAACCGGCAAATATTGATAGGATTTGCCTTAGAAACAGACAATGAATTGGCAAATGCAAGAAAGAAACTTGAAAAAAAGAACTTGGATTTTATCGTTTTAAATTCCTTAAAGGATATTGGAGCAGGTTTTGGAACCCAAACAAATAAAATTACGATATTAGATAATAATAAAACCTTTAATTTTGAGTTAAAGAACAAGGAAGCAGTTGCTAAAGATATTGTTAACAAGATTATTGAAAAGCTTTCTTTAAAATAAAACAAGCAGTATTTGGAGCTTTTTCTTGAAGCACTATAGAAGCATAATTTAGGATACAGCCTAATCAAAACATGGATAAAGAGATAAAACAGATGAAACCCTCATGCACTGACGTACAAAAAAGGGCATGAATAAAACATAGCCTGTCCCGCTGCAGAGCGGGAAGGGTTCCATGGTAATTGAAACGAAAATGCTGCGATTTTTGCAAAATATTAAATTGAAAATCAGACGCTTAACTTAATTTTATTCTAATGAAATATTTTAGTCAAATAGCTGGCTTATTATTGTTTTTATTGATTTCTGGCAAAACATATACCCAAGAATTGAATTGTAACTTACAAGTTGTGGCGCCCACTGTTGAGAGTACTGAAAAACGCATATACGAAACTTTGCAGGAGGCAGCTTTTGAATTCATGAATTCACGGCGTTGGACAAACTATAATTATGATATAGAAGAGAGAATAGAGTGTTCCATATTAATTAATATTAAGAAAAAGGTATCATCTGATAAATACGAGGGAACCATTCAAGTTCAATCAAGGCGCCCAATTTATAAATCAGCTTATAACTCAACAATTTTAAATATAAAAGATAATAACTTTGAATTTGAATACGTAGAACATCAAGCCCTTAAATATAACCAGAATGCTTTTGAGTCTAATCTTACTTCTGTACTAGCGTATTACGCTTATCTTATTATAGGTATGGACTTTGATACATTCTCGCTACAAGGTGGCACGCCTTTTTATAATGCTGCGCAAACCATCGTTAATAATGCCCAAAACTCTTCTTCTACCGGTTGGAAGGCTTTTGAAAGCCAAAAAAACAGGTATTGGATTATTGAAAATCTTTTAAATAATAAATACTCAAACCTACGTCAAGCACTTTACAAATATCACCGCGAAGGTTTGGATGTAATGCATGAAAGTACTGATGAAGGTAGGCAAGCTGTGACAGGATCTTTAGAATTGCTTAAAAAAGTGCACAGGGAGAAACCCGGCTCATATTTGATGCAAATATTTTTTGATGCTAAAGCAGATGAAATCATTAATATATATTCAGAAGCATCCTCGATGGAAATTTCCAGGGTAAAAAATATCCTCAACGAGATTAACCCTTCCAATGCCGATAAATACAATAATATTGGTAAACAATAACAAGTTTAATTTGTTTCACTCCAAACCAATAAAAATCTTATGAATAGAATGAACAAGCTAATGCCTGTTACAATATATTTATGGCTAATAAGTTTTTTTATGCAAAAAGAACAAACCTATAGATAAATTGAAACTTTAATCTTACAATTCTTGGTTTTAAAGAATTTTTTTATAAATTTGTGTGAAAGGAAACATGTTTTAATTTAATTTGATATGAAAGCCCGAACTTTAAAGAAAAAAAACAACCTGGTTGTATCTGCAACTGATTTTTCAAAAAATGCAGCATACGCAGTGGAACATGCTGTTGGTATTGCTAACATGTTTGGTTATAATATACATTTGCTATATATTAAAACCAAAAAAACAAAACTTTCAGAATTGGAGATAGAAGAAAAATTAATTTCTATAGCTGATGATATTAAAAAAGATAACAAAGATATCAAAGTGCAGTTTGCCATACGTGGTGGTAATCCAATTCATTCTATCGGGGAATATGCAGAAGAAGTAAAGGCTAATTACCTTACTATTGGAACAAGAGGTAAGACCGGTGTTGAATATGTGCCAGGCAACTATTCAGCAAAAATTATCGAGAATTCTCCAGTACCCACAATTGTTGTGCAAAAAAGACATTTTGATACAGGTTATAAAAACATTATTATACCAGTTGATGAAGGCCTTGAAACCAGGCAAAAAGTAAAATGGACGCTTTTATTTGGTAAAAAGTGGAATTCAACAGTACATATTCTTGCTAAGCATACTTCTGATTCTTATTATTCAAGGAAAATCAAGGCCAATATAATGCAGATTAAGAAAATTTTTGACCAAAACCGGTTGCATTATACCATTCATTTTTCTAATGACAAAAAAACAAATTTCGGAAGGCAAATTGTTGAATATGCCATCTCTAAACAAGGCGATCTTATTATCATTATGACTGATTTTGTTACTTTATCACCAGGAATGTTTTCAGGGGGATTATTTGGAGGGCGAGTTGAAGATACCGAAAAACTTATTAAAGCAGCCTCTCAAATACCCTACATGTGCGTTAATCCACAAGACCTCGAGAAAAGACGGGGAATATTCAGCTTGTTCAGCACTACTGGGGGGTGATGGAAAATATTTCTAAAAGCTGGTTTTTTAACCGGCTTTTTTTTCGTATATCTTTATCTTTGTATCCATGAAGCAAAAACAAGCAAAACTTCAGATCGACAGGCTTACAGAGGAACTGAATTACCACAACTACAGGTATTACGTACTCTCTGACCCCAAAATCGGCGATTATGATTTTGATATAAAACTCAAGGAATTAGAAAAATTAGAACAACAATTTCCTGACCTTAAAAGGCAGGATTCGCCCACCCAAAGAGTAGGAGGGGAGGTGACAAAAGAATTCCCTACCGTTAAGCATACAGTCCCTATGTTATCTCTTGGAAATACCTATTCCAAGCAAGAACTTCTTGATTTTGACAATAGGGTTAAAAAAACTGTTCATGAGGAATACGAGTATAATTGCGAGTTGAAATTTGATGGAATAGCCATTAGTCTTCTTTATGAAAGTGGTAAATTAAAACAAGCTGTTACCAGGGGAAATGGCTATGAAGGCGATGATGTAACCCCCAATGTTAAAACCATCAAGTCCATTCCCCTTTCATTAAATGGAGATTATCCATCACACTTTGAAATCAGGGGAGAAATCATTATGCCCCACAAAAGTTTTGAGAATTTGAACCGCCACAGGTCTAAAATGGGAATAAGTTTATTTGCCAATCCCCGTAATGCAGCCTCAGGAAGTATTAAAATGCAAGATTCTTCAGAAGTGGCCAAAAGAAACCTGGATTGCTTTTTATATACTGTTATTAGTGATAAACTTCCTCATAATGAACATTATAGCAATATTATGGAGGCAAAAAAATGGGGATTTAAAGTGTCTGAATACACGGTATTATGTAAAAACATGGATGAAGTTTTTGCATTTATTGAAAAGATTCGCTTATTAAGGGATGAACTTCCTTTTGATATTGATGGTGTTGTATTAAAAGTGAACAATTACAAGCAGCAAGAATTGCTTGGTTATACGGCTAAATCACCACGTTGGGCAATATCTTACAAGTTTCAAGCCGAACAAGGCCTTACGCGTTTAAAAGATGTGAAATTCCAGGTTGGACGCACAGGTGCTGTAACCCCTGTTGCCATGCTTGAACCCGTGCAATTAGCTGGTACAAAAGTTAAAAGGGCTTCCATGCATAACGAGGATTTTATTCATGAACTTGATATCCGTATTAAAGATATGGTTTTTGTTGAAAAAGGCGGTGATATTATTCCGAAGATCACGGCAGTTGACAAAACCAAACGTACAGATGGCTCCCAACCTTTTTCATTTATAAAAAATTGCCCGGAATGCGATACTCCATTAGTCAGAAATGAAGGTGAGGCAGCACATTATTGCCCCAATGAAAATGGTTGCCCTCCTCAAATAAAGGGCAAGATAGAGCACTTTATCAGTAAAAAAGCCATGAATATTGACAGCTTGGGAGAAGGTAAAATCGAATTGTTGTACGATAAGGGATTAATTAAAAATGCCGCAGACCTTTACGACCTAACGTATAATAACCTGATAGGTCTTGAGAAATCGTACTTTTATGAAGAAACCGGGAAAACCCGTGTAGTGAAATTTAAAGAGAAAACAGTAGAAAAAATACTCCATGGTATTGAATCCTCTAAAAACGTGCCTTTTAACCGTGTTCTTTATGCTTTGGGAATCCGCTTTGTTGGAGAAACTGTTGCAAAAACACTGGCAAAATATTTTCTAGATATTGATTCATTAATCCAAGCTTCCAAAGAAGAACTTACAGAAATACACGAGATTGGAGAAAGGATAGCAAGTAGTATCGTAGATTATTTCAACGTACCATCAAATATTCAATTGGTGGAACGGCTAAAAGATAAAGGATTGCAATTTAGAATAAAAGAAAGTAACCTGGACAATGCCAACAAACTTCAAGGACAAAGTTTTGTAGTTAGCGGTGTATTCAAAAATTTTTCGCGCGATGGAATAAAAGAAGCCATTGAAAACAACGGGGGAAAGAATGTGAGTTCAATATCATCAAAAACCGATTACTTGGTAGCCGGTGAAAAAATGGGGCCGGCAAAAAAATCTAAAGCAAAAAAATTGGGAGTTAGAATAATTACCGAAGATGAATTTATGGCGATGATCCGTTAAAAATCATATTGAATATATCAAACAGAACATCTACTAAAACAACTACCAAATGAAAATAAAAATCTTACTTTTCTTTATCATTATTGGTATTATGGGTTGCAACAGCACGGCCCAAAGAGAAAATAATGCATCCGAAAATAAAAAGGAAACAAGAGAAAAATCAATCCCGGATAAAGAAGTGTCCTCAAGCAAATATTTAATTATTGAAGGGGAGAATATTTGGATACGGAGTAAACCCAGTAATGGTAAGGTTATAATGAAACTCAATACAGGTGACAAATGCAAGATTCTTGAAAAAGGAAAACAAGAAACCATTATGGGAGTAACGGATTTTTGGTATAAAATTGAATTTAATGGAAAAACAGGGTGGGTTTTTGGCTCCCAAACCTCCATGAAGGCAGATAGTAAAACGCAATTCGATAATAATAAGATTCTAACCGATAGAGTAAATGAATTTATACGCGCTATTAAAGAAGAAAACTGGAATAGAGCTTCTTCATTTATTCACCCGGATTATGGGTTTTTCTATACATATAGGCCAGGGGCTTATGATGCTTACAGTTACTATCATTCTATTTACCAGCTAAAAGATAGCCCAGGGCTGATTTTACGAAAAATAGAAAGCTTAAAACCCGGAACATTTAAATTTGAAAAGCTTCCCAAGTTCAATTGCTATGGATTTGATAAAGAAGGCAATTTTATTTCAGGAGAATTCAAATATTCTCAACCATCTGAAATAGTAAAAATTCAAGAAGAACTTCTTTCAACAAAAAATACCAAGAAGCAAAATGAAAGGATAAGAAGCTTAGAAAGCAAAGTAAAAAGGTACGTTTTATTTACAAAAAATGCTATTGTAGGTTTTGCAGTTGGGAAAATAGATGGAAATTGGTATTTGCTTGTTTTAGATAATTGCACCTACGATTGTAGCGCCTGATAAATATGATCTGGCAAACCCAGGATAAAAAATATTATATTCTATGGAATATATATTTTTTGTGAAGTTTGCTGATTGAAACTAATAATATAAAAACCGGTTTCCAAGTTCAATTGCTTATAATTGTCGGAAATGTTTTGCCCTGAAAACACACATTTCCCGCTGATGCTGTAAACATATAAATTATAGGGAAGATCAGAAGTTCTGATATTTAACGTGTTATCCTGGGCAGTAAGCAACATATCCTTTTCTTCTTCTATTTCAATACTTACAGGATCAAAAGTTTCATTTCTACCGTCATAATCTGTTTGGCTCAACCTGTAATATAGCGTTCCCAATCCAGGAGTATTGTCGGTATAACTATAGCTGTTGACAGAATTGCTTGTTCCTGCGCCATTCACAGTGGCTATCGGGTTATAATTTATTCCGTCAGAACTTCTTTCAATAGTAAAATAGTCATTATTCATTTCTGAGGCTGTAGTCCATTCAATGATAACTTGGTTCATATTTTCATTCGCTTCAAAGCTAAGCAACTCAATGGGAAGTGTTCCATCGCCATATACAGTGGTGCCACCGTCAATAAAACCATTCATGTGTTAAAAAGTCCATCCAAGTCCAGTAAATTCATCAGCAGTGATCTTTCCTTCTCCTATTAATTCTCCAAACAAAATATTCCTGAATACTCCGCCAATATTCATTGTGCCGTCAATACCTTCTGAGTAACTCCAGTTTGTCCAGTTATTAGAAATATTTACAATTCCATCAGGGCCTATATTCATTTCGGCAAAAAAGCCGGTATATAAGTCATTTACTGAAAGATTGCCATGAACTTCCATTAAAGTGAAATCATAAAAGTCCAGGTCTTCTAAAGTAAAGCTGGCATCTTCGGCGATATGTAGTTCTGCATCATTAATTAAACTTATATCTTCAGGGTACGTAATATTGTGGTTGATATAAATTTGATCTTCATTGGTGGGTACTGAACCACTTTGCCATGTTGCTGGATCGGAAAAATCTCCATCAGTTGCTGTAAAAAAATCATCGGCAAATAATACAGACAAGCTTAAAATAAAGGAAAATACTGTTAATGTAATTCTTTTCATAATGAATTCGGGTTTTGTGCAAAATTAAGGTATTTATACTGGAGTTTTTGTAAGGGAAACTACGTATTTTTTATAAACCTTTGACAATAGGCATGTTAATATTTGGTAATACCATTTGAAAAAGATTCAAATTACTAAATCGTGAAAAGTTTTGAATAAAATTTTGTGAATTAATTCATTTTTTTTATTACGATTGCGATTATAATAATAAAAGTTATATTTTTGTGCGATACTTATATCTGTGTGAGGTTATTTCCTTATTACTAATGGTAAATAGGACGCTTACATTGGTAATATTTAAAACCTACATTACACGTTTCAAATAATTATGAATAAAAGCTTACGTTTATTTCTATTTATTATACTATTCTTTACCTCAATTCCTGTTTTTTTGAGTAATGATCATGCTTATGAACCCTCTATTCAATCTATTGAAAGATTATTGAACACTCAACCTGATTCGGCCATAGAACTTACAGAACAACTGCTTTTGTCAAAAGGCGGTATTGATTCAGTTTTCGCGCGAGCCCAATATTTATTAGCTACAGCCTATTATTATAAAGGCTATTATTTTATCAGCACCGATTATTACAAAAGGGCTATTGAAACTTCTTATGCACGCAATAATCCAAAATTTAAGGGGAGGTGCATGAATAATCTTGGAATAGTTTATGATTTAACTGACCAATTGGAACTTTCCCTTAAAAGTTATATTGCTTCAATGGAGATAGATGCTAAGCTGGGCGATTCTACGGGGGTGGCTCAATCCCAAAACAATATTGGATTGCTTTACCTAAATATGAACCAAATTGAAGAAGCCGGTAAATATTTAACGAAAGCTAAAAGATATTTTAAAAAAACCAATGATTTGAATGGGCAGGCCCTTACATACCATAATTTTGCCAAGATGGCGGAACAAATGGGAGAACTTGATGAATATTACAACAATTTGTTAAACGCTGCCCGGCTCTATAATGCTGCAGGAAATGATTATGAATATGCCAATATTTTAGAACACCTGGCACAATATTTCATTACCCAACAGCAATATCAAAAAGCAAACGATTATATTGAACAGGCTTACGATCTTGCCAAAAAGAACAAATATAAATATCACTTGTCAGGAATAAAAATTACCCAAGCTTCCTTATTGATCAATACAGGTAAATATGAACAAGCTAAAAAGATCCTTAATGATATAAAGATTTTTAACAGTCGCATAGATAGGAGCGTACGCGAATTATTCCTTTTGCTATACTCCCAAACACTTGATTTTCATAATTTTAAAAATAATTTTTACCAATACAAGGATTTTATTGATTCATTGATCATGCAAAAGAACAACCAAATGGTGAATGAATTGCACGTAAAGTATGAGACCCAGGAAAAAATAGAAAAAATTGAGCAGCAATATGCACTCATCTCCAAAAACAAAAAACGCTTAATAGCCACATTGATCATTGCTTTTGTTCTCTTAATATTATTGGTGATTATATTATTATACCATCAAAAGCTTCGCAGTAGTTATAATATGCTCTATAAAAAGGAACAAAAGATCCACGAAAACTTTATGCAAACCATTGAAAATGCTGAAAAGGCAACTTTAAATGAAGAATTAAAAGATAGCGCTGTTAGAAATGGAGATAAAACGCTTTGGCAAAAAATTCTTCAATTAATGAAAAAAAAGGAAATGTATTTAAACCCGAGAATAACGTTAGAAGATTTGGCCATTGAATGCAATAGCAATAAAAAATACATTTACCATGCAATTAAAACCTTTTCTCAAGACAGCTTCAGCAGTTTTGTCAATCGTTTTAGGGTAGAAAAAGCCAAGGAATTTTTACTAAAGAATCCTAATTATTCCTTAAAAGCTATTGCGGAGATGTCCGGGTTCAACTCATCGAGCAGTTTTTACAGGATATTTAGAGACCAAACCGGTTTAACCCCGGGAAAATACAGGGCTATTTCCAACAAGGCGTAAGAGAGGATACAAAATTTTGAGCTAATGATTTGCTTTTTCCAAACATAGGATGACGTTTGAGGAACCTGTCTTCATTTGGCATCCGGTATCAAGGGGCAGGTATCTAACACCTTGCATTAGCTGCCACATCTATAAAAAATATTCCTACAAACAATGTACACTACTTAGTTTCTTTTTTTGAGACAAGAATACCTTTTTTGGGATATACCTTTTTTTGTTTTTAGCGAAATTTACTTTATTTTTATTGTAATTTTTTCGTTTTATGTTTTTTTATCAACAAAAAAATCTCCATTATGAAATCTTTTACAAATCAAAACCCGGGTAAACAAAATCTTTTAAGTTTTCCATTCCAAAAAATGAAAAGTGCTTATTATTTATTTACATTCCTGTTTTTCACAGGTTTCGTGATAAATCTCCACGCACAAATACCAAAGTATAAGTCGCATTCATTTAAAATTGATGCTGCAAAATACATGGCTGAAAAATCAAAGCATAAAGCCGGTGGGACGAAAAGCTCAGTGGATACAATCAGGTCGTTTACTGCTCCAATTTATTCAACGCTTGGGGTTGAGTACGACTTGTCACGCGAAATGATCTGGACAGCCCATGAGAGCCAATCGACTTCTCATAACCCTACCATATATTTATGCGATACGGCAGGTGTTGTGGATACAACGGCAAGCATTAGCCTTTCCGATAAAAACTCTAACTGGCCTTGGCAACTGGATAATAGGAACGGTGTTTCTATTATGCCCAATGGAAATCTATTATTGCCTGATTATAATGGTGACCTCTCTTATGCAGATGATAATATTGTAGAGATATTGCCTGATGGCACAATCGTAAATGCATGGGAAATGGACGATGGAGTCACTAGCAACGACTCCAGGGATGGAAGCGAAATAGACAATATTATTGATATAGCAGTCATTTCCGCTTCAAGCGATTCAATTCACGCTTTTGCTACTGCCGCTTATGACGAGGGATACGTATATGAAATTGTTTTGTTTAGGACCGGAACTTGGTGGAGCAACAATTCATGGTACACTTTGAGAGTAGATTCTGTTGGGTTCGATGATAACCTTGGTATTGATATCATGGGTGATAAAGTGATACATTCATCCTGGGATTATGATTCCATATTGATTACTACTTTTGATAGTATGTATTATAATGTTTTGGATTCTTTTCAAATAGAAACCCCTGGAGGCTATTCCTCAGGAGTTACATTCATGGAAGAAGTTGAGCCTTTGCAGCAATTTGCTGTTACTGATTTTAGCTCTGACATTGTAAGTATATTTCGATACGGCGACAAACCGAATAATCCCCCAACCATCAGTGATATTCAAGATCAAAATGGTTATGTTAATGCTAACATTGGGCCTATAACTTTCTCAGTAGATGATTACGAAACAGATTCCATCAACCTGGTGCTAACAGATTCATCGGACAATCAAACATTAATACCAGATGATAACATTGTATTCGGGGCTAATGACACATCCCGGACTATAACCATAACTCCTGCTACTGATCAAACAGGAACAGCAACAATAACCATCACTGTTTGGGATGAGGACAGCGCATCTGTTTCAGACGACTTTAAGGTAACCATATTAAATACCGGCTCTTTGCTGTATGTTAACAGCAGCACGGGAGTGGATGATGCCGGCAGGGACGGCTCCGAAAGCCAGCCATGGGCTACAATCACTTATGCTATCAGCCGTGCTACTAATGGAGATACTTTAGACCTCACAGGGACTTTCACTGCTGAAGGTACTGGTACTGACAATAAAGGAATTGAAGTTACAAAAGACCTCACAATAAGAGGGCAGGGCATAGGACAAACCATTGTACAGGCTCATTCCACAGACCCATCAAGCGCTGATAGGCGTTGTTTCACTATTTCAGTGGATATTAACGCCACACTTCAAGATATGGCCATTCAAAATGGCAACGCTGGTACTAATTTTGGTGGAGGTATTTTAAATCATGGCACATTAATACTAGATAATTGCTTGGTTACTGGAAATATAGCATCATCTGATGGCGGCGCTATTTATAGTTTTGGTATAATGGAAATGTTTGATTGTTCGGTGAGTAATAACTCATCTACTTCTATAGGCGGCGGAATATACACCAAGAATATATTAAATATTGAAAATTCAACAATCTCTGGAAATAATGCAACTTCAGGTGGTGGTGGTGTTTTTTTTGATGCTGCTATCCCCAGTTTTACTACAGAAATAGTAAACTCTACTATTTCTTTAAATACAACAAATACTGGCAATGGCGGTGGTTTGTATTTTTCTTCTGCTATGGATGTCATTTATGCAGAATTGACTAATGTGACCATAGCCAATAACACATGTGGAGGCAATGGAGCAGGTATCTATGAGAATACTGCTGTTTTAACTACAAGTGTTGTTCTTACTATCACAAATAGCATTCTTGATAATGGTACTAGTAATAACCATGCAACAGGCGGCATGGGTGTGCATACACTTAATAGAAGTTACACCATTTGCCGTGACAATACTATGGATGCTACAGGAGACGGCAATATGAATGATACTGACCCTCTGCTTGAGGCATTATCACTTAATGGTGGGTCAACACAAACCCATGCCATCCCCGGCAATAGCCCGGCAGTAGATGCAGGTACGCTAAAAGGAGTTCCCGCTGTTGATCAGAGGGGGTATTCACGCCCACAAGCTTATGGGTATGATATTGGTGCTTACGAAAGAGTGCCTCAAATATTTTTTGTAAACTCTACGTTAGGTTCAGATGACCCTGGAGCTGACGGCTCTGCTTTGATTCCCTGGGCTACCATCAGCTATGCAATTGGAAGAGACGAAGTAGGAAATGGCGATATTCTTGATCTTACAGGTACGTTTACCGCAGATGGTGTTGCTACTGACGGCATTCAAGTGACAAAATCCTTAACCATCATGGGCAAAATAGGAATTGAAACCATTGTGCAAGGAAGCGCTACAGGAGCAGCTACCGCAGACCGAAGGTGTTTCACTGTTTCTGAAGATAAAGAAGTTTCATTAATGAATTTAACTATACAAAACGGGAATCCTGGCGTTGCAGATGGCGGGGCAATACTTAATCATGGTAGGCTCAATTTAATGAATTGCAGTGTTAATGACAATTTGGCCGAAAATGGTGCGGGCATTTACTCAGACGGTGAATTAAGTGTTAATTATAGCACTGTTTCAGGAAATACATGTGCAGCCACAGGGCACGGAGGCGCCATATATGCTTATTATGCAAATCCTGATTCTATTAGTGGTTCTGTTGGGAGTTTCCCAATAGTGAATCTTACTATGCTAAATTCAACCCTTTCGGGAAATGCTGCCGGAAGCACTTCGGGCAATGGCGGGGCGCTCTATTTGTATGCAAAAGCTGATACCGTGCCAACCAAGCTCAATTCATATCTTACCAACGTTACAATAGCTGAAAATACAGCTGGTAATAGTGGCAACGGGATTTGTCAAAACGTGGAATCTGTTTCCGACACAGCGATAACCGAATTGAACATTAAAAACTCAATCCTTGACAATGGCACAAGCAATAATTATGCATCCAGCCAATCGGGTTCTCAAGCTACATTGGTTTTGAACCGTAACTATACACTTTGCAGGGATCAATCTATGCCAGTAATTGGCGAAGGAAACATCAACAATACAGACCCGTGGCTTGATGTACTTGCTGACAATGGCGGGGAAACAAAAACCCATGCCATTCTCTCAGGTAGTGTTGCTTTTGATGGTGGCACCAATGTTGGTATTGCTCATGGAAATGACCAAAGGGGCACAAACCATTTGGGTAAACCCGAGATGGGCGCTTATGAAGGAAATGTTATAGTGTTTCAATCGGATGGCGAATGGCAAACAACAGAAGCCATCCAGGATGTGATTATTAACAATGCTCATATTACCATCCCGGCAACAAAAGCTGCAGAAGAATGCAATAACCTCTATATTAGGGATGATGGTGAACTAACCATTGATGGAAGCCTTACCGTTAACGGGAATTTGAATATGGAATCAAGTAGCATTGGAACAGCCTCTTTGTTAGACAATGAAAACTTATCCGTGGTGGGTACTTCAAACATTCAATTATACCAGGGAGCAACATCCACAACACCTTACTGGCACTATGCAACGGTTCCTGTGGATGTAACCGGGGGTGCCATAACAAGCAGTGTGTTTGGGACGCCATATAACCCATCAGGTACGGAGTACTATGCTTTTTACTATGATGAACCAAACCAGCAATACCAACCTATTACTGATATTTCTACGGTTCTTTCCGTTCAAATGCGCGGTTATGCCATCCCAAAAGATATTGAGGATACCCTCTTGTTCGCGGGAGATATTATTACCGGCACCATGTCAATTTCTCCAACTAGGAACGGGACAGGTACTTATGAAGGCTTTAACCTTTGCGGCAACCCATTCCCATCCGGTGTTGATTTGAAAACCACCTCCACGATGGTAGGTATTACTGCTACAAACCTGGTGGAAACAATATGGATAAGGGAAGACGGGAGCTTCATTCATTATAATTGGGCATCCGGTACGAGCTCACCAGCCACTTTTGATGGAGTGATCCCACCTATGCAAGCTTTTTGGGTAAAAGTTGCTGATGGACAATCATCTGGTACGCTTCAATTGGCAAATGATTCACGCGTACATGATAATGATTTGGTCTACAAAGATGACGGACTCAATGTATTTAGGATCTCTGCCAGGCTAAACAATCGCTCCGATGAGGCAGTTATTGGTTTTTACCCCAATGCAAAAAATGAATATGATGCTTATGACTCGGAAAAAATGTTCACTGATAACCCGGAATTTCCACAGCTTTACACTGTATTAGACGGGAAAGAGCTTGCCATCAATGGGTTTAATAAGGATATTGCTGAACAACTGGTCGTTCCTCTTGGATATAAAACTGAACTGGCCGGTGAGTTAAAGTTTGATGTCGGCACGATTCAAGATTTTGATCCAAGTATAAATGTATACCTGGAAGATAAGCTCAACAACAAAACCATCGATTTACGTGATGAACCGGTGTATACATTCTTTACTGATGCACCTGTGAACAACAGCAACCGGTTCAATCTTGTTTTTACAACCGGAACTATTGGGGTTGAGCAGGAGCAAAACCGGGAATTGGATGTTTTTGTAAAAGACGATATCATTTACTGTTATTCACCGACAAACTCAGAGGGTATAATTAGGATCAATGATGTAATGGGAAGGTTAATGTATACAAAAAAATTGCAATTACAAAAAGGTATGAACAGTATTCAGCCTACTATAAATTCTTCCGGTGTGCACTTCATAACACTTTATACAAACCAAACATGGATTACAGAGAAAGTATTATTAAAATAATTCAATTTTATTAACACTCAAACGAAATTCAGTATGCGAAAATTATTTGTAACATTTTTAATTTCAATGGCTTTATTACCTGTATTCTCACAACAATACCGGTATACCAATTCAATTTTCAGTTCAACAACCAAAAATGCAGATGTTGTATACGGTTCTTCCGATTCGTTGCTAAGTCCTTATTATGATGAAACCAACACGGCCACCGGCAACCTGGTAATGGATATCTATGAACCAAGCGGCGATGCAGCTACAAACCGCCCGGCTATTATCTTTGCCCATGGAGGTGGTTTTGTAGAAGGTGATAGAAATCACGACGACATGGTAGCCTTTTGCGACACTTTTGCACTGAAAGGCTATGTAACGGCAACCATAGATTACAGGCAAGGAGTTTACACCCTTAGTGATGCAGAAATGCATTATACGCGTGCTGTTTACAGGGGAATGCAAGACGGCAGGACCGCAGTTAGATTCCTGCGTGCCAATGCAGCAACCTATGGCATTAACCCGGACAAAATATATTTTGTAGGGAGCAGTGCAGGAGCTTTTATTGGCTTGCAAAATATTTATATGGATGAGGTTTCGGAAAAACCGGTTTATGCCGGAGAATATACTTATGGCTCTTTTCCCTCAATTACCGCTCCTGACCTTGGTGATTATGATATTGGGCAAAACCTTTCTTATAATGGTGAACCTGACGCTGTTGTTGGGCTATGGGGAGCCATCGAAACCCCGGATTTGATCACCATTGATAACAATGAACCTGTTTTTCTCGTGCATGGCACTACTGATGATGTTGTCCCATTTGATATTGGCCCACCTTTCAATGTTTCTACTTTTCCAGATACCTATGGGAGCAATCAAATCAATAACAAACTCATATCATTAGGTTTAACCGATAAGGAGACTTATTTTGTAATCAATGAAGGACATGAATTTTATGGCGTTTCTAATGGTGATTTTGATGACGATGGTGTTCCTGGCCCTAATGCATATTGGGATACTGTGGTGGAAATGACCAATACTTTCTTGCACAACCTGCATAAGCCCACTGCTGATTTTAATTATTCTGCTTCGGGTTTAACTGTTGACTTCACAGACCAAAGCACAGGAGCTGTTTCATGGTTGTGGGATTTTGGAGATGGTAATACCAGCGCTTCTCAAAATCCTTCGCATACCTATGCTTCCGATGGAATATATAATGCTGTCCTCTACATAGAAAACAACATTGAAAGTTGGGATACCATTTCATACACCATTTCTGCTTATGCTGCCACAACCTGGGATGGCTCATCTTGGTCAAACGGCGCACCGGATGCCGCTACTAACGTGGTTATTGATGCAGACTACACCACAACAGCTACACTAGATTGCAATGACCTAACCATCAACGCGGGAAATAATTTTACAGCAGACCATACAGTAAATGTAAACGGCAATTTATTGCTCAAATCCGATGCCGGAGGCTCTGCTAGCCTCTTGGATAACGGTAATATTAGTATAGCTACAAAAGGTACAGCCACTGTTCAACAGTATCTTACTGACAGCAGGTGGTGGTATATCTCCCCCCAAATATCAGGAGCTAATGCCGGTGATGATCTTTTTGTTGATGGCAGCGATTACCATTTGTATTATTGGAATGAAAACAATGCAGGATTTGATGGATGGATAGCATTATCAGCTGTTAACAGTTTAGATGTGCTAAAAGGTTATGCCTATTATAACAACAGTGGCAGCCCTGTAACCGGTGAGTTTAGCGGATCGCTCAATACTGGAACATTAGGAAGCGTCGACAACCTTTCACGTTCTACAGGTGCAACCAAAGAAGGCTATAACTTGGTTGGGAATCCATATCCCAGCGCCATTGACTGGGGCTCTGAAAATAACCCAACTACTGGAGTTACCAAGACGAACTTAAACAACACCATCTGGGTACGTAATAATGGCATTTTTGCAACCTATAATTGGAGTGGTGATGGCACATCTCAGAACGGCGGCTCGCAATACATAGCTGCAGGGCAAGCTTTTTGGGTAAGGGTAAGCAATGGTTCTACCAATGGTACTTTCAGCCTTACAAACGATGCACGATTGCACCATAGCCAGCCTTTGCTCAAAAACTCCAAACCCAATATTTTCAGTATACAATTATCCAACCAAGGTTTTAGCGATGAAACCGTGATAGGTTTTTACGATCTGGCAAACAATGAATATGATGATTATGACTCGGAAAAAATGTTTACAGAAAACGCTGAATTTCCACAGCTTTATTCTGTATTAAACGGGAAAGAGCTTGCCATCAATGGGTTTAATAAGGATATTGCTGAACAACTGGTCGTTCCTCTTGGATATAAAACTGAACTGGCCGGTGAGTTAAAGTTTGATGTCGGCACGATTCAAGATTTTGATCCAAGTATAAATGTATACCTGGAAGATAAGCTCAACAACAAAACCATTGATTTACGTAAAGAACCGGTGTATACTTTCTTTACTGATGCACCGGTGAACAACGTTAACCGTTTTAACCTTGTTTTTACAACCGGGACTATTGGTATTGAACAAGAGCGTAACCAGAATTTGGATGTTTTTGTTCATCATAATACCATTTACTTAAATTCACCAATTTCTGATCATGCTTCTATTTTAGTAAGCGACCTAACAGGGCGTAGGGTTTTTAATAAAGATCTGCAATTGAATAAAGGCATAAACAGTTTCTCATTGAACAAAAACTTATCAGGTGTATTTCTGATTAACGTGGTCACAAACAAAAACAATATTACCAAAAAAGTGATCATACGATAAAACGTGAGTGGGTAAATGGTATTTATCATAAAACTGTTAATCAAAAGATGGTAATCTCGTTGTTGAAACTTCTTTTTTCTCCTATGTTGATAATAGGAGAATAGCCATGGAAAATAGTCGTTGAGATTAAAAATTCAAGCTTTATTTTTTGATCTCAACGGTTTTTTAGTGGGTCTCTTTTCTTTTTCCTGTAAATAAAAGCTTTCCTAATTTTACTAAAAGGAATTCCATGTTTAGAAGTACCTTCTGGGCCAAGAAGGTATGCATAGGATTTAGTTTGCTCTATATTGCTAAAAATTATTCGCATGATGGCTAAAAAGGGTACTATTACTAACATGCCAGGTACTCCCCAAACCAAAGCGCCCAATACCAATCCCACAATGATAAAAAACGGGTTAATCTTTACATTATGCCCTACAATATTCGGTGTAAGTATGTTATTTTCAGTAAATTGAATGATGATAAATAATATTGCAACCCTAATTCCATAATGAGCAGGGTCGTCAGAAGTAAGCAAGACAAATAATAGTGGCACAGAGCCCCCTGCAAGGGTGCCAAAGTAGGGGATAAAATTGAATAATGCTGATATGATACCAAACAAAATAGCGTACTTAACTCCAACTATTAGTAGCCCAAGAGAGTTCAAAATACATAATATCATAACAACAATAGTTACACCGCCCATATAGCGGGCAGCTACTGTTGAAATATCCCGCAATATATTTATTACTGTATGCCTGTTCTTTTTACTTGCAGTTTTAAGAATAAAATAGGCAAATTTTGTACGGTAAAAAAGAAAAAGAAAAATGTATACCGGGAGCAATAATATGTTCACTAAGGTTCCTGTGGTAGCAGAAAACAATTTTCCAAAGGTACCATTGCCATTGCCAAAAAAGTTGTTGACTTGGGATGTTAAAAAATTTCCCATATTTTCATCCCTAATACCTAAATATGCTTCCAGGTTATCCTGTAATGCCCTAATATTGGTCTGGGCTTTTATTCTTAGATCGGCAAAATCATCAAGCATAAAATTGAGCCTTTGATAAAAGAAAAATACTATGCCAACGATCACAGCAATAGTAAAAAGCAAGCTTATGAGGATGGCTATTATCCTTGGAAACCTATGCTTCTCTAAAAAATTTACAATAGGAAACAACAAATAAGCTATTAATAATGCAAAAACAAGGGGATACAAAAAATTCCTTGCTTGTATTATCCCGTATATGAACAATACAAGAAAAAGCAATGTGAATGTTAGTTTCCGGGTAAAGGAATGATTTACAACCATAATATGTTTTATAGAAAAACAAATTTACGAAAAAGTATTTATATTTGGTTTGTTTTTTATAAACAGAATTTTGTATAAAAATTGCATTAGTTATTTATTAACATTTAAAAAAATATAGAGTATGCCAAAAAAGATTAAAACCATTTTGAGTTTGATTTCTGATGCTGCAAAAAAATACAAGAAAGATGATCCTGTGAGGCTTGCAGGAACTACCGCTTATTTCACAATTTTTGCTATTGCTCCGATTATCCTTATTATTATTTCTGTTACAGGGCTTGTTGTTAATGAACAGAATATGAGCCAAAAAATTTATACTGAACTCAATAGCCTTATTGGTCCTGATGGTAGCACTTTTATTAAGAACATTGTGCAAAATTACCAAGATAAAGAGAGCAATCTTATCGGCACCATCATAGGTATAGTAACTTTTCTTATTACTTCTACTACATTTTTCAAAGTACTCCAGAATGCACTGAATTTTATTTGGCGCATCCGCGTAAAACCTAAGCATAATTTTTTGAAAGCATTAGTAGACAGGTTGCTTTCTTTTGGATTGATTTTAAGTCTTGGTTTTATCTTTCTTGTATCCCTTTTAGTAGATGCCGGGCTGGCTTTTCTTAAGGATTATTTTGCTAGCACACTGCCCGTTTTCACCTTAACATTGTTTAACATCATTAATTATATAGTGGCCTTTGTTATTATTACATTGATATTTGCTATCATCTATAAATTCTTACCTGATGCAAAAATCAAATGGAAGGTGACCTGGGTAGGTGCATTGATTACCGCAACCTTGTTTTCCATTGGAAAGTATGCTATTGGGTTTGCTATTGCCAATACAAATATAGGGTTTATGTACGGAGCTGCCGGCTCGGTCATAATTTTCCTATTATGGGTATTCTATTCTTCCCTTATTTTATTTTTTGGCGCTGAAATTACTCAACAATATGCTGAATACTTTTCCCACGAAATTAAGCCAAAAAGTTATGCGGTAAAAATCAAGATCAGTGAAGTAGATGAATAGGTTTAACTACTAAACAATAAGCTTGTCAATTTGGAAAGTATATAAATGAAAAAAGCCCGCTTCCACGGGCTATAAAACCTATTCATTAATCAAAACTAATTAAGCATTTGTTGCCGGTTTGCCGGCATTTTTATATTCTATCTTGAACAACTTTAATAGTTTTTTTTGTGTAATTACCGAAAGCCTGTACATTACCGGTACAATCACCAATGTTAAGAAAGTTGCAAAGGTAAGTCCAAAGATGATGGTCCAACATATAGGCCCCCAAAAAGCTACCATATCACCACCAATATACAAATCGGGCTTAAATTCTGACAGCATTCCTGCAAAATCAATATTAAAACCTATAGCCAGTGGTATTAAGCCAAGTATAGTAGTTATAGCAGTTAATAGTACTGGCCTGAGCCTTGTTTTACCACCTTGTACAACGCATTTTGTTGCTTCCTCAACAGGTAAATAGGCATCTTCATCAAGGCCAAGTTCTTTACGTTTTCGTTTTTTCAACAATTCAATATAATCAATGAGTACAATAGCATTATTTACTACAATACCCGCCAAAGAAACAATACCAATACCGGTCATCACAACAACAACATCCATCTTAAAAATGGCTATTCCAAGAAAAACACCAATAGTGCTAAATACCACGCTCATAATGATAATGGCAGGTTTAATGGTAGAATTGAATTGGGTTACCAGGATAAGAAGGATCAAGGCAATAGCAATGATCATAGCCCTGGATAAAAACTCCATAGATTCTTCTTGTTCTTGTTGTTCTCCTGTAAACTCGTAATCATACCCTTCAGGCATGTCAAAACCATCCAATACCATTGCTAATTGTTGGTTGATTTCGTTGGCATTAAATCCCTCAACCACGTTGGAAGATAAGGTGATTACCCTGTCAAGGTCTTTTCTTTTTACAGCGCCATAAGTGGTGCTGTATTTTATGTCTGCAACAGAAGAAATAGGTATTTGAATATCCTTTCCGCTTTTATGAAAGCTTATTTTTTGATTCATTAAGGATGGAATATTGTAACGTTTTTTTTCTTCCAACCTGAGTTGTATTGGATATTCCTCTTCTCCCACTTTAAAATCGGATATTTCACTACCAAAAAGCGAAGTACGGATAGTAGATGCTATTTGAGCAGTAGACAAACCAAAGCGTCTTGCCTTTTCCCTGTCAATGCTAACAATTAATTCAGGTTTGCTAACATCAAGGTCCATTTTCAAACCTTCAATACCTCTTATTTCTTCAGCTTCTATTACTTGTACAATGCTATCAGTAAGGTTGATCAACCTGTCAAAATCTTCTCCACTCACCTCTATGTTAATGGGTTTACCTGTAGGAGGCCCCATTTGGTTCTTCCCGGTAGAAATTCTAACACCGGGATATCTATTCAGCAATTCAGATGAGAGTTCTTCCATGATCTTGGATGTATTGATCCCTTCCCTGTCTTTGTAATCTAAAAATGTAATTGTTGAAAGCCCTTTATTTGGGGTATTTCCCGCAGTCCAGTCTTCACTGGCGCCATTACCAACCGTAGTCAATATGGATTCAACAATATGCTTGTAAGGTTTAAGAAATGTAATAATGTCATTTTCAATCACTTTCATTGTAGAATCAGTGGCAGTTATATCAGTACCAATGGGTAATTCTGCCCTTACGTTTATGTATTTTGGGTCATTATCCGGGAAAAACAAGATGTTAGGTTGGCGTGCTTGCATAAATCCAAGTACCAAAACTAAAACCAGTATAGTCCCATAAAAGAAATAATAAGGATTACTTTTTCTTAAAGCAAAATTAAGCGTTCTTAGATAGACATTTTCGAGCTTTTCAAGGAATTTATTCTGGAACCAATTCTGTGCTTTATAAAAAACAAGAGAATTAAGGAAAATGAGCAAAGCAGAAAACATAAGAATATTGGCCAGTGAATTAACCCCTCCAACATATAGAATAGCTGCAATAATGGCCATAACACCAGCGACACTAAAATTTTTCTTTTTTTTAGGTTTGGTATTTTTTGTTTTGGTTTTATTCCCATACCTGATAAATGTTGCTGAGAACACCGGCACAATGACCAGGGCTACAAAGAGTGATGATGTAAGCACAATAATCAGGGTTTGTGGCAGGTATTTCATAAATTCGCCGGTAATCCCCACCCAAAACATTAAAGGTAGAAAAGCAGATAAAGTGGTTGCCGTAGAAGTGATGATGGGCATGGCTATTTCTCCCACTGCCTGTCGCGCCGCTTCAAAGGGTTTATAGCCCCGGTCTACAAAGCGGTAAATGTTCTCTACCACCACAATAGCATTATCCACTAATAAACCAAGGGCCAGGATCAATGAAAACAACACGATCATATTCATGCGCCCGCTCATCATACCAAGTATAATGAATGAGAGGAACATAGACATGGGAATGGCAGTACCAACGAACAAAGCGTTTTTTGTTCCAAGAAAATAATACAATACCAAGATAACCAGTATTACACCCATGATCATAGAGTTTTCCAAGTTGCTAAGTTGTTTCCTGATCATTTCCGATTGATCATTGGTGATAGAAATTTTTAAATCATCGGGGAGTTGGTGGTCATCAACTGCCTGGTCTAAAAAATTAAATATCTTATCCGTCCCTGACAGCAGGTTTTCCCCGCTTTTCTTTATTACTTGTACCGAGACCACTGGGTTTTTATCAAGACGGGCAATGCTTTCAGGGTCCTCGTATCCATCAATAACTTTTGCAACATCTTTTACATAAACAATATTACCTCTTTCATTTTTGATGATGATATTGCGTATTTCCTCCACATCTTCAAATTCTCCAATAGTCCTGAGAGAACGTTTGGTATCTCCAAAGCGCAGTTCACCACCGGAAATAGAGATGTTTTCGTTTTGGATGGCCCTTTCAATATCAAAAAAGTTTAGGTTGTAAGCTTCAAGTTTATGCGGGTCCACATTAATCTTGATCTCTCGCTCGTTAACACCTTTTATTTCTACCTTACTGATTTCTTTATAGGTTTCTATTTCATCTTCCAGGTATTCAGCGTATTCTTTCAGGTCTTCGATGCTGTAATCTCCCGAAAGGTTGATATTAAGGATGGGAAATTCCGAGAAATCTATATCCATCACAATGGGGTCTTGCAACAAATCATCAGGCAATTCCCTTTTTGCATTATCAACTTTATCTTTTACGTCTTGCTTAGCAGTTTTTATGTCAACATCCGTATTAAACTCCACATAAATCATAGAAAAGCCTTGCGATGATGTTGAAGTAAGCTCTTTGATGCCCCTCACGGATTCAATTTCTTTTTCTAATGGCCTTGTGATGAGGTTTTCCACGTCAACGGGTGGGTTCCCAGGATATGGAGTTTGAACAAGGATGGTAGGGATCACAATCTCAGGGGTGAGTTCTTTTGGCATGTTCTTGTAAGATAATATTCCAAACCCCAAGATGGCAATAGCAAGAAGAAATATCGTGTTTTTATTTTTTAAAGCTAAAGTTGTTAACTTAAACTCCCTTATCGCCCTATCTTTAATATTATCTTTCTTATCTTCGCTCATTATATTCGTCTTTAAAGAAATTTAACAATACATTACTTAATTTTTACATAAGAACCGTTAGATACTAAGTTGTACCCTGATGTCACCACTTTGAACCCTGGTTTTATTCCTTCGTTTATAACAGTTTGGTCGTTGTATGACTTGCCAGTTTTTACATAAGCTTTTTTGGCTATATTATGCCCTTCCTCATCTTCAACAACATGGTACAGGTAATTTCCGTTAAAATCTTGTTTCACAATAATAGCCGGCACTACCAATGCAGAATCTGTTGTATAATCATTGATGGTGATGGTAGACATCATATTAGGTTTAATTTTATTATTAGGATTCTTGAATTGAATTTCTATCTTAAAAGTCCTATTATCGGGTTCAATGGTGTTCCCTTTTCTTATGATAGGAACTTTAAGTTCCATATCCTCGTAAGAGGAGAAAGAAACTTGTACTTTATCTCCTTCATGGATTTTTGTAATGTATTTTTCAGAAACATCAGCTTCGATCTTGATCTTTGATAAATTCACCATTTGCAGCACTCTCATACCTGGGGAAGCAAGCTCGCCTTCTTTTATTGGGATTTCCTCTACAATACCACTGAAGGGTGCATGAACCAGCGACATATCTAACTGGGATTTCAAAGTTCTAAGCTTATTCTCCAAACTCTCTTTATTGGTCTTTGCCTGGAGATATTGAACCTCTGAACCAATGTTTTGTTCCCACAAGTTTTTTTGCTTTTCATAAAGTTTCTTAGCCAGTTCGAGTTGGGTTTCCACTTCTTTAATAGTGTTGCGAGTAACACTGGTATTTAAAGTAACCAGCAATTGGCCTTTACCAACGCGCTGCCCTTCATTTACGTGGATCGTTTTTATTTGCCCGCCTTGCTCGGGGCTGATAAAAGCGCTGTTAACCGCTTCAACGCTACCATTAACAGTTATATAGTGGTTAAAAGTTCCAGGTTCAACAACTTTAACTTTAACGGGCAGTTGGTATTTTTTTGCACCATCGCCTGGTAAATTTGCCAACTTATCTTCCAGTTTATTAATCTCTTTTTCTATTTCCCGTACTTCTTTTTTCTTCTCATCAATCTCCATTTCGATCTGTTCCTTTTGGGTTCCCTTATTGCAAGAAACCAAGGCAATTACGCTCAATAATAAAACAAGTTTTTTCATACTATAGGTTGTTTGATAGTTTATCATATTTAATTTTTGTATTCAATAATTCCAATAAAGCGCTATTAAGCTTAGAGTGCGAGTCAAGATACTGGTTCGTAGTCTGGGTAACTTCCAGGCTCGAAGCCATACCTTGTTTGTATTTTATGGTGGTTTTCTTTAATATTTTTTTTGAGAGTTCCACGTTCCTTTTATTGTAATGATACTTTTCTAAGGCATTATTGAAATCATACCTTGCTTGTTGTTCTTGCAACTTAATATTTCGTTCTACCAGCTCCTTGTTATTTCTTGTTTTTTGTAATTCAATCTTTTTTTGTTGCACTTGGGAAGAACGTTGAAAACTAGAAAAAATAGGAACATTGAGATTTACTCCAATAACATGATTGATGGTAAAATCAAGGTCAGGAGCGTTAATTTTATCTTGATACCTGTAAAAAGCCGACAAGTTTGGCAATGACATAGATTTCTGCCTTTTTAAGTTCAATTCGGCTACTCTTTCCTGGTTGTCAATAAGCTTGAAATCAATTGTTTGAGTGGCATCAAAGCTTTCTTTATCCAACATTTGTGGTATGTGCTCGTTTTTAAGCTTTTCCAAGTCTTCTGCTAATTTAAGGTTAGCATCTTGATTGATATTCAACTGGATTTTCAATAACCTGTATGATAACTCAACTTGCCTTTCTATCACTTTTTTAGAATTTTTTAATGTATTGATGGTAAGCTCAAGCTGGTCAACATCCGTACTCTCAAGCAAGCCTTGATTGTACATAGCTTTGGTCTCGTTGAGAGTAACTTGCAGGTTTTCTAACGAAGAATCAACAATAGTTAAATTTTCTTCTAATGTTAGAACAGAAAAATAGCTTTGAGCTATACTTTGCTTAATATCCAATGCTGTTTTTTCATCGCTGATCTTAGAAATTTCCAAGTATGTTTTTGAAGCTTGCAACCCAACAATATATTCACCACTAAATATCAATTGCGATACTGTAACGGAATATGTAGTACTATTTTTTTGGGCTATGGTTGGGGATTCTTCCTCTTCATCAGATTGAAACAATTCGGGAGGTGGTGGAAATCCCAAACTATCCAAGGAGTTGAATATATATTGATACAATTGGTCTTGCCCACCCATATCAAATTCAAACTTGGGCAATTCTCCTGGAATGTATTGGTAACTGGCACTACCGTCAATATGTGGCAAGCCAATGGCTGTGGTTTCCCATACCTTTTTCTTGGCCGCAGCTATATCGAGCACACTATTTTTTTTGTTCAGATTGTTTTTTAAGGCATAATCTTGTGCTTCGCGTAATGTCATCGAGAAAGTACTGTCATTTTGTTGTGACCAGGAAAATGTTGTTAGCATCATTCCCAGGAACAAAAATCCAACTTTCAAATTTAAAACCTTCATAATTTACCTATTTTCATGAATTATTACTTAATAATTTCTTCTCTAAAAAGTCTATTCCTTTTTTATTGGCTATTCCGCGTATATGATAGATCATCATTTCGTTAATAAACTTTGCGGAGGTTAATTCCTCCAGGGTAAACATCTCGCTTTCAAAACTATTCTCTATCCTGCTAACATATATTTTTGCAATGATTTCACCATTCAATTCTGTCCTGTAATATCCTTCTTTTTTCCCTTTTTCAATATTGCTGAGAACGGCTTTATACATACTATCCATCCTGTGCTTTCGTAAATTTTTATAAAGTTCGGGGTAGTATTTTTTCAAGTCATATTCAGTAGAAGGATTGAAATTTTTGAGCATTTCAACAACGTGTTCGTTAACAGCAAGTAGTTCTTCAATAGCATTGAGCTCTTGCTCCTGTATCCATTCTACGTTGCATCGTTTTTGATCGGTTTTGTATTCTATGAATTTTTCAACCAACTCCTCCTTATTTGCAACATAAGCGTAAAGCGTTTTCTTGGATATCCCCAATTCGCGAGAAACATCATCCATAGTAACACTTTTTATTCCATACTTTTGATAGAGATTGCTTACTTTTTCAACAATATTTTCGAATTCTTTTTCCATTTAGCCTTTCAAACTTTGGTTCTACTTATTAATTCCATGTTACATTTATTTTGATGCAAGGAGCAATTTCCTGGACATTTCTATCATTACATAAAACTATATAATGAATTTTCAAAGATAAAAAAAATACACCCAGGAAACATTTTTGTTAATAAAAGTTTCTAAAGTTTTTAAAATATTTTAATTTTTTTTCATCAACATCGTTTACATAGTGCAAAATAAAAGGAAATGTTTTCATGGTCAAATACAAAAAACGTAAAATGCGGAATAAAATGGGTGAAATGAATTTATCTTGGTGTGAAATGGTTTCTTTGTGTTTTGGGCTGTTATCTTTTCCTTATATGAACAAAGTCCGTTAGAATTTTTATTTTTGTATTATGATACAGGAAATAAAAAAATTAACCAAAGAATTCATTCATGAAGTAATAGAGATCCGGAGGTTTTTGCACTCAAACCCCGAATTATCTTTTAAGGAAGAGCAAACTTCAACTTATATTGCCGGGAAATTAAGGGATTACGGAATTGAATACCGTGACAAAATTGCCAAGACTGGTATCATTGGAATGATCAAGGGGAAGAACCCAGGGAAAAAGGTAATTGCTTTGAGGGCTGATATGGATGCCCTGCCTATACAAGAAGAAAACGATGTGATATATAAATCACAAAAAGAAGGTGTAATGCATGCATGTGGACACGATGCCCATTCTGCATGCCTACTTGGCGCAGCAAAAATATTAAAACAGCTTTCAAATCAATTTGAAGGAACAATCAAGCTTATTTTCCAGCCATCTGAAGAGAAATTTCCCGGTGGCGCGCTTGCCATGATAAAAGAAGGGGCGCTAAAAGATCCATCACCGGCCTCCATCATTGGGCAGCATGTTCTCCCCTCATTACAAGCAGGCAAGGTGGGTTTTAAAACGGGCAAATATATGGCTTCTACTGATGAGATATACTTAACTATTAAAGGAAAAGGCGGGCATGCTGCAACCCCGGATATGAATATTGACAGTGTACTTATAGCTTCTCATATTATCGTAGCCTTGCAGCAGGTCGTTAGCAGGAATGCCTCACCAGGAATGCCAACAGTTTTATCTTTTGGTAGGATATGCGCTAATGGCCGAACCAACATCATTCCTAATGAAGTAAAAATTGACGGGACTTTCAGGACATTTAACGAAAAATGGCGCGCAGAAGCTCATAATAAAATTACACAATTAGCTCAAGGAATTGCCAGGAGCATGGGTGGAGAATGTAAAGTGTTCATTGATAAAGGGTATCCTTTTCTTATAAATGATAAAGTTATCACCAATAAGGCTTTTACGTGGGCCAAGGAATACTTAGGCGAAGAGAATGTTATAGAACTCGACCTGCGAATGACAGCAGAAGATTTTGCTTATTATTCCCAACAAATACCAGGATGTTTTTACCGCTTTGGCGTGAGAAATGAAAAAAAAGGCATCACTTCTAACCTCCATACCTCTACTTTTGATATTGATGAAAATTCTTTGGAAACTGGAACAGGCCTTATGGCATGGCTTGCCATTAAAAACCTTACTCAATAAAATATTTTTTTTCCATATTTTAAACCTTCATATTTTTCTTCTGTCTAAGTTTACAAAGAAAACAATAAGTAATAAAAACAAATATACTTATTGAACTCAATTTCTTTGAAAACTAAATAATTTACGAACGATAAAAAACAAATGATTATGAAAACAAGAAATGTAAAAAACATTGCAATGTTGCTGGTATTATTTTTTATGGCCAGTGGAATGGAGTTATTTGCCCAAAGAGGCATGGAAAGAGGAATGCATCATAATTGCATACCCGGCTTAAGTGATGAACAAAAAGAAAAAATAGATGAGTTGCGCACCCCTCATATGAAAAATATGCAGGAATTAAGGGCAGATATGAAGGTGTATAAAGCTGAATTAGGAAAACTAATGCAAGCCGAAAAAGCTGACCAGAAGGCTATAAACAACAAGATTGACGAAATCAGCAAAATAAAAAGTGATATGATGAAAGAACGCGCAAAACATAAACAAGATGTACGTTCTTTATTAACTGATGAGCAAAAAATTCACTTTGACAGAAAAATGAACATGCAAGGGGATCATAAAAATTGCATGCACATGAAACATGGTATGCATAAGAAAAACAAGATGATGAAGCATAAAAATATGAAAGGGAATTGCCAAGGTTACCAATCCCCAGAATAAGAAAACCTTTACACATAGAAAAGAGGCTTGTAAAATTGCAAGCCTCTTTTTTTATTCATTCTAATAACAATCTATTTATTTAATAATAATTTTTTTAACCAATGTATCATTCTCTGTTCTTATTTCAATAAAATACAATCCTTTGTTAAAATCAGAAACATTAATATAAGCTTTTTGCCCACTTCCTTTCATATCTCTAACCAATCTACCTGTAATATCTCTTAGTAAAATATTAAAAGATTCGTTGGATAATAGTTGAATATTCAAAACCTCACGAACCGGGTTAGGATAAATAGAGATCATCTTTTGTAATTCTTTCATACCAATTGTTATTGTTGCTTCAAGGGTGTCAGTAGTTACTGATTCGCCTTCATCATATACAGCAGTAATATAATATGTATACGTATTACTTGGCAAATCTTCATCTAAATATTCTATTTGGTCTGCCGGTAACTGGCTGCCAAGGGGTTGTTCATCGCGATAAACTTGAAATCCTAACAAACCTTTTTGCCCGGTTTTTTTTGTATGTTTGGCTACAATAGATTGTCCGGGCTGTTTTACTTTTATATCATTAATTTTATTAAAATCATCTTGATTTTCAAAACCATTGGCATATTTGGTAGATTTGTCACTACCTACAACAAAATCGTCAAGGAAGAAGCAGAAAGCATCATTAGAAACTACATGGATAGCTACATATACGTCTTGTCCATCGTAATCAGACAGGCTGTATGTATATTCCGTCCAAGTAATGGGGGCTTCCTCGTAGCTTCCATCTGATATGATAGTAAAATCTCCAGGATCTGTTCCGGTAGTTGAAACTCCTACTTGGAATCTTTCCAAGCCATATTGGTCGGTAATAGATTTTGCCCAAAAATTTACAGCATCACCAGTTTCAATGCTAATTAGCGGAGTTATCAGCCAATCATCATTAGGGGCAGATGCAGTTTGTGTATCAAAACAGGCAGCAAATTTACTTCCTGTGTGAGGGTCCCATCCTGTTGGGTTAGCAGGGCTGCAAGATGCAGGGTTAAAAATGATAAAAGAGCCGGTATATCCTTCGTTAGCGAAATCAAAGTTATTTGCTCCCCATGTTGGCCCACCATCAATATCCAATTGCGTCCATTCACCAAAATCCAAGAGAAAATCGTCGTAAGTTTCAAAACCATCTTCAAAACCATCACCACCTCCAAAAGGGCTTTCCCACGTAAGGGTAATATTGTTGCTATCAAGCGTTAGTTGGAAGTTTTGAGGAGGATCTAATGTTGGTGGAGGCTCATCGTCCGGTTCAATACCAATAACTGCGCCTTGATTATCAGTGAAATTATAATAACCCCCAGGATTAAGATTACTAAGGTAAAAATAACCATTATAATAACCGCTCCATCCCCAATTAAAATGGAAATAGCTTCCCCCGGAGCTGTAACCATCACAGCAAAAGGCATGGCCTCCGCTTGCATCGCTACTTCCCTTATAAACTATTGGGCGTGCACTATCAAGCTCATTAACGAGAATGCTTTCCCAATCAGATGGATGGTTAGCTTTTTCCTGAAAATCGATACTAGGTTTATAATAAAAATTATTCTTTAAAGAATTTTCAAGATCAGAAGTATAGGCTCCAGAACCATCGGGTGCATATTGCATTTGCACAGAAACACCAACATGATAGAGCAATAATGCAGCGGCATTAGTAGAATATGTATCGGACATTGAAGCCCAATCATAGGTAGCTTCTGAAAAATCAACGGATATGGTTCCGTATGGATAGCAGTAATAGGTTTCTGATCCTGCCCCGGTTGTAGGATGCTCCCAGTATTTCATCACCATACCTGCTGCAGTGGCAACACAACCGGCGTAGACATGCCCACCGGGCCCTGCATTATCTTCGGGGCAGTAACTATTCCAACCATTCCCTTGGTCCCATGCTATGGGGTCCAACAATGGATCAACATTCTTTGTGTTCTTTTCAAAAGTAAAATCATCAAAAGATTGAGTATACTTCTGCCACTTTTCCTGAATCGTATTCGTGCTTTTAATATCTTTTTCAATTACATACTCTATTTGTTCTGCGTATCCTTGCATCCAAGATTGAAATTGTGGAGGTTGGCCATTTTCTGAATAATGCCCTGTGAGTGAATACCCTAAAATTGGTACTACACGGTCGTCTGACGACACAATAATATATCCATGTTTCTCAACATTAAATACATAATACAGGTTATTATTATCTTTTGAGATAATATACGGCTCACTGAAAATTTGATTGTTTTGTTTAATGCCAGAAAATTCATAATAGGCATTTTTTGCTACTTGTTTAACAGTGTTCAATGGCACGTTCTCTGCTAACACCAAAGTACTGAAAAACAATACCAAGAATGATAAAATCGTAATTTTTTTGAACATAATAATGAAAATTTAAGTTATACAAAATAAATTTATTCGTATTTATTTAAAAACCCGCTTAATGCCGAAGCGCCGATCAATGAAATGATTTTTTCAGCTTTTTCTTCTTCACCTCTGAAATACGCGCTTTGTACTTTTTCATTGTTCTTATAAAGCGCAATTTCATCTTTAACGATATCTATTAAAATACCATCAGCCACAAGTTGCTCTTTAAGGACAACCTCTTCGGCATACTCCGGCTCGTCAAGTATCACAATATCAGCACCTTCATGGTAAATGCCATAATCGTAAATATCATCTTTGGTATGAGCAAATAAAGCAGCATCTACTTTTGGGTTGCGCAAAATGATCTTCACATTTTGGTCATGTTCTTTATTATTATGAAAAAACCTGTTATTAAAGAAAATGCCATCATCAGTTAAGGCTCCAAAATATAAACTAGGCTTTATTTCTTTGAGTTTGGCATTGATTTTTTCAGCCAATTTTGTTGAAGCTTTATTGGTAGCAATAATAGGTATCTTGGCGTAGTTTTCCTTAATAAAGTGAGAATCCATGATAAGTTTTGGTATATCAATGGAGCCACCGTATGCTGGAGCAAGGTGCATAAATACGCCGGGGCCTGCATTAACTTCGATGATGCCAAAGTTTCCTTCTGTCCAAGGCTTTGAAATATCGGCAGCAAGAATATCTATACCAAGGCATGTAACATTAAAGAAACCCGCTATATCTTCAATAAGTTGGATATTAGCAGGGTGCATGTTCTCTGAAACATTAATAGAAACGCCACCAGCTGATATATTAGCAACCCTGCGCAGTTGAATTTTTTCTTCAGCAGGAGGAATGCTTTCAAGGCTTAAGCTTTGCAAGGAAAGGTAATCTTTGAGGTCTTCATCAATATGAATCTTTGCCAAGGGTGAGCGTGCATTATCCAGGCGTATCTCTTTTGAGTTTTCTTCAATGATGAGTTGCTCAATGGTATCTTCTCCATTTCCGATCACAAAGGCAGGAACTCTCTCGAGGGCTGCTGCAAACTTTCCTCCCACGGCAAGAAGCCTGTGGTCAGTACCGTATATTTGCTGCTGAACGAGTGCACCTTCAAAATTAACGCCTTCTTCTTCAGCGCTTTTAATGATATTATTAAAAGCTTTTCTCACTTCTTCTTCGCTTTCAATGCCTGTTGTAACTCCTTGTCCTTTATGGCCGGCCACAGGTTTAACAACAACCGGGAATCCTAAATTCAAGGCTTCTTCAATGGTTTCATCTTCTGTAAAACAATTTTTACCCTTAGGTGTTGGGAATCCACACATTTCAAGAAAATCTCCCATCATATCTTTATACATCGTAAACTCCGTGTCCTTGATACTATCGGTATGGAATGTAGTTGAGCGCCCCCTTAGTTGTTTTTTGCCATATCCCCACATAAATTGGTTTTCTTCAAAGAGAAAGTTTACCGGGATATTGTTCTTAAGTCCTGCTTCAATGAGAGAGTATAAAGTAGGCCCACCGAACATGGTTTTGTTAAAATCATCTTGTAATTTTAGGAATTCTTCTTGGAAATCAAAATCTGTTTCTTCGCTAAGTGCCCTAAACCAATCACTTAGCAGGTATACAGCATCTTCAACAATATAATCGTCAAGGTATTCTATCGCAATAACGTATTCTTCTTTAATACGGCTTATCCTGAATTTATTGATATACAAATCAATATCCATTTTTAGGGTTTGAATAAGTGTATGAGCGAAAAGGTCAACAACATAAGGGGTTTCAATATCGCTGAGTTGGGGAAATACTTTGGTTACCTTTTCTTTCAACAATTCTACTGAAGCGCCTTTGGGAGCAATGTAAAGATTAAAAACAACAGCCTTTGTGTCAAGGTAATAGTTTGGGCCTGAATAGGTATAAAACTTGCTTACCTCAAAATCTTCGCCATATTCCACTTCTTTTCTGGCTTCCTGGAGTTTTTCGCTCTCCAAATTAAATTGTTCTCTAATGGTGTCAATAAGTTCCCTTGCTACTTCCAGGGTTTTATCATCGTGGTTCTTGTCTGACATATGATCTATGTTTTTGATGGGTTAATGTAAAATTTCCTATAAATATAAATAAAATTAACGTAATTTGAAAGATTTGATCTCTTCAATAAATTTTTTTAATTCATCCTGTATTTGCTCTTTTGTATTCTTTTCTTTTGCTAAGTTTACTTTATAATCATCAAGCTCCATTTCCATTTCCTTGATTTTCTGTTGTAAACTTTCTATCTCGCCTTTATCCGTGCTTGCTTCTTGTTTTTCTTGCTTAATGGTTTCAATGGTATCGCGTAATTGGTAATTCTCATCCTTTTCTGTTTTCAAGTCTTCATTGATTTTACCTATTTCATTGAGCAAGTTTTCATTATCTTTTTTCAACTGTTCTATTTCTACTGGGTCAGCTACCGGCTGGCTTTCTTTTTCTTTAAGCTTGTTATTCAAGATTTCCAGTTCGCCGATTATATTTTCTTTTTCGGTTTTCAGCTCCTCTATTTTCATGTCCTTATTTTGGAGCTGCTTTTCCATCTCCGCTTTTACTTGTTCAACATCGCCTTTGCTCTTCAATTCAGCAATTTGTGCCTCGTAGTCTCTTTTTACAGCTTCAATCTTATCTTGGTATTCTGCTTCAATCTTGGCTTTCTCATTTTCCAATTCTTTTACTCGTGCTTTTTGCTCTTCCGATTCTTTTTGGTGTTTTGCCTTCTCTTCTTTTATCCTATTCATTTCCTTGCGAAAAGAAGCTTTTTGGTTATCCAATTCTTGTTGAATGGAATCAATTTCTCGTTGATGCTCTTTTTGCAACCGTTCCATCTTGATCAATTTGGAACGAAGCTTTTTATTCTTACTATTAGCGCTAATATAAAGAATGAGGAAGATAATGGATAAAACCAAGAAAAGCCCGGCGCCGATAATCACGTAAAGAAAATATTTTTTAAACTCTTGGAACTCATTTTGCAATTTCTCAAAATTGTTGATCTTTTCTTCATACAATTTGTTTTGAGCTACTATCGGTTGAAGAAATTCGTTAATGATAGCATTGTCAGCCTCAATGATTTCTTCCTGTTTTTCTGTAATATCTTCCAAGTTATCAACAGATGGTGATACTATAGCGCTTTTTTCGGCTTCAACATTTTTTAAAAGTGCAGTGCGCTCATTAAGCACTGAATCAATGGTTTCTTGCGCTTGTATAATATTGAATAAGCCAATAATTAATAGTGTAAGCAGTAAGGTAGTTATTTTTTTCATAAGCATAAATATTATTTATTTACAATCTAAAGATAATGAATATATTGGAATTTCATGTATTAAACGGCAAAAAAATCTTTTAGTTTCATTGATATGCCGTGAGTGCATGTTAACCAAATGTTAATTTTTTAACAGGCAAAACAATAATTTTGTATATACCATAGTTGTAACAAAATTACAATACATTCGTCAAAGAGTAAATTTTAAAATCAAAAGAAAAAAAAGAAGTATGAAAAGAATCGTTACTATATCCACATTGCTCGTAATTAGCATAACCGTTTTATCACAAAATTTTTCTTTTTCAGATTCGGCAGTAAAGCAGCGTTTTATTCAAGATATATCACTATTGGCAAGTGATTCTCTTTTTGGGAGAGAATCAGGAACCTTTTATGAAAAAAAAGCTTATGATTTCATTATTAGTGAATACAAAAAGGCGGGATTAAAACCATTTACAGGACTGGATGGATATTTGCAGCCATTTACTTTTACCAATAGAGGCAACATAGATACAGCTTATAATGTTATTGGATATATTGATAATAATGCGAAGTATACTGTTGTGATAGGCGCTCATTACGATCATCTGGGGAAAGGTAATTTTGGTTCCAGGTATATGGCAGGGCAAGCAATACACAATGGAGCTGATGATAATGCCAGCGGAACTGCCATGGTTATGGAGCTGGCAAGGTATATTAATCACCATAAACTTGCTCAATACAATTACTTATTTGCAGCTTTTGCTGCTGAAGAAAGAGGATTGCTTGGCTCTAAATATTTCTGCAATAGCAATATCATTGACATGGAAAAAATAAATTACTATGTAAATTTTGATATGATTGGAAGAATGCGCAAATTAAGAAACAAACTTTTTTTAGTGGGTACCAATTCATCGCCTCAAATCAAGGAAACAATAAAACAACTTAAATATAAAAAGGGTAGGCTAAAAAAATATAAAGGGTCTTTTTCTGGGTCAGACCATACCTATTTTAATAAGAACAAGGTTCCCTTTCTGTACTTCACATCAGGATTACACAGTGATTACCACACGCCTTCAGATGATGTTAAGTACATCAATTTCAAAGGAATGGCAAAAACAGCTAAATACGTTGAGAATATTATTGTTGAATTGGAGAAAAAGCCTAAACTAGAATACACAAACCCGGGCAAAATGGCCATGATAGGCTTTATTTTTATGTACCTGCCTTAATCAAGAATTATTTTTAATAAATATTTTTATTGCTTTTGTATAATCAGAGCAAAGAAATAGCAGGCAAATAAACGTTGTCTGTAATGGATGGCTAAGTTATGCAGCACAAAAAAACCGGGCAGTTCGGCAAAGAACGGCCCGGTGTGGTTATTTAAAAAACTTTTATCCATTCATGGAAACCAAGAATTCTTCGTTGGTTTGGGTGTGCTTCATTTTTTCTTTAAGAAATTCCATAGCTTCAAGAGGGTTCATATCTGCAAGATGGTTGCGGAGTATCCATGTCCTTTGCAATACTTCTTTACTAAGAAGAAGGTCTTCGCGCCTTGTGCTTGATGAAACAATATCAATTGCAGGATAAATACGCTTGTTAGAAAGTTTCCTGTCGAGTTGCAATTCCATGTTACCTGTTCCTTTAAATTCTTCAAAGATCACTTCATCCATCCTGGAGCCTGTGTCAATTAGCGCAGTAGAGATGATGGTTAGTGAGCCGCCATTTTCTATTTTACGTGCAGCGCCAAAGAATTTTTTCGGTTTATGAAGCGCATTGGCATCAACACCACCAGAAAGGACTTTGCCGGAAGCAGGTGAAACATTGTTATAAGCCCTTGCCAATCTTGTTATTGAATCCATGAGGATTACAACATCATGGCCACATTCAACCATTCTTTTTGCTTTTTCTATGACCAAGTTGGCTATTTTTACATGTCTTTCCGCCGGTTCGTCAAAAGTAGAAGAAATTACTTCTGCTTTCACATTCCTTGCCATATCGGTTACCTCTTCCGGGCGCTCGTCAATTAACAGGATAATTAAGTAAGCCTCGGGATGGTTCGCTGCAATGGAATTGGCTACTTCTTTCAAAAGAACAGTTTTACCCGTTTTGGGCTGGGCTACGATTAATGCCCTTTGTCCTTTACCAATAGGTGTAAACATATCTATGATACGAGATGACATGGTAACACCCTTATGGCTGGTGAGGTCGAATTTTTCCTCTGGGAATAATGGAGTAAGATGGTCGAATGGGACCCTATCTCTTACGACTTCAGGCTCTTTTCCGTTGATCATCTCAACTTTGATAAGAGGAAAATATTTTTCACCGTCTTTTGGTGGCCTTATACTTCCTTTTACTGTGTCGCCTGTTTTGAGGCCAAATAATTTTATCTGTGATTGAGAAACGTAAATATCATCAGGAGAGTTGAGGTAATTATAATCTGACGACCTCAAAAAGCCATAACCATCAGGCATAATCTCTAATACACCTTCGCTGCTTACGATACCTTCCAACTCATTAATAAAATCTATGCTTTTTTTGTCGGATTGCCTCCTATTCTCTTTGTTTTGCCTATAGCCGTATTTGCTTTGTGAAGGTGCTGAGCTTTTTGAACTTCTTCTGTCTGTAATATCACCTTCAGGTGTTGGTTCATTCTTAGTTTCTTTCACGGGTTCTTTTCGCTCTTCAACCATTCCTGTTTTTTCCTCCTTTTCTTCTGTCAATTGAGATGCACTAGACCTTCTTTTAGTTCTTCTTTCCTTTTTCTCTTCTTTTACTTCTTTTTCTTCCTTTTCTTTCTCTTTTTGCCCAGGGTTGTCATCTATAGTTTCTGTTGCTAAGTTTGTTGATGACCTCCTTTTTGGTTTTGTGCTCTTTTTATTATCTGAAGTAGTTTCTTTTTTCAACCCTTCTGCATTGGGATTCAATGCTTGATAATCAAGGATCTTGTATATTAAATCCTGTTTTTTTAGCGATTCCGGTTTGGGGATGTTTAATGACCTTGCAATGTCTCTTAGCTCCGTGACAAGCTTGCCGTTCAATTCAATAATATCGTACATGAATTCACTTTTAGGTTAGTAAATAATTTATTTTTCCCAAAAATAATATTATATATCATCAAAAGAATTAGCAGAATTATATGATTTATGGAAAAATACTCGATTGTTTTTTTTGACTCAGATTGATCAAATAGAATTTGAGGCAAATACGATTGCAAATATATAAAAAATCCTATTCATAAATATATTTTACAATAAATTTCATAGAAAATTTTAGTAGAAGAAATTTAATCCGGTTTGATTGGGCAATTAAAAGGATTTTAAGAAGCTATGAGATTGCAAGAGGAATGAAAGATGATGGACTTCCAATTGAGGCTATTCAAAAATATATGGGATTTACAAGAGATGAAATAGAAAAAATATAAAATTTTAAGAAGCAAAAAAAGCGGCATAAAGCAAATAAAGTAAGAAAAAAAGCCTTACAGGATGTGGTTTTGTGGCTGTGGGTTCGAATCCCATTGTCTGCCCGTTCAAAACCATTTACTTGTTTAAGATAATGGTTATGTTTTTTCCTGTATCATTTTTTTCTATTCTTCCAACCACCTTTTTATATCTTTTTCATTAAAGCCATGAGTAGATGGGCGATATTTGATCACACCATCTTCGACAAAAAATATACTTGGAAAACGAACACTAGGAGTACCTAACATTTCATAAAAAGTTTTGTACTCTATTCTCGTTTGCGGAATATTCCGGGTTTTGGATGTGAAATGATAATCACGAATTCCTTCATCAGACCCGGCGATGAGTATATGCAAGGGGAGTTCGTCAATTGAGTTATTAATAATGTTTAGTTTGTAACCGGCTATTACACAAAACCTGCATGAAGTTGTCATGAATGCTACTACCCACTTGCCCTTTCTTAACTCAACTGATGGAGCGGTATAACCAGGTTCATCATAAAGCAAATCTAAATCTATAGACTGATTAAGTGGTTCAGCAAAGAAATCTCTATCCGTAACAACTATGTGCGCAAACAAAAAAGGAATGGTTATACTAATGACTAAAACCACTATGGTTATATGCTTGCTATACCTCCATTCAAAAACTTTTGTATATTTGAGTATAAAGAAAAGAGAGATAAGCATTAGAATGTTTTTGATTATTGACTGCAAGGGAGTCAGGGCAAAATCCATCCCAAAACAATTGCAATTGTCCTGGTTACCCTGTGTAATCAATATAACGAGTAAATACACCGTGAAAACGGAAAGTACCAATATACTTACTTTGATGGTTAATCGAGAATATAACCCTGTAATTAACATTATTCCAAGAAAAAACTCTACACCAATCAAAAGACGAGCAACAAAAGGAGCTACCGACCAGCCCACAATACTTGTCTCTACAATGGCCAACTCCAGCAATTCAGCAGGAAACATTTTAACATAGGCAGAAAAAACGAATGTTATTCCTACCAAAATCCTTAAAACAATAAAAAACACTTTCATATTTTAAGCTTATAAAACAAGTAAATTTTTACTCGTATGTAAATTCAATATTTAAACGGATTAAAAATAGGTTGTAAAACAATAAAAGCTATCTTTGGCAAGATAGCTTTTATTGTTATAATTAAAGCATGAGTTATTTAAGCTCGCATGAACCATCAAGCTGTTTTGCAGCATCATCTAGTTTATCACAAGCATCTTCTGCATCGCCTTTACTTGAATCCTCGATAGTATGTACCTGGTTCAATTCGGAATTATCAGGATACGTACATTCACAATCATGATCTTTCTTGCAAGAAGAAAATAGTCCAATTCCAAATGCTACCACAACTAAAATTACTAGTTTTTTCATAATGTGTTTTTTTTAAGTATGTTAAAATTTTTAAATACAATGGCAAATATATAACTTTTCTTAAATTCCAACGATTTTTTTTATTTTTTTTTCCGGTATCTTCATAATAAATGTTAAAAATTAATTACAGCCTTTGTAAATCAAACATTAAAGTTTTCTGTGAACTTTCACATTTATTTTAACCCCGGAAAATCAACTTCGTTGCTGGGAAAGATACCAGGTTTAAAACTTGATGCAGAAATATAACGTTTGGATTTATTATCTAATAACTAAAACCACTATGGTTATATGCTTGCTAAACCTCCATTCAAAATCTTTTGTATATTTAAGTACAAAGAAAAGAGAGATAAGCATTAGAATGTTTTAATCATTGACTGCAAGGGAGTCAGGGCAAAATCCATCCCAAAACAATTGCAATTCAACTTTACAAACTTTCTCCCTGCAATTAGCCTACCTTTCGCTATGCTTTTGATATTGTAGCTTCCAGTAGTTGAAACTACGCTGAATGGGAGAAATCTGCCAGTTCTTTGAAATGCAGCGTAAATATTTTTCTTAAAATTTGCATTTTGCACATATGTTCATTATATTTGTTGTAATATTCAATACGATGAATAAGCAAGCAAAGAAACAAATAATGAATAATCGTTCAAAAAACAATCCTTATGAATAATCAAAAAAACAATCCAAGTAAAGATAAAGGAAAAAGCTTAGGACACGGCGGGGGTAAAGGAAAAAACAAGGGAGGAAGCTATGGCCCCGGTGGCAATTGTGTTTGTGCTAACTGTGGAGAAAAAGTAATTCACAAAAGAGGAGTGAAATGCACTAGCATCCAATGCCCTAGTTGCGGAAAACCTATGATTAGGGAAGAATTACTGGAAAAATAATCATTTAACATATAAAAAATGAGAACCCAATATCATTGCCCTCATTGTAAAAATACACTAAGTATTGGCCAAGATATCATTCTTACAGCTAAGAATAAGAAAGGTCAAGCAGGATTGGTGGTTTTGCACACGGAATTAGGAAATTATTCATCCAAGAAAAGTGAAGATTTGCAAATATCACCGGGAGAGGAAGTAGATTTATTTTGCCCGCTTTGCAACAATTCAATCGATTATAAACACAAGACGAACTATGCTAACCTTACCAGGGTGGCGGAGGATGAAAGCCTGGTTATATTCTCAAAAATCTATGGCCAAAAACGTACTTTTAAAGTGGAAGGCAAAAAAGTAAATTCTTATGGAGAACATGCTTTAAAATACACTGACCCGGAATGGTTCCTTTAACCAGAAACAAATTAATAATCCGTTAAAATGAAGAAATCAACAATTAATTTCATTATCGATGCCATCATGTTTCTATTAATGGCTTTACTTGTTGGAATCGGCCTGTTGATCAAGTATGTGCTCATTCCCGGCCAACAACGCTGGATGGTTTACTATGAAAACATTGACCTTAGATTCCTGGGATTAGACAGGCATCAGTGGGGAACAATCCATCTTTATGTTGGTATTACACTTGTAATTCTTTTGATATTTCATATAATTCTTCATTGGAATGTAATATTATGCTTGTTCAAAAGGTTGTTGAAGAACAAAAAGAAACGGATAGCTGCTACGTCCTTTTTTGTTATAGTTTCTTTGTTATTGATTGTTTTTCCTTTTACCATAAAAGTTGAAAAGAATACCCCATTCACTGGAAAAGAAAAATATACACGCCAAAAGGATTTTCATCCTTCCAAACATGAAAATTATTTATCAAAAGGCAATGAACCTAATAAATTTATTGATAAAACTACCCAAGAAAGAAAACATCTCCATCACCAACATCACACACATACTTCTCCGAGCTGGGGTTTGTAAGACATATAGACAATTTTATTTGCTTCAAACGATTGCAGTTCTCAATGACCTACACCATATTACTCACAAATTCTTCCAGTTTCCTTTCATCCAGCTTACCGTTAGTCCTTACGCCACTGCACACATCCACTCCAAAAGGCTGAACGGTTTCAACGGCTTGCCTGGTATTTCCCGGGTTTAATCCGCCGGCAAGAAATACCGGCACCCTGGATTGTTCTACGATTTTTCGGCTCAATTTCCAGTCATGGATCTTCCCGGTACCGCCCAAAGTCTTGATTTTAAGCTTAGGGTTCCCGCTATCTAACAACAGTGCATCTGCAAACTCAGAAGCTATTAAGGCTTTTTCAATGGAAAACTCATCCATAACGTGGATCACTTGCACCAGCTTAACGACAGGGAGCGCCTCCCTTATTTCTGCATAGGTGCTTTCAGTAACGTCATCTACAAGCTGTATGGTATTGGTGCGTGTGCGTTGATGGTGCAGGATGATATCCTTTGTTTGGGTTTCGCTTGTGAGCAGGAATGTTGCAACAGGCGGGGGGATGGTTTGGCTGATAGAGTGGATAAGTTCATCGCCAATAACTCCCGGCCCGCTGGGCATATGCCCGACAAGGCCAATGGCAGAAGCGCCATAGCTTATGGCCATAAGGGCTTCTGCTCTTGAGCTAATACAGCAAATTTTTATTCGTGGTTTCATATGCCCTGCAAAATTATAAAAACCCGTGGTAATCTCATCTGATCATACCACGGGAAAAAAAAATATAAGTATAGGTAGTTATTTCAATTTAGAAAGCAAGGCTCACACCTAGCATATAAACACCCGGTATTTTGTCGCCTAAGCCATATTCCTTGCTATCATCGTTCAAGAGGTTGCGGGCGTTAACATACACTTGGTGGTTTTTATATACTTTGTACGAAATCTTGGTGTTCAGTATTACCTTTGGATCAATGGTGTATTCACCATACTGAACCAGGAATTTTTGTTCGCCGTAAAAATAAGCGCTTGCATAAATATTCAATTTCTTTTTCAAAGGCAAATAATTCACTGAGACCCCCCCATAATATGAAGGCGTGGCTTTATGATCCATCTCGCTGATGGTGCTGTCTGGCACGTTGGTTGTGTAAGGTGTTGACTGAATCCTGTCAGCATCGGTTATTTGGCCATCCATATTTAGATCTATTGGATCGCCTGTGGCTGGATTAAAAAGAAATTGGCCGTTTGGATAAGGATCTGGTTTGTCATCTCCATTAAGGTCATCAGGAATTCCATCGCCATTTAAATCAATGAATCCATTCTTATAAGCCTCCGCAAACATCATCTGCATCATTTCTGTATTGTTATAAGGCACTGCATTTTCAAGTTGTGTTTCCTGGTAAGTTCCATGCACTTTTAATGCAAGGTCTTCTCTTGGCACCCAGGAAAAAGCAGCAGATACGCCTGTTTGCTTTGATACGATGTCATTGTTCTGGAACGTAAGGCGAGCATAAGGTCTGCCAATACCGCCCATTTCAGGTGGGAAATTATTTCCATAAAACAAATGCACCGAATCAGGGTACAATGCACCAAAACCCTCGGCTTCTGTATAGAAAACTTCAAGGTCTGCAAGCAAAGTCCTCATGGGTTTTACCCTGTAGCCGAATTCAAACAAGTCCATAGTAAGCAGATCCATTTCTTTGTTGCCGTTAAAATAGATGTAACCGGGGTCAGGCCTTGCAACCCTTTTCCATAAATAATTGGCATAAGCATCCATACCAAAGGGCCCGCGGTTGGCCCTGGAATGTAAAGCCCGTACAATGTGGTTGTCATTAATCTTATATGAACCAACGAATTGGTAAGTCAAATAGGTTTCATCGGGATATTGGTATTTTTCCCCTCTAACGGCAGCTATCAGCCTAAGTTTGTTAAAGGCAGTATAGTCTAACCTAAGGCTTGCCGCAGAGCTGCTTGTCGTGATTTTTTCATTGATTATACCGTTTCCAACACTATCCAAATAAGGTGTGTCATCGGCCATGTATTCCTGGTAAAACAGACCCGGCCTAATGTTCAGGTTCTTGTAATTGAAATCATATTCTAAGTTAGCATTCAAGGTATAGGTGTCAATTTTAAATCCGTTATCGCCCCTGACAAGGTTTTGCCAACCAAATAAATAATTAACCTGGGGTTTAAAACCATAAATGTTCGACCTAAAATCCACGTAATTGGTATTGGATTCCCTTGTAGAAAGCGCCACGGGGGCATCGCCCAATTGGGTTGTTATAACGCTGGAGTTTTGGGTACCTGTTGTCAAGTTAAAATCCAGCTCATTGGAAATATTATAATTGAAGAACCCATTAGCGCCAAAACGATCCATGGATGTTCCCGGGTGGGGAAAAAGCTCATTGACATCATCTGTTGGATCCAGGACATAGAATGTATTTCCACTTGCATCCTGGTATTGTAGTTCATCATACTCTTGGAGCGTATAATAATTATCGTCGTCCATTACCTTATCATCATCCAAAGCCATAATATAAAACTTATCCGTTTCCCTTTCGCGGAATTGATAGTTACCGGAAAACCTCATTTTAAAATCTCCAAAACCTTTAGATGCTGAAATATTTCCAATTTTTGTACCCATGGTGCCACCTTGTGCATCTGCATTAACTTCCAGGTCATTGGTTTCAACACTCTTGGTGATGATATTGATAACCCCTGAAACGGCGTTTGGCCCATATAATGCACTTGAAGGCCCTCTTACCACTTCTATCTTGTTAATATCTTCCAATCCAACGGGCAAGGTTTCCCAGAATGTACCACCGTTTACATAATTATATACCGGCCTTCCGTCTATCATTACCAGGGTCATGGAATTTTCTGCATACACCAGCATGTGGTTGTTTGGGACATTGTCATTGCCACGCAGGTGGACATCAAAATTCCCATTGGTTTTTTCCCTCACGATAACACCGGGAATTAATCTTAAAGCTTCGGCAATACAAGTAGCACCACTGGCTTTAATCTCCTCATAATAAACCACAGACGAGGAGAGCGGGGAGTCAAAATTCTTTTCAGATTTTTTTGAAGCTGATCTCACTTCCTGGTCAAGGACCATTTGTAACAATTCATCTGCTGAAACACCTACCACATTGGCAAGGGCAATAAGGTCTTCAAAAGGAAGGTCGAGCAGCTCATCATAAGACATTTGCATCACCTCCTCTTTGGTCATTTGCGAGTAGTCTTTCTTTTCCTGTGCATCCATGTTAGCGCTAAGGAAAGCAACAAAAATAAATAACAAAATTATATGTAATATCTTTTTCATTTGTATCCTGTTTTTTTTATTCAACATATCATTTAATTAACCACTGTGCCTAAAGAAAGCAAGCTACCGCTCACCTTAAGACCTTTACTTTCAACATTTTGTTTCTTAATCTCGAAACCTTGCTTCCCTCCTGTTTCAACAAAATTGATCCCTGCGCCTTGCTGAACAAGGTTGTTTCCATCGGTAACCACTAAGGTATTTTTACCCTGTAGATTGGCTAAGACCGCCCTCAAACTACCGCTCTTATAAGAAGGGATAAATAAAACATGGCACCGATCTAGTTGTGCCGGGTTGGCGAATTTTTTTATAACGATACTTTGTCCCCCCACTTGTTTTTTTGAAGAAACGATGTTCAATTCATCAACAATCGGTGAGTTTCCCAACACGCCAATAACAAAATTACCTTGTTTGTAAGATGCCGGCCAATCTATGTACTTTGTAAAGTTGTACAAGAAAAGCGCTTTAAACTTTTCATTCTGTGCACTCGCAAATTCTACTTTTATAAAAAATAAAAGCAACAACAATAAAATCCCTTTTTTCATCATCTTAAATTTAGTTCAACAAATGTTTTACATTATTATATGTTTGTTCTGTCGATATTGGTTTCAAATATAGTGATGAATTCACAATCCATCAAAAAATAATCATAGATTTAATTACCAATAATTGATTTTTTTTAATAATAAACTATCTATCAAGAAAATAAATCAAAAAAAATAATTAATTCTCAAGAATTTTGATACTCATCACAATATTTTGTTTGTATGTTTTAGTTATTAATTAATTATTGATGTAACTTTGTTAAAATGGTCCAGAAAAAGGTTACCAAAATCAAAACTTCCGAAGTAAAAGTTCAGACAAGTGATACAAGAGAAATTCATTTTACGATCAAAATGAAAAAACGGTAAAGTTGGTTCAGACAGGGGGTATGGATTTAAAAAAGTAGACGGGAAATGGAATTTAGACATGTTGTTTGCAGGCGGTTAAATAATTATAAAAAACAACATTATGACCAAAATTTATATTTCAATTAACAGGAAAATAAAACTAAACAGTATTCTTTGGCCCAAATGGAAACGGTGGTATCTTGGCATTACCGACGATCCTCAAAAAGCCCTTAAAGAACATGGCTATCCAAGAGTATGGGGATGCTGGGAAGCAAAAGACTGCAATGAAGCCATAGAGATCGTGAATTACTTTTTTAGGCTATATAGCATTAGGGGCCATGCTGGTGATGGTAAGAAGGAGAATGTACATGTTTTCTTGTATAAAAGCTAAAGGTAAGTTATCTTAGGAAAACCAAAAAATCTCTTTATATTATTATACCCTTACACCCATAACAACCACGTCATCAATTTGTTCTGTTGTGTATTTCCAAGTATCAAAAGTTTCTTGTACTACTTTATACTGGTCTTTCATTGGCAAAGTCGCAATTTGCAATAGCATTTCCCTGAACCTGGGATTTTTAAATTTATGTCCCCTAGGCCCGCCAAATTGGTCGGTATATCCATCGCTTAGTAAGTATATATTATCACCTCTACCAAGTTGTATTTCATGATTGGTGAACTCATGCATATCTTCATAAATGGCAATGGGCATCTTGTCCCCTTTCACCTCTATCAATTCTATATTTTTATTGGACTTCTCGTTATCTTCTTCAAATTGATGAAACTGTTCTTTAACAATATACAAAGGCCTATTAGCGCCAGCAAATTGCAATGTATAGTTTTCCTGGTCAAAAAGGCAAAAACCTATATCAAGGCCATCTTTTTGCTCTCCTAAAACACCTCTCTGGTGTAATGCCCTGATAATGTAATTCCGCAAAATATTTAGTACTTGGTTAGCTTTCATGATGCCCGGTTTCCTCACAATTTCGTTAAGGAACGAGATTCCTAACATGCTCATGAATGCACCGGGAACACCATGTCCCGTGCAATCGGCAATAGCAAATACCGTATGGGATTCTGTTTTGGCTGCCCAGTAAAAGTCTCCGCTTACTACGCTAAGCGGCCTAAAAAACACAAAATGCTCAGGCAACAACTCGTCCAAGAATTCTTTAGCGGGTAATACTGCTTTTTGGATATGTTCGGCGTATTGAATGCTATCTGCCACCTTTTGATGAATCTTTTCTGTACTGAGCTTTTGGGCTTCAATCTCGTCGCGTTGTGCCAGGATTTCCTCGTTACGTTGGTTTAACTCGATATTTTTTGTCCTGATTTCGTCTTTTTGTTGTTTAAGAATCCTATTGGCTTTCTTTTTTTGCCGGTTGCTGTTCAAGATAACACCTGCAAGCACTAGTACAAGAACAAAAGCAACAATAAATATATTTCGTTGTGCAACCCTTTTAGCATTTTCTGCTTCTTGCCGGGCAATATTTTCCTTTTGCTTAGCCAATTCGGTTTCTTGTATTTTAATCTGCTGTTCTTTCTTTTCCAACTGGTATTTTGCTTCCATCTCTTGTATGGCTTCAGTTTTTTCTTTGCTAAACAAACTGTCATTGGTTTCTATATATAAATTGGCATAGCGAAGAGATTCCCGGTAATTAGCCAGGGCTTCGTAAATTTGCGATAAATTATCGGAAGCATCTTTTATTTGTGGCAAAGATTCTATCTCCTCTCCTATTTTCAGTGCTTTTAAAGCAAAATTCAACGCTTTTTGAAGCATTTGCTGCCTATTACCCGGTTTAGCCTTCCTATAAAGGTTTAGGTTCAATGATGCCAAGTCGTTATATAATAATGAGATGCCGACTTTATCTCCACGCTCTTTATCTATTTTTAAAGCTTTATTAAAAAAATACCTGGCCGAATCATATCCTTCTGATTTGTTGTAAACAGTTCCTATGTTCGTATAGCAAGCCGACATGCCCCTTTTGTAGTTAAATTCTTTAAATATCTGCAAAGCTTTTTTATAATAAACCAAGGCATACTTATCTTCGCCTTTGTCATCATAAACAAGGCCTAAATTGTTGTAGCACATCGAAATTCCCTTCCTGTTACCATTTTCTTCATAAATCTTCATGGATTTGTTGAAATAGGAAATGGCTTGATTGTAGCTTTCTAATTTCCAATGCACAATTCCTAAGTTATTGTATAAGGAAGGCAAACGTTCCCTGTCGTTCATTTTCTCGAAATACCTAACCGCTTTTTGGTAATATTTTAGAGCCAATTGATAATTTCCTTGATACCTGTATACAATGCCCATATTAGTATAACAGGCAGCAATTCCATGTTCGTGTTTTAAAGCTTGATGTATATTTAGCGATTGGTTATGAAAATCCAAGGCCAACCCTGAATTCCCTTTAATAAAATTTATATTACCTAAATTGGTGTATATTCCGGCAAGTTCTAAGCTATCATTCAATTCTTTAAATAATGTTTCCGCCTTATCCAGGTAATAGGTAGCACTGTCATGCTCTCCTTTATCCGACAATACAGAACCAATGTTTTTTTCACACTTGGCTAATTCCCTTTTCTTTCCTAATTTTTCATTGATGCGGCGTGATATGCTAAAATACTTGTAAGCCGAATCATAATAATGTTCATTATTAAAATGACGCCCTTTATGGAAATACACATAAGCTACTTTGCTTTTACTTCCCATTTTATTGGCAAGTTGCAAAGCCCTATCCAGGAAAAGTAAAGATGAATCAGGGCTTGATTTCCTGGTGGTTTCAGCTACTTTTATAAGCAAATTAACGCGGCTTGTGTCATGCTGGGGCTTCTCCAATTCATTGAGCAATGAGTCCTTCTGCGAAAAAAGCGGCAAAAGAAATACACACATAATATTTACTAGCAAAAACCTTGAATTTACCATTCGCACAAATGACCGGGGTTTATAAACGCGTATTTAATCCCATTAATATACTCTTAAAATATACGAAAATAGTAAAACTATTCCTTTCCTGGATATGTGGTAACACTTATTTTGATATATAGATTATTATTAGGTTGTTATGTTTGTGTTTAAGGCTGTCCGAAAAGGTTCTTATAGAGAGCTTTTGTTAATTGATCTTTCACCTTGTCAAAATCCACTTCATACCCCAATTCTTTTTGCATGGAGGTAACGCCCTTATCAATAAACCCACATGGATTAATATATTTGAAATAATCCAAGTTGGTGTTTACATTAAAAGCAAAGCCATGCATAGTAACATATCGGCTTACTTTTATTCCTATAGCACAAATTTTTCTTGCTTTGCCGGGTGTATTGACATCAATCCATACGCCGGTTGCGCCTTCAAGCCTTTCTGCTTTAATACCATATTTATCTAAGGTATTGATAACAGATTGCTCTATTGCATGAACATAATTTTTTACGGATAGTTTATGCTTTTCAAGGTCAATGACAGGATAACCAACAATTTGTCCAGGGCCATGATAGGTGATGTCTCCACCCCGGTCAATTTTGTAAAAGGAAGCATTTTTTGCTTGTAACTGTATTTGATTGATAAGAAGGTTATTTTCTGCCCCGCTTTTACCCAAGGTATAAACATGGGGGTGCTCGCAAAACAACAGGTAATTATTGGCTTTGTCACCGTTACCTTTTTGCTTGTTTTCTATTATTTCTGAAAAAAGTTCCTTTTGATAATCCCAGGCTTCCTTATAGTCTATTTTTTGTAGATCTTTATAAATAACGTTTTCCATAGGTTTCTTTTTTTAAACTTGCAAATGAGCATGATATGACGACCTGACAAGCGGTGCACTCTCCACGAATTCAAATCCTTTGTCCAATCCAATTTCTTTATACTCGTTAAATGTTTCGGGTGTGATATATTCTTCCACTTCCAAGTGCTGCCTTGAAGGCTGAAGATATTGCCCTAAGGTCATGATTTTGCATTGAGCTTCCAAAAGGTCATCCATAGTTTGTAAAATCTCTTCGCGGGTTTCGCCCAAGCCAAGCATAATACCGGATTTTGTTCTTATCCCATTTGCTGCCAGGTATTTTAATACATCAAGGCTACGTTGGTATATATTTTGCTTTCTTACTTTCCTGGTAAGACTTTCAACGGTTTCCAGGTTATGGGAAACAATTTCTGGTTTCAATTCGATGATCTTGTCAATACACTCCTCTTTGCCTTTAAAATCAGGTATGAGTGTTTCCATGGTAATTCCAGGCACAGCAACCCGAATAGCTTTAATGGTTTTACTCCAGTGATTGGCGCCAAAGTCTTCTAAATCGTCCCTATCAACAGAAGTTAATACACAGTGTTTCAGATTCATGAACTTAGCAGCATTGGCAATAGTTGTAGGTTCATCTGGGTCGGGGGGTAAGGGTTTACCCGTTTTAACGTTACAAAAATCACAGGAACGGGTGCAAATATCACCTAATATCATAAAGGTAGCATTGCCAGCATCCCAGCATTCTCCAAAATTAGGACAGTGCCCACTCTCACAAATGGTGTGAATATTATGCACTTTAAAATACTTTCTAATTTTTGCATATGAACCTGTTTCAGGCAACTTAATCCTTAACCAATCGGGTTTACGCTTTATCTTTTTTGTAGCATCCATAGGAAAATTTTAGCAAACCTAATAAATTTTCACCTTATCTAACAAAAATTCCCCGTTGAAAGTTGAAAATGAATTTTACAATATCAAAATGCATAATTCTTTGAAAAATTTAACATTGGCCAAAAGCATTGAAAAAACAAAGTTTTAAAAAGGATGGATACCATGCACAAATTGCTAAATGAAAAAAATGTTAAGGGTGTATAAAATATTTGTAAATTTGGCCTCAAATTAAAGGAAAACCGGTATATTATTTATATTGAGATGATAATAGGAATCATTTCCGACATCCATGAAGATAAGGTAAGGCTAAACGAGGCTTTGGATATTTTAATGAAGAAAAAATGCGATGAGATCGTGTGCCTTGGTGATATTGCAGGTTTTAGTGTTCCCAATTTTGCCTATTTGGATACAAGAGATGCATCTTATTGCATCAATACCGTAAAAGAAAATTGCAAGCATATCGTGGCAGGCAACCACGATTTATATGCTGCAAAAAAAATCCCACAACACAAAGCAGGTTTTAATTACCCCGAAACTTGGTACCAATTAGATTATAAACAAAGAAGAAAGCTTTCGAAAGGAAAATTGTGGTTATACGAAGACAAGGAATTATCTCCATTAATCAATAATTCTGAAGTAAAGTTTCTTGAGCAATTACCTGAATATAAAATAGTAGAATATAATGGGATCAACATCATGTTTTCTCATTATTTATATCCCGATCTAACAGGTTCTTTGGTTGAACTACCGGAAAAGCACGAGGATTTTGAAAAGCATTTGGAATTTATGCAGAAAAATGACGTGTTGATTGGTTTTATTGGGCATGGGCATATGGAAGGTATTGCCTATGCAAAAAGTAAAAAGCTAAAATTTAAGCCTTTTGGAAAATACAAAATAAAAAGAAAACCACAAATAATTGCATCACCTTGTATTGCTAATGGTAAAAAAGCGAATGGTTTGATGGTCTTTAATACCGAAAAACCCTCTTTAGACGTGATCCCGCTCAAATCCAAGAAACTTAAATTTTCGTAAACTGGCCTTTTTGCGTACTTTTGTATCACATAACATTTAAAAAAAGACCCTTTACGAAATACACTCCTGTAATTATTCGTTAGGTTTTTATGTTAAACGGTTAAAAAAAATGACTGATTGAACATTAAGTAATAGAATTAGAATATGTACCGCTTTGCCAGGATATCTTTACGTATTATAATCATCGTGATAGGGTTTTTTTTATCCAAACAACAATTTGCCTCTATCACCCAAAATTTTCGTTTTCAATACCTTACCGAGGATTCGGCCAGGATGGGAGAAATAACCTTGCTCTATTACACCGATACAACCTTTGATAACAATGATAGCTTGGTATTCAATTCTCAAGACGTTGTTGATTCTAATATCATATCATTAAAACATCTTGAGATTAATAATTATTCCAGTAAGTTTTTTAAGCTCAAAATACAATTTGAAGACACAACCAAAACAAGCAATTTTTTTATATCGAAAGCAGCAAATTCTAACTATAAGCTATTAATAAGGCCCAACAAAATACGTATAATATACACCACTTCCTTTTATAAAACCTATAAAGATCTTATATTAAAAATAGCTGGTGTTACTTTTAATTATATTTTAAAAATATTGATCTCAATAATATTGTTGGTAATTTTAAGATTGCCATTAAAACTTTTCAACTATATACTTATCATCAACCTGGCGCTTATTCCTGCCTTGTTTTATGGCCTTCCTTCCATATTGCCCGCTTACATGCAATATTATCTCATACCCGAGTTCCTCGTATTTATTGTAGAATCGTTGCTTTTATATTTCCTTTTTCAACGGAAAGTAAAATTAAGACAAGTACTATTTTTTACAGCATTAAGTAGTTTGATCATCTATATTTTTAACAATATTTTTATATTGTTGCCTTATGTGATATAAGCTTTACCAGTTGATACAGGTATTCTTATCTTCACAATCAATAAAATAAATCCGGTTGTATAAAAATATGTTTTTTAGAACCCTTCAAGGGTTTACAACAACAACCTAACCCTTGAAGAGGGTTTGCTTTTTACATTGACATTGCTGAATGTACTGCAATATGTTTTCATACCCGTAGTACGGATGCTCAGGCATACAAGACTGATATATTTAATCTTGTTTTTTTTAAAAAAAAGTGTTAGTTTTATACAATTAAATTTGTATGGATAAAAATCCAACTATAAATAAAAATATATCAGCTATGAAAAAGAGTAAACTTATGACCATTGTATTTTTATCTTTTTTGTCTTTGGCAGCTTTCGGGCAAAGCGATTATGCCAAAGAATATTATGAAAAAGGTAAAGCGTATTATGATGATAGCGAATATGAAGACGCTATCGAGCAATTTATCAGTGCCCTTAATGAGTCTGAGAATTATGATGATGCCTTGTATTATTTAGGCCATTCATATTATTACAATGACCAGTATGAAAAGGCCGTAGAAGCTTATACCCGGTTAGATAAAACAAACCCGGGTTATTGGGCATATTTCTATTATAATTGGGGAAGCGCCAATATAAAATTAAATAAGATTGAGAAAGCAAAAAAGAATTTTGATGATTTTCTTAAGAAATATCCTAAAGACCCGGATAGGGTCAAATATCACCATTGGGGAAAATATTATCGCTATTATTGTGAACAGAGAGAAAGCCTCATGAAGAAGGAGAATACAATGAAAGACCCGGTAAATTTGGGTAACGTTGTAAATAGTATTTCTGATGAATATTCCCCACAAGTTGACCCCGTCGGAAACAAGCTATACTTTACAAGTACACGCAAAAGCAGATTTAGCCAAGAAGATGGCAGCGATGATAATGACTGGGGTGAAGATGTTTATGTAGTTGAACGTAAAGGAGATAGCTGGGGGGCGCCTCAACTTCTGCCTGAACCCATAAACTCTGCGAATAATGAAGGAACAGCTACTTTCAGTGGCGATGGGCAAGCAATGATCTATGTTAAATGCGGTGCTGATGATGGCATAGGTAACTGTGACCTGTATATTTCTGAGCTAGAAGGCGATACATGGACAGAACCTAAAAACATGGGAAACATTGTTAATACCGATAAATGGGAATCCCAGCCTTCTATCTCTGCTGATGGAACAACGATTATTTTCACATCAACCAGGGAAGGCGGATATGGAGATAATGACCTATACATGATAAGGAAAAACAGGTTTGGCGATTGGGGAATCCCTCAAAATTTAGGCCCCATAATCAATACACCCTACAACGAAAAAAGCCCACACATAGCGCCAGATGGAAAAACATTGTATTTTGGGTCTGATGGCCACCCAGGATATGGTGGAGCCGACCTTTTTAAATCCACTTTTGACAATGGAACATGGAGTGAGCCGGTTAACCTTGGAAGGCCATTGAATTCAGAAGGGAATGATAACTATTTTACCATTTCTGCATCAGGTGAATATGCTTATTTTGCTTCAACACGGGAAGGTGGAGAAGGACTGTATGACCTTTATATGATTGAAATACCCGAAGAGCTTAGGCCGCAACCTACCGTGGTAGTGTCCGGTATTGTTACAGATTCCAAAGAAAATAAACCTTTAAGCGCTTGGGTGTTGGTAGAAGACTTGAACAGCGGCGAATTGATCGCTACCAATAAAAGCAACTCCAACACCGGTGAATACCTTGTGGTTTTGCCTGCCGGAAGAAATTATGCAGTTACAGCAAACAGCAAAGGCTACTTTTTTTATTCACAAAATTTTAAAGTTACAAAAGAATCAAGCTACCAAGAATTAAAGAAAGATATTGTTCTTAAGCCCATAGAAAAAGGAACAAAAGTGGTTTTGAACAACGTGTTTTTTGAAACCGGTAAATCCGGCCTATCCAATGAAAGCCGTGTTGAACTAAACAAAGCCGTGGAACTTATGGAAACCAATCCAAGTATGGTCATTGAGGTTGGTGGGCATACGGATAACGTTGGAAATGATGATTTCAACATGAAATTATCGCATGAACGCGCTAAATCTGTAAGACAATACCTGGTGAATGCCGGGATAGCTTCAGAAAGAATACAAGCCAAAGGATACGGCGAAACCACTCCTGTTGCCGACAATGAAACCGAAGAAGGAAGAGCCGCCAACAGGAGGACTGAGTTTATTATTTTGGAGTTCTAATGTGAGAAAATTTGTCTTTCAAACATTATACTTATGTCATATTTTCGACACGATAACTTATGATAGCATGTAATGAATCCAAGTTATACGTGGGATTCATCACAACGAGTTATAAACTCATGGTTAGCTCTTTCATTATCAAGGTCATTTTAGGTTCGGCTTTAGCAGCTTCTTTTTGCACTTCTTCGTGCGAAGTTTCTGTTTCCATCTTGGCCAAATCGCTAACATTGGTTATTATCGAGATAGCAAAACAAGGTATCTCCATGTGCCTTGCAGCAATGACCTCTGGAACCGTTGACATGCCAGTTGCATCAGCGCCAATAATCCGTAAATAATTATATTCTGCTTGTGTTTCCAAGGTTGGTCCCGTACTTCCCACATAAACCCCGGTTTGAAATTTAATGTTGTTTTCCCTGGCAATATTTTTTGCTTTCTTGATCAAGTCTTTGCTATAGGCCTCGCTCATCACTGGAAACCTGGTACCCAGCTCTTCGTAATTTTTTCCAATAAGCGGGTTGGGAAAAAGGTTAATATGATCGCGGATGATCATCAAGTCTCCTACTTCAAAAGTTGGATTTAACCCGCCACTGGCATTGGAAACAAAAAGGTTCTTTATACCAAGGAATTTCATAACCCTTACGGGAAAAACAACTTGTTCCATGGTATACCCTTCGTAATAATGGAACCTGCCCTGCATGGCTACTACTTTCTTCCCGCCAAGGCGGCCAAAGATCAGTTTTCCTGAATGGCCTTCAACAGTAGATACCGGGAAATCCGGGATGTCTTCGTAAGAAATACTTTCAGTAATCTCAATTTCTTTTACCAAGCCACCCAACCCGGAACCTAAAATAATTCCTACCTCCGGCGTCATTGAAGCCTTTTCTTGTAAAAATTTTGCAGTGTTTTTTATTTTTTCCAGCATAATTCGATGTTTTTTATTCTTTCAAAAATATAAAATCCCCCTAACTAATAATATTGTTAAAGGGATTTTGTTTATGATAAAAATTGCATAGTTTTACTAACGCCTGATAACGAATTTTTTAACGAAACTGTTATCATGGGTTTTTATTACATAGGTCCCAGCTTTAAAAGTTGAAACATTGATCGTGGTTTTTTCATTCAAAGCAGTAGAACAGACAAGCTTTCCACTGGTATCATAAATATTGGCATCCCCATTATATCCTTTGCAAGTTATTGAAAGATAGTTGCTAACAGGGTTTGGTGAAATCGAGATCGAATTATTTTCCATGGTCTTTTCAATACCGCTGGTCACTTGGTTTCCTACTTTAACAGTGTCATCATGGGTTAGAAAATAATAGTTCATGCTTTCGAAGCCTGCAACATTTCTTGGGGGATTCCAATACCCGGCAAAACCTGCATTGCAACCTTCATTAACGAGCATCATGGCAGGATAATTTCCGTCCACGTATTGAATATAGGATTCCAAATCCTGGTTAAAATAATATTGAACAAAAGATTCTCTTGGGATCCACAAACCATATTTGAATTCTTCCGTTACCATGAGCCAAGGTATGGCAGAAATAATATTTTCGTAAAGGTCGGTGCTTAGTTCATAGGTTCGTGGCAAAATAGCAGTGGTTTTTAATAGGTTTAGCCCGTTGGCAGTTTCAAAATCGCCATAATAGGAAGCAGCAGGATCGGAATATACATTTTCAATGTTCTTTTTTCCAGCAAAATGGGCATTTTGGCCAATCAAAGCAGTAACTATATTATCGTGTCGTATTTTGTTGTTTAATTTATTGCCGTTAATGCCTCCATTCAAGAAACTCATGAGTTGGTTGTACTCGTTATCCACCAAAATGATCGCGTAAGCATTACTGATGGCAGTGGTAAAGTCCTCATCGGATTGGTTGGCAGGTATGGCTTGGTAAAATTCTACCGAAGTAGCGCCGTTGTTTTGCAGGTAATCTTTCATGCTTTCGGCAGTAGAAGTATTTGAACCTGTGATAATCAAGATATTTTCCGTGATATCCAGTTCATTGATGATATGATTGAGCAAGGCATGGTTATCATTAACGCTTCCCGAGCCGCTTAAAAGCAAGGTGTACATCCCGGTTTCCTCTTCATTGTCCGTGTTGATTGGGTTAGAAAGGCCGGTGATCTCGCCGGTTTGAAGGTTGATCACATTTTCATGCACCAGTTGGCTTAGTACCAGGTTTTGGGTCTTCATCATTGAAGAATTTACCGTGTCAAAAGGTTCGCCTTGGCTGCCGGGTTGTATTAGGTTAGCTGCCGCGGTGCCATACACGTAAGCAGCACTGTCTTTGTATATGCAAATGGCTGTCTGGTCGTCAACGCCAATACCTTTGATGGTTTCGCCTGTTTTGATGTACCAATTTTCCATAAAGGCAGCCAGCCGGCCCAATCGTCCTCTTTCAATAAAGTGGGTATCGAATATCCAGCCATCTATGGTAAACAAGTAGTCGTCTTCAAGGGTTATGTACTCTATCCTTGGGTTTTGGACGGCTTCGTCCGGGTATACCGTTCCTTGCTGGGCAGTAAAAGCCACATCACCAAGCAAAGCCATCCCGGCGGAGGTGCCGCCTAGCACACCACCATTATCATAAACTTCTTGCAAGGCATCTTGTGTTTTTGTGCCCAGGTAGGTTTCATAATAATCTTGTTGGTCGCCCCCGCGCATAAATATCATGTCGAAAGTGATTAAGTCGTTGTAGGTTTGTTGGTCATCGGCGATGGTAGGGTTGTTGATAAGGAAATTTTGTGCATGGTTTGCGCCAAGGAATACAAAATAATCTTTAAGCCAAGTGGTTGTATCGCTATAGCCAATGATAGCCACCCTCTTGTTTTGTGTTTTATCCACGCCCCATTGGTAGGGGGCATCGCTCCAGCCGTTATCATCTTCTGCGCCGCCTCCAACGAGTAGGAGGGAGCCTTGTGGGTATAGGTTGAAGCATAGAATTGAAAATAAAAATACCAAAAAAATAACTTTTTTGGTATTTGTCCTTTTAATTGCATAATTATAATTTTTAAACATAACCAAGATATTAATTTAATAATTGTAACCTTTAAAAGTCTTTTGAATAGGATTATTGCTAATAATATATAAAATCACTAGCATCCGAAAGTTAGTATTTTGAAAAGCCCTCAGAATCCCGTATATT
>CAZJDA010000002.1:0-55982 GCA_964544705.1 uncultured Bacteroidales bacterium
TGCAAGGGGGGTCAATATGACCGAAATGGGGGGTCAGTATAACCGAAATATCCACACCCGGTGAATTGCTAATAAACCGCTCCTCACATGTGAAATTTTTATTGCATTGGCTTGGTATTCACCGGGTGACTTTTAATAAAGTGTTGGTGTAGCCTGCTTTTTCTTTAACTTTATACTTTATAAACTTTAAGAACTTTTTACTGTGATGTAGAAACCTCTTCAAGGGTTGGGTTAATAAATAAATTCCTGCTACATTTGATAAGAAAACCCTTGAAGGGTTGGCTCCGGTGAGTTGCACGTGTCCGAACCCTGTCGGAAGCTACAAAATATGCAGCGTAGTTGGAAGCTACGCTGAACGGGGGGGCGGGGGGGATATAAATAGCACGTCAATAGGCATTTAAGTATAGAAAGATTTGCCATTTGGGTTGTGCGATGCTAAAAACAAGAAACCGGGTTCTCTTTCAATATACACTGATAGTTTACTTCTTGCAAACCACGATAAATTCCTTAGAATTCCTATCCAACGGGTTTCCTTGATAATCGCCCAATATTTCATAACTGGGGAACATAGATTTTTCTACCAGGTGTTCTAACTCATATCTAAAGAAAAAACGCAGCGGCACTTTCCATTCGTGCTTCTTCATTTCTTCTTCTTCCCACTCTAACCGAAAGGTGACGTTTATCAATTGGTTTACTATATCAGGAGTCGTTGAGACTATTCGCTTGAGCTTTTTACCCGGTTGGTGTTCTCCTTCAAAATCCGTAACATTGTCTAATCCATTAACAAGATGCTCCGGGTTCGGGACAAATACATCAAAAATAAATGTACCACCTTCTTCAAGATGCCGGTATACGTTGTTGAGGGCTTTAAGTTGGTCTTCTTTATCCAAAACATGCATCATTACCCTGAAAGGAGCAATAATCAAGTTAAATTCTTTATCAAAAGAAAAATCTACTATGCTTTGCTCGCTTATCCTGTGGTGATGGTCTTGTGGGAGTTTCTGCTTCAATACTTCCAGCATCGAGGGGCTAACGTCAATTCCATAGATATTGGCTTTTTTATCCAGTGCATCCATAAAAAACCTACCTGTTCCAACGCCTATTTCTAGGATATTTCCACCGGCATTTTGTATTTTTTCGAGGAAGAAGTCATTATCAACACCATTTCTTAGGTTGTGGTAGATGATGTCATAAAACCTTGCAAATTCACCGGGATAAAGACAATTGCTATTCATTTTGCAAAGCATGCTTTAAAAGAAGTGACATTGCTTTCAAGCTCAATGCACCCTGGCTTTCTTCAACAACTTCTGTATATTTTGCCTTGGGGCTTATGGTGCAACCTTTAATTAAATGGGTGTCATAATTCAAGTTTTTTCCTCCAAAATACGTAGCCAATACACACCCAGTACCACTTAATCCTACTACAAATACTGTATTAACCTCTTTTTCTTTCAGCATTTTGTCCAATCCTGTTTCTTTAAATGCATTTCCATGGTTTTTTACAAATTTTGGATCTTCTTCTTTAATCTTTATCTTGTCAACAAATTCAAAGGCTTCGGTGCCTTCTTCGGGGCCTTGCCCTGGTGTGGTATGATAAATGCGAATAACAGGCACATTGGCATCGCGGAATAGTTTAATGGCGTAGTTGATATAAGCGTATCGTGAATCCAAAAATTCTTGGTCCATGTAATTCACAAAATGGTTTTGAACATCAAGTTCAAGAAGAGCAGGCTTCAAAGGTTTATCTTCATTATTCTTTTCTTGTGTAAAAGCAGCAAAAGTAGTTACAACAGTTAGGCAGCAAAGCAATACAATTTTTTTCATAGGTCGTGTTTTTTAGGTTTTTTTTAATAAACTTTTCCTTTTCCGTCAATCATAGGTACAAACATAACCGGTGCATCTTTTTTCTTGATGATTTTACCGTCTTGTTTTTCAAGCACTGTTAGGTGCTGGATAAATTTGCCGCCAACGGGAATTATCATCCTACCACCTTCAGCGAGTTGTTCTTTAAGCGGTTTGGGTATTGATGTAGGTGCGCAAGTAACAATAATGGCATCAAAGGGTGCGTGTTCGGGCCAGCCTTTATAACCATCGCCTATCTTAGCATGAACATTTTCATAACCCAGGCTGTCGAGGGTTTTTTGGGCTCTTCTGCCCAATGCTTCGTTGATCTCTATGGTATAAACATTATCGCAAATCTCCGAAAGTATGGCAGCCTGGTATCCTGATCCTGTCCCGATTTCTAATACACTTTCATCTTTGTCGAGTTCAAGCAATTCGGTCATATAAGCAACAATGTAAGGTTGGGAGATTGTCTGGCCTTCTCCAATGGGCAATGGGCGGTCTTTGTATGCAAATTCACGGTATTCTCCCGGAACAAAAAGATGACGTTTTACTTCCAGCATAGCATTGATAACCTTTTCATTTTCAATGCCACGATTAATAATTTGCTCTTGTACCATTCGTTTGATCATCTTTTTGTATTTATCATTTGATTCTGAATTGCTGCTTTTACAACCGGAAAGCAAAACAACCAATAACCCGGTGATAATTAGCTTGTAATAGTTCATAAACTGTTTGATTTATTGTGGTATAAATTTATAAAAAACATTTCAATTTACCCAAAAGTATGAAAATAAACTTATGAGTTTCCATTTTTCCCGTTAAGGATAATTTTTATAGTATCAAGGTTTTGCTTGTTATCCAAGGCTCTTCCTTCGGCTGTAAACATGCTCTTAATCCTTGATAAATAATGATCGGTTATTTTTCTTCTCACCATTTTTAGCGTGCTATTGAGCATTTTGTTTTGTTCTGTAAAACCTTGAGGTATCACTCCAATCGCGGAAGGAAGCCACCTGTGTGGGTATAAATGGCTGAGTTTGCCATTCCCTTTAAATTGGTTTATTTCGGCTTCAATAAGTTGTAGCGCTTTTTTTTCAGCTTGTTCTGTTTTTAAGATATAGCCATCCTGCTTAAGCCTATTTTGTAATGCTTCCTTGTTAGGATATATTAAACCTACAGTGTAAGGATTTTGGTTGTTATAAAGCATGCATTGTTCAATAAGCGGGGAATTATCAGTTAAAGACGTTTCAATGCCTTCAGGGCTGAATTTTTCACCATCGTTGCCAATAAGCAAGCTTTTGTAGCGGCCTAGAACATAAAGGTAACCGTCTTTATCAAGGTATCCTAGGTCGCCGGTGCGCAACCACCCATCCACGATTGTCTCCTTGGTTGCTTTTTCGTTCTTCCAATAGCCGTACATTACATTGTCGCCTTTAACAATGATTTCACCTTTTTCTACCAAGGGTAGTTCATTTACCTTTTCATCACAGATTTTCACATCAAGATTGGGGACAATTTTGCCAGAAGAGCCTAATTTATGATTTTGCGGGTTGTTTGATGATATAACCGGTGAAGCTTCGGAAAGACCATAACCTTGATACATTGGTATGCCCAGGGCATAAAAATACTTTTGCATTTCTATATTCAACAAAGCACCACCTCCTACAAAAAAACGAAGTTTTCCACCAAAATTCTCCCTAATCTTCGAGAATATTAACTTATCATACAAAACATGAAGCCATTTTCGGTAAAAAGCAATGCCTTTACCTTTGTTGTAGCCTTCACTATTGAATTTATAAGCATTTTTTAATGCCGCTTGGTATAAATTTTTTGTAAAACTGCCTTTTTCACTTATTGCTCTTTCAATGTTGTTTCTGAAGCTTTTGGCAAGCGCCGGAACGCTTAATATAAACGTGGGTTTTATTTCCTTGATGTTTTTCCCTATATTTTTTAGCGTTTCCGATTGTGTTTTGCCTTTTTCAACGGAAGCAATGCTTGCCCCGCCCCACATCAATGAATAGATACCCACCGTATGGGCAAAAGAATGATCCCATGGCAAGATCAATAAAGTTTTATAATGCTCGGGAACCTCGAATAAAGAAACGGATTGAGTAACATTGGCAACATAGTTTTTATGGGTAAGTATGATTCCTTTTGGGTCTGCTGTTGTACCGGAAGTATAGCTAATATTTACAAAATGGTCTTCCGTGATGGAATCTCTAATTTCATTTAAGGTAGGGAGGTTTTTTTCCAAATTTTGTTTTCCCTTGTCAACAATATCACAAAATGAAGCATATTTCTTTGCTAATGCTTCATCGGGTTTAATGATGATGATGTTTTCCACCTTTTCCAACTCATTGGTCACAGGTTTCAGTTTTTTCATCTGCGATGCAGAAGCAATGATTCCTTTGCTGTCAGAGTGTTTTATACGAAAAAGCATCTCACCTGCTTCATCCAATTTCACGGAAACCGGAACACTAACAGCTCCAATGCTAAGTATGGCAAGTTCGCTGATGATCCATTCGCTTCTTCCCTCTGAAACAAGCGATATCTTATCGCCAGGTTTGAGCCCCAGTGCAAGTAGCCCGGAAGCTAAATATTGCACATATTGCTTGGCCTCCTTGTAAGTTTTAGCTTTGTATTTATCATCTACCTTATCCCACAGCAATGGATTATCACCAAATTTTTTTACGCTGTTATCAAATAGTTCAAGTATCGTTTTCATTGTTTTCCTTTATTAATCCCTATTCCATAATCAAGCAGGCCTTGTTCTTAAATTAGTTACCAAGGGGTGCAAATGTTTCTCAATAATTGCCTTATTAGGCCATGTAATACCAAGATTTCCGTAATTTCCTTTTTTTTATCAATAAAAAAAAGGAAATGCCAAAATAAATAAAATTAATAAGAATTGTCAATGGTATTGTTGATTTTTTCAATAAATTTTTCTTTGTCCTTGTTTAAGATGCCTTTAAGAACAAGAATATTTGAAATATGATCGCTTCGGAAAATTGTGTTTTGTATTTCCAATCGTTCAATAAATTGTTTCATTTCTTCCAAGACCATCGTTTTGTTAAGTAGCTTAAAATTTCCATTAAAAACTTTATTGTAGTGTCCCATTTCATTTGGTAATCCTAACGTAAGAACAGATAGGAATTTAGGATGGATTTGGTTCACAACTTTTGCCGAGTTTTTGGCGTGTTGCTTTGAATACTCTTGGCCACCCAAACCGGAAATGATCATTACGGAAAGTTCCATACCGTTTTCTTGGGCTTTATTCAATGCTTCAACCGTTGAATTGGCTGTTTCACCTTTTTTTACAATAGATAGTAATGCATCATCACCGGTCTCAATGCCCACGTACAACAGTTTTAGCCCGTTTTTTGATAACGCTTGCAGCTCTGCATCGCTTTTCTCCAAAATATCTCTTGGAGAGGCATAAGTAGATATCCTTTGCACATTTTTGAATTGTTTGTTTATTTGATGCAGTGTTTTTAGCAAACTTGGAGTTGGCATACATAAGGCATTTCCATCAGCAATAAAGAATTTCCTGTATTTTGGAAAGACTTGGGAAAGGGTTTTTATATCTTTTTCTATTTCCTCAATGGGTTTGATGCTGAACTTTTTTGTTTTGTACATTTGGCAAAAAGCACATTTGTTCCATGAGCATCCTATCGTAGCTTGAATGATTACTGATGCTGCTTCTGCCGGTGGCCTGTATAGCGGCTCGTTATATTCTATGGGAGAAAAGAACATAAAAATTAATACTGGATTTGATAGGTTTTACAGAATTTTTCAGATACTTGGTACAATTCCCTGGGAAGAATTTCTTGGATCTTTTGCATGATGTTGCTTGGAATTTTTTTATAAAATGCATGTGCAATAGCGCCTGTAATACAAGCCTGTGTATCGCTGTCGCCACCTAATGATATGGCCATCCTTACGGCGCTTTCAAAGTTTTCCGATTCCAAGAACGCAATGATCGCTTCCGGCACTGAGCCTTGGCAACTAACATCAAAATTATAATAGGGTTTTATTTCGGCAATAGAACGGGAAAGATCGTAATGAAAAGTTTTTTCAATAAAAGCTTTGATCTCTTCTTTGGATTTCCCAGCTAATGCTAAATGCACACACATTGCTGTTGCTTGTGCGCCTTTAATACCTTCGGGGTGGTTATGTGTGACTTCAGCAGATTTTTTTGCTTCTTCCATTACTTTTTGCTGGGTGTTAAAAGCAAATCCTACTGGGCTAACGCGCATCGCCGAGCCGTTTCCCCAACTATTATAAGGTTTCCTTTTATCAGAAAATATCCATTGGAAAAAATTCCCGCCATAGCCAGCGCCAGGGTATTTACGTGCATAATCCTGGATGGTTTTTCCATATTCTTTGTTGTTCATGATACAATCCGCAACAGCAATGGTTAATACGCTGTCATCGGTATAACGGCTACCTTCATCAAATAAAGGAAAATTGGTTACTTTTACCGGGTTTCTTTCGTAAACTGATCCTATAATATCACCTGCTATTGCTCCAAACATAGAATTGTTGTTTTTTTATTTACTTAACTACTAACGATTTTGAGTCAAGTTAAGTGTACGGAAATTTATTTTAATTCAGTTGTTAGCTTTTATTGTTATGGGTTTTGAATAAAGTTTTCATTTTGTTGATCTGTTCAGGTGTTCCCAGTACAAATATTTTTGAATTTTGGATCATTTTAATATCTGGGTGGGGGTTAATGATATATTCTCCGTCAGGGTTTTTGAACCCGATAATATTGACACCGGTTTTTTGTCTAATGCCAAGTTCAAAGAGTGATTTATTCTGTAAGTCTTTGGGTAAGTTGCTGCACATAATCTCTTCCAGGTTGGTCATATCATCTTTTACTTGGATATGTTCTAAGAATTCAACAATATCTGGTTTAAGCACCAATGCTCCCATATGCGAACCACCAACTTTCTCTGGCATAATAACATTGTTAGCCCCGGCTTGTTTAAGCTTTTTTTCTGTACTTTCGTTTGTTGCTCGGCTTATGATCTTCAATTTTTGATTTAAAGTGCGGGCGCTTATCACCACAAAAAGGTTATCAGCATCTACCGGCATGGTTGTTATTAGCCCGGCGGCTTCATGTATGGCTGCTTTCTCAAGCGTTTCATCGGTTGTGGCATCCCCAAGGATAAAGTTGAAATTTTGATTTTCAGGTCTATTAATGACTTCTGAGCTGTTTTCAATAATTACATAAGGGTGATTATGCTGTATAAGCTCATTAACTGTTTGTCTTCCGTTACGGCCAAAGCCGCAAACTATAATATGTCCTTTCATATAATTTTTGTCTATTTTTAGTTTCCTGCGTTGAAAAAAGTAACTGAATTGTCCTTCAATAAAATCGGTTGTTATGGTAGATACAGCAAAGGCAAATGTTCCAAGGCTTGTAGTTATAAGAAAAATGGTGAATAATTTGCCACCATCAGAAAGTTCCCTTATTTCCCTGAACCCTACAGTTGCAACAGTAATAATGGTCATGTAAACGGAGTCGAGAAGTCCATAACCTTCAATGATCATAAAACCGGATGTTCCTACAACCAAGATGGCAAGGATCAAGATAAAAGCTATTCTTAGCTTAGGGGATACGTGTATAAAATTCATTACCATATTTAAAAGTCTTCGCTAAAATTAATATTTTGTATTAAATTGCAAAACGATCATGAACGTTTTTTATACGAGATCAATGACAAAAAATATCTGGCAGTATTTCGATAGTAATCTTTTGTGTGTGGAGTAGGCTTTATTCTTACTTTTAATAATATTGTCTAAAGAATCAAAGTCTATTGATTAAATAATTACAATTCCTCAATTTCCTTTTCACTTAGACCTGTGATATTCATTATTTCCTTCATGTTGAAGCCAAGCTTTTTTAGCTCTTTTACTGTTTTGTATTGAAGCTGCTGCTTTTCTCTTTGTTCTTGTTTGACTCTTTGTTCTGCAATATTTTTTTCTTTCTCAATGATTTGTTTCTCCTTTTCCACTTTTTCAATCTTCTTCACATACTCGGCTTCTTGCTTATCGAATATTTCGTCAATTTCTTGCTCCGCTTCCAATTGTTTCCTAAAAGAATCACTCATCACCGGGCCTTGCAAGTATTGGGCAATCTCTTCGAAGCCTTCGGGGATGTCTTGCAAATCAATGATATAGGGTTCTGCTGTGCACCAAGCTTGGTTAAAGAACACAAGGAATTTTTCCAAACGGGTTTTGCGATTTTCCGGCAACCTCCGAACTTGTAAAATATGAGCTTGGTGGGTAAGATGGTTTACGAAATAACTATCAACTTTAATTTCCTTTTTGGTGATGGAGTTGATGATCTTTCGATTTACCTTAACAGCCATGTAAGGCAGGTCTTCCAAGTTATACCCTAAAATATAAATGGTAATGATGGGGTATAAGTTTTTATCTCCTGTCACAAAATAATTTTCTTGCCTTTCAGCCACTTGTGTGTTTTCTTTGCCTATATAATTGGCTCCAAGGTATGCCCTAAATCTCTGTATATCAGTAACGAATTTGGATTTTTGCAGTTCTATCAGCACTTTGTGTTTTGAACCATCTGCTTTACGAATAATGGCTTTAAAATCCAAACGGAAAAGTGTTAGCCCCCTTTTTTCGTCAGGGGCAATGGTTTCTTGCTGCCCAAGGCTTAACTCCTCTATGTCGGTATCAAGGATAATGGAAAGTACAATTTTAGCATACTTTTCATTTTCCATCAGGTATTTAAAAGCCTTGTCATATAGAGGATTGATAATTTTCATCTTAAAATAATTTGTTTTGGGCAGGTTTAAGGTTTATATTATAGAGTTTTTATTAAAAGTATATAAAACATTTAAATTTTAATGATTTCTTTGGTATCTAGGCCTGTAATTTTGGCAATTTCTTCAACCGGCAGCCCTAACTTTTTTAATTTCTGTGCAGCTTTGATTTGGACTTCCAGTTTTTCCTTTTCCACTTTTTCAATCTTCTTCACATACTCGGCTTCTTGCTTATCGAATATTTCGTCAATTTCTTGCTCCGCTTCCAATTGTTTCCTAAAAGAATCACTCATCACCGGGCCTTGCAAGTATTGGGCAATCTCTTCGAAGCCTTCGGGGATGTCTTGCAAATCAATGATATAGGGTTCTGCTGTGCACCAAGCTTGGTTAAAGAACACAAGGAATTTTTCCAAACGGGTTTTGCGATTTTCCGGCAACCTCCGAACTTGTAAAATATGAGCTTGGTGGGTAAGATGGTTTACGAAATAACTATCAACTTTAATTTCCTTTTTGGTGATGGAGTTGATGATCTTTCGATTTACCTTAACAGCCATGTAAGGCAGGTCTTCCAAGTTATACCCTAAAATATAAATGGTAATGATGGGGTATAAGTTTTTATCTCCTGTCACAAAATAATTTTCTTGCCTTTCAGCCACTTGTGTGTTTTCTTTGCCTATATAATTGGCTCCAAGGTATGCCCTAAATCTCTGTATATCAGTAACGAATTTGGATTTTTGCAGTTCTATCAGCACTTTGTGTTTTGAACCATCTGCTTTACGAATAATGGCTTTAAAATCCAAACGGAAAAGTGTTAGCCCCCTTTTTTCGTCAGGGGCAATGGTTTCTTGCTGCCCAAGGCTTAACTCCTCTATTTCCGTGTCAAGGATAATGGAAAGCACCATTTTGGCATACTTTTCATTTTCCATCAGGTATTTAAAAGCCTTATCGTATAGAGGGTTGATAATTTTCATGCCAAGAGTGCTGTTTGTACAAAGATAAGAAATTTTATAGAAAAAATTCAAGTAGCAAGTATACTTAAAATCTTTTTCCGAAAGAAAATGCCACCAAAGGGATTTGGGAATTATTAGGCAATTTCTTTGGCTATTTGTTTCTCAACCCAATCTTTGTTTTCCCATAAGCTGCATCCACCAACGGATTCTTTGAGCATATGATGTTCTTCCCTTATTTTTACGAGAAACCCTGGTTTTAAGGCTTCAAGCAATTTCATATCTTTAATATTCACATCAGAATATGGGGCGAAGGGGCATGGTTCTAATTGTCCGGTAGAGCTTATGTTGATAAAACCTCTTCCACTTGCCAGCATAATAATCCTTGTTCCAATATCTTCGGCTTCGGAAAATAACAGTGATATTCTTTCTGCCGAGAGTTCATCATCCAAATTTCTTTTTTGAGCATTGGCATAACATCCTTTGCATTGCAGGTTGCAACGATTGCTTGTACTTAACACCATAACAGCGGGAATAGCTGTTTTTTTTATTGGTTATCTTTTTTCTTAATTGACTGCCCTTTTTTGGTAGGATTATTGTTTAATTTTAGGTATCATTTAGTATTAAAAATATAACTTCTAAATTTTTAAATAAAATTATTTTAAATTTGTTATTTTTTTGTTATATTTACACTTTGCCTAAATCTAAACCAAACAATGAAAAAAGTCAAAGAATATTTATTTCTTTTTTTGATCATAGTATTCTATCCTGAAGATGAAGACATAAAATACTACCTTCCAGGCAAGAAAAAAGAATACCCAGACTTAAAGAATGCAGACTTTGACCTGTTTCTAAATTAATCTTTACAGCACAGATACCTTCTTTATCATAGAAAATGACCTTCCTTTAATATTTACCAAATACATACCGGGGCTTAAAGCAGAAATATCCATGATCATTTCGTTATCCCCAGTATAATCTTGGTAGACTATTCTATGACCTGAAAGATCAAGCAATTCTATGATAATTTTTTCATTAACAGGTTTTTCAACCAGGAGTTTTAAATAATTCTTTGCAGGATTAGGGTATATCCTTACATCCGATGGTTGTAATGCATAAATACCCTCATCATCTTCCGTTGTATAGGTAATATTGCCTCCACCATACCTAACATCAAAATAGTTTTCTACAGTATCCGGCATTTCAACAAAGTAATCTTGGTCGTATTCCATTGGATCAACAGGGGATACAGTAATCACGGTCTTATTGTCATTAATGGAGGCTACGTATTCAACATCTTCTCCTACGGGTCCTTCTTTTTTAAATGTAACCAGGCCTGTAGGGTCTGTAATGGGGGAATCATCTATATTTCTTACGGGCATATTAAATGTTATGGTAATGGAAGAATCTATTGAAAACCCGGTAGTACCGTTTAAGGGGTCAAATGTTGCATAAGGCACGGCGCCCGAGTATGCCAGTGTAGCAATACTTCCAATGGAAAGTTTTGACATCTCGTGAAAATAGTCCAAGTTAAAAATGCTGATCCTATCATTTGCGGTATGGTAATATGGGTTGAAATCACCACCGTAGTATCCTTCTATTAATAATACCGCCCCATAGCCATTATCCCAGAATGAAGAATGGTCGCTGTAAGGAGTGCCTGGGGTATATACATCCGGGGAAACATCCAGGTTAAAACTGGCATTAACATTTTGTATTGTAGCAGCTACCTCGCCAGAATTTGCTGTATTACTGGAGTGAATTTCATACATCCCGTCATCATCACTATCCCATGCTATCATATCCAAGTTAATAACACCATTGATGATTTCATTATTCGAGGCTGCTTCTGAAGCATAATATGCGCTTCCATAAAGCCCAACTTCTTCTTCGTCCCAAAGAGCATATACAATAGTATAGGGAAAATCGAAGTTGGAGTTTATCCTTGCAGCTTCAAGCACTGCTGCTGTGCCACTGGCGTTATCATCAGCGCAAAAATAATCTACAGCATCATAATGGGCACAAATAATATATTTTTCATCCGGGTAGATTGTTCCCTCTTGTACTGCATAAATATTTCTCCCCCCTGTGGCATTGAAATCCTGGTCATAGGCCGAGAGCCCATAACTTTCGAGTTTTTGTTTTATGTAATCAGCAGCAAGGTCATTTCCTTGCCAACTAATACGATGCTCAATAAGTACTTTATTGCCGTTTACATAAGTTGAATCTTCTCCGGTTAATTCATTCACAAATTTTGATAATGAATCTAAGTTGGTTTGATTAATAATAGTGATGATAAATGGATCTGGGGGCTGTGCAAAAGAAATGATAGAATTGCATACGATAACAAATAATACTAAGATTTTTTTCATGTGTTTACGTTTTTTGGTAATGCTCCTTTTTATTGATTATTAAAGCATTGCCTGTTCATGTCTTTACTTTTTTGTCAGCACTAAAATAAACAAAAATTGAAGAAATGGTTTTATTTTCGAGGAAAATATTTTAATTGATTTTTGGGATAGCGGCCAAATTTTGAGAGCTGTTAATGCACTGTTTTTTTAATTTACTTTTAATTTGAGATCATAATTAGTCTTTGCAAGAAAACGCCAAATACTGCGTTATACTCGTTTTTGAAACAGTCATCCCGAACAATTCTGTCGGGAATCCTTGGTTTCAAAAACTTCGAAAGCCTTGTTTTTGACGTTTTCTTATCAAAGACTGAAAAAAGTGGAGTTTTCTTGCAGCCACTATGTAGAAATAATATGATTTTTAAAATTTAAGAATATACAATGATTCATTACTATTCCCTAATACATATTGAATTTTAAGCTTTTTAACTATAGTGTCTTTAATAAAATCAAATTGTTCAATATTATAAGTATCAATTGTGTTATAAGAATATTTGCTTAATCTAAAAACAGAAAACAAAAAAATAGCAGCAAAAACTAAAAACAGGATTATTGCAATTATTATAAAGGTATTTTTATATTGTTTGTTATTTTAATCTCCGAAGCTTTACTATTATTATTTCTTTTTTACCTTCTGCAATTTGTATACTTAACCCAGGTTTAAGTCATAAACCTGTAAACTTTTTTTAGGACGAGGCACTTGCGGTTTTTAATAACTCAAATATTTTTGGTAAGACTTTTTACCAATTTGAATTTATATAAAAATTCCCTGGCGATAATTCTAATAAAGGTATAAGCTGGTATTGCAAGTACCATCCCTCCAATCCCGGCAACACTACCTGCGATCATAATTACAAGAAAAATCTCTAATGGATGGGCTTTTACGCTGCTCGAAAAAATCGTTGGTTGTAATACAATGTTATCAATTAAGTTAACAATAACAAATACAGTAGTAATTTTTAACATCAAAGGCAACATATCCGTATAAAACTCACCGCTAAGATTGCCTGTAACTCCCAGTAAAACACCCATAATAGTACCTATTATCGGACCTACATAAGGAATAATATTCATTATACCGCCAAAAAAACCGATAATAAAGGCATTTTTTACTCCTATAACAGAGTTGCCAATTGTTAACAAAGTTACAACAATGCCGATTTGTATCAGGATACCCACAAAATAACGAGTAAGAAGCCTTTTGCTGTCTTTGAGAATGTGATTGATCTCCTTTTGGTATTTGGTAGGAGTAACAACCATAACAGCATTATGAAAAAGATGATCGTCTTTCATGAAGAAAAAAGTAATAAACAATACTGAAAATACGCCAATAAACACATTCCCCGTAAATGCCAATAGATAATTAAATATATCCGAAAAATTGGCTACACTTAGAAGGCTAATAAACTTTTCTGTTATAAGTCCTTCTATGGTTTCATTTTCTCCAATAATCTCATTATTGATTAAGACTTGCTCAAGTGATTGAATGGGTTCTTTAAAACTCCTTTCTATAGCAGAGATGTCAATTTCTGATATTGCTTGCGCTTGGCTGGTGAGTATGGGTACAAAAATCCCGATAAACAAAAGAAACACTGTTACAATCACAAGCAAGGAAATGATCGTATTAACAACATGAGGAATCTTAAACTTGCCTATCCTAATGCTGTCAAGTTTTTTTACGATGGGCTGGCCAATTAGTGAAAGCACGGCAGAAATCAAAATATAGGTTATGATGTCCCTAAAATACCATAATAAAAACAGGATAATAAGAATAGCCAGGATAATGATTAAATATCGTCTTTTCATAAAATTTCCAAAGTTTAATGTAGAACAATATTAATAAAAATCTCCAGATGTTTTCTTAACTGTTTAGAGAAAAATTTACAAAATTTGATAATACCAGTATCTCACAACAATTTCCCAACAATTGCTCAACTATAATACAATTATTCATATCTTATTGCATCAACAGGATTTGACCTTGCTGCTTTTCTTGAATGGTAAGCAATGGTCAATAAAGCAATAGCCAGCGCTAATAATGCCGCACTTATGAACATCCACAACTTTAACTGGATTGAGTAAGCAAAATTATCCAACCACATATTCATGTAGTAATATGCCAATGGCCATGCTATGATATTGGCCAATAACACCCACTTAGAGAACGTTCTTGTAAGGATATATACAATATTTCCTACACTAGCGCCAAAAACTTTTCTAATGCCAATTTCCTTGGTCTTTTTACGAGCTACAAAGGCAGCAAGCCCATATAAGCCCAAGCAAGCAATGAATATAGCCAGGATGGTAAATCCCAAGATAATATCTTTCATCCGCTTTTCGTCCATGTAATTGGCTTCAACTCTCTGCTCCATGAAAGCATAGTTAAATTGCACACTGGGATAGAAGTCTTCCCATTTGGTTTTCACAAAATCCAATACTTCTTGTTGATGGTTTTCATCAAAATGAATAGATATGCGGTAAACAGCATCCTCATCAACAAAAAGCGCTAATGGCCTCATATTGGTTTTAAATGATTGAAAATAAAAATCCTTGAAAACTCCCAATATTTTTCCTTTATGTTCGGTTGAAGCTTCAAATAGCATATCAGAATGGAATTTATCACCAATAGCATCTTTATAATTACTATATCCCATATTTTTGGCAACCGTTTCGCTAATGATTACCTTATTGAGCGTATCTGTAGGATGTTCCTTTTTAAAACCTCTCCCGGCCACCATTTCCAGGTTGTATAATGCTAAAAAATCAAACCCTATGCGAAAAAAGTGTGCCAGTTCCTTTTCTTTCTTTAAGCTGTTTTGCCAACCTACATCACTATAAACACGTTCCATTGGAACCCTGGAAGAAGAAGCTACCTCTTTTATATATTTGTTTTGTAGCAATTCTTTTTTAAACGTTTCGAATTTCTCTGCAATATTGCCACTTTCTGCCGGTATAACCAAAACGTTATCTTTTGTAAAACCCAAAGGCTCATTTTGGAAAAAAGTAATTTGCCGGTAAATAACCAAGGTTGCGATAATCAGCCCTATAGAGATTGTAAATTGAATAACAACCAATAATTGCCTCAAAGAAAACTTTTTGGTTTGTGATTGGTATTTATCTCGTAATACTTTTATGGGTTTAAAAGACGACAAGAAAAAGGCCGGGTACAAACCTGACAAGATCGCGGTAAAAAGTATAATACTAAGCAATATAAGCAATTTGCCTGGGCATAGGAGCAGTATTTTTAAGGATAATTCCTTGTCTACCAAGTTGTTAAATGTTGGTATAAATATTTCTATGATAGCTATAGCCACAACAAAAGCGATGGCAGTGATAATAAAAGATTCTCTCATAAATTGCCAAACCAATTCTTTTTTTGTTGCTCCCAAGGATTTCCTCACCCCTACTTCCAAAGAACGGGTTCCTGCAAGCGCAGTTGACAAATTCATAAAATTCAAACCGGCTATCACCAATATCAAGATAGCAATAACAATAAAAATGTAAACTGTTACAATATCACCTTGAGGTTGAATATCAAAGACCACATTCGTGTGCAAATGAATATCGGTAACAGGCCTTAATAAAAGTTCAAAAGAGCCATCCAATTCCTTCACTCCAAAGTATGCAAGATAGGCTGGCAATATATGCTTGTCCACAATTTTCTGCACTTTATTTTTTAAGCTCCCTATATCAGTTCCATCTTTAACCAGGATATAGGTATAAAGACTATTATTCATCCAGCTAGGAATAAAATCCGGCCTCAAAGCTTCTCTAGTACTATAGGAGATCAATACATTAAAATCGAAATGTTTATTTTTTGGAACTTCTTTCAGTATGCCAGTTACTTTTAGACTAATTTGCCGTGAATCCCAGAGCATTTTTATATTTTTCCCCATAGGGTCTTCTTTACCAAAATATTTTTTTGCAGCTTCACGGGTTAAAACAATTGAATTCACCTCGGAAAGCGCTTTGTTCTTGTTTCCTTTCTCCAATGGAAAAGTAAAGACATTAAAAAAGCTCTCGCTTGCAAATATCGCTACTTCAGAATGTTGGTTTCCTTTTTTGTCGATCAAACTCGTACTTGTATTTCTAACAACAACATGGTCAATGATTTCAGGGTATTGTTCTTCCAGGATTTTCCCATAAAGCAAAGTAGTAACCGGGATAATACTTCTTTCTCCTTTGAACACCATATCCCTTTCTACACGGTAAATATTATCTGCATTTTCATGAAATTGATCGTAACTTAGTTCATCAAAAACCCATATGGCAATAAGCAATGAGGTTGCAATACCGATGGCAAGCCCTGTTATATTGATGATAGAAAATGTACGATAGCGCGTTAAATGCCTAAAAAGTACTTTTATATTATTGTTCATGTTTTTTCTTTTACGGATTCCAACAGGTATGCCAACAAATATAAAACCTTGTCTCATAACAGAATAAAAATAATATGAACAAAGCAGCAACCAAAAAATGTCCGTTAATGAAATCTATTGTTCAAATCTGGACATCTTCAAGTTGATAGCTAGGTTTGGGGAATTGTCTTATATTGTTTTTTAAAAATTTTTGCACCACGGAGGCACTGAATACACGGAGGAACACTAAGTTTTTTATATGGTTTTTGGTTAAGTCTTTCTCCGTGTACCTTAGTGCCCTCTGTGCCTCCGTGTTTCATAATTTTCTCCGTTTTTCCACACCATCAACTGCGAGCCACCAGCAGTAAGCGAAACACCTCACCTGTAATAATTCACAGAATATTCCAGTGTCATGTCAATTCTAATGTGATGCTTGGAGATTGCTTCGTCGACTGCTGTCGGCTCGCAATGACGTCACTCCGAGGAGGCACAGCCTGTTCCGCTGTGAGCGGGAACGAAGGAGTCTCCTTACTATTTCATATATGACATGACACTAAGTCCAAACGTCATGTGTGATAAGAAAGGCCGCTATTCCACAGGCAAATGAATCTCCATTACCAATTTCCCTGGTTTGGATTTACCAGGATCATTGATGTATTTTTCATACACGTTTTCGTCCCTTAAATTAAATCCACTGCTTGGAAGCCAATCCCTGTATATTCTGGTATAAACATAATTGAAATTTTCATAAGGCCCTTTAAACCTAAAAATGGCAAATTTGCCACCAAGAATTTCCCGCATACCGATCTCACCCTCGGGTTTCACATCCTTTTTAACAGTAATACAAGCATCATAACGGCATTTGTCCCCATCGGTTATCATAGGATTATCATAACTAACACCTAAGAATTCGGTATTCATACCAAAAAGTTTATGCTTTGATGCAAATTGTATTACCTTTTCCCAAGTAGCGCCAGTTATTTCGCTACCATAAACACCAACGCCATTTGCATAAATTATTCTACGGACCGGTAATTGCCTAATTTTAGGCTTCAATTCAAATTTCAAATGCACCGGTTTTGGCTCATTAAAACTATTGATCTTTGCAGGCGCAGCATTGGCCCTGAATTCATTGGGTGATATCATAAATCTCTTTTTAAAAGCTCTTGAAAATGAAGATAAATTCTCATAACCTACCTTAAAGGCTATATCCTGAACAGGCGTATCGGTATAACAAAGCAAATTGGCAGCCGCATCCATGCGAACCCGCAAAATGTAATTTCCAAGCGATTGATTGATATGTGCTTTCATGATCCTATGAAAATGATAAGCAGAAAAATTGGAAATACCGGCAAGTGTCTCCAGGTCAAGCTTCTCTCCAAGGTGCGTATTGATGTATAACAAAACCTTGTTAACCCGTTCATTGTAGTCATTATAAGTTGATACCCTTTGCATAATACAAACAATTGAAAGTCATTATTTATGGAGACAAAGATACAAGTTTACCCTGTTTACATGTTTTCAAATCTTGCTAATTTGGTACAAGTAAAAAATACGATGTTAAATCCTTCATCGTTACATTCTATCCCCGCTTTTTGTCATTTCGTGTTTTATTTTCGTTGATTCACTAAAAACTATTATTATCGACGGATTTTATTTTCAATCTTTGCAAAAATTAAATCTATTAATATTGAAACACATGAAAAGAATTTTAACCCTTTTTGTCTTAATTTCCCTTTGCACAAGCATTTATGCAAATAATAACGATGGAAACACAAGAACACAAACCATAAGAGGAACAGTAGTAGACAAATACAATAAGCTTCCTTTGCCCGGCGCTAACGTGGTATTACTTGGCACCGATCCCTTGGTAGGAGTTTCTACGGATGTTGACGGAAAATTCAGGTTGGAAGATGTACCCATTGGCAGGGTTAGCATCGCTGTTAAATACTTAGGATATAACGATGTTGCGATGAGAAACTTGGAACTTACCAGTGGAAAAGAACTCGTATTGAACGTAGAAATGGAGGAAAAAGTGATACAAAGTGAAGCCGTTGAAATACGGGCAAAGGTAGACAAAACAAAAGCCCAAAACAAGCTGGCAACAGTAAGCGCCAGGGGTTTCACTATTGAGGAAACACAACGTTATGCCGGTTCTATGAACGATGTAGCGCGCATGGCTTCCAATTATGCCGGTGTTATCTCTGCCGATGATTCCAGGAATGACATCATCATCAGGGGGAATTCACCAACCGGTTTGCTGTGGAGGCTGGAAGGTGTTGATATTCCAAGCCCCAACCACTATGCTACTTTTGGTGCAACAGGCGGCCCGGTGTGTATGCTTAACAATAACGTACTTGCCAACTCCGATTTTATGACAGCTGCATTTCCCGCAGAATACGGAAATGCCTTATCAGGTGTTTTTGACCTTAAAATGCGCAACGGGAACAATGAAAAACATGAGTTCTTAGGCCAAGTAGGTTTTAACGGGTTTGAACTTGGTGCTGAAGGCCCCATCTCTAAAGCCAATGGCTCATCATACATTGTTAATGCAAGGTATTCTACCTTAGAAGTGATGGCTGATATGGGAATGGATTTGGGCACTGGAACGGCTGTTCCTAAATATAAGGATATGTCCTTCAAGTTTAATTTCCCACAAACAAAAATAGGAAGGATATCCATGTTTGGAATAGGCGGAACCAGCGTTATAGAGTTCAAAGACAGCGATAGAGACCCGGAAGATGCCGCTGATGACGAAAACCTATACACCGGTGAGCTTACCGACCTTACAAATGGTGCAGATATGGCCACTGTTGGATTAAATCACACATACCTTTTTAACAACACCTCCTACGGGAAACTTTCTCTCGCTTATTCATACCGTTACTCTCATACAGATATAGACACCATGCACGAGCTTGGTGCCGAGCCTTTCAACTACCTAAGGCAAAATTTTGTTGAAGAAAAATATACTGCTTCCTATTTTTACAGCAAAAAATTCAACAAGCAGCATGAACTTAAGGTAGGTGGAATTTTCAAGCATCGTATTTTTGACCTCATGGACAGTGTTTATGAGCAACCCATGCAAAAATTTATTATTATGCGCAACACTGAAGGCTCAGTAGAATCCATGCAACCTTATTTTAACTGGCGTTATAAAATTACCGACAACTTGGTAATGAACACCGGTTTGCACTACTTACACTTCCTTTATAATGATTCTTATTCCATTGAACCACGCTGGGGATTAAGATGGGCTTTTGCACCTACTCATGCATTTAATTTTGGCTATGGAAGGCACAGCCAGATAGCTCCTATCACCACCTATTTTTATGAAGTACTTGCAAATAACAGCATGTCCTACTTTAAACCCAACACGGAACTTGAAATGACCCATGCCCATCATTTTGTGTTTGGCCACGACTGGAATATCAACGAATTCACACGTGTTAAATCGGAAATTTATTATCAACGCCTGCGCAATGCACCTGTAGATGCGGAAGAAGAAAATGCATATTCCATGCTTAACCAAGGAGCCGGTTTCTATGTTTATTCTCCAGATTATCTCAAAAATGAAGGAACAGGCGAAAACTACGGTATTGAAGTAACCCTGGAAAGGTTCCTGCACAAAGGTTTGTATTTTCTTGCAACAGGTTCATTATTTGAATCCAAGTATAAAGGTAGTGACGGGGTGCAAAGAAATACTGCTTTCAACGGCAATTATGTTGGGAATGCTTTAATTGGGAAAGAACTTTTCTTTAACCAAGATGGGAAACACCCTTATTCATTGAATATTGATGTTAAAGCCACACGTGCAGGTGGCAGAAGATATACACCTGCCGAAGCGGTTTGGGATGAACAAACACAACAATACAAACTTGAATATGACGAAGATAAAATATTTGCAGAGCGCTATCCCCATTATTTCAGGACAGATGTTAGGGTTGGAATTAAAATCAACGGGAAAAAGATCACCCAAGAATGGGCTATTGATATCAACAATATAACTGATTACGACAATCCATACAGGCAAATAATTAACAGGGAAACAGGCGAGGTAAGTTATTCAAACCAGATGGGAATGCTTATTATTCCACAATATAGGATAACATTTTAGTAAACTAATCTACGCTTTTATACAATAAGTAAGTTTAATAAGAAAAATATCGTGCGGGTAAACATCAAAAACGCCGGTATAATCCTTCCTGAACTCAAATTCATGAACCGGCGGGTAATCGGTCCTGCCTTGCGACCATACCAGGTAAAGTACCGAGCCGGGTACATATTCCCACCTCAAAACCAGGTTGGACCTGAATTGAAGGAAGTTGAAATCCGGGTCGTCAAATGTTTCCATAGTGCCATCATTGTTTACATCTACTTGGTACTCTTCATTATCTTGAAGATAGGTTATTTCACCAGGAGCAAATTGAAGATATCTACCGTTTAATTTTTTTGACTTTGAATCTGTAATTACTTTGTAATCAAAATAATCTACTGATGAAATAAAAGGTTGGCCGTAATATTGTATGGTGAAATCAGGAGTGACATTAAAATTCATCCTCATAGAAAGCCCAAGGGTTTCTTGGTCTATAGAAGAACAAATATACTCGTTGCTTCCTGCAACATCTTCTAAAGTTGTAACATATTGAACCTTATTTTCATAGAAACTGATCCATGGGTTCAATGAAACAGAAAGCGCATTAATAGGTTGCAAATCAAAATCCATCCATATATTTCTTGATATCCATGCGTCATTAAATGCTTTGTTAAAGTTTCCTCCTGTACTTACCCTAAGTTTTTTCCTGCTATCAGAATGAATATTGAAAAATGTCCCAAAATAATTATCTTGCCTAAGCATAGGGCCTCCGCGCAAGGCCGAGTATGAATATTGGTTAGTTTCTGCATTCGTACCCAGTCCAAAGCGCCAATAATTTTTGAATTGGCTAAAAAAGTTAAGATTGCAACCTTGATAAAGGCTATGCATATCAAAATTCAGCCCTTTCCATTGGTCTAAGCTTACCTGGTAATTCCTGAAAATCCCTTTGGGTTCCCACACCCTATATTGAAGCCAGAACACTTGCATGACCTCATCTGTACGCCTGCTATAGCCAATATCGTTAAGCTCCAGCCCGGGAGAGCGCCAAGTTACCCACGTAGAATACCTCCAATGTCCTCCACCCTGTTTGCCATATTCAACAAGTCCACCGTGGCCTGTAAGAGAAGTAGCGTTAGAATCAACCTCTAAATGCCCTGCATCAGGGCGTTGAAAATAGTGACGATGCGAAGTTTGGGTTTCAGTTATAGCCTCCTTTGTACCTACTACATGACTCAAAGCAACATTTGAACGGGTATAATAATTTTTATCTTTCCATTGGTGCAGGAAATCCAGGCCACCTGTATAAGCATCTGTATGCATATATTCCAAGTGCTCTTTATCAATATTCCTGTTTGTAGAGGTCACCATTCCTCCAAAGGTAGTGTTTCCTTTGTTAAAATCCTTTTTTAATCTTGATGCAAAGTAGTTTGTAAGAGGCTCAACGAGCATACTTCTTTTATCCCCGTCACTGGCCTTTATTTGCGCTTTTTCTTCTGCGGTAACGCTTTCCATGATACCAACCGAAAACCCGTTTTTTGTTTTCCCTGTAAGTTTTGCAGCCCCAATAATACTGGTGTTGGAGGGCATTTTTGCATATTCGTTGTCATCCAAGTCAGGAAAATGATGTGGTGGACGGCCAATACGCCGGCTATAAAACAAGTTATCGCTTGAAATAGGAGAACCACCTTTCGTGATTCTAAAGCTTAAGATTTCTCTACCTTCAATAAAGAATGGCCTTTTCTCACTAAAGTAAGTTTCAAAACCACTCAGGTTTACTTCAGAAGGGTCGGCCTCCACTTGTCCAAAGTCGGGGGTTATGGTAAAATCAAGGGTTAAATCGCTGGTAACGCCGATTTTCCCATCCAAGCCACCATAAAAATCAGAATCTTTTCCATCAGCAAAAGGATTATCACTGTCTTTTTGGTAGGTTTCGTATTTTCCTAAAATGTATGGAGTTATCTCTACTTGTTTTTGTGGCTTAATTCCTTTGATGCCCTTTAAAACGCCAAAATTGCTAACCCATCCTTGTTTTTCTTGGGGGACATATTGCCAAAGGTTTTGTTCTTCTAACCTAAAAATTCTTCTATGCACCTGCAATCCCCATGTTTGTTCTTCCTGGTTGCTATACCTAAGCTGGCTTAAGGGAATTTTCATTTCGGCAAACCAACCTTTGTCATTAATAGAGGTTTTTCCATACCAAATTGGGTCCCAACTGCTGTCCCAATTACTGCCGTCTTGCGAAATAAACTCATCTCCTTTTACGCCTGCTGCTGTTAAGGTAAAAGAAAAAGCCGTTCGGTCATCATTATAGCTGTCTATATTAACTTCTATCCAGTCGCCCGCAAACCCGTCTCTTCTCGACATTCTATTTTCAATTTCCCCGGGTTCAGTATCATAATTCTTAAAAGCCAAATAAATGTACTTGTCATCAAACAGTATCTTGAATTCTGTTTTTTGCGAAGGCGCTTTGCCATCATAGGGCGACCTTTGAGTAAAATCACCTTGCCACTGGCCTGTCTCCCACGCTTTATCATTTATTCTTCCATCAATCTCCGGGGGGTTTGAGCTAAGTTTAGCCGAAACATATGTCCTTTGTTCCGAACGTGCCTTTGAAACCAGGAAACAAAATATAATCGTTAAAACAAAATAATTGTTAATTCTTGTCATTAGCTTAGAATTGGGCGTGAAAATACAAAAATTAAGTAAAAGCAAATAAATATTAGTCCTATTATTTTATTTATGGAAGGTTCATTCTCCAGGAAACAGCAGTGTATTGGATGAAGAGAACGTTTGGCATTGTTGGCTGGTTTGTTTACATGTAAAATGCATATGCTTCTTTTGGCCTGTCCTTTTCTCCAATATATTTCATGATTTCACCTACTTTTCGAGCACATCCAATAGTTATAGGATATTTATTGTCAAACTGAGTGTTATTCCAGTTCATTTTTGTCAGACCAAGAATCTCTGTACAAATTGTTTTTGCAGAAGATGCACGTTTTTTGATCCTAATTTCCAAAGGAGCAGGGATGTACATTCCAGGATAAGTTTCATATTGATGTACCGAACCTCTTGTGTACAAAACATGCCTGTCTTCGGATAATTTGAAAAGTGAGCCCCGAACAGGTGGATACAGGTTATTGCGAAAGAATCGCAAATCTGTTTCCATCACATTTACAATGTCATATTCTGTAATATTCATTTCATTCATAGCTTGCTCAAAGCCATCCAATTCATCGTCATAATATTTAGAAGTCTTGTGAAGTGCGAGACGACCGGGCATCGTTCCAGTTGCAAACTTATATTTAGTCAAGGCATCTTTCAGGAGTGTATAAGATTGGTAATAACTGAGGTGGGGCTTTCGATCTTCTTTGTCTTCAGTGACGGGTGTACCACGCAAAATAACGCCCTTCCCATTTTCATTAAATATTTGAGCAAGACTTGTTTGGATGGTCTTTTTGTCCCTGCTTCGATAGAACCCAATCCCGACAAAGCAAACTTTTGGCCGGTTTTCATCAATATCTAATTTCCAGGGAATGGTTTGCAAGCCTTTGTAATAAAGAGCTGTACATAAATTCCATGCTTTAGTGGCTGCATCTTGAGATTTACTGTTATCATGCAGTACATATTCCCTGATTAATTGAATAGGTGTATTGTACTGCATTGCTCTTGCCTTCAGTGCTCGTCTGAAATTATATTCAAATTCAATTTGATCATCTTCAGGGCTTTCCTCAACAGGTTCTTCGTCTTTGTTGTTATTCACAATTTTCCCCTCCAATGCCTTGGGAATGATACAAATTACAACATCGCAGTTCTTGATATCCGAAAGAAATTTTACGTTCTCAGCATACAGGTCAACTGCATTTAAAATCCTTGTTTCATGGTTTGATTCCTTTAAGATATCTTTTATTGCGTTTGGCGATATGATCCTTTCATAGTTGGTGTCGTAAATGAATTTGGCGCAAAACCCCAGATCCTGATTGAAACCGGGAAAGGGTCTGTAAAGCCCTTTTTGCTTTCCTTTTGGATTTGCTGGAATGTAGCCTTCGAATCTTTTTAACCAAGATTTTAAGTTTTCAATATCTTCTTCTATACCTACGATTCCCAGTAACAACTGATCTTTCCTTGCCTTCTCAACCATATCATACACTTTAAGACGGGAAATACCTTCCCTGGGGCAAATGGTTTTCCCTTCGCCAAAAAGTAAAAGAGGTTCTTTTATGTACTCTGCTTTCATACGCTAAATAAGTCTACGTTACCATCTGAATCTTTCAATTTCTTTTTCGCTCCTTGTGCTTCTAACTTTCTCCAATTAGAATCAGGTACAGTTGGCGCAAAATCAAAGCTTTCTATTTTACCAATTTTTAAAAATTTATAATCTCCATATTCCGGGAAAAGGCTTTCCGTTTGGGATGGTTGCAAGAAATGAAGGATGAAATTAAAGTGATTAAATACGTGGATATTTCGCTCATTTTTCTTTTGCCACTGGATATTTTTAAACTCCAAATCTGATGGTCTTAAATCAGGCCACAGAAATATCCAATCTGGTTTAATAGCCAGATACCAGGTTTCATCCAAATATTCGAGGCGAACTCGAAAACCCAAACATTTCAAGTTCCAAACCTCTTCTTCATTTTTTAGATTACGTCTAACCTCAACTACTCTCCGTGTAGCCTTTTTCTTCTTTGACCATTCAATACTGCGCGACTGCCACCTGTCCTGATCATCTTTTTGAATCGGTATAAATGCAAAGAGTTTTTCGCTTGCAATCCAATGTATGCCGAGCTTAAATAACTTTGTTTCCAGACATTTTTTTAACAGGAACTTGAAAGTTGACATATCATCAGGTGAAATATCATATACTTCATCACATGAAAGCCTTTCTGCAGTACCCTGATCAATAATTTCTGCCAAAGGCAGTGAAGGGTCTTGCAAGTCATGAAATGTCAAAACAGAATTACCCCAAAGTACCCAGTCATGCGGAAACCGTATATCTTTTACTCTTAGTGCTGCTACGGCATAATCAAAAAGGGAAGGGCGAAATTTCAATTTTGACCCTTGCTCTTTCATGAGCGCCTTGATTTCCTTCTTATCAATATCTAATTCTGCACGATAGACATGTTCTGGAAAACTGATCTTTACCAGGTTTGAATAGACCGGTTCTGTATTATTGAAAAATTGATTTTGCTTTTCCTCAATCTCAGACTTCAAGGACTTTTCTATTTCATCCTGTAGCTCAAAGGCGTCTTTCACGGTTTTTCTGAAAAAGCTTGTTTGAACTTTAGAGAGAAAGTCCTCCTGTGGTTTTTCTTTTGGATAAGTGGTATTGAAAGCTAAAATGGGTATCTTATTATCCAGAGCCGTTTGATATTCCAACTCTGTAATGGATTCCTTTCCGTCCGGCTGCCAGCCATGTTTACCTCCAAGGATAAGAACGTAAATATCTGAGTCACGTACCTTATCTAAACATGCTGTCAAAGAATCCTTGCTTTGCGCCTCCATCGTAAATTCTGACATCACAGGAAAGCCACCCACTTTATCAACAGCCTTTAAGGCAGCCGCACGCTCACTGGGCATATCCAGTATGGTACTACTGATAAATATTTTTGGCTGGGTGATGAACATTATTCCCTTTCAATTTTTATTATCTTTAAGCGTTATGGTATTCTATTGCCGTTCTCATCGAATTCAAAATAGTAGCATAAGCAACGTGTGTCATTTCAAGAACAATTCTACCTACACGAAGCCTATTATCTACTCGAACAACAAATTCATGTTCAACACCAAAATGAAGTTCTCTTGTTGTTCTGCCATTTCCATTTTCAATCGGATATGGAGAACTTTCACGATCTAAATTCATATAGATTTGCCTATTATTTTCATTATGCAATAATCTAAGAGGTGGTATTGCAATATCAAAACCAGTCAGCTCTATTCGAGACAAAGGTCCTCTCCATCTTATTTTTGTACCTCCAGTTCGTTCCCTTCCGATTGGGATACTAAGGCCTTCAATGTTTCCCTGTGGTTCAGCCTCTACCTCAGGAAAACTTTCAATCTGAGCACTTAAATCATCCATCCCGATATAAGCATCAACATGATTAATTCTAGGGTTGTCTTGATCTATTTCTTCTTCATCACCAATATGTAATCCATGAAATATCCATCTAACGAAATCGTCTATAACACTCACGGTTAAACCTGGATTTTCATTTCTAGACCTACTTGATTTAATTGCACAAGACCTATTTTCGAATTGACCTAGTGCACTTATTTTTTCCAGTAATATCATATATTTATGTTTTTGATTTATTTTCTCTGATACAAATTTGATTATGAAAAAAATCAATAATCCTATTCTGAACTGATTTAGGAACTTTAAGGTAATCGAATACAATTTTATCAATTTCCTGCTGTACAGAAGAATACTTTAAATTCTTTGCATTTGGCGCATCAATTGATCGCAAAGAATTTTTTAAATCTTGAATATTATCCAGGGGAATATCATGTAATAATGAAAATCCTCTAAGATCAGTTGCTTCGGCTTTTAGCATTCCGCCTCCCAAATTTGACCGCCCACTTATTTCGCGAATAAGAAAACCGGGTGTTGAATTAAGGAAAACCCATAGGAGATCAATAACATCAGAATTATCGGCATACAATTCAACGAAGCTCATCGAGTAGGCATTAGCGTCATTTAAACATGCAAAATACCGACCAATACCTCTTGGTAGAATCAGTGCTGGTAACTTTCTGGTAGCAGATATTTGAGTTATTGGTAAAGAAGTACTATTTGATATATTTTTTTTATCTGTAAGGATATAATATTTATTAGATAACAGCACATACGGAGCTCCATCTTCATTACTTAAAATTGGATAGAAACACTCTTTTGGTAATGGCGATTGCGAAATATCTCTATGATTAATTAAATTAGATTTTGGTATATTTAATCCTTGTCCAACAGAATATTTTTCCTTACTCCCCTTTTCATTAATATTGTTTATTAAATCGAGAATAAAGGAAGGACTTTTTATTAATGTAGACCATTTAATATCTAAAATCGGATTACTGTTTAGGTAGAACTTAGTGCTAGTTTTTGTCAATTGACCGGCTATCTTGTCATCAATATCAATATTTTCAAATATTGTTTTTTCATTTTTTGCACCCTTTTCAAAAAAAGAAATCACTGTGTTGATGTTAGGACCCTCTGATGCCTTAAAGTGCTTTTTACTACTATCTACTATTTTCATGTGAAGTTTGTTGTACAACAAGAAATTTTGAAATTTCTTTCCATAGTCCGTAGATAACCACGCGTTTTGAGTAATGAATGTATTGGTGCCGTTCTCTTTTAAGTTATGCAAACTAAATTCAAAGAAATACATTAAAAGATCACTTCCTTTTGGAATACATTTTGCCATTTTCCTGTTTCGCGACTTAACAACAGATTGGTATTGGTGCTTAATGCGATCTGGAAATAATTTAGAGTTCCTAGACTCCACATATGGTGGATTTCCAATTATGATATCAAATCCCTTTTTCACATCAAACATCCACTCCGGGTCAAAGAAAGTGGAAGTAGCGTTTTGGTCATAGGGATCCCATGCTGCCAGCTTTTCAGCTGTATTATTTGGCCATCCGCTACTTTTGAGTTCTGTGACAATGGCATTCCGTAACTCCTCGTCTTGCTGGCGGTATTTCAGTTTGGTCTCTTTGGTCTTGGCGTTAAAGAGCTTGCTACGTATTTTTTTGAGTTGGGCTTCCAGATTCTTTATTTTTCCGCCATCGAAGATATTCAGTTGATCTTTGGGCTTTTCAATCCCAATGAGCGTATTGGCTGCCACAAACTTGGTTTCCAGATTGGGTAAGGCACGAATACCAAAATTGGGTTTGTCTTCATTTTTTCGCTGGTCCACCACCAGGGAAATGAAAAAGCGCAATTTGGAAATCTGGGTGGCAATAGGCTGTATGTCCACCCCGTAAATACAGTTTTCAATCAGGTAGAGCTTCCTGGCATAATCGGGATCGTTAATGCTCCGGTCAAAAGCTTCGTCTATTTCATGCAGGCGCTCTCTTCTTTCCCCGGTATCTTCAATTTCATAAGCGGTATCAGCCGCTTGTTTAGCCTTGTTTTTCTGCACCTCTTTCCAAATGATATTTTCCGGGTCAAGCTTTTGAAGCATGTGCACCATTTTCTGCAAAATGCCCATAGGAAAGGCACCAGAGCCACAGGCCGGGTCTAAAATTTTGCATTCATCTATGGCTTTTACGATTTGTTTAGTGAGCTTTTCATCTTCGGCAAACGGGTTTCCGGGATCAAAAGAACTTAGTTGATGTAATTTTTGATCCAGTTCTTCATCGCCCAAACTCCAATCTGTTACAGCATTTTTTAGGTAAGCGATCAGGCTCTCGTCCGCCATGTAATTCACAATTTCCCGTGGGGTGTAGAAAGAGCCGGTTTGCTTGCGGGCTGTTGTTTTGGTTTCCGGGTTGTAGCTGGCCAACAGGTTTTCAAAAACTTTTCCCAGCAATTCAGGATCGAGCGCTACATCTTCTTCTACAGGGGTATTTTCCGTAACGGTAAACTTATAGGAATGGAGAATATTGATGAGCCCTTTTACCGCTGCTTGTTTTGTCCCTTTATTTTTCACCCCGTATTCAGGGCTTAGATCAACATGTTCCGTTGCCCCGAAAAAGAGATAGTCCGGTACCACCAATTGCTCTCCTTTGGTCATGTTATCTGAAAAACCATCGACATACACTTTATTTTCTTTATCATCTAAACACTCAAACAAACCTCCATTGAGAAACGGAACGATTTTGTTCATTAATTCGAGAAAGGCATCCGGGTTTTTAAAGTGCTTTTTATAGCGCATCATCCAATCAATGCCCCGGTGTTTTCCATAGCTTTCATCTCCACGGAATTGCCTTACGCGGCTGTCGGTTTCATCCGCTTCTATGGGACAGTTGAGCGAAGCAAAAAACAGGTTTTGCAAAATAGCCTTGTAGTAAACGCTTTCCTTATTAGCATCTTTGAACATGCCATTTTCATGATAGGGAGAAATTTCATTGAGGATATCTTTTTGCAGTGCATCCAGGTCAAAAAGTTCATCAGGAACCAGTTTCTTTTCTTTGATAAACCAGGTAAACAACAAACGTGTTAGCAAGCGAATGACATTGGTGGCATTGTGCTCTTTGATAAGGTCATCCAGGTTGGCTTCTTTTCGATGGGCATCTTCTATGGTTGGCTCTGACGGAAACTTCACATGATTAATAGCCCAGAAGTACCAATTGGAAAGTTCCTGATAAAATTTCTTGTTTAAGATGCTGACATTAAATACTTCCTGCCAGTAATTGTAGAGTTTGGTGAAAGAGTCCACCGCATTTCTACCGGAGAGGGGAATTTGAAGTTCTGCAATAATGCGTTCATGACCGGCATGGGGCTTTTGAATATCAATATCCCGAAGCAGGGAAACCTTACCCGCTTTTTCGCCTTCACGCCATTCCTGTTTGTATTTCAGTCGTTCAGTATTGGCAAAAGCCAAATAATTTTTTTGGTCGTCGTTGTATTTAAAAACCAATACCACTGGGGTATAGTAAAACTCCCGGTTGAAGGCACGGGAAATTTCTGCCAGTTGAGATCGGGTGGGTAAGAGGTTATTAAGTCGCTGGTTAAGTGTAATACCAAAGATCAGGATACCGTCATAATCGGATTTGATTTTCTCCGTTTCCAGTGATTGATTACCTTCAAAAGCCGCATCGTCCACCATACCCACGAAATAGACATCATCAACAAGACGGAAAGTTTCGTTTTCCTTGTAGGTATCCTTGAGAATTTCCTTTGCAGTGGTGGGTTCATCAGCCACATAATTCATAGGCACATTCAGTTCTTTGAAAAGCGCCTTGATGGCCGGGAGAAAATTTATGTCTTTAAAATGAGTTAGTTTCATTTGGTTTATTTTTTAGCCACGAATGCACGAATGATCTTGGCAAACACTTTTTATTCGTGCATTCGTGGCTCATTTAACTTCACAGTACAATCCGTTTGTATTTCAATTTCAATTCTCCAAAATTCGCTATCAATGCCAGTCGGTTATTCGAAACTTTCAAATAATTGATGGCCTGGGCAATAAACTCATCTGCAACCCTCTGCACAGCTTTTATCTCTAGTATAATCTTATCCATTACCACAAAATCTGCATAAAACTTATGTGGTAAAATTATTCCCTTGTAATTTACTTCATATTCTTTCTCCCGTTCATAGGAAATATTTGCTTTCCTGAGCTCATGTTCCAGGGCATCCTTGTACACAATTTCAAGAAATCCTGCTCCGAGATTGTTATGCACTTCCATGCACTGGCCAATGATCTTGTAGCTTTCTTCCTTATAAATTATATCGCTCATTAGGTTTTATTTTTTGCCACGAATGCACGAGTGGATTTATTATTTGTCATTCGTGGCTATTCATTACTTCAGTTTTTTCATATTCGAATTATTGACCAGGGAAGTCATTTGGGTAATGGCGATCTCGTTGAGTTGCTCCAATCGTTCTGATTGTGAAAGCCCCTGCCGGATCAATACCGCATTTATACTTTCCAGGTTTGAGAGTACGACCAGTTGTTCAAGAGTGGCATCATCCCGCATATTGCCCTTGGCGTCAGGGTTTTTGGCTCGCCAATCGGCTGCAGTCTTTCCGAAAAGCGCCATATTGAGCATATCTGCTTCTGAGGCATAGACAAATGATATTTGTTTTTTGCTGAGCCTTTCCGGGATCAGCTTCTCCTTAATGGCATCCGTGTGGATGGTGTAATTGACTTTGGCAAGGGTGCGTTGCAGGTTCCAATCGAGTTTTTGGCGGTTGCTTTCTTCTAGTTTTAACCTTTTATACTCCTGAATGAGATAAACCTTAAATTCAGCGCTTATCCACATTCCGAATTCCAAAGCTATATCAACATGAGCATAAGTGCCGCCATAACGTCCGGCCTTTGCCATTAGCCCTATAGCATTAGTTTTTTCAGCCCACTCCCTGACGCTTATTTTGTAACTATTTAAACCTGCTTGACTTTTAATTGTGGCGAATTCGCCATAATTAAAATTGGGATTGTTTACAGACTCCCATACGCCCAGAAACTCAACTGTATTCCGGTTTCTTAACCAATCTGAAATAAAGAAATCTCCATCTTTGGCTTTCAGCATATCGGTTAAGGAAATGTACTCACCTTCCTTTTCTTTTGAAACGGATATTTCAGTACCCTTAACATTGATTTTTTTCTTTATTGCCATATTTTAAATCTTCATCTTTTTTAAACCCATCGAATTCGATGGGTTTAAATTGGTCGAACCCGATAACTACCTAAATACTTCAATTTCAGTTCAATTAAGCCGAAACCAAAAACCAGGTTATCAGGTCAAAATTTTCCAGTTTATATTTCTCGTCCACTTTTACGTTCTGTTTTACCCGTTCTACCGCTGACTTCTCGCCCTTCCTCAGTTTAGCCAGCACATCTTTAGCTTCTTTACCCATAGTCTTTTTAGTGCTGCCATCTTCTTGATGAGCTACCTCTGCAGCTTGACTATCAAGAAAGAACTTAAGAGAATTCACCAATCTTTGAATCTCCGACTCATCTCCTTTATCGATTGCATCGGGTACATATCGATCCCTATCCTTGTGATAAGTGATCGCATCCAAGACCTCCTTTTGGTTAAGCAGAACCAATTGCCCTTTATTATTGATATAGATAAGGTCAAAAACCTTGTATTCATGGGTTTTAGCCTTCTGAGGTCTGTTTGGATAACCTAACAAGGCGATGATACCGTCTTCGGGACAAATTGTGGCATCCGCTTTAAAACCGGAATACACGCCCTTTGGCATGTATTGGTATTTGGCTTTGTCCTTGTTAAACTCTTCCAATAAATCCTGACGGTATCTTTCCAGTGACAAGTCATCAAAACCCAACCCCTTGTCACTCACTTCAATGTCTTCCCAGGAAGTTTGCATTTGCTTCATCATTCTCTCTTTGAGGCGACTCTCAAGGTTTTCGTCTTCTGCCATTTCTTTGAAGGTATCAGAAAAATCCAAATGGACTTCTGATCCTGCCAGTTTCATAGCTGCCATGCGTTGCTCTATTCTACCCTGTAAATCAAGGTAACTGTTAATGTTGTTGGAAGGCCAGAAATTGATTCCGAATATTTTTTCATTCGGTGAGCCCAATCGGTCAATACGCCCCATTCGCTGAATAATCCGAACAGGGTTCCAGTGAATGTCATAATTTATGACCATGTCGGCATCTTGCAAATTCTGTCCTTCACTCAGTGTATCCGTGGCTATGAGAATGTCAATGGGGTTTTGAAGCTTTGCATAGGTTTTAGGATGGTTGTCTTTTACCCAAGCAATCCAATTTTGATATGCTGCCCAGTCTCCCTTTTTGATGTCGAAATCCCATTCTTTCTCTTTAAAGAGTTTGGTGTAGGGAGCGAAGCGCTCCAGGATAGGCTCAAAGAGTTTGCTTTCCTCATCGGTATCAGAAACCAAAGAGCCGGAACCGGAAACCATTGCTAACTTTCCATAACCCCTGGATTTTAATTGCTTAAACAAGTATTCAGCAGTATCTCGGTAAACGGTGAATATGACTACTTTTTGATTGTTGGCATTATGACCTGATTGTCTTTTCTGTTCAATCTGCTTGATCAATACTTCCATTTTATGATCAGCCAAATTGTGGTTAGTAGGTTGAATGGTTTCTTTTTCTATTCGTGACTCAAATTTCAGAAGATTTGAGTATAGACTATCCAGTGATTCCAAATCCTTTTTGAGATCCTTTTTAAAGTATTCCAGATTGCCGGCAGCATCGATATCTGATAGCTTTACCTTTCTTTTCTTTCCCAAGGAATACTCTTCATATTCCGCTTCAAGTTCATCTTCTTCAAACAGGTCCTTACGATCATCCTTTAACGTATCGTTTTTCTTTTCTTGCTGATAAGCCTTTATCCTGTCTAAAGCATTTTGATGGTGATCTTTGATCTTTCCGACTGTTGAAAAGAAGGAAAACCATGAAGATTCCAATCGCTTCACCATTAATATATACAACATCTTCACCAGAAATCGATCTCTCTGGCGCTCATCATGTAGCACATCAGTTTCTTCTTCAGATTCCTCTAAATAGAAGGAAGGCTGATAACTAGAAAGCATAGGAGGAAAATGGTCGAACAATTCTTCGAAAGATTCGAAATTCCCAAGTTCATTGGGTGTGACAAACAAATTGACCGGCTTTTCCTTGTTGGGAAACGTAAGTGCAGTTTCTTGCCCTTCGATCATCTTTCTTGTACGTGCAACGGTCAAGGTATCTGTGAGCGTAAAGAAATTGGCAGGAAGTTTTTTAATGAACTCCGATATTTTTGGTTCCGGTTCATTTCTCCACTCATTAAATGCTTTCTGAGCTGTTCTAAATGAATAGTCGAGGTTTCTCACTCCTAAAGATTCCTCATAACCATGCGTATTTCCCTGAACCATCAATTTGAACTGATTCCTGATGTCGTTCAAAGAGTTGTTAATTGGTGTAGCCGACAAAAGCAATACTTTAATGTCTTCATTGGGTTGGAGAACATGTTCCATTAAAAACTTGTAGCGATTGGATTTATCGTTCCTTAGGTTGTGGCTTTCATCAATAACGATCAGTTTGGGTTTGTCATTGGTAAAAAAATTGTCAGCACGGTCATCGTATTTTTCCAGCCTTTCCTCCATTAAATCGGTGTGAAATCGGATGAAGTAATCAAATTGATCCTTTTCAAAACGCGATTCCTGATGTTTTTTATACCGTCTCCAATTGTGTTCCAGTTTTTTAGGGCACAATAGCAGTATCTCACGGCCTTGCAGTTGAAAGAATTTCATCACCGCAAGTGCGCTCCATGTTTTCCCTAGACCTACAGCGTCTGCAAGGATTGCCCCGTTGTATTTTTGGAGCATACGAATTAGACTAAGGACACCTTTTTTCTGAAAATCGTAGAGGGTGTTATAAACCACCGAATTTTCAAGTCGTCCTACCTGCCGATTGAATTCAGGATCATTTTCCTCTTCCAGAATTTGATTTCCGAATAATTCAAAAAGGATTTTGTAATAGATCTCCCTTGGTGAATACTTGATAAATATTCTCTCAATTTCATTAATGAGGTATTCCTTGAAGTCAACTTTAGTTTTAGACCCATCTTTATGCAGTATGGTTTTCTGCTTATGCGCTTGGGGTTTTTTCCAAAGTGTCTCAAACCATTCTACCAGTTCCTTGTATTGGTTATTATTTCCTGTTTCGGCAATGTTTAATTCCACATTGTTCGTCTGCTTCAGTCCGATTCCGGCCTCTGTAAGATTGGAACTACCTGAAATGAAGTACTTGTTTCTATCATCGTTTTTCGCTGGGTTAAAGAGGTAGTTTTTTGCATGACAGAAATTTGGCTCAAGTGTTTTGGCTGTTACTTTATCCTGTTTTAAAAATTTCACACATTCCTGAGAAACACTGTTGAGCTTTAAGGCTGCTTCAATAGTTATGTTTTCATTTAGCAGGTCAAGAGGCCGGTTTTCCTCAATGTCAATATTCACAATATCTCCAAGTACAAGCCTGAATTGTTCAATCTTATCATTGACTGATTTTGAGAGGTAGGTCAAAGCTCCAATGGTGAAATACCCGGTTACAATATCAAGTTTACCTTCTTCAGTATACTTGCTTATCCACTCATGGACTTTCAGATTTTCGTTTTCGTTATCTAATATCATTTGTCGCTGTCTTTAGACTTAATCAATTCCTTAGGATATACTTCCAAAATTCTTGCTATTTCAAAAAGCACTTCCAGCCGGGGTTGTTGTCTGTTTTGAACATATCCATTAACTATGTTGTAGCTCTTTCCACGCTGTTCAGCCAACCACTTTTGCTTAATTCCTTTTGCCTCAAGAACTTCTTTTATTTTGTTCATGTCTTTAATTGAGTCAGGTAGCTAATGTACGTATTATTTTATTTAATATCTCGTTTTTCAATACAAAAAGTGTTTGAATAATTGTCAGTCTGTCCGAGCGTGGGCAAAAAAATAGGCTCTTTTGTTTTTTGCATTTAGCTTGTGGGTCATCAAAAACCAAATGTGCCTATTCTCGTGTTGGCCTTTTCAGCATCTTGTACAAACACTCACACAAACCCATTGCATTTATACCAATCCATTTATCCCATACCAACATTGTGTTTATATCTATTTTCCACCCTTCAAAACTACAAAAAAAAATATGATTTTTTATCATAAAAAGTGAGAATTTTAATTGCTTTAAACAAAATAATAGGGGGTATACGAATGATAATGTTTGTTGGCACATGTTACAGTATGAACCTCGGAACTTCCCAACGCGAAAATGCAGGATACGGTTTATAAAAATGGCTAAATTTTTTTTTGGTTTTATTGGACGAGAAGCCGGACGTGTCCGCCCCCTGTCGAAAGCTACAAAATAGAAAGCGTAACGGATGCTAAGCTTAACGGGGGATAATAGTCGCTTACGGGCACTAGACAAAAAATAAAGAACCGCCTGCACAATGCAGTAATGTTGCATGAAACAGCGGCATGCTATCAAGTATTAGATCAATCCACTCACCTGCGTAACAGGCATGCTATGCCCAAAACGCAAATTAAACAATCAAAACATTAAAAAAACGTGAAGAAATGACCAAATCAATCCATAAAACAACATTAAAAAGCTTTTTGAACCTGGTAAAAACGTCTCGCAAAAAGCCGAATCCACCAAAAACTAAAAATTGAAACTGCGCATCTTCGCAACCCGCTACCTTTAGGTTGGTTCAACACAGGGATAATCACAGTAGAGTCCCCCGGATCATACTGTGATTGATCCCTAATTATTAGGCTGTGCAATTTTTTATTTCTATTCCGTTTTTAATTATTTCAGCCACAAGTGGATCTGATATATCAAAATCCTCTTTTGAAAAGGGATGTGGTTCAATTAGTAAGTCATTATCATTTCTCATTTTCATTAAATCTACTTGAATATCAAATCTATTTTCAAATGAATTAAGAATTATTGCTAAGTCAATATCGCTATCAATATTGTTAGTGCCTTTAGCAAAAGAACCAAAAAGAATTGCATTTTCAATTTGATATTTTTGACTAATTAATTTGATATATCTTCTTGCTATCTTTAAAGCCTCTCTTTTATCCATTTAGTTAATTTTTTTATGTTTTCAATCCATAGTTTAGTATATTCAGGAGTACATTTTTTATAAAAAGCCTGTTTATAAGAGTCATAGTCTTGCATTTAAATTAAATGCAGTAATTGTATCCATCCAATCTTTGTGATGTTCTTCAAGTTCAATATTAGATAATTTGGATAATTTTCTTAAGTCATGAGTTAAAGGAGCATGCTTATTATGTATTTTTACATAGTGCTTGCCCGAAAAGTCCAATTTCTGCGTTACGCCCTTTCTGAAAACAGTCATCCCGAACAATTCTGTCGGGACTCCTTGATTTTCAGAAAGGGCAAGCCTTGAACTTGAACTTTTCGAATCAAGCACTCAAAAAACAGATGGTTTTCGTGCAGACACTACATACTTAGCTTTTAATAAACGTTCTATCACGATATGTCCAATAAAAAGTGACCAGTGATAATCTTTAGAATTATAGAGATTTATCATTGTGCTGTAATCATTATCAGCAGTTGTAATCCAGTGATTAATAACTTTTTCAATATTTGTTATTTTATTATTCATAGTTCAAAAATATATAAAAATTATTTGATCACATAGTTATCTAAGACATTTATTATTATGCAGCCTAACGGTTTGGCTATATATACAGTAGCCGCTTCCACTGACGCCCGATAAGAGCACAAAATTTAAAATCATCTGAGCACCTATCAACCGAGCTAAGGCGCCTACTGTATATATAGCATGTTAGGTTTTCGTGGCATTTTTCTCTATTCCAATTTCAATCCCTGTTTTTTGAATCTCATAAGCAAAAGGGTTCATATTTGTGAAATCAGATTCTCCAATTGGGTGTGGCTCAATTCTTAAATCAATTTTTCGTCTCAACCTCATTAATTGCATCTGTATCGCAAAAAAATCATTCATATTACCTATTACTACTGCAATATGAATATCGCTATCTTCCTTATCTAATCCTTTTGCACAAGAACCAAATAAATAAGCTTTTTTCACATCTAAATCATGTGGTAATTGCTTTATGTATCTCGAAGCTGTATCTATAATTGATTTCTTAACCATAATCTTATTTTTTCAATTCTATCCAACCAAGTATCTGTAAAATCCTTGGTACATCGTTTGTAAAAGTCTTGTTTATAGTTATCATACCTTGCATTCAGATTAAAAGTTGTTATTTCATCAAGCCATTCCTCAAAGTCCTCACTCAATTCTAAATCAATCTTATTGGCCAATCTCAATAAATCGTGTGTAAATATCGCATGTTGCTTAAGTCTCTTAACATATAACGCTTTTAGTGTTTTTTCAATAACTAAATGCCCCAAAAACAAAGACCAACTATAATCCTTGGAATCAACTAAATGGGTCATTGTTTCTTGATTCTTGTCTGCAGAATCCAACCAATGCTGAACTATTTTATCAATATTTTCAATTTTGTCATTCATTAAGCACAAAGATATAAATTATTTTGATTTGTATGATGTAGCATCGTTCTCGCCATGAAACCTAAACATCTCCACAAACACAATAGCATTTATACCAATCCATTTGTTCCATAACAACATTGTGTTTATATCTATTTTCCACCCTTCAAAACTACAAAAAAATATGATTTTTTATCATAAAAAGTGAGAGTTTTTCTTGCTTTAAACAAAAAAATAGGGGATAGACGAATGATAATGTTTAGCGCCGCACGTTAAAGAATGAACCCTGTCCCACGTGGAGCCAATACGTAGGTTTATATTCTTTATCTTGTAATCAAATAATACCGATATTACTTTCAAAAAAAGACAATAAAGTTACAAGCAATGTGGTTTTTAAAATACCATTTTAGCCCAAAAGAATGCCTTTTTTTTTAAGTTTGTAAAATGATTTTGGTTACAGGAAGTACAGGTTTTTTGGGCGCCCATCTTTTATCCCGCTTATTGATTGAAGGGTATGAACCTTTGGCGCTTATTCGTACACCAAGCAAAAAGCAGCACTTTAGAAAAATATTCAGCTATTATAAAAAAGACGGGGAAAATTATTTATCCAATATAAAATGGATTGAAGCCGATTTGCTGGATATACAATCGCTATTGGATGCACTGGATGGAGTAAAGCATATTTTTCATTGTGCAGGAGCCGTTTCTTTTGAGAAAAAACAAAAACGGCATCTTTACAGGGCCAATGTTGAAGGCACAAGAAACTTGGTAAATGCAGCCCTATATAAAAATGTTCAAAAAATTTGCCACGTAAGTTCTATTGCAGCCTTAGGGACAGCGAAAGATAAGAAAATCATCACTGAAGATACACATTGGGAAGAAAGCAAAACCAAGTCTTTTTACTCGAAAACAAAGTATCTTGCAGAATTGGAGGTATGGAGAGGCATTGCCGAAGGTTTGAACGCAGTAATCGTAAAACCATCGGTTGTTTTGGGGCCCGGAGATTGGAGCAGCGGAAGCCCATCATTAGTAAAAACCTTTGCAGGGAAACCAAAGTTTTTCACGGAGGGAGTGAATGGTTATGTTGATATACGGGATGTTACAAAAATCATGTTAACATTGATGATGGATGATGAAGCTAAAAATGAAGCATATATCCTGAACTCCGAGAATATAAGCTATAAACAATTGTTCTCAATGATAGCCGAGGCACTCCATGTATGCGCACCATCAATAAAAGCCAATAAACTGATGCTGAACAGTGCAGTAGTTGCAAGCAAAATATTCTCGCTGGTAACAGGCAAGGAAACAACAATGAATAGCTCTGTTGCAAGGATGGCATTGGACAAATGCTATTATTCTAATGAAAAAATCCGTAACAAGCTCCATTATGATTTTATACCTATAAAAGAAACAATTGAATATGTTTGTAATAAATATCTTGAAGACTTTTGAGTGTTTTATTAATTTTGCAAATCATTTATCAACCAATAAAGTTTATTTAAGTTGAAAATACCCGATTTACTGCAGCTATACACCAATCAGCAAAAAACCCTTGATATTGCTAACATTTTAAAAACAGATATTACAGCAAAAATTTTTCTTCAAGGGCTTAAAGGATCTTCAAAAACCTTACTTGGCGGCGCTGTATTCAAATCCCTACCTTTTGGTTTTCTTTTCCTTTTGCCTGATAAAGAAAGCGCTGCATACGCATTCAATGATTTGGAAAACATCCTTGAAGAAAAGAAAGCATCACTAGATAAAAAACGGGTACATTTTTTTCCTGCCAGTTATAAAAAAGTTTATGATAAGGGCAATGTAGAGAACAACCATGTACTGATGCGTGCCGAGGTATTAAATAATGTACTTTTAAAAGATTCAAAGAGCATTATTGTAACCTATCCTGAAGCGCTAACAGAAAAGGTTGTAACAAAAAAATACCTGGAACAGAACACGCTAATGATTGATAAAGGAGAAGATTATACCCAGGATTTTATTACCGGTCTTTTGGAGGAATACAATTACAATATCGCTGATTTTGTTTACGAACCCGGGCAATACGCCGTGAGGGGCGGGATACTCGATGTATATACTTTCAACGGGGAAAAGCCTTACCGGGTAGAGTTTTTTGGTGATACCGTTGAATCTATCAGGTCATTCGATCCCGTATCCCAGCTATCGACCGCCCACCATGATTCTATATCGCTGTTTCCTAATTTCCAAGAAGAGATCACCGAAATCACTCGGCAATCTTTTATAGATTATTTGCCTCATAATACGGTTATTTGGGCTGAAGACATTTCAATGGCAGCAGAAGTTATTCAAAACGAAAAGAAAAAGGCTATTGAACACTACAAAAAACAGCCCAAAGAGGAAAAGGCCAGCAACCCTTCCGACCTGCTAATTGATGGAAACGAGTTCCTTAATTTGATCAACAACCTCAAGATCATAGAAATTGGAACAAGGCCACACTTTAATACCGGGAAAAAATTTGAATACAACATGGTACCTCAACCATCATTCAATAAAAATTTCAACCTTCTTATCAAAGATTTAAAGGCCAACAATAAAAACAATGTGCATAACATCATTCTTTCTGAAAGCAATAGGCAGCTTGAACGTATTTTCAGTGTTTTGGAAGATATTCTTAAAGAGACTCATGATAGGCTGAATCTTCCTGATAGCATGAAAATGTCGTTGCATGAAGGATTTATTGATGAAGAAGTAAAATTGGCATGTTATACCGATCACCAAATATTTGAAAGGTATCACAAATACAAGCTAAAAGATGGTTACCAGAGTAAAGAGGCAATCACTTTAAAAGATTTCAGGGAACTTAAACCCGGTGATTACATCACACATATTGACCATGGTATTGGTAAATTTGCCGGCCTGGAAAAAATTGAGGTAAACGGCAAACCTCAAGAAGCCATTAAACTTATTTATAAAGATAATGACGTGCTTTATATAAGCATTCACTCTTTACATAGAATATCGAAATACACGGGCAAAGAAGGTACTGCTCCCAAAGTACATCGCCTTGGCAGCAATGTTTGGGCCAATTTAAAGAAAAAAACCAAGAAAAAAGTAAAAGACATAGCCAAAGACCTTATTAACCTGTATGCAAAAAGAAAAGCACAATCAGGATATGCCTTTAGCAGGGATACTTATTTGCAAAATGAACTTGAAGCCTCTTTTTTTTATGAAGACACCCCCGACCAGCTAAAAGCTACAGAAAACATCAAAGAAGACATGCAGAAAGATTATCCTATGGACAGGCTGGTATGTGGTGATGTAGGTTATGGCAAAACAGAAGTAGCAATTAGGGCCGCTTTTAAAGCTGTGGCCGATAGCAAACAAGTGGCAGTGCTTGTTCCTACAACCATTTTAGCCCTCCAGCATTATAAAACATTTAGCGACAGGCTCAAAGATTTTCCATGTACCATAGATTACATCAACCGTTTTAAGAGTACAAAAGAACAAAAAACAACCATAGAACAACTGAACAGCGGCAAACTTGACATCCTAATAGGTACGCACAGGCTGGTTGGTAAGGATATTAAGTTTAGCGATATAGGATTGCTTATTATTGATGAAGAGCAAAAGTTTGGCGTTTCTGTTAAAGAAAAACTCAGGCAACTACGTATAGACGTTGATACACTTACGCTCACAGCTACCCCTATTCCAAGGACTTTGCAGTTTTCATTGATGGGCGCCAGGGATCTTTCCATCATCAACACTCCTCCTCCAAATAGGTATCCTGTGCAAACAGAAGTTCATGTATTTAATGAAGAGATTATAAGAAATTCCATTATGAAAGAGGTAGCACGTGGAGGCCAAGTATTCTTTGTTCATAACAGGGTTCAAAATATTAATGATGTTGCTGCCATGGTGCAACGTATTTGCCCGGAAGTGACTATTGCAGTTGGCCACGGGCAAATGGAAGGAGCCAAACTCGAAAAAACCATGTACGATTTTATTGAAGGTGACTTTGATGTGCTTGTAGCCACTACCATCATTGAATCGGGGTTGGACATTCCTAATGCCAATACCATCATCATTAATGAAGCCCAGAACTACGGTTTAAGTGATTTGCACCAATTGAGAGGCCGCGTAGGAAGAACCAATAAAAAAGCATATTGTTATTTGATCTCGAAACCTCTTGCCATGCTTTCGCAAGATGCAAGGAAAAGGCTTAAGGCTATTGAAGATTTCTCAGGGCTTGGAAGTGGTTTTAATATTGCCATGCGCGATCTCGACATTAGGGGAGCCGGGAACCTTCTGGGTGCAGAACAAAGTGGGTTTATCGCTGAAATTGGCTATGAAACCTATCAAAAGATCCTGAATGAGGCCATCTCGGAATTAAAGAACACGGAGTTTAAAGACCTTTTTAAAGAAGACTTGAAAAAAGAACCGCTTGTCCCTGATTGCCAAATTGAAACCGATCTTGAAATTTTATTACCCGAGCATTATGTTAGCGACATTACGGAACGGTTGATATTGTATAAAGAACTCGATAGTATTGAAAATGAACAAGCGTTGGTAAAATATGCTGAAAAATTGCGAGACAGGTTTGGCCCTCTTCCACAACAAACTAAAGAGCTTATAGATACCATAAGGCTGCGCTGGATGGGTAAAGAAATTGGTTTTGAAAAGATCAGGCTGAAAAACAACCGCTTTTTCGGCTATTTTCTCTCCGATCCTTCTTCACCTTATTTTCAGTCTGCCGAATTTGCTGCGGTTATCGAATATATTAAACACAATCCGGAAAATTGTAAATTAAAAGAAACAGGCGACAAATTGCGCTTGATCATGAACCATGTAAAAAGCGTTGGTACTGCAATAAAAATTTTACGCAAGATGTTTTTTGTGAAAGAACAAAAGACTAATTAGTGGCTGCCCGAAAAGTCCAATTTCTGCGTTACGCCCTTTCTGAAAACAGTCATCCCGAACAATTCTGTCGGGAATCCTTGATTTTCAGAAAGGCCAAGCCTTGAACTTGAATTTTTCGAATCAAGCACTAAAAAAAAAGATGGTTTTCATACAGCCACTAATTAGGCAATCAACCATATAGTTAATGATTTCTTAAAAAACCTTTCATCCCTTTTTCACTTTCTATTCATATTGGATGGTTACATTTGTAAAAAGAATTTGGTTTGTGCAAATTATCACTTGTGTCATCTATTACTTGGTCGTATTCGGGCTTCTCATTAACTTTTAAAAGAAAAAGCGTCCCAGTTTTAGGACGCTTTTTTTCATATCTTCAAAACCCATTGTATTAAATTAGTTTCAATTAATGCCCAGGATTTCCTTTCATTTTAAATTGATCCCCAGTCTTTTCAATAATCAATTTGTACCATTCTTCTCCATAACCAGGGAAAGCAGGAGATTTAGGAACACCATGGCCATTGTCGAGGATTTTGCCATTCTTGGTCTTCATAATGTTACCATCCTTATATTTCATGAAAAGATAACGGTAGAAATCTTTCCACTGGTAAACCAATTCGTTGGCAGTATGGGTTGAATAATCGGTAAGGAATTGAATTCCAAGTTCCTTATCTTCATTGTAGAGTGTTTTAGCAGCTTGGTCAATCACATCCCTGTAAGTAATATATTTTTTCTCCAAGGCTTGTTGAACTTTGCTTATTTCTTTATGAATGGTGTCATAGCGGGTGTAAGCAAGGTTTGTAACTTGGTTGAATATCCAAAAAGCCGAGTTTTCTGACCATTCCATCATAGAACCATTGCCTTTGGCAAATGTTTCAGGCGACTTTGTTATCCCGCAATACATTGGCACATAAACACTAGATGCTGCATCGTCCACGCCAAACCATATAATACCGCCTATTGGATTTGGAAGGCCTGCCCGAGATTGTGTAACAAAAGAAAAACCTGTTTGTTGCGTTGCAGTTGCTCTTTCATTGCAATAGGTTTCTTCACCAACTTTCCAAGTTAATGGCCTCCACCGGTAGGGCCTGTCAAATGGGCCGGCGCCAACATCTTCTCTCATGTCCAGTTCGGTTCCTTCAAGATGGTCGCGCATAAAATTCATCACATCATGCACAGAAACTTTTTTATCAGGCTTAATCCATAAAGGCATGCGGTTTGATGCAAAATTCTCTTTTGTTAAAGGTTCGCCTTTTTTGTGAGGTTTGGGGTGTTCAATGCTTCCTTTGGCATATTCCCAGTAAGTTTTGTTTTGTTTAATCTCTTTATTCACATCCTTAAAGAAAGAATAAACCCTTATTTCACAAAAACGTGCGCCGCCAAAATCTACAGGGGCATATACATCAGAGAAACTGAAATCTTTGTCTTTTCCTTTATAAAACCCTTTTTCCTTGGCAAAAGAGATCACGTCAGGAGCATTAAAAACTGTAGCTTCCGGATCATCCCAGTTATTTTCTTCTTGATAATCAAATGTAGTAATCCTTGCTTGGTTGGCATGTGCGCATACATATCCATCAGGTATTAATTTGGCCACCCAAACTGCACCTTTTTCGCCGGGGCCTTTACCAATAAGCTCCATAATCCATACCTCTTCAGGGTCTGAGATCGAAAATGATTCTCCGGAGCTAGCATAACCATATTCGTCCATGAGGTTTGCTATGGTTTTCATGGCTTTCCTGGCGGTTTTTGACCTTTGGAGTGCTACATAGATCAAACTGCCATAATCCATTATAGCGCCTTCCTGGTTCTTTAATTCGCTTCGCCCACCGTAAGTGGTTTCTCCAATAGCAACCTGGTATTCGTTGATATTTCCAACTACATTATAGGTTTCTTTGGCTTGTTTGATCTTTCCTAAGAATTTGCCAGTGTCCCATTCATAAATATCCATCATGGTGCCTTCTTCCCATGTAGCAGCAGGCCAATGGTACAACTCGCCATAAAGAACATGCGAATCGGCGGCATAACTAACCATTGTGGAGCCGTCAACAGAAGCTCCTTTGGTAATTAAAAAATTGGTACATGCTTTTGTATCTTGGATATGTAGTGAAAATACCAAAAATACGAAAGCCATCATTAACATCGTTTTTTTCATCCGTAAGTTTTTTATAAGTTTAACAATAAATAATTCAAAAAAAGATTGCGAAAGATAATAAATATTTTTTTATCTACATGTCTTAATAAGTATCGCATTATTGGGTATTGTTTACACAAATACCGGTTTTAAACAGGACGTGCAAAAAATTGTTGATTAATAGGCAATAATAACGCATATAACATTCGAATACTCAAATTAACACAATAAAATAAAAAGGGATATTTATGAAGAATTGGATTTAATATATTGAAAATTGGGTAAGTTACAGCAAACTTTTGCTTTTATCAATGGGCTTGATATCAAAATCTACATCCAAAAGATAATCCATTTCTTCGCCTTTTCCTTGCATTAGCGTGTCGCCTTCTGCATAATACCAGGTAATTTTTGTATTTTTATCGGCAATACTTTGCAATAAGGCAAAAATTTCCAATAATCTTTTTGCGCTGGATGAATTAAAATAATCCAGTTTGCATTTTATATTGGTGGTTTCATTAGGGTCTTTACAGTATTCAGCAAACCAATCTTTGATGGGTTCGTAAAATTTCCCAGCATTCTCAGGTAATGACTTTCCTTCCATAATAAAAACACCTTTTTCTTTGTCAAGGTGAATCATGGGCGTGTCATCAGTTGCTTCAATAACTATTTTATCAGGCATTTTCCAGGTTTTATACTCTTACAAAGATAGAAAAAAAGTGCTTATCATTGTCAATAGATTCAAAATGAAATTTAACAGGAGCGTTTGCCACACGAAAAACATCAATAATTCCAACCCCAGCGCCTACTTCGCCAGGGTTATCCTTTTTTAAGCATTCTAAGTAAAGATTTCGTAATTGCTCTTTCCCCATGCTTTGTAATTGACAAAGATATTCTTTGAAAATTTTAACGTTTTTATAATCAATAAAATTTCCTGTGCCTATCATAAACTCTTGTTTGTTTTTGGCTATTAATAAAATCCCTTCTTTTCTTTCACCAATTTTAAAGCTATGGTTACTAATGTTTTGCAACAACTCTACCAATACATGGTATACTTCCTTAGCTTTAGAGTATTCGCTGTGGTTTTCTCTAAAGTTCTTGTCAATAATGTTTAAGAGCGGTAAAATGTACTCTTGGGCAAAATTACCTTTTTGGATAAGCAGTATATTTTCTTTTGAAAGTTTTTTAAAAAGTTGGACTGAATCTTCGATTTGTAGTTCATCTTTATACTTGCTATCTTTGATCAAACCTATTTTAAATTGGTTATAAAAAAAGGAAAACTCTTCATTGTAGGGTTCAAAAATGTATTTGATTTTCTCACCGGATTTTTTGGCCATCGAGATCAAACCTAAACCTGCTCCACCTTTTTCAGATATTTTACCATTAAGCAAAATATCCGTATGTAGTGCTTTTAATTCTTCTTTTGATAATTTATTAATGGTATTCAACCTGTCTCTTAATTCATCAATGGCTTCGTTTTGTATTAGGTTTCCCGAGGCAATATAAAATCTTTCATTGATATTCCTGGCCAAAAAGTACTCTTGGTTGGAAGCTCTATTTTCATGCACCTGATCTTTGGCGCCATGCCTTAATATATTTTGAAAACATTCTGCAAGAAAAAATGATACCCGGTTTTTCATTTTTTTATAAGGCGTATCATCAGATAGATTCTGTTTGCTTAATGATAATATTTTCGTAAGGATATCATCTTTAAAATATCCATTATACAACAAGCTTAAGGAATCATTTTCCAAAATTTTGAAGTACTCAAATATGGCTGGTAATTGCATTGAATTAATAAATTTTCATTAAAAGTAAGAAAAAATCTCAAAGGGGATATGAATAAAATAAAAACATTATTCTTCTTGGCAACCAGGGCAAAAATAGGTACTTCGTCCCGATACTTTTATTTTTTCTATATGACCTTCGCATACAGGGCATGGCTCACCATCATCACGATGTGGGATTAAAAAATCTCCCGGCATTTCCGCAGGTTGGGCATTGCTATCAATAGCCGCTTTTACAACTTCTTGCATCGCTTGAAAAATACGTTCAAAATCCTTCTCCTTAAGTTTTTTGGTATTGGTTTTGGGATGGATTTTGCTGTGAAAGAGTATCTCATCAGCGTAAATATTCCCTATACCTGAGATGGAAGACTGATCAGTAAGCGCTGTTTTAACCATCTTTTTACTATCTGCAAGGTATTGAATAAACTCTTTTTTGTTAAAATCAAGCGCATCTTTTCCAATATTGTTTTCCTTGAGATAGTTTTCAATGCTCCCGGTAAGATCAATTTTACCCAGTTTCCTGGTGTTGACATAATGAAGGTAATTGTTGCCTTCAAAAGTAATAATCACCTTGCTTTGTTTTGGTGCTTTTTGCTTTTTTTGATGGTATTCCAAGTAACCTGTCATCCCAAAATGGATTACAAGGGTGGAATCATCAAAATTAAGGAACAAGTATTTCCCACATCGCTCATCAGAGGTAAATTGATTGCCTTTAAGCGTTTCAACGAGTTTTTTAGAAGGTAGTTCCAATACGGTATCTTCAATCACTTCAACATCAGTGATTTTTTTGTTTAAAGCCTTTTTGGCTTCTTTCCTAAATACTTCTACATCTGGTAATTCGGGCATAATGTATATTATTTGAAAATTTTATGTTTTACCATCCCCCGGCAGAAAGGTATAATCCCCATACGCCAAGGTCAACATTTTCTCTTTGATATGGAACGGCATAATATCCTTCCAGTATAGCTGCCCCAAACAGGTTAAGCCTAAGCGCCATTCCAGAACTAAACACGGGTATTTTATGATCTCCCTCGGGGTCAAAGGTCATTTTTATTTGGTCAAAATCGTTCCATGCGATACCACCATCAAAAAAGCCTACCAAGTCAGTGAAAAACGTACCTGATTTTATCAAGGCCAAGCGCTTGGGGCCACTTAAAGGATACCTTATTTCGGCATTGGCCAGCGCCATTTTACTTCCTGTTAGCTGGTTCACATCTAAGCAATCACCATCCGGGCACCTGTTTTGATCGAACGACCTAAAATGGTAACCTCTTACATAATAATGATAGCCCATGTAAAACGGGTACAACTCTCCTGCACTTTTCCCATACCTGCCATTATGCATGCCCCTTAAGGCAAAACTTAACGGTTTGTAATAAAAATATTTCCTATAATCAGCTAGAGCCGACCAATAATTGATATACCCAAGGTTTTTCCCTGCTTGCACCCTGTACCTGTGTCCTTTATAAGGTGAAGTAAGTGCAAAACGAGAATCATCGCTAACAAAAGCTAAATAGGTATTGTAAACATAAAATGGATCGCGTGTTTCAAGCTCATATTCTTTTTGCTCCACTCGCGTATACCCGGCATAGTAGTTATTAACACTGTCCAGCCTAAAGCTGTACCTACTTGCATTAGCGCCGTATTCCAACCTCTTTTCTTTGTTAAAAGGATAATACGTAAACCCGTTCAGCTCATCGATAAATATTCTTCTTTCCTTTATAATCACATCATTCACAAGCAATTGATCATTCAATGTATCTTGTTTTACCCCGGCAAAGTATGCCGATCTATAGGGAATATGGCTAAATGAACCACCCCAGTGCAACCTGCTTGCTTGGTTGATATAAAGGGCTTGGCCTCCAATATCTTGAATTTCGCCATTCACTCGCAAAGAAGTTACCAACCTGTTTCTTTTGAGCATATCACTAAAAAGCATGGTAACACCGCCGGCCATTGAAGTTCCCATTTGGCTGAAACTAACTCCAACCCCCATATTTCCAATATACTCCAATTGAAAGCGGCTTTTATAAGGTTCCATGCTAAACCTGTCATGGTCGGTCAATGGGTATCTTTTTAAATTTGCATTTACCACGTTAGTTGGGGGGTCGCGTTGAATAGGCGGTAACTCAGAAGGTTCCAAGTCAACAAGGTATGGGTTTGCTTTCCTTCTTTTAAAATCATTGGGATTGGCTTTATAGATAACGTAGCCATCATCCTGGTAAACGGTATAAGCAATGTCACCACTTTGACGTGCTACACTCAGTGCAGGAGCTAACTCCGTTATTCCGCTTATTCCTGTAAAGATATCTGTAAGTTTATATACTTCTTCGTCATTAATGCTGTACTCGTATAGATTACGAAAACCATCGGCATTGGAAAGAAAGTAAATGGAGGAACCGTCAGCCGAAAACTGTGGACTGGTATTATCCACTTCCGGAAACACATTCAATACTTCTGTTTCATCTTTATCAAGGTCATGAAGGCAAAGCCTATAGTTGCTAAATTTCAATTCTTTAAAATTGGTTTCAGGCCCCCTGTCACTGATAAAGACAATTTTATTCCCATCGGGACTCCACTCCGGGTGAAGGTCAGAATATTTATCATCGGTAATCTTTTCAACTTGGTTGGTTTCTAATGAATAGACAAAAAGATCGGAATAACCTTTATCTAAAGCACTGATAAGAATTTTATTACCTCCAGGCGACCAGGAAGGATTGGTAAAAGATTGTATACCGGGTATTTCAATGGTTTTTATGGCTTTAAGGCCTTTCACATCAATGATTAAGAGCTTGTTCCTTCCTTGGCTAAAGGTGGTAAGTGCGTATTTTTTTCCATCCGGCGACCATGAACCGGCTGATTCCAAGTAACTGTAATTATCGATATGCGAATCGCGGATTTTATCTGTGAGCTTTTTGATGATTTCGCCTTTCTCCAGGTCAGCAACAAAGATGCCGGCAGAGATCACTTCTTTATCCGATAAAAACGCCATGTATTTCCCACTGGGGCTAATAGAAGGAGCAAGGTTCAGTTTCCCAGCATTTTCTTTATTGAAGATAGCTTTGCCAGGTGGATCCTCTGTTTTGTCAAGATAAGGTTCATAAGCGTCTCTAAGGCTATTAGCCCAAAGAATAGAAAGGCTATCAGGCTTAATATGGAACAAGCTATCAAAAGCTCTTTTATAACCATACTTTGCTGTAAGTGATAACAGGGGCCTAATAATAGCATCACCGTGAAGTGCTGTAAGATACGCCCAAACAGCATGTCCATAGCGATAAGGAAAATATTTATTGGGTTTCCTTGTTAGGTCTTTGATAGTAGGAATATCACCCGTTTGCACGGCATCGCGCATCCACATGGCAGTGTGTGGTGAATTCTTCCCGATAGACATGTATTCAGGCAAACCTTCTACCATCCACATAGGTAAGTTCCTCAACGATTGCAAGCTGAGGCTATCCGACTTCTTGATAAGATTATATTGGAAAACGTGTATCATCTCGTGCCCGAGCACATGGCTGGTTTCACTATTAGAAGCGCTAATTGGCATTACTACACGATTCCTGAATCCTTCTGTAACGCCTCCTGTCCCAACGCCAATTATTCCTTGTATAACTGTTGTTTGCTGAAAATCAGCATGATTGTTATACAAAATAATAGGATTCTTTTTGATGGTATCTAAGAAAACAGCTTGGTGACGCTTATACCACCTTTCAGCCAGTTGAGCAAAACTTTCAAGCGCTTCTTTATTGTCTATATAATGATAAATCTCGAAATGGGGAGTTTCGTATATCTTAAAATTAAAATCTTCATAATTCACCTTGTTTCTTCCAAAATATTGACTTAAAAGCAGTTGTGGGAAAAATACGATCAACAAAACAAAAAGTTTATTTATGAAGCTTTTCTTCATGCCTTAAGTTTTTAAGTTATAATAACAAGTGAAGAAAAAATCCATACCAATGAATAGGCATTTATTAAAAGCTTGGTTAACAGCTTTATTAAATATTTTTATGAAAGCGGTTAATTAAAAAATGTGGAATGTTTTCACGAAGGAGGATAATATTCCACAAAGGACAATGGAATATTCATTTCAATCGTTTCATCGTATTATGCTTTTTTGTTCCACAATTTTGTAACCAGGTAATCCAAACTCAATTTGCCCGCTCCATATACCATTAAAGAAAATATCATTAATAGGTAATACAAAGGAATCTCGAAGCCATTATTAGCTGCGCTAAATCCTCCGCTCCAGTGAATAGAAAAGATAGCAACCAGCATAATTACAATAAGTGGAATAGCAATGATCCTTGTGCCTAAACCTAAAAGCAATAATATTACTGCAAGTCCTTCGGAGATACCAACAATGTATGCGCTTATGTATGGCAGAGGGTAATTCATATTCTCAAACCATTGTCCAATGCCATCCGGGTTAGAAAGTTTTTTTATCGCCGGCTGGTAAAAGCCATAGGCTAATACAAGCCTGAATAAAAGCAAAGGAATGCTTGTGAATTGACTCAAATACCTGGAATAACGGTTGTACATTTTTCTCATAAAGCATCAAATTAAAAAGTTGTAAGTGAAACAAATACAAGTAAGTTATTGTGTAATAGGTTGGCAATTTTTTGAATAAAAAAAAGGCCTTACGTGTGTAAGGCCCGAAACTTAAAATGCTTTTAAAATATATAAACTAGGTACGTTTTACATTCACTGCATTTAATCCTTTTCTTCCTTGTTGTAAATCAAAAGTTACCTCGTCATCTTCCTGGATAGTATCTTCTAAGCCAGTTGAATGTACAAAATATTCTTCTTCCGATTTTTCATCTTTAATAAATCCAAATCCTTTTGTTTCATTAAAGAATTTTACTGTTCCTTTATTCATAATATAAATTTTAAATTAGGGGGCAAAGATACAACTTTTTCTCGAGATAATTGTTTTTTATTTAGGAAACTTTCAAAATTTTTGTTATCTTTGAAGAAATAAACAATGCTATTCTTGTGATATCACCTATAATCCTTTACATTCAATAAGAAAAATTCATCCTGAAACCAAAAATAAATAACGCTATGAAAAAGAAACAACAAATTCATGAATCACCTGACTTGTCTAAAATGCAAGCAGTTTTTATCAATGACCGTACAACTATTTACATTCCAACAGGCGCTGATGCCGAAGAGGCAAAAAAGCGTTACTTGGCCAGGTTCAATACTAAATAAAACTATTGGATTTGCTCACTTAAACTCTTTTCGTCCTTAAAACAATTTGTATATTTAAACCCTCAAATCTATCTCTGTTATTTACATTGAGCGTTAAGAACAAAAAATATAGGAGCGAAGAAGCGAAGAAATTTTGGTTTCCACTGGATAATGCTGCAAAAATTTTCCCAGCTATCTTAACCGATGAATTCACAGCAGTTTTCAGGTTAACTGCCATACTTAACCACCCCATAAAAATAAAACCCTTTTTTAGAGCTGTTTCTCTTACTGAAAAAAGATTCCCTTATTTTAAAGTACGGTTAAAGCAGGGATTTTTTTGGTATTACTTGGAGCATTTTCCATACCCTTTCCCTGTTTTGATAGAAAATGATAATCCATGCAAAGCTTTTTCCAAAAAAGGTTTACTGGTGCGTGTTTTAGTGAAAAGAAACAAGGTAAGTGTTGAATTTTCCCATATTCTTACTGATGGTGCAGGGGCCTTTGAATTTTTTAAAACTTTATTAATAAACTATTCTAAAGAGGTTGGCTTAGATATACCAAAAGATTTTGAGTATCTCAAACCCGGCAATAAAATCTCCCCTGGAGAATATGAAGATTCTTATAAGCGCTATTTCAAAGAAGGAATTCCTCCAATGGTAAAAAGTTCCAAAGCTTTTCACATACCTTGGCCACTTAATGCAAAACCTCGATTTAAGATATTAAACATTCGCATCCCAATCAACGACATAAAATCAGCAGCTTCAAATAAAAGTGTGAGTATAACAGATTATATTGTATCAGTATACTTATTTGTTATGCAAAACATCTATGAAGAACGGGCAAATATGAAAAAACGGCGTAAGCTTAAAAAAATACGCATCCAGGTTCCGGTGAATTTAAGGAATATTTTCCCTTCAAAAACAATGCGGAATTTTTCCTTATTTGTAATGCCTGAAATAGACCCACGCTTAGGACATTACAGTTTTGACGAGATCATTAAAAGCGTGTACCATCAAATACGCCTGCAAACAGAAAAAAAACTCATTAACAAAAACATTTCAAGAAACGTAGGTAGCGAACTAAAAATTTATATCAAAAGCATCCCGCTGTTTCTAAAAAGCCTAATCCTAAGATGGAAATATTACACCTTGGGTACAGATCAGTATAGTGGTGTTATCACAAATTTAGGCAAAGTAAAACTTCCTCATGCAACGTCAAACATGGTTGATCGTTTTATATTTACCCCGCCTCCCCCCAATAAAAAATTAAAAATAAGTTGTGGAATTATTGGTTTTGATAATTTCCTGGTTTTGAGTTTTAGCAATACCACAAAATCAACCATATTAGAAGAAAAGTTTATACAATTTATTAAAAACCAAGGAATAATAGTAAAACATGAACCAAACTAAAAATCATAATCTCATGGAAACATGCGCAAACTGTGGTGTAGAACTTGAGGCAAATATGAATTTTTGCCCCTTATGCGGGGAACCTCAAACTGGTAAAAACACTGGTAATATTGATTATATAAAGTACAGGAAGCAAAAGCAAGAAGAAAAGAATTTAACTGCATACCAAAAGTTAAGTGGCTCACAAAAAAGAAAAGTTTTTTGGGAAATTTCTGGTATTGTAATTATTTCTGGCATTATAGTTACGCTAATCATAGATTTACTTATGAATAAAACTATAACATGGTCGAAATACACCATTACATCAGGAATTGTACTGTTTATTAATACAACGCTAATTTGCTTTTGGTTAAAACGGCTTTTATTACTATTCCTGGGAAGTTTTGTTTCTATTTCTGCCTTTTTAATAAGTTTGGATTTTTTTAGCGGAAACATAGGATGGGGTGTAAAATTGGGCATTCCACTGGTTTTCGTTGCATACCTGGTTGTGTTAACCCTTGTTATTCTTGTAAAAACAGCTAAGGAAAAACAATTGAATGTTATTACCTATTCTATTATCGCCTCAGCCCTGCTTTGTGTTTGCATAGAAAGTATTATTTCACTTTACCAGGACAATACCCTGCACCTGCAATGGAGCTTAATTATAATAGCTTGTATAGTGCCGGTTTCAGCAATATTAACCTATATGCAATACCGGATGAAAAAAGGGACAGACCTTAAAAGATTCTTCCATGTTTAATTCTACTGAAAAATAATCAATAATTCATTTAACAAGTCTCTTTTAAGCACAAAAAATAAGAAAAAACTTGATACCCATCCATGAAAGAGGCCTAAAGCCCACAAGTTTCTCCACTTAAAATATGTTATGACAAAAATTACCTCCATCACAAAAGTGTAAATCACCAGGGGTGTGCTATTGCAGTGCACCAAAGCAAACAATAATGACGTTATGAACATCACTTGCCAATCCATAATACGTGTATTCTTTAACGACCTTAAATTGCCAGCTACCAACCCTAATACAATAAATTGTTGAATAATACCCCAGGCAGGGTATAAAAGAAAGATGGGTATAATATGCCAATTGAGGAATGTAGCATTAACTTTTATTCCATAGAATATGATACCTGCCAAAACCACTGCTCCAAAAGGCAATAAAAACAAAAGTGATTGCCTTAGGTTTTGTTTTTTAAAACCCCAACGTTTCAATACAGATGGATTATTTTTATACTTTCTTATGATGAATAAAAACCAAAAGGCGCACGCAGCCACTATATAAAAAGTACGGAAATCAAGCCAGTCCATGAAAACGAATTTCATTGAACCTGTTAATACAACAGCTAATATTTCAAGCCATTTTTCTTTATCTGATTTTTGCAACTTGAAGAATTTTATCTTGCTAAGGTATGCTTTTTTAGTTAAACTGAACGGTTATTTTTTCTTTCTTTAACAATTTTCGAGTTTTAAGCACCAATCTTTTTCCTTTATCCATTCAATATTTTCTAACATAATTTCTTAACTTCGCAGCAACAAAAAAATAGTATTATGGAATTGAAATTAGACAAGCCCCTTGCATTTTTCGACATAGAAAGCACAGGTACCAACGTGGTAAATGACCGTATTGTTGAGATCAGTATTTTTAAAGTCAACCCCGATAACAATACAGAATCCAAAACCCTGAAAGTAAATCCTGGAATACCTATTCCTGAAGAAACTACTGCTATTCACGGGATTACAGATGCTGATGTATCCGGCTCGCCACTTTTTAAAGATATTGCACAAGATTTATATGATTTTATTAAAGATTGTGACCTTGCCGGGTTCAATTCCAATAAATTTGATGTACCTATGCTCATTGAGGAATTTCTTAGGGCCGGAATTGAATTTGACCTTAGGAACCGTAGATTGGTTGATATTCAAAACATATTTCACAGGATGGAACCCAGGAACCTTAGGGCCGCTTATAAATTCTATTGCGACAAAGACCTTGTTGATGCACACACCGCCAAAGCAGATACAATGGCAACTTACGAGATACTTAAAGCCCAGATTGCACGCTATAAAGACACGGAATACACCGATAACGAAGGATTGGTTAGCAAACCAGTAAAAAATGACGTACAAGCTTTGCACGATTTTTCATACAATTCTAAAAATGTTGACCTCGTTGGCCATATTGCTTTTAATAGCAAAGACCAAGAAGTATTTAAATTTGGGAAACACAAAAACAGGCCTGTTGAAGAGGTGTTTAAAAAAGAGCCTCAATACTACGATTGGATGATGAAAGCCGCTTTCCCGCTCTCTACGAAAAGGGTGATAACTGCCATAAAATTAAGAAACTTCAATAAAAACAACGTAAACATTAAAAAAGACTAACAGGCAATGCCTGCGATAATTATTGAGATACGATGGAGACTCAATTAAAATTTGTGCCAAATTGAAACTTAGACATGGATATTAAAATAAAACTAGGCAATGCCTGCGATAATTATTGAGATACGATGGAGACTCAATTAAAATTTGTG
>CAZJDA010000002.1:56082-187472 GCA_964544705.1 uncultured Bacteroidales bacterium
CGATAATTATTGAGATACGATGGAGACTCAATTAAAATTTGTGCCAAATTGAAACGTAGACATGAATAATAAAAAAAACTAGGCAATGCCTGCGATAATAATCGACACACAATGAAAGGATATAAAAATTCAATATTGTCAATAAACTTGTAACTCATGAAAAGAACTGTCGTTTTTATTATTGTTATGTTTTCTGTTTTTCAAGGATTTTCACAACAAAATGTTATGATTAGTGAAAAGATCACCTACAATGTGAAAATTAAATCTGACCCGGATGCTACCGGGAATAATTTTTTTGAGAACATCAACGAATCGCAAAGAGTTTTTTATGTAAAGAAGCTTCTTGAAGCTGCCCGCTTAGGCAAATTGAAAGCTTATGCAGATGATGAGCTGATGCAACCAATACCTGTTAAAGAAGTAAATAACATCCTCACCATAAAAGACACAGCCAGTGTACCCAGCCCGGATAATCCATCAAGAATGATAACCGTTACAAGCGAAGATAAAATTTACCCGGAAGAGATCACCGCCTTGGCTTTTATAGAACAATGGTTTTTTAACCAAGCCACCCTTGAAATGAACAAAAAGATTATTGCTGTTGCCCCTTTGCTGGAATATATTGTTGAATCAAGCAAAAGCGGTGAGGTTCCAGGCCATAAATTCTTATTTTGGTTAAAGATGCCTTAATATAACCAATATGAAAATTATATGTGTAGGAAGAAATTACGCTGATCACGCCAAAGAGATGAACAACGAAATCCCTAAAGAGCCAGTTTTGTTCTTAAAACCGGAAACAGCCATTATTAGGAACAACCTGCCTTTTTTCTACCCGGATTTTTCTAAAAACATTCATTATGAAGTGGAGATTATACTGAGAGTCAATAAACTAGGAAAAAACATACAAGAGAAATTTGCTCATACCTATTACAACGAAATAGGCTTGGGAATAGATTTTACTGCCCGCGACTTGCAAAAACAATTAAAAGAAAAAGGGCTTCCATGGGAAAAAGCCAAAGGTTTTGATGGATCGGCGCTGATAAGCGATTTCATCCCAAAAGATAAATTTAAGAACCTAGAAAATCTTGATTTCCGCCTGGAAAAAAACCAAGAAACCGTTCAAAAAGGCAATACAGCCAACATGATATTTACTTTTGACCGGTTGGTAGAAGAAATATCCAAATACTTTACCTTAAAAATCGGGGATCTTATTTTTACAGGCACCCCTGCCGGGGTAGGCCACGTGAATATAAACGACACGTTAACAGGCTATCTGGAAGACAGGAAAATGTTTGAAGTAGCCGTTAAATAATTTGTATTATTTTATACTAAACGAATAAACATAATAATTACTATAATTAATGCATACCTGTTTGCTGCCGTAATTAATGTAACAAACATTTTAATAACACAATAATTGAAGAAAAGTTACTATAGAGCAATATTCATTGGCATATTCAAATCTATGGGAAAAAAAAGATTGGTTTTATTCGTTCTTTCTTTGATATTATTCATATATTATCTCATTCCTTTAATAGTAATTTCTCCCATAGAAAATGATAGTATCCGAATAGCAACAGGTGCATGCTTTATATCTCAAAATTCAATAAATGTTGCCAGCGAAGTCTATCGTTATTCAATACAACCTGGAACTTATATAATCATTTCTCAATTAACTTCACTTTTGGGTTCAGCTTCATTTACAATATTTTATGTGACAAGCACATGCTGTCATTTAGGTTCTATATTTTTGCTACTCCTTTTTATTAAAAACATAACAAATAGAACGTTAATAGGCATTTTTCCAGTTTTGCTTCTCTTTCAAGAGCTTTTTGTTAATTTTTACTATCCAAGCTCAAATTCTATAGCTTTTTTTCCTGCTATGATTGCTTTATATTTTTCTTCATCAAGATTCTCAAAACATAATCAAATTAAAAATGCATTCATTATCTTATTAATATCATTTGCTGCTTGGCTCCGTTTCGATGCCATTTTGTTTTTACCAGTAATCATATACTTGCAGATCAATAAAATGGGGAAGAAAAGTAGTCTACAAAAGTTAAAACTAGTAATTTCTTTTGTTATTTCTACGGCCGTTTTTTCTATAATACTTTATAAATCGAGTAAAATCGAATTTCCCCAAATTTTTAACGAATACTTATCACACCATAATATTATAAGAGAAGATTGTCATTATAAATATATGTTAACCCCTATAGAGTATTTGTCATACATATCTTTTTTCACATTACCCATAGTGTTATTTATTATTGTAGGAATTAAGAATTGCCTAAAAGAAAAAAAATGGGAATCAATCTTAATTACATTTTTAGGATTTGGTAGTATTTGGCTCCCTTATTTATCAGTGCTAACGACACCTAAATATCTTTTATATGGCATCCCTTTTATAGCTTTCATTATAATAAAGGCAAGCGAGTACAAAAGCCAATTAGCAACATTTCTCTTTATTATGTTTTTTATTATTCAATATGGTATGTTTAGCCTTAAAGTGAGCTATAATAAACAAGATGTTAATTTATGTTTTGGAGAGTTTTTTTTAAAACCATTCCATTACCCAAGTCAATATATTATATACACAGCAGACAATAACAGGCTGATTTCCGGCATACTATACTTTCCCTATGTTTGGTATGCTGACAAATTACACTTTAAGGAAATTTACAGAAATAAATATAAGGAAATAAAAAAGCACTCACGCACTTCCACCTTTACTTTCATTAAAAAAAACTATTATGAGAGTTTAATTACAGTACTTGCTTTACAGGAAAATAATTATACTCAAATTAGTAAAAATGTTTTTATTAAAGAAAATTGTACAATTAAAATTAAGTACTTAGATTAGTTTTGTATCTTTATAGAGAATAAAACAATTCCAACAACATATGAAGATGGATACTATGAAAACATTTCAGTGTATACTGCTGCTTTTGTTTGCTTTTTCATTTTTTAACGCATTTTACTTTTTCAGTGTGTTGGTATTCAGTATTTTAGCATAATATTTTTTTTGCAATTTGTTGACTTTTTAAATTTAAATTAGTTCACCTGGTTTTATATTAAATAGATTCAAAATATCATATTGTACATTATTTAATTCTGGTATTTTTAATACAGTTTTGTTTTTCCCGATTTCGAGTTCACTGAGTTTTATGTCTTTCAGCTCTGCTTCAATATCAGCAAATGATAATTGTTTTTTGTGTGATTTATTGTAAGCTTTCAACCATGGAAATATTTTTGTTTCCATCTCCTTCACAATTGCATAAGAAAACATTGTTATAAAAACATGGCCTCTTGTTTGAGCTTCGTTCCTATGAAATACCGGGCGAACTTCTAATTGTCCTGTTTTCAAATCTCTAAACCCATGCTCAACATTCTGAAGGTTTTTATATTCTTGTCTTACCTGCTCTTTTTTCATTACAGCCTTTGACAGGCTGGTTTCAATCACGTACTTGCCATCTAAAGAGGCGGCTTGCTGGTATTTATTAACATCGAATGTTATATCAAACTGGTTATTACTTATTTCAATATTATAAAATGAACTCATTTTATATTTCTTCAAAGCAGCAGTTGCCCGGTATTTAAAACTGTCTAATTTCTTCTCTGAAAACCGGGTAACCAATTTTTTGTTTTTATGTCCATTTTTTAAGCGACTGGTATTTTCTTGATTTTGCTCATACCGTTTTTGCCAGGAAGCACGTATTTGACCTATTTCTAATTCAAATTTATCCCTAAGTTGCTTTCGTGTTTCATGTTGTTGGTTTTCTAGGTCAGGATTGTTAAGCAAAATATATCGTTTTTTGTCTTTTTCTATTTCAGCAAGTTCTTTTGAAAATAAGCTTAATTGCAGTACTTCTTCTTTTAATAATGCTCGAATTTCTTCATGCGTGAGTGCGCTGATGTAGTCAACGCCTTCTTTTTCCCCTGTGGACATTTCTTCAAGGTTCATTCGTAATCGCATCCCCCTGTCTCCAACCATAATAAGGCTTTGGGCTTTATAATTCTGCTTTAGTTTTAATAATTGTTCTTTTACTGTTGCACTATCTGGTGTGTTCCCTTTAAAGACTTCAATCTTTAATGGAAATCCTTCATTATTAGTAATTAATCCAATGGTTATTTGCAACTTCCCTTTTTTTCCATCTCGGTTGTAGCCAAAAGCTGCGAGGTCATTTTGTGTGCCTTCAAAATAGGTACTTGTTATATCGTACAAAAATAAATCCTGGTGTTTTGATTTATTATACAACAGCCATTTTCGTTCGATTTTATCTTGGTAACTGCTCAAATGTCCAAGTTCTTTATATAAGTCATCAACTTTGAGACCTGTTAGATTAACCCCTAATTTATTAGCTATAAATTTATTCCTGTAAATCCAATTCAAAATGCAAAGCTTGCTTCCACGAGTAACGATCTTCCCAATGATCATTAATTTAACCAGGCTTACATTTCCTGGATAGCATTTATTCAACACTTCACTGATACGTAATTTGTCAAGAAGGTTAATTATGATGAAAACGAAACCGTAATCTATTGATTTTTTAATGATTATATCATATAAGCTTACCAGTTTTTGTTTTGTTTTACCAACGGAAATCCTAAAGGCATCGATTACTTCCTCGGGCATTTTTGAAAGATTCATAATCACCCTTGTTTTTGGTTCTCCTCCATCCCGGTATTTTTCACATAGCAAAACAGACCTATATACTTTACCGTTTTTGCCCTTTTTTGAATTAAATTGTAGATACATGCTGCAAATATAGTAAATCGTATCCACATATCAAAATATATTTAATTAAATTTCAGAATTATAAATATTCAATATCGTTGCTACAAAACGTAATAATATTTACTTAACAAACTGTATCTCATTGGTTTAAGCAAGTAAAATGCGGTAAAACAACCCTTTTTGTTGCAATACGGCAGAAGGATTTCGGAAAATAAATCTACTGTTTATGTTGGCTTGGATGACCTCTATTTTAATGAATGCCATTTATATTAAATTTCCCTAATATCTTGGTAGGAACCACTTTCATAGTTCCTCATTTTATTAAAGGCATCTGCTAATAGAGGTGCTGCTTTTGTTGGGGTTGGCATAGTATCTGTCCCCTTAGCGCTTTGCAGCCGGTCAATGCTTGGAAATCGTTTGTCTTTTTCAAGTGCGTAGATGTAATCCTGCATATTGCTATCTATGAGCCCTGGAGCAAGCGCACAGAAATGAATTCCCGGGTTTTCGCGGGCATAAAGTTTTATAAGCATGTTTAATGCAGCCTTGGATATAGAATAACCATTCCATCCCCGGTTTCCAAATACAGAAGCCCCGGAAGATATAGCTACAACCTGGCCAATTGATGGAACCGATTTTACAAGCGTATCTATTAATACCTTATTAGCCCATACATTCACATCCATCACTTTTTTTAATGACTCCAATGTTGTTTCTTTCATGTCTTTTATTCCCGGAAGAATTCCCGCGTTTAAAACAACCAAATCCAATGTTTCAATGTTTTTTAGAAACTCCAAACAGTTGCTTTCAAGTGCCTCAAAAGCAGAAATGTCTTGTTCAAGGTGCTTGTAATTTTCGTAAGAATTTAATTCTTTATTACGACTCCTGCTTATTCCAAAAACAGTATCCCCATTTTTTAAATAGTATTTTGATAAGCCCAAACCAAGTCCCGAAGTTGTTCCTGTAATTAGTATATTCATTGTTCCTCCTTTATTGTATGTATTAGAAAATTCTTTATTGCTATTTGAAAAGGCCAAAAAGCCATTATCAAATATAATCTCTATTTTATATAATTGTAACGAAAAGAAATAAAAATTGTTTTCGCTGATTTTTCCATTCTTGATAGGCAATATTCTCGAATAATTGTAACTTTGCAGCAGAATTTTCGTCTAAAAACCAGGAAGTGGTTTAATATTTGTTGAGATAATAAAAAAATAAAAAATTAATATTATGAAAAAAATCACATTAATCATTGTAAGTTTATTTTTCGCAGCCTCAATTAGCGCGCAAGATGTGAGTGGCGCGGCAAAAAAACTACCAAAAGGAGAAAGGTTATTAATAGGGGTATATCAAGATATGTGGCAAGATATGCCTGATGATATTGATTTAAGAACTATCAACCAAGGATTTAGCGTTAGCACCATGTTTGATTTTCCTATAAAATCATCCAATTTTAGCCTTGCGCCTGGTATTGGGGTAGGTGTTCATAACTTATTCAGCGATGCTATGATTCCTGCAAACAGTGATAGCACTGTATTCAGTCCCATGCCGGATAGCATTAGTTATGATAAGAACAAACTCACTTTATCGTATTTGGATGTTCCTTTCGAAATCCGTTACAGGACAAAGCACGAAAAGAAATCCAAGCAGTTTAAGATAGCCCTAGGTGGAAAAGTAGGATTGCTTTTGGGTAGCCATACCAAGTATAAAGGCGATAGCTTTGCTGAAAAAGATACAAAGGTAAAACAAAAGGATTTTGACATAGACAATATAGAAAATTTGCGCTATGGCCTTACTTTTAGGGTTGGAAGAGGCGTATGGAATTTATTTGGGTATTATTCGCTTTCAAAAGTCTTTAAGGATGAAAAAGGCCCAGAAATTTATCCTATATCTGCCGGTATCATGTTAACACCTTTCTAATACAGCTTTTGTATTTAATTTATGAATACAAAAATGGTTTAGAATCCGGTAAAAAGAAATATCATTCCAATAACTCCCACAGCAAAACCAGTATATACCTGGGCAGGCGTGTGGGAGTTTAATTTTAGCCTGGAAAAGCCTACAAACCCACTTAATAATATAATAAGCACGAATGTAAGCATCATATCTATTTTTAAAACTTGTGAAATGCCTATTAAAGCACCCAGTAAGCCGCCGAGGGCAGTCATATGAACACTTATTTTCCACCAAAAGTTAATGATTAAAGTTAATATAAGCAATAAGTTTGCCCCAAGTATAAACATATAATAAATCCCGGGTAATTGCATGTTCTTCATTAAATAAAAGGCTAAATAATAAAACACTGATGTAAGCAAAAATGGAAATATCCTTTCTTCTCTTTTTTCGAGGTTCCAGTTGTTTATCACCTTTTTAAACTTTAGGATCATTATAAAAAGCATGGGTAAGATAATGGTTGTTGTGGCAATAATGCCAATAATCATCCATTTGCCATGACTTGTAAGTAAAAATGATATGTAAGTATCTGTATTAAAGAGTATAATAATTCCAATAAGTGGAATAAAAAAAGGTTGAAAAATATATGTAAAGAGCTTTGCGATTTGTTTTTCCATCATTAATTATAATTTACAGTTCTTTTCTTAATCGTGCTACTGGAATTCCTAATTGTTCCCTGTATTTTGCAACTGTTCGCCTGGCAATATTGTATCCTTTTTCTTTGAGGATTTTGGATAATGCTTCGTCTGTTACAGGTTTTTTCTTGTCTTCGGTTTCAATATAATCTTTTAGTATTTTCTTTATCTCCCGTGTAGAAACTATTTCCCCGTTTTCTTTTTCCATGGATTCAGAGAAAAATGTTTTTAATAGGAATGTACCAAAAGGAGTTTGCACATACTTGCTGTTTACCACCCTGGAAATGGTGGATATATCTAAGTTCACCTTTTCAGCAATATCTTTGAGGATCATTGGCCTCAACTTGGTTTCATCACCTTCAAGGAAATACTCTTTTTGGTACTCCATGATAGCTTCCATTGTAGAGATTAGTGTATGCTGACGTTGCTTAATAGCATCGATAAACCATTTAGCTGAATCAAGCTTTTGCTTAACAAACATCACGGCCTCTTTTTGTTTCTTGTTGTTTTTATCCTTATTTTCGGCATAAGCCTTTAACATATTAGAATATGTTTTGTTGACCTTTAGTTCAGGGGCATTTTTAGAATTCAAAGTTAGTTCCAGCTCGCCATTGTTATTGCTAACAATGAAATCGGGGATAACATATTCCGATGTTTTGCCTGAGTCGCCAAGAGAATTTCCAGGCTTGGGATTTAATGTGATTATTTCCTGTATAGCCTCCTTAAGCTCATCTTCAGTAAGTTCTAATTTTTTAATGATCTTTTCGTAATGTTTCTTTGTAAAATCACTAAAGCTTCGTTTAAGAATCTTCTCGGCGTTTTTTATTGCTTTGCTTTCATAATCCTTTCGTTGCAATTGTAGCAGTAAACATTCCTGTAAGCTCCTGGCGCCAACACCCGCGGGGTCAAACTCTTGTATCATTGCAAGGGCTTCTTCAAGCTCTTTTTTGTTGGTATTAATGTTCTGCGACAATGCTAAATCGTCTACTATAGCATCAATAGGCCTTTTTATATATCCTGAATCATCAATATTGCCTATAATATGCAAGGCTATTTGGTATTGTTTTTCATCAAGGTCTCTAAGGCCTAATTGGTCTGTTAGGTTTTCATGAAATGTTTTCTTCAGAGAAAAAGGGATATCCTTGGTTTCTTCGTCATCACTCGTATTGTTAGTACTAGTTTTATAGGATGGGATTTCATCATCATCCATGTAATCAGAGATACTAAATTCTTCGTCAAACTGCTCTTCTTCTTTTGAATTTTCCTCGTCTAGGCTTGTCGTATTATCCATCTCATCAGCGGATAAATCCTCATTTTCTGAACCTTCTTCTAATGCAGGGTTTTCTTCTATTTCATGTTTAATTCTTTGTTCAAGTGCCAGTGAAGGAAGCTGGAGAAGCTTCATTAACTGGATTTGCTGCGGGGATAGCTTTTGCAGCAATTTTTGTTGTAGTCTTTGGTTTAACATATATCTGTCCCTCCTTTATCTTTGTTTTCTAATAAATCCTGTTTACAAAATAACGTTATTTTTTCTAAAAATAATAAAAAAAAATGGCTTTTCCAATTGAAAATGGAAGGTTTTGAAAAGTTTTATATATGAGTATTTTAAGAAAATATAAAAAAAGCCCGGAAAGCCGGGCTTTTTTTATACGTCAATATTGGCATATTTGGCATTCTTTTCAATAAATTCTCTCCTTGGAGGTACTTCATCGCCCATAAGCATAGAAAATATCCGGTCGGCTTCTGAGCTGTTTTCAATAGAGACTTGTCTTAATATCCTGGAGCCTGGATTCATTGTTGTTTCCCATAATTGTTCGGCATTCATTTCTCCAAGTCCTTTATATCTTTGAATGTGCAATCCACTGCCTTTGCCGTCTTTAGAGAATTCAGCAACAATTTCTTTCCTTTCCTCTTCTGTCCAGCAATAGAGCTCTTTTTTCCCTTTTTTTATCTGGTATAGGGGAGGAGTAGCAATATAAACATATCCTTTTTCTATTAGGGTACGCATGTACCTAAAAAAGAATGTAAGGATCAGGGTAGCAATATGGCTACCATCCACGTCAGCATCCGTCATAATAATAATCTTATGATAACGAAGTTTTTCTAGGTTGAGGGCTTTGCTATCCTCGTCTGTTCCAATTGAAACGCCAAATGCAGTAAATATATTTTTAATCTCTTCGTTATCAAATATTTTGTGTTGCATAGCTTTTTCAACATTCAAAATTTTGCCTCTTAATGGGAGAATGGCTTGGAATTTCCTGTCACGGCCTTGTTTGGCTGTTCCCCCGGCAGAGTCGCCCTCTACCAAGTAGATTTCTGATAACGAGGGGTCTCTTTCAGAGCAATCAGCTAATTTCCCGGGGAGCCCTGTATTGGATAACCCGTTTTTTCTTTGCACAAGTTCTCTTGCTTTTCTTGCAGCGTGGCGGGCAGTAGCTGCAAGAATAACTTTATTTACAATGGTTTTGGCAGTCTTAGGATTTTCTTCTAAGTAATTGTTGAGCATTTCGCTAACAATTTGGTCTACAGAACGGGCAACTTCAGAATTTCCTAATTTAGTCTTTGTTTGGCCCTCAAATTGAGGCTCTTGTACCTTAACAGAAATAATAGCTGTTAACCCTTCCCTGAAGTCATCACCGTTAATATCAAATTTGAGCTTGGATAGCATACCTGTTTTTTCTGCATAACTTTTAAGTGTCCTAGTCAGTGCCCTGCGGAAACCTTGCAGATGGGTTCCTCCTTCGTGGGTGTTGATATTATTTACATACGAATATACATTCTCTGCAAAAGAGGAGTTGTATTGCATAGCTACTTCAACGGGGATGTCATTTTTCTCTCCTTCCATGTGGATAGGCTCTTCCATAAGCTTTTCTCTTGTAGCATCAAGATAATCTACAAATTCTTTTAAGCCTTCTTCAGAGTAGAAAGATTCATGTTTTAAATTTCCTTCTTCATCTTTCTCCCTTTTATCAGTAATCTCAAGCCTGATTCCTTTGTTAAGGAATGCAAGTTCTTTAATCCTATTTTTTAAAATATCATAACTAAATTCTGTAACGGTAAAAATGGTATAATCCGGCAAAAAAGTAATCTCTGTACCGGTTTCTTCAGTTTCGCCAACAACCTTGATATCTGATAAAGGTTTTCCTCTTTCATATTCTTGTTCTATAATCCTTCCTTTTCTTCTTATCGTGGCTTTTAGATGAGCAGATAAGCCATTTACGCATGAAACCCCAACACCATGAAGCCCACCTGAAACTTTATAAGTGTCTTTATCAAATTTTCCCCCGGCATGAAGAACTGTCATAACTACTTCCAATGCAGATTTTTGCTCTTTCTCATGCAAAGAAGTTGGTATTCCCCTGCCATTGTCTCTAACAGTTATAGAGTTATCTTCATTGATAAATACTTCAATCTTATTACAGTATCCTCCCATTGCTTCATCAATGGAATTGTCAACGACTTCATTTACCAAGTGATGCAAGCCTTTTGAGCTAATATCACCAATATACATTGCCGGGCGTTTCCTAACGGCTTCCAACCCTTCTAAAACCTGGATGTTACTGGCTGAATAATTTCCCCTGTCCAAGTTCTTTTTTTCTACATTATTTTCGTTCATATATAATTATTTAAATTTTTATGTTTATTCTTTTATTATTGTATTAAAATGCATACAAAGATAGCAAATTTTTGGCAGATAAAATCAGTATAACTGCTATAAAATTAGCATTTTAAGGATATACTTATTAACAAAATGTATGAGTTTTAAACATTCATTTGCAATGGCTTTTAAAAAAAATTGTACCATTATAAAGCGTTGAAAAACATGAAATTATTGTACTGATAGGCAAAAAAAAACCGCTTGCAATTTGCAAGCGGTTTTTTTGAGAAAAATCGTTTTATTTCACAATTTGAAGTTTGCGAGTAAGGATGTTGTTATCTGTTTGAATTTGAATCATATAAATTCCTGATTCAAAGTTTTCCACGTCGATTTTAACATCTTTAGCTTCAACTTCTTTATAATAGCTAACTTCACCGGCTACGTTCATGATCCTGATAGATTTGATCTGTTTATCAGCAACCACGTTGATCAAGTCATTAGCAGGAACTGGATAAATTTCAACATCGAAAGTAAACAATTCGTTAACACTTTCGTCTGTCATCAAAGTAACTACCCAATCCTGTGCATCACCATTTTCTGCTGTAATTGTGTATGTAACCATACCATCGCCTGAGAAATCAACAACTGTTTCACCGCTAACTTGTGGCACTCCGTCAATAGTAATGGTAGCGCTGTCAGGAATAGTGAATGTTGGAACAATATTAGTAGAATCTATTCCATCAACAGGAACAAAAATGTCTACTGTATGATCTGTTGTGTTGATATCAGCAGGTTGGAATTCATTCGGTACAGAATACGTTAAGAAGTCATTTTCAGAAGAACCTGGCCTTGCAGTAAAGTCAAGGGTAATAACATCTGTTTCACCGCCTGTATATACAGAAGAAACACCGGCTGTGTATTCAGCGCCCGGAGTTAAAGCATCGAACAAGTAGAATGTATCTGTAGTGTTGGCAACAGGTGTTGTCAAATCGTCAAGATACACGTTGAATGATTCAAATGCTTTAGTATTCTTAGGTGCAGGAGGTGTAGGTTTGTTATAAACCTCGTTACTAACCCTTTCATTCATATCATAATTGAAAGAAGGCACTTCATTGCCGTTGGCAGTATAAGTAACAACTCCTTTTCCTGTTACGTTAGCAGTAGCTTGAAGCAAGAATACTCCAGGAGAGCTACCGGCAGCTACATGTAATAATGACCATGCAGAACCATCATAATACCAGTCTAAGTCTGCTGTAGCATTAGGGCCGTTTTCATCAAAACCTGCGTAATTGGTTTGACCGGTTAGCATGTCCCACTTGATCATAGCGTAGAAATTCCCGTTAAAAGGAACATCTGGTACTGCAACAGTAGTCCAGTCATCTGCAGGAATTTCGAATGGATCACTTGCTCCAACAAGGTTTTGGCTTGCGTCAAAAATTTCGATGGTAACAGTTTCTGAACCGGCAGATGCATTAGCTTGGCCATAAATGTTAAAGCTAACGATCTCTCCTTGATCAGTTACTTCAAACAAGTTACCTAACCATGAAGTATAACCTGGGTTAATTGCCCAACCGTTTTCAGATGTACCGTCATCTAAGATATAAGTTTCCTCGTTAGAAGGATTAGCATTCCAGTTCCAGTGTAATTTTGCAGAGCCAAGAACCATTTCTTGATCGATGCTCAAGTCGTAAGGTGCAACCATTACTTCAGTAAGGGTAATAGTACCAACATCAACGTTAGCACCGCTAACGGTTACTGTATCTTCGTAAGATTGGTAGCCATCAAGGGTAACTTCCATAGCGTAGCTATATCCGTCCCATACATCATTAATGGCAAAGTTTCCATCTACATCAGTAACAACTTGGAATGTATCAACACCTTGTAGAGTAACTGTAGCGCCTTCCAATCCTGTACCAGGAGCTTCGCTTCCTTCTACAAAACCAGAAACAGTGTATGTTGGTAATGGAGAAAGTGTGATGTTTTGTGTTGTAGTATCGTCTTCTGTTACAGCTACGTCAGTGATTGTTTGTACTTGATAACCAAATTTAGATGCAACCACATCATAATTATCAGCAGGCAAGTATGGGAACATATATTCGCCGCTTGCATCTGTTGTTGTGGTCATTTCAAATGCGGTAGTATCACCTAAAACAGAAATTTCAACATTAGCAACAGGGTTAGAGCCATCATCAACAATACCATTTAATGAACCTAAACCGGTAGTTAACATGAATAGTTGAACATCAGGGTGCTCATCGAATGATGCTTCAGGAGCCGGTGGGCTATATGGATCATATGTTTCAGAATCACTGTTATTACCAATAGACCTGTCTGGATGCGCAGAAGTAACAGTTGTAAAGAACCTATCGCTTGAGCTCCAAAAATCAGTATCCATAGGCCTGTTGGCTAGAATTACCAGGTTATTGGCACCACTATACATGAAAGGATCATCAAATGTAACATCTAACATATAATCGCCACCGCTTGTAATAACGACTGTGCCGTCAAATACCTGTGTTAAATCCGATGCAGGGATATAACCGCCTGAAAGGTCGTTTTGAGCAGTTTCTCCTATCCATATCTTAATAGGTGTACCACTTGGAAAATCCGTTGCAAAATTATACTTGTATTTCAAACCGGTGATAAGTCCACCTGCGTTTATTTCACTATTATAATAGATGGTTTCTGACAAACTGTTCTTCCAATAGAAATCGAAAGGAATTCTTGGTGAACCATCTTGGAGATCAGTAAAGTTACCAATACTAACAACAGTTGTACCGGAAGCTTGAACAACAACTTGCTTGTATGCCGTGGTATCGTTAGTATTGTTACCATCGCCGGCAAGGGTTACAGCAGCCCTAATATTTGTAGCACCGTCTGTAGTTGGTGTCCATGCAATGTCGATAGTATCTGAAGTAAGCGGATCTATATTATTCCCAACAACAGAAGTATCAGCAACAGGTGTAGCAGTGCCTTCTTCGAACAACTCTACTGTATAATCAGCAGCAGCAGTACTTCCCATGTTTGTTAAAACAACATGATACATTGTTTCTTCATTTACAGTAGGCGTCATATTTCCATAAAAATAATCTGCTTTAAGATCATTTGGAGAAGGTTCATAAATGCTTACATTATCAACAATATTCAAGTCGTCATCATATTTACAAGCGGATTGTACTTTCAATGTAAATACAGAGCCTGCATAATCAGAAAGATTGTACATCAGTGTAACAAAATCACCACCAGTAATGCCAGGATTAATATTAGAATCTCCTTCTAAAGTTGCAATTGGCGTACCATCTGCTAATAACCTGAACCAGTTGTAAGTTTCTTGGTAACTGTATTCTTGTTTTAAATCAAGGGTTAGCATAAGGCCATCACCTGTATTGAGTGCACTTGCGTCAACGTTGATGGTAGCAAAAGCATGGTGGTCAGTATAAGTCCAAGCTTCATCAGCTGTTGTTGTTCCTACAGGCCAGCCGGTTGCTGTATTACCGGTAAAAAGCAATGCTTGTGATCCACCCACACCTTGGTCTGTAGATAATGAAACAGTAGATTCAACATTTTCTTCTAAGAAGAAATAGTTGTTCCCAGCTTCAAAATCTTCTGTAAAAGGTAAGGTTACGGTTTGCATACCAATCAGCAATTCGCTGGAAGTGTTTGGTGCACCAGCGCCAACACTGTTTTCTGGAACGATTGTATAGCTGTATACTTGTGGTGATGTAATGCTATTATCTTGCCAAGTATTCACCATTCCGGTAACATTAAATGTTTGGTCGTCAGGATGTCTAGTAATCGTGTATCCTGTGATGGTGCCATCAAAATAACCTCCATGTACACCTGGGTATGTGCTTGATGGGTTTGTCCAATCTAGTTGGGCAATATCTCCTGATGGGTTAGAAATAGCTAAATTTAGAACAGCAGGAGGTGCATCTGGGCCAACCCAAAGTGAAGTTTCAACAGGTAAACCTTCGCCTGCATCGTTATAACCAACAATCTTTACGTTTTTCATTCCGCCATCAGCAACAGTAACAAGTTGAGATTCTGTTCCGCCAATTGTTGGTGAATTGTTCACATACATAGAAACATCATCAACGTAAAGTACAACTGAATCAAGATCAGTAAGTGTGCTTCCATCAACGGTAACTGCTGGGTTATCCCAGTCGACTTGAATTTCTAACGCGCCCATAGAACCGGCAGTAGCTGTGAAGTTTGTAGCTTCGCCTGGAGCTGTTGGGTCAGCAGTTAGGGCTAATTCATAACCAAAAACAAGGTTGGGGTCTTGCTGGTTGTTTCCTACAAGGACGAACTTCCCAGTAGTCATGTCAACATAAGAGCAAGCGCCACCGGCCATTAAATCTGGCCCAATTCCTGGAACATCACCGGCAGAATGAGATACACCCGTTAAAGATTGGCTGTTGATATCAAATTCATGAAGCGTGCATTCGTCTCCGCCTGCACCTTGCATATTTAGCCATAACTTAGGATTTGAAGGATCAGTCCAGTTGTCATAAGCTGAACCGTAAGCGCTTGAAGTCACACCAGCAATGTTTGCAATAAGCTCATTACCGTTCATGTCAATAGCTCCTAGTTCATCCCAGTTACCGATCCAGAAACCACCATTGCCACCATCTAAGCCCGGGTCATAAGCAATATGCCTAATGCCAGTTACACCTGTGCAAGAGCATGAAATGGTATTTACTGATACTTCGTTGGCCAAATCCATAACCTGTAAGGTCATAGATGCATCACTACCATAGAAATATTGGCCGTCATAAGCCATATCCCTGAGGTTTGATACACCAGCAACAGTGAATGTGGTTGGGTTTGATCCATCCATGTCGTACCTGGTAAAATCACCGGCATTCCATGTTGTGGTGTAAAAGTTCGTACCATCTGTTTCAACGCCAGGGTGTGAAGGGCCACTCGCGCTAAATGTGAATAATACATCCCATTGGTCTTTGGACTGTACTTGATTCACATTGTTTTGGATAGGGCTTTGGTGTATCGGCCCCATTTCTGCATGTTGTTGTGTTTTAATGCCCCGTTCCATCTTTTCTAAAGATATGGGGTCGTCCTTTTTTTGTGCATAGCCATTAATAAATCCCATTAATAGGATCAGGCTGATTAAGTAATTCAGTTTTCTCATAATGAATAATTGTTTTGATTAGAAATTGGGATTAAAAATATTACTTTTTTATGAAATTTAAAAAACATAATAAATTATTAAAAAAGTTTTTTTGTTCTAATGAAGTAATTAATTAATATGCTGTAATTTACATAAATTATTAGTGGGTTCTTAAAAGTACATTTCCTTTAATTCTTAAAAACCCTCACAAATATATGCTTTTTTTTAAAATATACCCTGTTTTTAGTAATTAATTTTCTAATAATTTTGAAATCCTACCTTCAATGTTCACCAAAATTGCAAATGAGTCAAGTATTTGTAGGGTATGATTCAATCTCCAAAAGGAATACAAATGTAGTTCAATAAAGAAAATATGAATGGCTTACACAGGAGTTTTATAATTAATTAGTGGCTGCGAGAAAACTCTACTTTTTTCAGTCTTTAATAAGAAAACGTCAAAGACAAGGCTTACGAAACCTTGAAGTACCTGAATTTACTGTTGTAGATGAAGATATTATAGACGAGTATAACGCAGAAGCCTGGGCTTTTCATGCGGATAATATTTGGGTTTAAGGTTACAATTCTTATGATAGGTATATAAAATATTCGATAATTTATTGAAAATGCTTAGTATATTTTTCTTAGTTTTTTTGTTATTGTAAGTTTTTTTTATAAATTCGCAAACTATACTAATTAGTAATAATTATTATTTAGGATTTTTTATGTTTAGTAATGAAGAGTTAAAGAAGCGTTTGTATCAGCATGGATTAAAAGCTACTACACAAAGAATGGTTGTTTATGAAGCACTGTCCAGGACAAAAGAGCATCCAACCGCTGAACAGGTTATAGAAAGGATTCGTGAGAAATACCCTGCCATTTCGCAAGGCACCATTTATAAAACATTGGAAACTTTTACGAGCAAGGGATTGATAAAACGGGTAAAAACTCAAGAAGGAAAATTGCGATACGATGCTTCATTGGAGCAACATCACCACTTGTACGTGAAAGATTCCGGCGCAATAGTTGATTATTACGATGACGAATTGAATAATCTATTAGAAGATTATTTCAAAAAAAAAGCAATACCCGGGTTCAAAATTAGCGATATTCAATTGCACATAAATGGAGAATATAAATAATATTTGTTAAACTTTTAAAAATTAAATGTCATGAACGAAGAAGTAAACACATTTCCATTGATCGGGGATAAATTCCCAGAGATGAAAGTTCAAACTACAGAAGGTGTTAGAGAATTGCCAGGGGATTACAAAGGTAAGTGGGTAGTATTATTCAGCCACCCTGCTGATTATACACCTGTTTGTACAACAGAATTTGTTGCTTTTGCAAAAAGAAAGGATAAATTTGATGCATTGAATGCTGAACTTATTGGCCTTTCCATAGACCAAGTATTTTCTCATATTAAATGGGATGAGTGGATCAAAGAAAAGTTGGATGTTGAAATTCCTTTTCCCATCATAGCTGATGCGAATGGAGATATTGGTAAGAAGCTGGGAATGGTTCATCCAGGTAAAGGATCCCAAACTGTTAGGGCTGTATTTATTATGGATCCAAACGGCATTATAAGGATTATACTTTATTATCCCCAGGAAATTGGAAGGAATATGGATGAGATTCTCAGGGCATTGAAAGCTTTACAAACTTCCGACAAAAATGGTGTTGCAATACCTGCCAATTGGCCTAATAATGAACTTATCGGCGACAGGGTTATTATTCCACCTGCTACTGATAAGAAAACGGCAGCGCAAAGGCTTAAAGACTATGAATGCTATGATTGGTGGTTCTGCCATAAAAAACTGTAGCATCATAAACCGGAAAGAGAAGTAGGAAGGCCAGGAAGTGAAGGGGTGAGTGATTTTCATGGAAGCCTGGAAAGTAAAAAATCAGTACATCCGTTTATTAACGAACTCACCCCTTCACTAAATAATGGTTGCAAGAAAACCAAAGTGCCTGATAAGAAAAGTCCAAATTCAAGGCTTGCGAAGTCTGAAAATACCGGAATTTACTGTTGTAAATGAGGATTTTTCAGACGAGCATAACGCAGAAGTTGGGCTTTTCTTGCAGACACCAAAATAGTCGTTTTCGAGACTTTTTAGACACCCTCTTTCTCTTCCAAAACATTTTCGAGTATTTCGCATGCATCCGCAATAAAATCTGGGCATACTTTATGAAAAAGGTTCTCTTTGCTTGCTTTTTCCATGGCTTCTTTATTGCTGAAGTCAAAATCAATAAGTGCCCTGCATGAAATGTCCTTATGCCGTTTTTTTAAACAATTCTTAATAGATACTTGTTGTTTTATTATAATGCCAGTAGGCGTTCAAAGATACAAACTAGTATTAAGTCAGCAAAGAAATGACGCATCAACTGTTTGGCAATTTGCTCAATTACAACAATATAGATTCTCAATAATAAATGTGACGCGTCACTAGAATTTGAAGGCATACTTGCTATAAATTCTTAATATGAATGAGATATGTATGAACGAGCCAGGTAAAAATACTTTAAAATTCTTTCAACAAAGTAAAGAATACGCATTTTTACCCATGTATTTAGCTTATAAAGATATTATTTTTATAAAGAATTTCTAAACCTTTAATCTAATTGTTATGTTAGAATATGCCAAGACAGTCCTTAAAAATGTGAGTTTCAGTTCAGAATTATTCAATAAAGAATTAAGCAAACTATCCAATTGGGTTACAGCAGAAGAAGGGGAGGAGCTACAACAATGGTGCGTTAGTAAGTTTGGTTACGGGCATAATGAAATAGTTAGCAAAAATATGAATCAGCATACCAATTAGCGATTTTTCTCATAACATTAATTGGTTTTTCTGCCCGGAGGTGGTTGGCCGGGCAGGTTTTTATAGTTAAATAATATTTACTTCTCTTTCTAGTTTTATACTATACTTTTCATTAATATCTTGTATAATTTCTTCCGAAAGATCAAATACCTCTTTGCCAGTAGCATTTCCATAATTTACTAACACCAGCGCTTGATTGTGATGCACACCAACGTTTCCTTTTCTCACTCCTTTCCATCCTGCCTTCTCTATTAGCCATCCTGCTGCTAATTTAATTTTTTCATTGGCTAATTTGTAAAAAACAATACCAGGTAATAGCTCTCTGCATCGCTCAAATTCTTTTGTAGAAATAATAGGATTTTTAAAAAAACTCCCGGCATTTCCCAAAATATTATGATCGGGTAGCTTTTGGTTACGAATTGAAATGATAGCTGCTCTCATTTCTTTTATAGTGGGCTGTTGTACACCCATTTTTTCCAATTCTTCAATAATTGTCCCATAGCCTGCATTAACCACTGGTTTTTTTTCGAGTTTTAAAACAACCGAGGTGATCATGAAATGTTTGTAATTCTTTTCCTTGAAAATACTACTCCTATAGCTAAAATTGCATTGCGGTTTGGTAAATGTATTTATTTTCCCGGATTTAAGGTCTAAGGCTTCCAATGAATGAAAGACGTCTTTCAGTTCAACGCCATAGGCGCCAATATTCTGGATAGGGCTGCTTCCAACATTACCAGGGATCAAAGATAGGTTTTCTATTCCACCATAACCCCTATTCACAGCCCATGCTACAAAATCGTCCCATACTTCTCCTGCTTGAACTTTTACATAAACAAGCTCTGGGGTTTCATCAATTAATTCTTTTCCTTGCAGGTCTATTTTTATTACCACTCCATGATAATTACGTGTAAAAAGAATATTGCTCCCACCGCCTAAAAATATGTAATTTCTATTGTTCAATAATTTATTATGGATCAAAGAGCGTGCTTCTTCTATGGTTTTGATGTATGCTAAGAATTCTACCTGGGCATCAACATGAAAAGTGTTAAAAGGGCGTATTGAGGCATGCTTATGTAGTTGCATAGTATTTCAAGTATTTCAAAATAATGCAAATTTAATGATTAATTGCTATTGGATTAAGTGGTCAATGAAATTTTCCTAATTTTGGCGCAGAATTGACTTTTACAATGAAAGATTTTACCGGAAAGCAATTTATTTACAATGATCATATTCTACCATGCAGTGAGTTTAGGCCTGAATGGTTCCAGACCGGTGCATCCGTTTATGAAGTAATCAGGATTATTGATGGTGTACCCTTGTTTTATCAAGAACATTTTGAACGTTTTGTTGAAAGTGCAAAAATTAAGGGAACTGAACTTTGGCTCACTGCCAAAGAGCTTAAAAACAAGATTCAAAAACTCATTGAAATAAATGGAGTTAAATATGGTAATATCAAGCTGGTTTTTACGCTTAGCACGGGGTATGCAACCCAAAAAGAAAATTATTTTTTAGCGTATTTTATTAAGCACAGGTATCCTACAATAGATGAATATAAAAATGGCATAGAATCCGTCTCGATGATTGCGGAGCGGCCTGTTCCTAATGCCAAGATCGCTTTTAGGGAACTTAGGGAAAAAACCAATAATATGATGGAAAAACTGGGTGTATATGAAGTTATATTGGCTGATAAAAAGGGTTTTATTACCGAGGGAAGCCGTTCAAATATTTTTTTTGTGAAAGATGATGTGGTACATACACCTCCTATTGAAACTGTACTTCCTGGGATTACAAGGAGCAAAGTTTTAGAAATATGTTCTGATTTAGGTATAAGGGTGAAAGAAAAACCAATAAAATTGAAATTTATAAGCTATTTTGATTCTGCATTCCTAACCGGTACTTCGCCAATGGTTCTTCCTATTAGGCGCACAGATTCCCACGAATTCGACTCGGTGAATGGAATCATCAGCAGTATTTTCAATACATACAAATTGATAGTAGATGCTTACATCACGAAAAACAAGAATATTTTTTAATCTGCAGAACCAAAAAACTAAATTCAAGCTTATCCCCGTCTATTTAGTGATTGTAAGAAAACCAAATTGGCTGATAAGAAAAGTTCAAATTCAAGGCTTGCGAAGTCTGAAAATAGCGGAATTTACTATTGTAAATGAGGATTTTTCAGACAAGCATAACGCAGAAGTTGGGCTTGTCTTGCAGCCGCTATTTAATATCTTCTTTTAAGATCGCTTCTTGTGGGTTTTCCGGAAGATAGAAAACTTGGACTTTCTGGCCTTTTTTATACTTGTTATATTGAGATGATGAGATTTGAATTCCAGTCATAATAAAATCACCGATCTTGGGTTTCAGCTTCCCAAAATTCATTGTGTAATTCCCATTTTCATCCTTGGTTATCATTTTTTCTTCTTTTCCATCGCTTTTTTTTTCTTTGTTTTCTTGGGTGAAGTATCGAACTTTCATGTAATACTTTCGCATTCGTTTTGATTTTGTTGAAACGGTACTCACTCTTTTTCTTGTTAAGTCAATGATTGTGGCAGTGGTTTCAACTCCTTCTGCACGGAATTTGTCATGTTTGTTTTTCCTGATGAAGTATCCTACTGCTATTACTCCGCCGAGGATCAGGATGAAGATTATTACAATGGCTTTCGTGTTTTTCTTCATTTTAGAATAATTTAATGGATTATACTTTAGGTGTAAATATATAAAATGCTTTGAAAATTTAACCATCTATTGTCAAATATTATAAAGAGAAATGATGAATCCGATTTCAATTATTGAATTGACTAGTCATTTCTACCAATGCATATATGCAAATATTCAAATATAAACATTCAATGATAGTTGTTGATTAAAAAGCTTTCCATAAATCAGGATGAATATTTTTTCAAAAAAAACTTGACAAACGAGTTTTAATATATTACTTTTGACCAACCGTTCAACCAAAAAATGAACGTTTTTTTTGAGTAAGTAATTGACTGAACGTTTAATCATAAAATTATGGCGCCAAGAACTGAAGAACAATTTGAAAATATTAGGGAGGCTAGGAGTCAACAAATCCTGGATGCAGCTCTAAAACTCTTTGCCAACAATGGTTACCATAGTACTTCCATTGCCATGATAGCAAAAGAAGCTGAGATATCCAAAGGGTTAGCTTACAATTATTTTGAAAGCAAAGAAGAACTTTTAAAGAAAATTGTTTTTGATGGTATAGATTCTTTGTTAGAAATATTTGACCCCGATAAAGACGGGATACTCACAAAAGAAGAACTTAAATATTTTATAGATAAAACTTTTGAGTATATAGCTGAAAACCTGGAATACTGGAGGCTATATTTTTCTATCTTGATACAGCCGGAAGTGTTTAAGCTATTTGAAAATAAACTTTGGGAAATACTTGAACCCCTTATGACGATAATGGTTAATTACTTCACGAAACTTGGAATCAAGGATCCGGATGTAGAAGCCAGGTTTTTCGGGGCATTGATGGATGGACTCACGCTCAATTACATCATGGATCCACACGGGTTCCCTGTAGAAGCCATAAAAAAAAGAATAGTGGACATGTACACCTAAATATAATTTATTAATCTTTAAAAACAAATTGCAATGAAAACGCTAAAAAATTCTTTATTGACCATTCTGTTAATGTGTTTGGGAATGCTTAGCATTCAAGCTCAAGACTTCACGGCAGCAGAAATAATAGAGAAATCGGAACAAAAAAACCGAGGAGAAACAGCCAAAGGTGAAATGACAATGAAAGTGGTCAGGCCCGGGTGGAGCCGTACTATTTCAATGAAATACTGGTCAAAAGGAAAAGAATATTTTTTAATCCTTATAACTGCACCGGCAAAAGAAGAAGGGCAAACCTTCCTGAAAATTGAAAACGACATGTGGCATTGGATCCCTGGCATACAAAGCATGGTAAAAATTCCTCCTTCAATGATGATGCAGTCTTGGATGGGTTCAGATTTTACCAATGATGACTTGGTAAAAGAATCATCAATTTCTGAAGACTATGGCCAAGAATTGCTTGGCAGCGAAACCATCAGGGGGAAAGAATGTTACAAGATAAAACTTACTCCAAAGCCCGAGGCGGCTGTTGTATGGGGTAAAATTATTACATGGATCATAAAAGATGATTTTAACCAGTGGAAATCCAATTTTTATGATGAAGACGGTGAATTGGTACATACACAAAACAACTACGACATCAAAAAAATGGATGACCGCAGCATACCTACCCGCATGGAAATTATCCCGGCCAATGAACCGGGGAATAAAACCATTATGTATATCAAGGAAGCAATATATAATAAACCTATTAAAACCGGCTTTTTTTCAAAACAAAACATGAAGCGTGTTGATTGGCTTCGCAGGCTAAACTAAACATCATTATTAACCGGATAAAAAATAGAATAAACTATGAAAACTTATTTAAAACTGGCCTGGCGGAATTTATGGAGAAACAGGAGGAGAACCCTTATCACAACAGCTTCTATTTTTTTTGGCGTACTGCTTTCTGCTTATATGAGCTCAATGCAAGAAGGCTCTTACGACAACATGGTGGGCAACGTGGTACAGTTTTACTCCGGCCATATCCAGGTGCATCAAAAAGATTATTGGGAAGAGCAAACCATTAATCATACTTTTGTCTACAGCGATTCATTAAGAAAAGAAGTGCAATCTACAGAACATGTTACCACTACATCTCCACGACTGGAGTCTTTTGCCTTGGCATCGTATAAAGAAAAGTCTAAAGGGGTAATGATATTGGGTATAGCACCTCGATCGGAAGATCGTATAACACAAATGTCTGAAAAGATATCAAAAGGAGATTACCTGGAACCGGGTGACAATGGTGTAATAATAGCCAAAGAAGCGGCAAAATACCTTAATTTGGATGTAAACGATTCCATTGTGATTGTTAGTCAAGGGTATCATGGTGTTAGCGCTTTTGGAAAATATCCTGTTAAAGGAATAATAGATCATCCTTCGCCAGAATTTAACAGGAGATTGGTCCTTATGGACATCAATAATTGCCAAAACCTCTTTTCGGCATATAACAGGTTGTCAGCACTTGTAGTGATGGTTGATGATAACAAATACATTGGCCAGGTTTATGATGAACTGCAAAGCAAACTTGATGATCATTATAAACCTATGACCTGGGAACAAATGCAACCTATGTTGGTTCAACAGATTGAAGCTGATAGGGCCAGTGGCGTAATCATGAAAGCCATTCTTTACGTGATCATTGGTTTTGGTATATTAGGTACGATTATGATGATGATGGCTGAAAGGCACAGGGAAATGGGGGTGATGATAGCCGTTGGAATGCAGAAATTCAAACTTTCTATCATTATGATCTTTGAAACCGTTTTTATTGGATTGCTTGGCGTTGTGAGTGGAATAGCAATGAGTATACCTCTTAACTATTATTTTTATCTTAATCCTATTAAGTTTTCAGGACAAGCAGCAGAGATGATGCTGGATATGGGCTTTGAACCCGTTATGATGTTTTCTATGGCGCCTAAGGTCTTTTATAACCAGGCAATAACAATCTTCATCCTTACATTCATCATAGGTATTTATCCATTGGTATCCATAAGCAGGATGAAAGTAATCAATGCATTAAGAGCTTAAACATTTAAAATACAACAATTATGATATGGTCAATAGCATGGAGAAATGTTTGGAGAAACAAACTAAGGAGCTCCGTAATAATAATAGCAATTACCCTGGGAATGGCAGCCGGTGTGTTTTCTACAGCCTTTATGAAAGGAGTGTCGGAACAAAGAATTCGCACTGCCATTGAAACTGAGGGGCTGGCTCACCTGCAAATTCACCAGGAAAAATTTACCGATAATCTCGACACCAAGAAATTTATCACACAAGCTGATGAAATAGTTAAAGACATCAGTAAAGATGAAAATGTGGAGGGAGTATCAAAAAGGATTATCATCAATACATTAGCCGCAACTGCACAGAGCAGCACAGGTGTTAAAGTATGGGGCATAGACCCGGAGAATGAAAAAAAGATTTCCAACCTTAACACAAAAATAGTAGAAGGGGAATATTTTAATAGTGTGAAAAGAAATCCCATTGTTATTGGAAAAGAACTGGCAGAGAAATTGAAAGTAAAAGTCCGTTCAAAGATTATCTTGCGCTTCAACACCTTAAGCGGTGTACAAACTGCCGGGGCGTTTAAAGTAGCCGGGATATTTGAAACAGCCAACTCTGCATATGACGAAATGAATGTTTTTGTAGAACATTCCGATGTTGCTAAACTTGTTGGCTTACCTAAAAACGCAGCCCATGAAATCCCTGTATTGCTTACTGACAAAGAAAAATTGGATTCTAAACTTAATCAATTAAAAGAAGAGTACCCAAGTTTGGATGTGAGACCCTGGAATAAACTGAGCCCCGAGGTTGGTTTCATGGATGAAATGATGGATCAATACATGTATATGTTTATCGTAATCATTCTTTTGGCACTCTGTTTCGGGATCATTAACACCATGCTCATGGTTGTCCTGGAAAGGGTAAAAGAGTTGGGAATGCTTATGGCTGTTGGGATGAACCGCACTAAGGTGTTTGGAATGATTATGTTGGAAACGGTTTTTCTTACTTTAACCGGTGGCCTTGTTGGAATAGGGCTTGGAGTTGCCGCTTCAAAATATTTTGGTGTGCATGGACTCGATCTTTCAGCTTGGGGAGAAGGGCTTGGGCAGTTAGGTTATGATACCATGGCTTATCCTGTCATCAAACCGGATATGACTATAATGATTATTATTTTAGTCATCCTTACCGGTATTCTGTCATCGGTTTACCCGGCTCTTAAAGCCTTGAAATTCAGGCCGGCAGAAGCCTTGCGCACAGAGTAACAATGTTTGTGAAAATTTTGAATTATCAACATAAAAATATATCGTCATGAAAATCATCGAAATAAAAAATTTGCATAAAATTTATAATGAATCAGTTGTCCCTGTCCATGCAGTTAATGGTATAGATTTAGATTTTGAAGAAGGTGAGTTTGCCGCAGTTGTTGGGCCATCAGGGTCGGGAAAAACTACTTTCCTGAATATGCTTGGCGGATTAGACAAACCTACTGAAGGAGTAGTCTATATTAATGAAACAAAGATCAACGACCTTAGCGCCAAAGAAATGACTGATTTTAGGATGCGCTACATCGGGTTTGTCTTCCAGGCGTACAATCTTATTCCTGTGCTTACTGCCAAGGAAAACGTGGAATTTATTATGCACTTGCAAGGCAGGCCTAAAAAAGAACGGTATGAACGCACAAAAGAATTGCTATCCGCAGTAGGTTTGGGTGACAGGCTTGATAGCCGCCCCGGCAAATTATCCGGTGGACAACAACAAAGAGTTGCAGTGGCAAGGGCATTGGCTTCAAAACCCAAATTCGTCCTAGCAGATGAGCCCACGGCCAACCTTGATTCCAAGTCAACGGAAAATTTACTAGACATCATGGAAAGGCTCAATAAGGAAGAGAATATTACTTTTATCTTCTCTACCCACGACCAAAGGGTTGTGAAAAAGGCCAGGCGAATTATTACCATTGAAGACGGGAAAGTAAAAGAGGATGAAAGAAAATAATATAATCCACTGATTAGTGCAGATCTGTATCATCAGTGTTACCTGTGTTCCATTTTATTAATTGTTTATTGCTTGGTATTATTAAAATTTTATAGAAATGAAAAATAAGTTCCATGGCGTTACCAGCCTTATATTGTTTTTTATTGCCCTGGCTTTGGCCGGGTATGTGCTTTTCACTACAACCCAATATGGTTGGTGGTATGTAGCCATAGTTGTTGTAGGATTTATGTCCATCATTGGTATCTTTTGCACGAAATGCCCGGCAGCGCCAAATAATTGCAGCCATGTGATCTTGGGATACCTTACAAAGCTTTTCCCAAGAAGAGAAAAAGGGAGTTTTACATCTTCGGATTATGTTATTGCAGTTATGATCATTTTAGTGATCCTAGCATTCCCGCAATACTGGCTATGGAAAAACACCTACTTTTTTATTGCTTTTTGGACACTCCTTATCATTGCAGGTTTGGAGATCAACGCCTATGTTTGCCGCAAATGTGCAAATCATTATTGTAAAATGTGTAAAAACAAGGAATTGTAATCATGAAACGTATATTTTTGATTGTATTAGCAATATATGGACTGGCTTTTTCTTCACTAGCACAAGAAGAAAAGAAGAAAAATAATTTCTTTAAAAACTTTAAATTAGACGGTTATGTGAAAAATATGCAAACCATTTGGTATCAAGAAGTTGACCGGCCTTGGCTCACGGATAACCTTATCCATAACAGGTTGAATTTTAAATGGTATGCTTCAAAAAACTTTACTACCGTTGTTGAGGGGCGCAACCGTTTTATGTGGGGAAAAATCGTGGAAACTGTTCCCGGTTATGAAGAAATGCTCAGTGAAGACAAAGGTTACTTCGATTTGTCAGAAACCATTGCTTCTGATACCTCTTATATTTTTCATTCCATGATAGACCGTGCTTATTTTGACCTTTACATGGGGAAATTCCAAGCCCGTGTAGGAAGGCAGCGCATCAATTGGGGCAGGAACCTGGTATGGAACCCCAACGATATTTTCAACACGTTTTCCTATTTTGATTTTGATTACGAGGAGCGCCCCGGCACCGATGCGGTGAAACTGGAATATTACCCCAATTACACTTCCAGCGCTGAAGTGGTTTACCAGGTTGGCGAGAATGCTGATGAAACAGCCCTGGCCGGTATGTACAATTTTAACAAGTGGAGCTATGATTTTCAATTCCTTGGCGGGTATATGAAAACCGATCTTGTGGCGGGCCTTGGCTGGGCCGGGCAAATAGAAGGCGGCGGCTTCAGGGGCGAAGCAACCTATTTTCATCCTAAAGACAACCCTGCTGACACCAGCGGCCAACTTGTTGCAAGCATTTCCGGTGATTATACCTGCGAAAATTCCATTTACCTGCACAGCGCCGTACTTTATAACAGCGAAGGCACTACAGGCAAAGCCGGCGGCCGCAACCTTATCATGGATGCTGACCTTACGGCCAAAACATTGACTTTGGCGAAATATTCCCTTTTCGGGCAAGTTTCTTATCCTTTTAGCCCGTTGATAAACGGCGGTATTTCCGGCATTTACAATCCCAGCGACAATTCCTATTACGTTTCGCCCCAAGTAACCATCTCCCTGAGCCAGAACTTGGAATGGATGGCCTTAGCCCAGCTTTTTGGCGGCAATACCGGGACAGAATTCGGCGATTACGGGAAACTGTTTTTTGGGAGGTTTAGGTATAGTTTTTAGGTTTGATGCGTGGTATTGAATTAAACCGGGTAAATCAAGAATTTTGCGGGTTAATTTTTCAGCCAAAAAACCTTGCGAGTTTCATGTTTGTAGTAGCTTTTATAATTTTATTTTTTGTATCCACTTGATCTTATCCTTATCAGTTTCATAAGGAGTTTCAAAAATCTCCGATTTTGCGCAAACCCAACTTGATACAACTCGGATGATACAATATTAGCAAGCACCTGGATGTTTTGTGGAGTATCATCTACAATCAATACCTTGAATTCATCCTTATTGTTATCGATATCGATTTATCAATCATATATCAATGCCTATATTTTTCATAGTCAATGGGAAGTCTTCCAAATGACTGCTTATATTGTCAATATCAAAATTATTGGCAAAAGATAGCAATTTTTCTCCAAAAACCCTAAAATCCTCTATATTATTTTCTCTGCCGAAACTAATTACAACTTGGGCAAAAAGAATAATATCCGGTATCATATGTGTATTCACAGCTTTATTCCATAGCTCAAAAACCTCTTTTTTCAATACATTTTTTTGAGCAAGAGTAAGTTCTATTTTTTGGTTTTGAGTATTGGGCTTCTTCTGTTTTATTTCTTTACCCATTAATTCTTCTTTTGGCTTTTCTTTTTCATTAGCCTTTTCTCTTTCAACAAAATTTAAATATTTTGTAAGTTCCCTAAAAAGGTTACTGCTTTTTACCGGTTTTTGGAGGAAACCATTGAATCCTTGTTTCATAAATTTTTCTCTTTCTTCCTTCATAACCGAAGCAGTTATTGCAACAACCGGGATGTGTTTTGTAGAGTTGCTTCTCCTTAGCTCTTCTAAAGCTTGCTTGCCGCTCATAACAGGCATCCTAATATCCATCAAAATTAAAGCGGGCTGCTCTTTTTTAGCAATATCTATGGCTTGGCTTCCATCTTCAGCTTCAAGAATCACAATATTGGATTTTTTTAAAAATTCTGCTAAGAGCTTCCTATTCATAGGAACATCATCAGCAATAAGTACTCTTGCATTTCTAAAATCAAGCTTTTTAAAGTCATAATCAGAAATAGCGTTCTTGGGATGCTCGGGCTTTTTTATCCTAACATTAGAGAAAGATAACATGAACTTGGTATATTCACCAATTTTACTATCAACATCAATCTTTCCATTCATCATCTCGGTAAGCTTTTGAGTGATTGATAGTCCCAACCCAGTTCCACCATATTTTTTATTATCCTGGCGTTCTTTTTGTTTAAAAGGGTCAAAAATAATTCGGATGGTTTTATCATCCATACCTATGCCCGTATCTTTTACCCATACATAAAGGTTACAATGCCCGGTGGCATTATCTTCGCATTGATACATAGCCCCAATAGCGATAGAACCTTGTTCTGTAAATTTCACAGCATTTCCAACAAGATTAATAAGGATTTGCCTAAACCTAACTTCGTCAAGTTTTATGTCGGGTAAGGTTTGTGGTATCTCAATTTGTGCTTGCAAACCTTTTTCATACAACTGCGTAGAAAACATTTGCTTTATTTCAGTAATAACTGTTTCGGGATTGAAATAATTGTATGTAAGTTCCAGCTTACCGGCTTCAATCTTCGATAGGTCAAGAATATCATTAATAAGGGCAAGCAAATTTTTTCCACTATATTTAATAGATTCCAAGTAATTTTTATGAACAGGGTCGGTAATTTCCTTGTCAAGAATTTCAGTAAACCCTATAACTGAATTCATTGGAGTGCGAATTTCGTGGCTCATATTAGCCAAAAACGCTGACTTTAGACGGTCAGATTCTTCTGCTTTAGCTTTGGCTTCGTCAAGCTCATCATAATAGCGTTCTATCTCGTCAAGCATATGGTTAAAGTGCCCGCTAAAAACCGCAATTTCATTGTCTCCTTCCACTTTTGCCCTTTCCCTCAAATTTCCATTGGCGATTCTTTTAACATTGGAAACCAAGTTTTCTATTGGGCGTGTAATGTTCTTAGCTTTCCGGTATATAAAAAATATTACTACAATAAGCGCTACACCAAAAATAAGTAATGAATACAAGGTTATATTAGCTAAGGCAGTCCTTTCCTGGCTGCGATCTGTTATGATGCGTATCACAGAACTTTTGTAAAGGTCTGTATTTTTACGGCTCATATATATGTATTCAATATGCACTTTTTTATCATCAAGATATTTTTGATGTTCTATCTTCTTTCCTTTATCAAAAACTGCCCTAATATATTTAAGATGGGTTTCATTCAAAGGAATATTAGGTTTGTTGAGTGAAAATGGGGCGTCTTTTCCAATAAAAAGATCAACAGAGACAATGTTGGGGTTTTCTTCAGAGAGTTTATTCAACATGTTTTTCACGAAATCAGCTATTTCATCGGCTTTTTCGGAATAAAACCCCAATTCCAAGATATATTTCCCGTTTAGGGTAGGTTGGTAGGTGTATTTTTTAAGCCTTCTTGTTGATGCTTCAATAGCAAATCTTTCGCTTACGAATTTTTGACTATTAAAAACATTAATAAGATACTTTTTATGTTCTTCTCCAAAGCTGTAAAAGTTTAGGTCCAGGTCTTGCTCAAAAGTAGTGTTTACAACAATTCCCTTACGGTTTATAAGGTAAATATCTTCTGTTTGGGCATTCATGCCTATTTCTCGACGTAGTCTTTTCAAATCCAGGGTTTCAAGGCTATCTTCCGTTTGTAAAGTAACCAATAATATCCGGCTCAATTGTTTGGCTCTTTTGTCAATAGTGGTTTCTAATACTTCAAGAGAAGCATCTTGCATGGCAAGGATATCCTTAATTTTACCGTAAATAATGCTATTCTTCTCTTCAATTGAATTAACAAGAATTTTGCGGGTATACTGGTAGTTAATAGTAGCCAAAACAAGCAAGGCTAGAACAATAATAAGGGTTACATTAATAAAAAACTGCCCAAAAATTGTTTTCTTGTTTAGTTGTAGTTTATTTTTTAGTAACCTAAACATAGTTATTTTCTCACGTTTAAATTATACTGTTAAGGCACTATTTGGTATATCCTTTAGTCATGCAATTTCTTGTCTCATTAATAATCCCAGGTATTACTTTCATTAAACAAATAAAAGGATAAAAGGTTACATGAATGAACCCGGGCCATAACATAATGAAAGCAATTGTTTTTACATTACCAATCCCATTACAACAAATATAAGGAATATTTTGTTAGTTCATTTTGAGAAGATAGAATAAATACAAAAACAATAAATCCTAATATCCAGCAATATAGTATAATTGATTTACCTCAGGTCAATTACCTCAACTCCTGGGTGTTTTGATTTATTAAAAACAAAATCGCTATCTGTTAAAGAAGCATTTTTCACAAAATCATCCACTTTGTAGGTGTATTCTCCCCCATTGCGGTCAGAAAGTGTGGAGCTTACAACCTCTAACGACGCTTTTTCAATTTTTAATCTTGCCCTAAAGAAAGACGTTCCTCCTTTTTTTGGGTATAAATCAATAATTTGATACACTTTCCCATTTTCTTTTTCTTTCCTAATATAACGTGTTTTGAATTTATCATTGTAAGAAGTAAGCATGCGGTAAGGGTTCATTTCCTGTTCTTCATCCTGGTTGGATGCATTATCTATCTGAACTTCGTTGGCTTCTTTTATGTATTTCCACACTGTGTTGCCGTTATTGATAACCATTTGTTGCCCCATATCCAGCTTATATTTCTCGCCCATCATATAGAACGTACCTTTCTTTGTTTCTTTGATGTTTTCATTCTCATTTTCCATGGTAAAGGTAAAATCCACTTTCATGGAGTTGTAAGATTTTAAATCTTCACTAATGGCATCAAGTATTTTCTTTGATTTTGAATCATCAACACTTGCTTGTACTGTTTGTGCAGATACTTGTAGTGCAGATAGCACGATAGATATAAAAATTAAATAAAGTGTTTTTTTCATTGTAAATATATTTAAAGTATGAATTTATTGATCTTTTTTCAAAAACTGTTCCAAAGCCATCTCATCTTGTATTTTAACTTCTCTTGCTTTACTACCTTCAAACGGCCCAACAATACCGGCAGCTTCAAGTTGGTCAATAATCCTCCCGGCCCTATTATATCCAAGCTTAAGCTTTCTTTGTAGTAATGAAGTAGAGCCTTGTTGATGCATAACAATAAGTCTTGCAGCGTCCTCAAACATTTCATCCCTTTCCTCATCATCAGCTAAACTACCTACATCGGCCTCGTCGTCTTGGTATTCCGGTAGGAGAAATGCGTCGGTATACCCCCGTTGTGAACCAATAAAATCGGTTATTTTTTCTACTTCGGGTGTGTCAATAAAAGCGCATTGCAATCTCACGAGTTCGGTACCTGTAGAAAGCAGCATATCTCCCCTACCTATGAGCTGTTCTGCTCCACCAGTGTCAAGGATGGTCCTGGAGTCTACCTTAGAAGTGACCCTAAATGCAATTCTTGCTGGGAAATTGGCTTTAATTGTGCCAGTAATGATATTAACAGAGGGCCTTTGTGTAGCAATAATAAGATGAATACCTACCGCCCTTGCCAATTGAGCCAATCTCGCAATTGGCAGTTCAACCTCTTTCCCGGCTGTCATAATCAAATCAGCAAACTCATCAACTATAAGTACCACATAAGGTAAAAACCGGTGTCCTTTTTCAGGGTTCAGTTTTCGTACTTTGAATTTAGCATTGTATTCTTTAATATTTCGTACTTGTGCGTTCTTTAACAATTCGTAGCGTTGGTCCATTTCAACGCATAAGGAGTTGAGAGTTTTAACAACCAATTTTGTATCAGTAATAATAGGTTCTTCCAGTTCGGGAAGCTTTGCAAGAAAATGTCTTTCGATCTTGGAGAATAAATTAAGCTCAACCTTTTTCGGGTCAACTAGGACAAATTTAACTTCCGAAGGATGTTTCTTGTGAAGGATAGAAGCCAGGATAGCATTTAATCCTACTGATTTACCTTGCCCGGTAGCTCCTGCAATAAGAAGATGAGGCATTTTGGTAAGGTCGGCAATAAAATCTTCATTAGAAATATTTTTACCAAGGGCTATAGGCAATTCAAATTTCGTGTTCCTGAACGAATGGGAGTTCAAGATGGATTTCATAGAAACGATTTCTGGTTTGCTGTTTGGAACCTCAATTCCTATGGTACCTCTTCCTGGTATAGGCGCAATAATGCGAATGCCCAAAGCAGCAAGACTTAAAGCAATATCATCTTCCAGGTTTTTGATCTTTGATATCCTTATGCCAGGGGCCGGTATAATTTCATACAATGTAACAGTGGGGCCTATGGTGGCTTTTATCTTATCTATTTTTATGGAATAGTTGTTCAGGGTTTCAACAATCTTGTTTTTATTGGCTTCTAATTCTTCTTTTTTAACACTGATGGTATTGCTGCCGTGCTCTTCAAGGAGTTCAAAAGAGGGCATTTGATAACTGGATAAATCTTCCCTGGGATCGTAGGGCTTTAAATTTTCAACAGAAGCAGGGTCTTTATCCTTGATCTCGTTTGCATTTTGAAAAGCCTTGTCAAAATTCTCTTTAGCCACCTGCTCGGGGTCTTTTATTTCTTCTTCGTGCTGGTTAGGAAGGTCATATTCAAGCTCAACGCCTCCATCTTCGTTTCCTGGTTTTTCATTCTCTTTATTGTTTAGTTGCTCTTCCAGTATCAGCTCCAATTCATCACCACTTTCTTCATCTTCATTGTTTTTGTCATCCTTTTGAGAATGATCATTACCTGCACCCATCGTCGGGGTTTTCTTTCTAAAAGCAAAATCGTCATTGTCTTTTTCGTCTTCTTCTGTTGCTTCATTTTCGCTATTCATGGCTGCCAACCAATTTTTAATAAGGTTGTTGGGAAAATTAAAAACCACGATTGAGAAGCTTAGTAATGCAAATAGCAGCATTAGTCCTGTACCAACATTACCAAGAATGCCTGTTAGCCAAAGGTTGGAGTGATAGCCAAAAACTCCTCCAAGTATCCTAAGGTCTTCACTAGTAAATAGGTAGCCAAAGGTAACAGATGTCCAGAGCAAACCAAAAAAAGAGTATTTATACAATTTTTTTAAAGGAATAATCTTTATATTCAAGAACATCCTAACGCCGGTAACAAAAAATAAGGGTATGAATAAAAATGATGCGATACCAAACCATTGCTTGACGAATGTATGCCCTACCAGGGCTCCAAACCTCCCCGACCAGTTTTCTACGATGAGCTGTTTGTTGAAAAGGACATCAAAAAAGGAATTCTCAAAGATGTTATCATCGACTTTCCAGCTAAAAAGATAGGATACAAAGGCTATCAACAGGTAAGCAGAAAAAATAATGAAAAATAACCCCATTATTTTCTTGAACCTGTCGTCCTTAAAATACCCGGTAATGTTTTTTTTAGAAAAAGCCTTTTTTGTTTTTTTGCTTTTGCTGCTTTTTTTGTTATCCGTTTTACCCGGGTTTTGCTTGAATTGATTTTTGCGTTCTGCCATTGCTCCTTTTGAAAAGTATACAAAAGTAAAAAAATCCTTTTGAAACAAGAATGAAAATCATTGATTATTTGGGATGATATTGTGAAAAAAGAAAGGATGTATTGCATAAGAAAACAATGGAAGCAGGAGCGCCTACTGAGATAGTCTCAAGATTGCTTTCTTCAAAGCTGTTATAATTAAATTCCAAGTTTATTTTTGTATTAAATGCTTTCTCTTTCAATTTTAGCACTTTCTGCCGTATCACTTACGGCCTCGTGTTGCACGCTTTTCTTTATTTCTTACAAAAATCAATTTATACCTGCCTTTTTGATTTTCTCGTTGTTCAATCTCAAATTTTCCTGTTGAACTTATCAATGGGGTTAACTTCTGAAAACCATAATTTCTAGGATCAAAATTGGGACGTTTTTTTTGCAATAAACTACCAACGTCTCCCAAAAATGCCCATCCATCATCATCTGACAAGTCAGTAATAGTATCTGAAATTAGCTTTATCTCCTTTGGGGTAATTTTCTCGAATGATTCTTTTTCTAATTCTTTCTCTTCATCAGATTCTTTCTCCTTGGATTTTGTTTTTAGAATTTCAATATATATGAATTTGTCACAAGCTACAATAAAAGGATTCGGTGTCTTTTTTTCACCAATGCCGATTACTTGCATGCCAGCCTCTCTTAAACGAGTTGCTAACCTGGTAAAATCACTGTCACTTGATACTATGCAAAATCCGTCTACTTTTTCTGAATACAATATATCCATGGCATCAATAATCATTGCTGAATCGGTAGCATTTTTTCCTGCTGTATATCCGTATTGTTGAATTGGGGTAATAGCGTGTTCCAATAGTATATTTTTCCATTTAGATAAATTTGGTTTAGTCCAGTCTCCATAGATTCTCTTAATGGTTGGATTACCATATTTGGCTATTTCTTCCATCATTTCTTTCACAAAAGCTGATGGTATGTTATCACCGTCAATTAGTACTGCTAAATTTGTATTCATGGTATTAATGTATGTTCAAGTTTTAGTTTTTATTGTTTTGTTTGTTTAGAAATGCGCATAAACGTATAAGCTTATGCACATATAGGCGACTGGAGGCTTCACTTATCAAGTTACAAAACCGTTGATGCGAGTTCAAGCCCTTGAATTTACCAGCATCACGCCTATTTTGTATATACATTGTTAAACTCATTCCGCCCTGGCGGATAGCTTTTCCCAAAGATAGTAATCTTTTACAGAAAATTTAAGTTTAATAGCTGTAATTATGAATGGTAAATTGTGTTTATAAAAAAAAGGCCAACTTCTGCGTTATGCTCACGCATGGAAGACCCTCGTTTACAACAGTAATTTCAAGCGTTACAGCCCGCTCATATTCCTATATATTGGCGGTATGTGCATTTATCTCTCGAGTTTAAAAATCTTTAAAAGATCCTGGTTGATGGATTTGATCGTAACTTTATCAACTCGTCCAATCAGTCCAATAGCAAGATCTTTATCTATGGTAGCAAGTTTAAAAAGTCAAATTAATGATTCCTTTTTTAATCCGTTATCTGTTTAGGGAAATACAAATGATACAAAAACGGTTAAAATCAGCTGGAAAAATTAAAAAGGCTTTATGGAATTGAAAGGCTTATTTTCGTTGGAGACAAAGGAATGCTGGGCAAAACACAAATAGAACAAATAACTTCCCAGGAATATAAGTGGAATTACATCACCTCTATATCAAAAGCCCAAATTAATAAACTTCTAAAGGAAGGCGTTTTCCAGTTGAGCTTGTTCGACGATAAAATAGCGGAGATTGAACATGAAGGTATTCGCTATATTCTTAGGCGAAACCCAATTCGGGAGCAGGAAATGGAAAACAACCGAAAATTCAAAATTGCTAAAGTAAAGGAAAAAATTGATGAGAAAAATAAGTACCTTAAGGAACATAAAAAAGCAAAAGAAGAGGTCGCTTTAAAAAATTTAAATCAATATATACAAAAGCTTAAGCTGTCAAAAATCCTTTCATTAAAGCTTTCAGAGAGGACAATTTCAATTGAGCAAAACGAGGAAGCAATGGATGAAGCTAAAAAATTAGACGGTTGTTATGTGGTTAAGTCAACAATGGAAAGACGCATCAACTATTTGGCAATTTGCTCAATTACAACAGTATAAGTTCTCAATAATAAATGTGACACGTCAATTGTTTTATTAAGATACACAAATTTATATTATTTTTCTTCGATAAAGAAAGGTTCTTTGATTTTATTTAACCCCTAAAATTTAAGAATTTTTCGGATTAACAAAATTTAACACCCAAGGTTAACATTTTTTAACAAAAACTTATTGCCCTACCGCCTATCTCTGGCTATTTTTGCACAAATCTCAAAGAAAAACGTTATGGCAGAAATCACGGATATTAAAGAATTAAACGAAAAAATACGCAAAGAGAGCGAATTTGTGGATATGATCACCATGGAAATGGGCAAGGTGATCGTTGGCCAAAAAAGGATGGTAGAAAGGCTGCTCATAGGGCTGCTTTCCAATGGCCATATCTTGTTAGAAGGTGTGCCAGGGCTGGCAAAAACATTGGCCATCAGGTCGCTGGCAAATACCATCGATGCCAAGTTTAGCAGGCTGCAATTCACACCCGACCTATTACCTGCCGACCTCATAGGCACATTGGTATACAGCCAGAAAAATGAAGAGTTCCAGGTAAAGAAAGGCCCCATATTTGCCAATTTCATCCTTGCCGATGAGATTAACCGTGCACCTGCAAAAGTGCAAAGTGCGCTACTCGAGGCCATGCAAGAAAGGCAAGTCACAATTGGTGATACCACGTACCCGCTGGAAGAACCATTTCTCGTGCTTGCTACAGAAAACCCCATAGAGCAAGAAGGAACCTATCCCCTACCTGAAGCACAGGTTGACCGTTTTATGCTTAAGGTAATCATTTCGTACCCAAGCAAGGAAGAAGAAAAATCGATCATCAGGCAGAACATCACAAAAAAATATCCCGAAAACAATACCATTCTTAAGCCTGAAGAGATCATAAATGCAAGAAACGTGGTAAGGGAAGTATATATTGACGAAAAAATTGAAAACTACATTACTGATATCGTTTTTGCCACCAGGTACCCCGACCAGTACAACCTGGAAAAATTCAAAAACTTGATCAGCTATGGTGGATCGCCTAGGGCAAGTATCAACCTGGCGTTAGCTGCCAAAGCGTATGCTTTTATTAAACGCAGGGGTTATGTTATCCCTGAAGATATAAGGGCAGTGGCACACGATGTTCTTAGGCACAGGTTAGGACTTACTTACGAAGCAGAAGCCGAAAACATCACCAGCGAAGAGATCATCAACGAAGTATTGAATGTAGTAGAAGTACCATAAAAATTATTGAACCGTGGAAACTACCGATATACTGAAAAAAGTACGCAAGATTGAGATAAAAACACGTGGGTTGTCCAACAATATTTTCTCCGGCCAATACCACAGCGCTTTTAAAGGCCGTGGTATGGCATTTAGTGAGGTTAGGGAATACCAATATGGAGACGACATAAGAAATATTGACTGGAATGTTACAGCACGTTTTAATCGCCCTTTTATTAAAGTTTTTGAGGAAGAAAGAGAACTAACTGTGATGCTGCTTATTGATGTGAGCGGATCCAACGAGTTTGGCACCCAAATGATGCTTAAAGAAGAACTCATGACAGAATTATCTGCCGTTCTCGCTTTCTCTGCTATCCAAAACAACGACAAAGTAGGCGTTATCTTTTTCAGTGACAAAATAGAAAAGTTCATCCCACCTAAAAAAGGAAGATCACATATTTTGCGGATCATCAGGGAAATAATCGGTTTTAAACCGGAAAGCAGGCATACAGACGTATCAGAAGCATTGCGCTATTTATCCAATGCCCTGAAAAAAAGGTGTATTGCATTTGTTATCAGCGATTTTATTGATAATAATTTCTCAGATGCCCTGAAAATTGCCAATAATAAACACGATGTGGTAGCCCTCAGGATTATTGATGAAAGGGAAATAGAATTGCCTTCCGTAGGTTTGGTGAAAATGAAAGATGCCGAGACAGGCGAAAGTCTTTGGGTTGACACATCTAACGGCAAAGTAAGAAAAGAATATGCCAAATGGTGGATGAAAACCAACGGCGCCATTAGGGAACAATTCATGAAAAGCGGCGTGGACAATATCAGGATAAAAACCAACGAAGACTACGTGAGGCCACTCATGAACCTTTTCAAAAGGAGAATGGCAAGAATGTAAAAAATGAAGATTATGACAGGAACAAATAAAAGGCTTTTAATAATTTTGATGGCTGTTTTTTTCGGTTTCATAAAGGGGCAACAGGCAGAAGCTCAAACCTTTGCCGCAGAAGCTTCGCTTGATACCAACGAGATACTTATTGGCGACCAAGTGAGATACCAATGGAGCATCAGCGGGCCTGCCGAATACCATATCATTCCTCCTGTATTGAATGATACCATAGTAGATAAAATTGAGATCATTGGCCAAACAAGTATTGACAGCATTTCAACCAAAGATGCAGAGAGATTGGTCTTGAGAAAACAAATGACCCTCACCAGTTTTGATTCAGGTGAATACAGGCTACCCCCGCTAAAATTTATCGCCATTAGCCCGGAAAAAGATAGCTTGGAAGTATTAACAAACGAACAATTCCTTGCAGTAAACACTGTTGAAGTAGACACAACAAAAGCTATCAAGGATATAAAAGGGCCTATTGAAGAGCCTTTTACACTGGAAGAAGCCATGCCATACATCTTAGGCGGACTGGCTTTGGCTGCCATTATACTGGCCGCAATATACATCATTAGGAGATTGAAAAAGAAAAAACCTATACTTGTGAAGCCAAAACCAAAAGTTCCACCGCATGTTACAGCATACAACGAGCTTGAAAAACTGAAAAAGAAAAAGCTTTGGCAGAAAAATTTCATCAAGCAATATTATACCGAACTTACTGATATCATCAGGATGTACATTGAAGGACGGTTTGAAATTAATGCCATGGAAATGATCACAAGTGAGATTATTGATTCTTTACAAACCAGGAACATACCCGAAGATTCATTAAGAAAACTCGATCAAATGCTTACGCTCTCTGACCTTGTGAAATTTGCTAAGGCCAATCCTTTGCCCACAGAGCACGACGAAAGCATGAAAAACGCTATTGCTTTCGTGGATGAGACCAAAGCCAAAGCAATCCCGGCCAGTGAAGAGCTAAGCGAAAAAACTGATAATGAAGAGGACAAGCAAAACAAATCATTAACCGAAGGAGAAGATAAGAACAATGCTGAATAATTTAAGAAACATACAATTCGCCAATGAGTTTGTTTTACTCTTTTTGCTAATAATTCCCCTGTTGGCAGTATGGTATTGGTTCAGGCATAATAAGCGCAATGCCAATATCCAATTTTCAACGGTAAGTGTGTTCAAGCAATTGCCAAAAACCTTTAAACAACGGTTTTTTCACGTTCTTTTTGTATTAAGGCTACTGGCAATAGGTTTTTTGATCCTTGCCTTGGCCAGGCCACAAACCAGCCTTAGCAGGAAAGACATAAGCATTAAAGGTATTGACATTGTTATGGCTATGGACATTTCGGGGAGTATGCTTGCTGAGGATTTTAAACCCAACAGGCTAGAAGCAGCAAAGGATGTAGCCATAGACTTCATAAGTGGCAGACCCAACGACAGGGTTGGACTGGTAGTTTTTGCCGGTGAAAGTTTTACCCAGTGCCCGCTCACTACGGATCATAGCGTGTTGAAAAACCTTTTCGAGGATATACAAAGCGGCATGATAGAAGACGGCACAGCCATTGGCGACGGCCTGGCTAATGCCCTTAACAGGCTTAAAAACAGCAAAGCCATCAGCAAAGTGGTGATTTTGCTTACCGATGGGGTGAACAACTCCGGTTCTATTGACCCAGGTACTGCCGCCGAAATAGCAAAAATGTTCGGCATTAGGGTATATACCATTGGCGTTGGATCGCATGGTAAAGCCCCATACCCGTTCAAAACACCATTTGGTATCAAATACCAGAACGTGGATGTGAAAATTGACGAGGGGCTATTGCAAAATATTTCCGAAATGACCGATGGAAAGTATTTTAGGGCTACAAACAAAGATAAACTTAGGGAAATATATGCGGAAATAGATAAACTGGAGAAATCAAAGATTGATGTTACGGAGTTTACTAGGAAAAGGGAAGAATTTTTATTTTTTGCACTGATTGCAGGCATTTTATTTACTATTGAAATTGTTTTAAGGTATTTGTTTTACAGGACATTGCCATAAAAGAAAGGAATTATGTACAGATTAGAACATCCTGGATTTTTATACGCGTTGCTATTGATACCCGTGTTTATCCTTATTTATATCTTCATTTTAAGATGGAGAAGAAAGGCATTAAGCAAGTTTGGGGATAAGCATGTTGTAAACCGCCTAATGCCGGAAACATCCATAGCAAGGAAAAGCTTCAAGTTTTTTCTTGTGATGCTGGCTTTTGCTTTTCTTATTTTTGGACTGGCAAACCCGCAAATAGGTTCAAAACTGGAAAAAGTGGAACGCAAAGGTGTGGATATTGTTATCGCCCTTGATGTATCTAATAGTATGCTTGCAAGGGATATCAGGCCTAACAGGTTGGTACGGGCTAAATATGCCATCAGTAAAATGATCGACAAGATGGTGAATGACAGGATAGGTTTAGTGATTTTTGCAGGCAAAGCATACAAACAATTACCGATCACTACGGACTACGCTGCAGCCAAGATGTTTCTGGAAACCGTGAACACCGATATGGTCCCTACGCAAGGAACTTCCGTTGGTTCGGCTATTGAACTGTCAACTACTTCGTTCAACTTAGAAGAAGAAACAAAGAATAAGGTCATCATTGTTATTACTGACGGCGAAAACCATGAAGACAACGCCCTGCAAGCAGCTAAAACAGCAGCAGAAAAAGGAATTGTAATTCATACCATCGGGATGGGACTTCCACAAGGAGCTCCTATACCCATCATGAGAGGCGACAGGATTGTTGGCTACAAACAAAATAATAGCGGGCAAACGGTGGTTTCAAAACTAAATGAACAGATGCTGAAAGAATTGGCATCTATTGGAAACGGCGCCTACGTGAGGGCTACAAACGCCCAAGCTGGGCTTAATACCATCATGAGCGAGATTGATAAAATGGAGAAAAAAAAGTTTGAAACAAAAATGTTTGCCGATTATGAAGATAGGTTCTACTACTTTATTGCAGCAGCACTTCTGCTTATGATCATTGAAGTATTGCTGTTTGAAAAGAAAAGCAAATGGGTGCAAAAACTTAATCTTTTCAATCCAGGCAAGGCATGAGATAATTAATGCCTGAAATAATTATTGAGAAACAAAAGAAACATGATAATAGTTTGTACCAACTTGAAGCAATAATATGAACTTAAAACAAAAACGAAATAAAAAGGTACGGGTCATGAAAATAACAACATATATTTTTTTCATCTTTATGCTTATTGTAGCGGCAGAAAATGGCTTTGCCCAACAAAAAGCCAAGCTGGTAAGAAAAGGGAACAACCTTTATGAAAAAGGGAATTTCAACGATGCTGAGATCAAATACCGGAAAGCCTTAGATAAGGATTCTACTTATACCAAAAGCATCTTTAACCTGGGCGATGCCATTTACAAGCAGGAAAATTTTAAAGAAGCCGCCGGCGCTTTTGCCAAATTGGCTGATAAAGACCTTGATAAAGAAACCAAGGCTAAAGTATTCCATAACTTGGGAAATTCATTGATGGAAATGAAAAAATATAATGAAAGCGTAAAAGCTTACAAAGAAGCTTTAAGAAACAATCCCAAAGACATGGATACTAAGTACAACCTGGCGTATGCTTTGAAAAAACTACAACAGCAACAGCAAAAGGACAAGGACAAGGACAAGGACAAGGATAAAGATAAGAAAAACAAGGACCAGAACAAAGATCAGCAAAAGAACCAAGATAAGAACAAAAAAGACCAGGAAAAGGACAAACAAAAGCAAAAGCAGGATCAGCAGAAACAAGACCAGCAAAAGCAAAAGCAAAAGCAGGAGCAGCAAAAGCAGCAACCTCAAAAGCAAAAAATGTCGAAGAAAGATGCTGAAAGAATGCTCAATGCAATAAAAAACAAAGAAAAAGACGTCCAGGATAAGTTGAAGAAGAAAAAAGCCAAAGGCAAACGAATTACAATAGAAAAAGACTGGTAAATTTGTAAAAAACAAGAATAATGATACATAGATTCGTCATAATTATATTCAACCTGTTGTTATGCAGCAGTGTTTTTGCTGACAACGTAAAATTTACGGCCCATGCAAAAAACACTGCCCGTGTTGGGGAGCGCTTCAGGTTAACTTATAAGGTGAATGCCCAGGGCCAGAATTTCACCCCGCCGTCTTTAGAGCATTTTAGCGTGCTGGTAGGTCCAAGCACTTCCAGCAGTAGCAGTGTACAGATCATTAACGGCAAAGTCACACGCTCTGTTGAGATTAGCTATACTTATGTACTTCAACCCACCAAAAAAGGCGAGTTTACCATTGCACCGGCAAAAATAACCGTGGATGGACAAACTCACCAATCCAATAGTGTTAACATCAAAGTACTTGAAGGCGATGAACAAGCGGTGGCACAGCAACCTTCGAGTTCAGGAAATCAATCCCAACAAACCACTGCATCAACAAAAGACCCAAGTGTAAGCGATAAAAATGTTTTTCTTAGGGCTTATGCATCAAGATATAGCCCTTACCAAGGTGAAAAAACTATTGTAACATTTAAACTGTATTTCAAGATCAATATTTCTTTGGATGATATCACCCAATTCCCTGGTTATAATGGATTTTGGTCTTACGACCTGATGAAAGACCGGCAAAACTACCCTCAATACACCGAGGTAGTTAACAACCAGCGGTATAATGTTGCGGAAATCGCCAAAGTGGCTTTGTACCCGCAAAAATCAGGCAAAATCACCATCGACCCGATGAAGATCAAACTCAAAGCCAAGATCAGGCAAAAAAACCGAAGGCCAAAAGACCCGTTTGAAGCTTTCTTCAATGATTCTTTCTTTGGAAATTATAAAACCGTGGAAAAAAACGTAGCTTCCAACTCCCTTACCATTAATGTAAAACCTTTGCCATCGCAAGGGAAACCCTATTCTTTTAATGGAGCTGTGGGCGACTATAAATTCAGCTCGGATATATCCTCAACCGAAACCAGCACCAATGACGCTATCAACCTTAAAATTTCCATCAGCGGCAATGGCAATTTAAAGCTTATTGATGCACCGGAAGTAAATTTTCCACCCGATTTTGAAGTTTACGACCCAAAAATCGAAGACAATACCAGGACAACTATCGCCGGTATGAGTGGCACAAGGATTTTTGATTACCTTATCATCCCGAGGTCTGCTGGAGAATTTACCATAGACCCGGTAAAATTTACCTATTTTGACTTAGGGCAACAAAAGTATATCACCAAGTCATCACCAGAATACAACATCAAAGTTGCCAAAGGAGCCGGTGGCGACGCACAAAATGTAACCTATTCTTCGGCCAACAAAAAAGATATTCAATATATCGGCAGCGATATCAGGTACATTGAGAACCTTCCATTTGCACTGAGCCAAAAAGGGCATCATTTTTTTGGTTCAAATTTGTTCTATATCTTAATCGCAGCCCCTTTTATTTTGTTTCTCCTTTTTATGATCCTCTGGCGCAAAAAAGTACGGCAGAACAGGAACATTGCCAAGATGAAACAGAAAAAAGCCACCAAAGTAGCACGCAAAAAGCTTAAACTGGCCAAAAAATACCTGGCGGAAGAAAATAAAAATGCTTTCTATGATGAAATTACTAAGGCAATGTGGGGATACCTTTCTGATAAATTGAACATCCCCGTGGCAGAGCTCACAAAAGACAACGTGAAAGAGAATTTTGAGAAAACAAATACAGACCCGGAACTTGCAGGCAATTTCATAGACATCCTTGAAAACGCTGAGTTTGCAAGGTTTGCACCGGGCGACGAGTCTACGAAAATGGACAAAATTTATGATGATACGTTGAATATCATTACTACCATAGAGAAAGAAATGAACAAAAAGGCAGGTAGTAAAAATTTAACCCAATAATTCATTGATCATGACAAAAAAAAACAATTCAATCAATCTTAACAGAAATACGCTCATTGGCATTTTCATGGTTTTCTTGTTGATCCCATTGCTTGGATTTGCAAAAACCAACAAAAATCTTATAAAAAAAGCCAATGAAGCCTATAATAATAAACAGTTTGAACAAGCTGCCAACTTGTATGAGGATGTAATACAAAAAGGCTATGAAGCGCCGGAACTTTATTACAATTTAGGCAATGCCCATTTTAAGATGGACAATATTGCTTCGGCCATCCTTTATTATGAAAAGGCAAAAAAACTGGATCCCAATAATGAAAAGATTCAATATAACCTTGAAGTTGCTAAAACCCGCACCATTGACAAAATAGAAGCCGTTCCCGATATTTTTTATGTAAGGTGGTGGCAATCGCTAAAGCAATTGTTCCCTGCCGATACTTGGGCAAAGATTGGCATTGGCGGGATTTTCCTGTTTTTTGTCTTGTTGGGCTTTTATTACCTCTCCCGGCGCATGGCGATTAAGAAAACAGCTTTCTATACCGGCCTGGTGGTAATCTTGCTTACAATCTTTGTTTTTATCATTGGTGTGTCGCGGTACCAAAGCCAAGTAAAAAGCCACGAAGCAATTGTTTTTAGCCCATCAGTAACGGCCAAAAGCTCTCCAGACCAAAACAGCATCGACCTTTTCGTGATGCACGAAGGAACAAAAGTTATTGTACTGGACGAGCTTAACAACTGGTACGAAGTGAAAATTGCAGATGGTAGCGTAGGTTGGGTAAAAGAAGAAGACATTAGGGAAATATAAGAAATACTATGACCAGAATCGGGGTACTTTCGGATACACATCATTATTTGCACCCTAAGATTTTCGAATTTTTTAGTGATTGTGACGAGCTATGGCATGCCGGCGACATGGGCAGCATTGAAGTTGCGGAAAAACTTTCGGCATTCAAACCCTTAAAAGCTGTTTACGGCAACATGGACGGCCAGGATGTGAGGCAAACTTACCCCGAGTTCAACAGCTTTGGAGTGGAAGGCATTAAAGTGCTGATGACTCATATTGGCGGTTACCCCGGAAAATACAACCCTACAGCACGGAAAAAGATAGAAACCCTCAAACCCGGTATTTTTGTAGCCGGCCATTCCCATATCCTCAAAGTCATTTACGACAAAAAGCACGAGCTTTTGCATATCAATCCCGGTGCAGCAGGCAAGCAAGGCCTGCACAGGAAGATTACCATGATACGGTTCCAGATAGATGGAAAGGATATCAAGAACTTGGAGATCTTTGAGGCGGATAGGTGAGAATTTTGAACACCCTTGAGAGTATAGTTTTTGTAAATTTGATACCTGGTAAAATAAACTGAAATTATATATTTGAATAACAAAACATTCATGACAACTTTTTGAATTTGTAAATTGAATAGTATGGAAAAATGGTATTATTGGAAATAGGGAAAATAGCCGATAATTTTTGGTTAGAAATACCACAACATTTCTCATTCGTAAAATTGGATGCACATGTGGTAATGCAAAATTATGCGTATTGAATTATTAAAATTGATAAACCGGATGATGGACGCATTAATTTAAAAAATGATAAATGTATCACAGGACAAAACGATGGACAAATGATGGGCGTAACGTAGAGACGCAAAATTTTGCGTCTCTACGTTACGCCCATCTCAATTTAGTGGTCAACATTTTCCTTTTTGATAAATATGGTCGTCTTTTCCAATAAATTCATTCTCGAAAATATCTTCGTTGCTTTGCTTTTGAATTGCATGCTGGTATGTTTTAAATCCTCCTGAAAGGTTAAAAATATTTTTATATCCATTTTGCAACAACAACCTGGTAGCAAGGTAGCCACGCAGGCCAACGGCACAATAAACAACAATATTTTTATCACGAGGCAATGAATCCATGTTTTGTCTTAGATTATCCAAGGGGATATTAACGGCGTTTTTAATATGAGACATGGCATACTCGCCCTGTGTCCTGACATCAAGAATAAAAACCTCATCATTTTTTACACGGGTAAACTCTCTCCAAGTAATATTTTTGGTTGTCCCGTTAAGGATATTTTCGGCAACATACCCGGCAATATTCACTGGGTCTTTAGCCGATGAATATGGAGGGGCATAAGCATGTTCAATTTCTTGGAGGTCGTAGACTGTACCGTTATTTTTTATAATAGTAGCAAGCAAGTCAATCCGCTTATCCACACCATCATAACCCACTATTTGAGCGCCGTATAGTTTGCCATTATCCGGTGAAAAAACAATTTTTATGCTCATAGGTTGTGCCCCAGGGTAATAGCCGGCATGCGAAGAGGAATGAGTAATAGAAGCCCTGTATGGGATTCCTTCTTTTTTTAAAGTTTTACCTGATAATCCTGTTGATGCAACGGTTATATCAAAAACTTTTGCTATGGCTGTAGCAATTGAGCCTGTATAGCTTCTTTTATTCCCAAAAGCAATATTATCGGCTGCAATACGGCCCTGCCTGTTGGCAGGCCCTGCTAAGTATGTAATGGTACCTTTTCGGGTTATGGGATGGGGAAATTCAATGGCATCGCCAACAGCATAAATATCATGGTCAGAGGTTTGTAAAAATTGGTTCACTTTAATTCCTCCTGTTTCGCCAATTGTTAATCCTGCTTCCTTGGCCAGTTTGCTTTCCGGTTTCACTCCTATGGAAAGAATAACTAAGTCGGTGGGTAATATTCGCCCACTATTCAATTGAACCTGCAAATGACCATTTTTGTTTGAAAATGATGTGACCGCATCTTTCAAGAAAAATTCCACATTTTTTGTTTTAAGATGTTGATGAACAATAGAAGCCATTGAGTAATCCAAGGGTGTCATCACTTGATCAGCCATTTCAACAATAGAAACGTTAATGCCTTTCTCATGCAAGTTTTCTGCCATTTCAAGCCCAATAAAACCAGCACCTATAACCACAGCTCTTTTGGGTTGCTTTTCTTCTACAAATTTCTTGATCTTATCGGTATCAGGTACATTGCGCAAAGTAAATATTGCCGGGTCATCAATACCTGGTAGATTTGGCCTTACAGGCTCAGCACCCGGTGAGATAACAAGTTTGTCGTACACCTCATGGTAAATTTTTCCATTGTTTAAACTCTTAATCTCAACAGTTTTCTTGTTAGGATTTATTGATAACGCCTCATTCCTAACCCGCACATCTATTTTAAATCGTGTGCCAAAACTTCCAGGTGTTTGCACAAAAAGCTCATCCCGGTTTTTAATGGTGCCACCAATATAATAAGGAAGCCCACAATTAGCATAGCTAATATCTGCCCCTCTTTCTATCAAGATAATTTCACAACTTTCATTAACTCTTCTTAGTCGTGCTGCCGTTGTTGCTCCACCAGCAACACCGCCTATTATAATGTATTTCATAATATTATTTTTTAATACAAATATATAAATTATTAGATGTTTTCAATTTATATTGCCAATTAAACATTATGCTTTATCTTTATGAACGTTTAAACAGTATAATTGTTTACAAAAAATCAATCATACCAAACTTCTAAAGGGAAATATATGGATTCATTTTCTTATTTAGGCAATGCAGATACTTCAACAATAGAAAACATTTACACGCAATATAAAAAAGACCCTTCTTCAGTTGACCCGCAATGGAAAAGCTTTTTTGAAGGTTTTGAATTTGCCCGGAAAAATTATGCTGAAAGCCCGGGCGTACTCAGTTATGATAAGGAATTCAACGTGATAAATTTGATCAACGCTTACAGGCAACGTGGGCATCTTTTCACCAAAACGAATCCTGTACGTACCCGTCGTAAATATTCCCCTACCTTAGCAATAGAGAATTTCGATCTTTCTGATGATGATCTTGAAACAGAGTTTTATGCAGGTAAAGAAATAGGTATCAACAAAGCCAGTTTAAAAGAAATTATTTTACATCTTGAACAAACATATTGCCATTCCACCGGTGTGGAGTATATGTATATTCGTAGCCCCGAGGTTGTTAAGTGGCTGCAAGAAAAAATGGAGCGCACAAAAAATCAACCTAATTTTTTGGATGAAGAAAAATTACACATTTTCACAAAGCTTAGTGAAGCAGTATTTTTCGAAAAATTCATTCACAAAAAATTTCCCGGCCAAAAACGTTTTTCATTACAAGGGGCTGAATCACTAATTCCTGCCCTTGATGCCATTATTGAAAAAGGCGAGACCCTGGGAATTAAAGAATTTGTTATTGGTATGGCTCATCGAGGAAGGCTTAATGTTTTGGCTAATATCCTTCACAAAAACTATGAAGATATATTTAGCGAGTTTGAAGGAAAAGAATACAAGGATAAAGACCTTCTTGGGGATGTAAAATACCATCTGGGGTTTTCGTCAGATACCAAAACCAAAAACGGAACCTCTTTGCATTTAAGCCTTACACCAAACCCATCTCATCTTGAGGCTGTAAACCCTGTTGTTGAGGGCATTGTTAGGGCAAAATTGGATAATGAATGCAATCACAACGAAAATGCTATTGCCCCTATTCTTATCCACGGCGATGCTTCTATTGCCGGCCAAGGAATTATTTACGAGGTAACTCAAATGGCTTATCTTAACGGCTATAAAACTTATGGTACTATTCACGTTGTTATCAATAATCAACTTGGTTTTACCACCAATTATCTTGACGGCAGGTCGAGCACCTACTGCACCGATGTGGGGAAAGTGATACAATCTCCCATTTTCCATGTTAATGGTGATGATGTTGAAGCATTGGTACATACCATAAAGTTGGCTATGGAATTTAGGCAAAAATTCCACAGGGATATTTTTATTGATATTCTTTGCTACAGGAAATACGGCCATAACGAAAGCGATGAACCCAGGTTTACTCAACCCATTCTTTACAAGATCATTGAAAATCATCCTGACCCCAGGGAAATCTATCTCAAGAAATTGACTAAAGATGGCATTATAAGCCAAGAAAAGGCAAAAGAAATAGAAGAATCTTTTAACAATACACTGGAAAAAGAACTCAGTGAATCAAAACAAATACAAAAAGCTCATATCACTCAATTTTTGGAGGAGAATTGGAAAAGCATACGCAAAGCCACGGATGAAGACTTTGAAAAATCACCCGGTACAGGAGTTGAAAAAAAAGAATTTCTTGATATTGCCCATCGTATAACAAAAGTACCAAAGGATATAAATCTTTTCAGGAAGATCGTAAAACTCATGAACGATCGCAGGAAAATGATTGAAGAAAAAGGTAAATTGGATTGGGCCATGGGAGAACTTACTGCTTATGCCACGTTATTGCAAGAAGGCTATCCAGTGAGGTTAAGCGGACAAGATGTTGAAAGAGGGACTTTCTCGCACAGGCATGCCGTTCTGAAAATAGAAAAATCAGAAGACACTTATGTTCCTTTAAATCACATCAGCGAAAAACAAGCAAAATACCATATTTATAATTCTTTGTTGTCAGAATACGGCGTTGTTGGGTTTGAATACGGCTATGCCTTAGCAGCGCCTAATACACTCACCATTTGGGAAGCACAATTCGGTGATTTTAACAACGGAGCACAAATCATTTTTGACCAATTTATGAGCAGTGCAGAAGATAAATGGAAAGTACAAAATGGGTTGGTGTTGTTTCTGCCTCATGGCTACGAAGGGCAAGGCCCGGAGCATTCCAGTGCCAGGCTAGAAAGATTCTTAACCCTTTGTGCTGAAAATAATATACAAGTGGCTAACTGTACTACACCTGCTAATTTCTTCCACTTGCTAAGAAGGCAAATTCACAGGCCTTTTAGAAAACCACTGGTAGTAATGACTCCAAAAAGCTTGCTTAGGCACCCAAAATGTGTATCTCCTACAGAAGACTTTACCAAAGGAGGGTTTCAAGAACTTATTGAAGATGAAACAGCAGATGTATCAAAAGTAAAAAAATTGGTTTTTTGCTCTGGAAAAATCTATTACGAATTGATAGAAGAAAGGGAAGAAATCGATAACACCAAAATAGCTATTGTTCGATTGGAGCAGCTATACCCATTTCCTAAAAAACAGGTTGATGCTGTACGCAAAAAGTATAAAGGTGTAAACCATGAAAACATATGGTGGGTTCAAGAAGAACCTTATAATATGGGCGCTTTGAACTTCTTTAGGCAGCAAATGAATGATTTTACCATCAAGGCTGTGTGCAGGCCTCCTAGCGGCAGCCCAGCAACAGGCTCAAGCCAAATGCACAAAACCCAGCAAAAAAAGCTCATAGAAAAAACCTTTGAAGAATGCAATTGCGATAACGTAATTAACGAGTGCAAGATGAAATGTGTAAATGAAACTAAGGTCTAAACCCTTATTTTAAAATTTAATTTTGTTTAATATCCCAAGGCCTGTTATTACAGGTGTTTACACTGGCAATTAGGTAAAATGAGGTCGTAAACCCCCTGTTAAAACTACTTACTTTTACGTATATATCCAGGATAAATTTATTTTTAATAGGTAATTCTACGCTTGTTATAGGTGAGTGCTCTCCATAAATTTGTTCCATAATTCAATATTTTAAAATATTACAGCATGCCAGGAACAACTTCAAACGATAAAGCAAGTAATATAGAGCAGATCATCAACGTATTCAACACCATCGATAACAAGGTGCAATCACTGCATGAATGCTCCGGCGAGGATTTCCTCACGTTAAATAAACATTTAAAAGATTTTCATAAAGAAACCAAAGGCTTAAAAGAACATCTTAAAAAAATAAAGATCATTCTCGACAGCCCCAAGAGTCTTGATTTATTTGATCAAATTGACAAGCTGCCTGAATCTATCAAAGAACAAATAAAAACCATTGAAAAGCACAATAAACACAACATTATACTTCTTGATAAGATCTACAAAAACTTGAATTTATTATGGGTGCCATTAAAAAACTTCAGGCAGAACCTTTTAACCTTAAAATTTCTTATTACCAACTTAAAACTCAATTTTTCTTGCTTTAGCAATGTAAATAACAAAACCCTGGATAAAGAATTAGAAAATCTTGATGAATTTATCCAGGAAATAAAAAATATTTACCCTGAGATTGATAAAAATCTTTGGAACCTGAAGATCAATGTAAAAAACAGGCTTTTTAAACTCAACGAACAAAGGGAGAAAAACCTCAATGCCCTGGACTCGGTAATAAGCTTATTAAGGTCTGGGATCAGTTTGTTTTTTGTTAAGCATGAAAAATCCAATTTGCAAGCTTCTAAGGTAGAAACAGAAACCAACAATGGGCTTAAAGGCATCAATCATATTATTACCAACTTGCAATACCACGATATCATAAGGCAAAAGATGGAGCATATACAAAGCGCTCATAAAGAAATCATTAAAGAATTGATATCCCTTGAAAAAGAAAATAACAAAAATGCTTTAAAAGAGTATCTCTCCCAAATTCCTGATATTGCTGAATTACAAGTCGCTCAACTAATTTATACAAACAAAGAATACCAGCAAGCTATAGAAAACATCACCAAGCAATTTTACGATATTGCTGAAAAACTATCCTCTATCTCCACCATGACATACCATTATCACAAGCATAGTTCCAAAGACGACAGGAAAGTTGTGAAGGATATTTTTAGCCGGTTTGAAAAAGCATTAACATTGCTTGAAGATTTCAGTACGGATAATTACGAAATTTCCATGAACATCAATTCCCTGGAAAAGGTAACCGGCAAAATGCAAGAGAGTATCAAAAAAGTCTTTAATATTGATACGCGATTGGAAACACTTGCCTCGAACCTGCTAAATGGAAACAAAAACGAAAATGATTGTGAAAAAACCCTTTCCAACACAGCAAAACAGATACATTTGCTTTGCTCGGAAATGCATTCTAATATGCATACACTCAAAAAGGTTTTTAACCAGGCGCTTGAACTTTCCGAAAAACTCACAGTAAAAACCGATGAAAAAAAGTTCCAAGACCAATTTGTAGAGAATAATAAAGAAATACAAAAAGAAATAACGCAAATAAAGAACAGTGTAAACAAGAACCTTGATAAAGTTTACGAAATATTATCGAACAACAGTAAACAAAGCGCCGAGATATCAGAAAATATAAGAAATTCTATTGATGGAGTCAATTATTATGACTTTTTCGATAAAGTAATAGATAATATTATTTCTGGGTTAAACGAAGTGTTTAAAATTATAAAGAAAGAAGATATTGATATCAAAATGATTGAACGCTCAGAAAATGTAACCAAGTTGAAAAAACATTACACTACAATGAGTGAGCATTTAATTCACAGCAAGTTCTTAAACAACGAAAGCCCTGATAATGAAGCAGAAACTAAGGATGAAGATGACCTTGGCGATGTGGAATTATTTTAAACTGATGTTATGTCAACAAAGAAATGACGCATCAACTGTTTGGCAATTTGCTCAATTACAACAATATAGGTTCTCAATAATAAATATGACGCGTCACTAATAGGTAAAACTACTTATTTGGAAGCAAAAAAAAAATTAAAAATGGGTATTTACCTTATATGTTTTTCATATTATTCAATGTAAATTTGAAAAATCAAATCGAAAAAAAATGTACAATTTAGAAGTAAAACCAGGAAACAAGAATAATCCCGATACCGCGATGGTAAATATAGAAGGTGAATTAAACCTTTATAGCGCGGAAAAGATCAAGGCCAAGCTTATTGAAGCCATGAAAGATTTTAAAGAACTGGATATTCATGTAAGAAACGTAGAAGAAATTGATATTTCATTTCTTCAATTATTGGTATCAATGTCAAAAGCTATGAAAACCGGGGGCAAAAAGCTCTCAATCAACATGGAGGTTGACGATGAAATGCAAGGATTACTACAAAGATCGGGTTTCAACAATTTAAAAGAATATATAAAAATAAATAACTAAATGCTCATACGCTATGGGAAAAAATATTTTAATAGTAGATGACTCCGAAAGCATTAGGGAAGTGGTAAGCTTTACATTAGAAGATGCAGGCCATTCGGTAATTAGCGCTGTTGATGGCGAGGACGCTCTTGCCAGGCTTGAAGGAGTTGACAAAATCGACCTGATAATAACCGATCTTCATATGCCAAAAATGGATGGCATTGAATTGATTAGGGAAGTCAGGACAGACGATAAATTCAAGTTCACTCCTATCCTATTCTTAACTACTGAATCGCAAGCATCCAAGAAGATGGAAGCCAAAGAAGCCGGCGCTACCGGCTGGATCATTAAGCCATTTGTACCAGAAAAATTATTAGCCGCACTTAAGAAAGTCATTAGATAGATATGGAACAATTTCAAAAAAAATTTATAGAAGAAGCTACAGACCTTATCAATGACCTTGAAAAAGCAGTCCTGTCACTTGCCAACGACCTATCCGATAAGTCACTGGTAGAACAAATTTTCAGGATTATGCATACAATCAAGGGCAATAGCGACATGTTCGGTTTCCACGAAATTGACCGGTTTACCCATCAATTGGAAACCATTTATGACAATATAAGGAATGGCAAGCTTAAAGTTACCGATAAACTGGTTAACCTTACCTTAACGTCTGTTGATCATTTACGTATGCTCTTGGATGAAGGCAATGAATTATCAGGGCCTACCAAGAAACAACATGAAGACCTGATCAGCGAATTCAAAAAAATTGCCGAAGGAGATTCTCAAGAGGAAAAAAAAGCTGAAAACCCAAAAGAGGAAAAGGTTGATCACCATGTAAAAGTTTACCATGTGCAACTTGATCCTGACGAAGAAATATTTAAAGATGGTACAAACCTTCTTTATCTTTTAGACGAGTTATGCTCTCTCGGCTCTTGCAAAATGTATGCACACTTCGACAGGATACCCGGCATTGAAGAAATAGAAGCCGAAAAATCCTATACCTATTGGGACATCATGGTTGCAACGGATAAAGGAATGGACTCTATTATTGATGTTTTCATTTTTATTGATGATAAATGCAATATAGAAATAAATGAAGTGGCTGATTATAATGCTTTAAACGATGATAATTTTGTTGAATACCTCGAAAATATATGCAAGAAAGGTGATAGTTTCAATACCAATGAAATTCACCATAAAGCTTTTGAGCTGAAACCTGTAGAAGTAAAAACAAAAGAAACAACCAAACAAACCAAGCAAGGCAATGGCGCTTCAAAAGCTAATGCCATCTCCAGCATCAGGGTAGCTTCTGAAAAGCTCGATGACCTGATGAATATGGTGAGCGAGTTGGTTACAACCCAGGCCAGGCTCAATCTCTTTGCAGAACAAGACGACAACCATGAATTGGCTGCTATTACCGAGAACATGGAAAAAATATCTAGGAGGCTGAGAGATACAGCTTTTAGCATTAGGCTTATTCCCATAGAAAACATCATACCCCGTTTTCAAAGATTGGTAAGAGAATTATCTCAAGAATTTAAAAAAGAGATTGTTTTTAATTCCGAAGGCGCTGACACAGAACTCGATAAAACCATCATTGAAAGCCTTGCCGACCCCTTGATGCATATTATCAGGAATTCCATCGACCATGGTATTGAATCGCCCGAAGTTAGGGAAAAAATGGGCAAAAACAAGCAAGGAAAATTAAAAATACGATCCTATTATTCAGGAACCAATGTACATATAGAAGTTAGTGACGATGGCGCCGGCATAGACCTTGAGAAAATTCAAGAAAAAGCCATAGAAAAAGAACTCATAAGCGAAGATGCTAATTTATCTGATAACGAGATACTAAGGCTTGTTTTTCTGCCGGGTTTTTCCACAGCAACAGAAGTAACTAATGTTTCAGGCCGCGGAGTGGGAATGGATGTAGTGAAAAGAAAAATATCCGACATTCGCGGAGAGGTTGATATAGAAACCGAACTGGGAAAAGGAACGTCCATCACCATTAAACTTCCTCTTACACTGTCTATTATTGACGGTTTACTTGTTAAAATAGATGAAACATATTTTGTTATACCATTATCAGCAGTAAACAAAGTATACGACCATAAGCATGAAGACCTAATGAAGGCTGTTAATAACCTGGTTCTTGCCGATGAAGATTGGGTGCCGTTCTTATATTTAAGAGAAATATTTGAAATTGATGCTACACCGCCTGAATTGGAGCAAGTTATCGTGGTTGAATATAACGACATGCGCATGGGACTGGCTGTAGATACAGTTGTGGGCGAATACCAAGCCGTGCTCAAATCATTGGGCAAGATGTACAAAGACCAGGATTTTATTTCAGGCTCTACCATCCTTGGTGATGGAACAGTAGCCCTTGTTATGGATACAAATAAAATAATCAATAAATTTTCTAGCCAAACAATAAAAATATAGGAGGTATATATAATGGCTGCAACAACAACAGAAGAAACAAAAACAAGCACTATACAGACATACTTGTCATTTAGGCTGGGCGATGAAGTTTTCGCCTCCAATGTCCATAAAGTGCTTAATATCTTAGAAATGACCAACATCACAAAGGTGCCAAAATCACCCGGGTATATGAGAGGTGTCATCAACCTGCGTGGGAGCGTCCTGCCTGTAATTGACCTTAGGGTTAAATTCGGGATGGAGCCCACAGAAGCTACTATTGACACGTGTATTGTTGTCCTCAATATAGAACTTGAGGATGAAACCATCACACTGGGTGTTTTAGTAGATGCTGTAAAAGAAGTCCTTGAAATTGAGGAAAAAGATATTGAACCTGCTCCAAATATTGGAACCAAATATAAGGCAGAGTTTATTAAAGGCATGTGGAAAAAGGACGATGGATTTATTATGTTGCTTAACATAGATACTGTCTTTACTTCTGACGAGCTGGTTATGGTGAAAGAAGCAGACACACCAGAAGCTGCACAAATAGAAGAAAAAGACGAGGAAGAATAAACAAATATTAAAGAAGGCAAACTAAGGGAACCACTTTAATGAACCATTTTTTTTAATTATAAACTTAAGGAGAACATTTTATGAACTGGAAAAATTTTAAAATCGGGGCAAAATTAGGACTGGGCTTTGGAGTCCTAATTCTTATTGCTGTATTGCTGGGGAGCATGGCAGTGATAAACATGCTCAACATTCGTACACAAACCAATTACCTGGCTAAAGAATATTTGCCTGAAATGGAAATTTCTTATGACGTAGAAAAAAGTTTCCTTGAAGCAATATTCGAATTGCGGGCTTTTGATTACAGTGAAGATAGAACATTTTACCAAAAAGGTAAACAATTGCTTTCTGAAACGGATAATCATTTACAAAAAGCCTATGACCTGGCTAACAGGGCCGAGGTGCTTGAAAAGTTAGAAGGGGCAACAAAAAACATAGATGATGCCTTAGAAAAATATGAACAATTGATTGACCAAACTGCCGATGTCACCAATGACCTTAAACAGAACCGGGACAAAATGGACGAAACGGCAGCCCAGTACATACAAAACTGCATGAACTACTTGGACAATCAAAACGAGGCCATGAGCAGGGAAATAAGCGCTGGTGCCACAACAATGGAGAGGTTGGAGAAAGTTACCCTCATCAATAATATTATTGACGCGGGTAATGCTGTGCGTGTAGACAATTTTAAAGCACAAGCTACAAGAGACCCTGAAGCTCTGCGCCAAGCCATTGATGAATTTGAAAAGTCGTTTGCTTACTTTACTGAAATAAGAAAACTTACCAAGCTACAAGTAGATATTGAATATCTTGACAAGATAGAGAAAGCCGGTAATGGGTATAAGCAAGCCATGGAAAACTTCCTTACAAATTGGAATAAAAGGGAAAAACTTGGAGAAGAAAGAAAGCCTGCTTATAACGCCGTTATTAGTAATGCTACAGATGCAGCAGATGCTGCTGTAAAAGGAACAAATGACATTGCGGCATCAGCCGTTAGCTTGCTTAACACCTCAAACAATGTTATGGTTATAGGGTTGATATTTGCACTGATCATAGGAGTAATATTTGCCATTGTTATAACCAGGTCTATAACCGGAGGTATCAATAAAGGTGTGGGATATGCACAATCTGTTGCCCAAGGCGACCTAACAATCAACGTGGCAAAAGAATACCTCTCAAGGAAAGACGAGATAGGTGCACTGGCCAAAGCCTTACAGGGCATGCTTGTAAAATTGCGGAATATTGTTAATGATGTGGTATCGGGGTCAGACAATATTGCCAGCGCAAGCCAGGAAATGAGCTCAAGCTCGCAAGAAATGAGCCAAGGCGCTAATGAGCAAGCTTCATCTGCCGAAGAGGTATCTTCATCTATGGAAGAAATGGCTTCTAACATCCAGCAAAACACCGATAATGCTAAGCAAACAGAAAAAATATCGCTGAAAGCGGCAGAAGACATCCGTGAAGGAAACAAATCCGTTAATATGACGGTTGATTCAATGAAGAATATTGCAGAGAAAATCAAGATTATTGGTGAAATTGCACGCCAAACCAATATCTTAGCGCTTAATGCGGCGGTAGAAGCAGCCAGGGCAGGCGAGCATGGCAAAGGCTTTGCTGTTGTAGCAGCCGAAGTGAGGAAACTCGCCGAAAGGAGCCAGGTTGCAGCCAGCGAGATTGATGAAGTATCAAAAAGCAGTGTTGACGTGGCAGAGAAATCAGGTAAATTGCTCGAATCTATTGTTCCTGATATTGAAAAAACAGCCAAACTGGTACAAGAAATCAGTGCAGCAAGTGTTGAGCAAAGCTCTGGCGCCGAACAGGTTAACAACGCTATTCAGCAGCTTAACCAAGTTACACAACAAAACGCTGCTTCATCCGAAGAAATGGCTACAAGTTCAGAAGAGCTTTCAAGCCAAGCAGAGCAACTTAGGGATATTATTTCTTTCTTTGTAGTTGACAACAAGGAAAAAAGGTTTCAATCAAAAGGAACAGGCCCTCAAAAACAAAAAAAGACAAACATAGCTCACATGGATGAAAACAAAAAACAAACCAACCAAGGTAGCGGCAATTATAAAGCCAATACCGGGAATACTCAAAACACGGGCAATAAAGGTGTAAACCTTGACATGTCTAAAGGTGGCGACGATAAAGATAATGAATTTGAAAAGTTCTAAAACGTAATTCGTAGCTCTTTACATTGAAGCAAACAGGAGGTTAAAGCCTGTTTGCTTCTTTATAAACAAAAAAAACAAATTTTCATTTTAATAGTAACAGTGATGCCGGTAATGGAAAAAGAAGAAAAAAAAAGCTGGAATGATTATTTTAAAGCTAAGATGACGGATAAAGATTTTAACCAACTTAGCCAATATATTACAACCAATTATGGCATTAAAATGCCACCCGCCAAAAGAGTGATGTTGCAAAGCAGGCTCCACAAACGCCTTAGAGAGCTCAATATAACAACCTATAAAGAATACAGCGAATATATTTTTAGTGAGAAAGGGGCAGAAGAGATCATAAAAATGGTTGACCTTGTAAGTACTAACAAAACGGATTTTTACAGGGAACCCAAGCACTTTGATTTTTTAAGAGAAACGATTCTCCCGGAGTTTTCCTTGCGTCATGGAAAAGGCACCAAACTAAAAATATGGAGTGCAGGCTGCTCCAGCGGCGAAGAAGCTTATACACTGGCTTTTGTTATTAGCGATTACTTGCTTCAAAATGGCAATCCTTTTGATTACCAAATTATTGGAACGGATATTTCTACCCGGATACTCCAAAAAGCCAATGACGCTATTTATCCTGAAAAAAGAGTGGAACCTGTTCCTATTGAAACAAAAAGAAAATATTTGCTCAAAAGCAAAAACCAGGAAAATAAGCTTGTTAGGGTTGTTCCGGCATTAAGAGCCAAAACAAGTTTTAGGCGCTTAAATTTTATGGACGACAATTATAACATGGACAATGATTTTGATATCGTTTTTTGCAGGAATGTACTGATCTATTTCGACAGGCCCACCCAAGAGAAAGTGATTAACAATTTGTGCAGTAAATTAAAAAAAGGCGGATATTTTTTCTTGGGGCATTCAGAATCTATCAATGGGTTAGATGTTCCACTTGTTCAACTGAAACCCACAATATTTTTAAAAATATAAAATATTATAGCTATGAACCATTTATCCGATGAAGAATTGATGCAAATTCTTAAACAAAGGTTAGCAAAGAAAAAGCAGAATATTGACGAAAACAAGAAGCTCATGGAACAATTATGGCAAGCTAACAAAAAGCTGGAAGAATCTGAAAGGATGAAGAGCAATTTTCTTTCTAACATCAGGAACGAGATTATTAATCCCTTTGCTTCTATACTTGGATTAACAAGAAACATCCTTCGTACCGAGAAAGGTGACTGGGAAAAAGTTCATTCTATGGCGCATTTGATCCATCATGAAGCTTTCAGTCTTAATTTCCAGTTGAAAAACATTTTTGCGGCAGCAGAACTGGAAGCCGGCGAAGCACAACCCGACTACCTAAAAGTTGATATAGTTTCGCTCATCTTAAGCACGGTTGAAGCCTTCCAACCATTAGCAGAGAAAAAACAAATAAAAATTAAGCTTACACAGCATCTTTCTAAAAAAGAAACAATTTATTTTATTACAGACCCAGATAAACTACAATTGATTTTATCCAATTTACTTGATAATGCCGTTAAATTTAGCAATGCTACCAGCGAAATTCATGTATCTGCCAAAATTGAAGGAGCTAAACTAATTATAGAGATACAAGATTTTGGAGTAGGAATAGACAAAAAAGACCTGAAAGAAATTTTTGATAGGTTTAAACAATTGAACAGCAGCGTTAATAACTTGAACCGGGGCCATGGTCTTGGCTTGTCAGTGTCTAAAGCGCTAATAGGATTGATTAAAGGAGATATTGATATCAAAACACAAAAAGGGCATGGCTCAAATTTCATCGTAACCTTGCCCGAGGGCAGTGAAGAATCCGGTGGGTTTTCTTCAGAAGGAAATGAATTTCTCTTTGGTGATGAACAACAATTTTAGACGGTATGGAAGATTTTAACAAGCATTTTTTGTATCCATCAAACTTAATGGTAAGTACAAAACCTTATATTATCGACACTGTGCTTGGCTCTTGTGTTGCAGTTTGCATTTACGACCCAATACTCAAATTTGGGGGCATGAACCATTATATGCTTCCTTTCTGGAACGGGCAAGGATTGGCATCGCCAAAATACGGGAATATTGCTATTGAAAAACTCATTGACAAAATGCTTAACCACGGTAGCAAAAAAGGGAATTTAATTGCCAAAGTTTTTGGAGGTGGTGAAGTGATTAAGGTTAGAATAAGCAATTTTCACATCGGTGAAAGAAATATTATGGTTGCCAATGAAATATTGGCCAATGAACGCATCATGATCAAAGCATCGAGTGTAGGTGGAAACTTAGGCCGAAAGATAAGGTTTAATAATAATACCGGCGAGGTTTTACAACGTTTTGTACAACCACAGAAAATTGAAGAACATGATAAAGCATTATTTGTTAGAAACAAACAATAAAATTTTATAAAACTGGCAATGCCTGGGATAATTACTGGGAAACACAGGAAGTACGATTTTAATGCATACCAAATTGAAACATTTTCATAAATTCTAAACATATGAAGAAAGTTAAAGTTTTAGTTGTTGATGACTCTGCTGTTGTGAGGCAGACCTTAACCCAGATACTAAACGAGGATCCTGGTATAGAAGTAATGGGCGCTGCTGCTGACCCTTACTATGCAGCAAAAAAAATCCAAAAAGAAATACCGGATGTTATCACCCTCGACATCGAGATGCCACGCATGGATGGACTTACCTTCTTAAAAAAAATTATGTTGCAGCATCCCATACCGGTAGTAATAATCTCCAGCTTAACCATAAAAGGCACTGAAACTGCTATTCGTGCATTAGAACTGGGAGCTGTTGAAGTAATAACCAAACCCCAACTCGATACCAAAAAATTTTTACAAGAATCCAAGATAAGGCTTATTGATAAAGTAAAAGCCGCAGCGCTTTCCAAGGTAAAACATAAAAAGAAATCATTTGCTCCTTCCTCCATTGATGTGCCTCCAAAATATTCTGCTGATGCAGTAATACCGCACATAACATCTAAAAGCATGATTAAAACCACGGAAAAAGTACTTGTAGTAGGCGCTTCAACAGGAGGCACAGAAGCTTTAAGGGTTTTCTTAGAGGCTTTACCACTTGATGCTATTGGGATTGTAGTGGTTCAACACATGCCTGAAGTGTTCACCAAATCATTTGCAGAAAGGTTAAATGAAATTTGCAGGATTACTGTTAAAGAAGCAGAAAACGGTGATACGGTTTTAAGAGGCAGGGCATTAATAGCTCCCGGCAATAAACACACACTCTTAAAACGAAGCGGTGCAAGATATTATGCAGAAGTAAAAGAAGGCCCGCTTGTTAACAGGCATCGTCCTTCTGTTGATGTATTATTCAGGTCTACAGCCCGCTATGCCGGCGCCAACGCAGTTGGTATTATCATGACAGGCATGGGAGATGATGGCGCCAGGGGATTATTAGAAATGAAACAAGCAGGCGGTTATACCATTGCCCAAGATGAAAAATCATCGGTTGTATACGGTATGCCTCATGAAGCCGTTAAACTTGGAGGTGTAGAAAAAGTCCTGCCTCTTGACCAAATGGCGGGGTTTGTTAGAAGATTTCACTAAAGTATTTACAATAATTCGTGGTTTTTCAATTTGCCCGATTGCACTAAGTCTATTAATACTTTAGAAGACAAACTCTCCTTAATGGCACGTAAATATTGATGGTTGTGGATGTCACTTCCCAAGAACTCTACCATACCTTCGTTAATAAGGGTTTCTGCATGTTTCTTTGTGGGTTCGGGGTAAAAATTGGCCAAAGAAACAATATTTACCTGGAAAAACACATTCCTGTTTTTCAATTCCTCGAAATTTGATAAATCATTATACCAATATCCATATCTTTCAGGATGCGCTAAAATTACTTTATACCCTTCTATTTGTAAATCAAACACGATTTTCTTCAAGTGATACGGGGGGGTGAGGGTTGATAGTTCAATCAAAACATAATTTTGCCCAAAATGTAAAATATCCTTTTTTTTCAACTTTTCTTCAAGCCCATCATCCACCATATACTCTGCGGCAGCTTCTATTATCACAGGTATATTATTTGCTTTTGCTTCATTTTTGAGCTTATAAAGGCCATTCTCTATAATTCCAGGTGAATTTTTGTAATAATCAGACATTACATGTGGCGTGGTGATGACCTTTTCTATTCCCAAAAAACTTAATTCTTTAATAAGAAATAGAGCCTCATCATAATCTTTCACTCCATCATCAATGCCGGGAATAAGGTGAGAATGGAAATCTACCTTTAAAAAGGAAAGGTCTTGTAAGGTTTCTTTTCTTTTCTTGAAAAAGATGTTTTTAAATATGGACATTCATAAACCTGTATTTAGCGGTTTTGGTATTGTTGCTCATAATAGTTTTGGTAGTCTCCTGATGTAACGTTCTTTAGCCATGTTTCATTAGCAAGGTACCAATCAATTGTTTTGCTTAATCCTTCATGAAAATCAACAGATGGTTCCCAATGAAGTTCATTTTTAAGCTTGGAAAAATCAATGGCATACCTAAGATCATGTCCAGCCCTATCTTTCACGTAAGTAATAAGCTTTTCGGATGCTCCCTTTTCCCTGCCCAGTTTTTCATCCATTAATTTACAAAGAAGATGGATCAGGTCAATATTTTTCCATTCATTACCTCCACCAATATTGTAAGTTTCTCCTTTGCTGCCGTTATGAAATACTAGATCAATTGCTTTGGCATGGTCTTCAACATAAAGCCAATCCCTTACGTTGATGCCTTTACCATAAACCGGTAACGGTTTGTTGTTTTTTATATTATTGATAAACAAGGGGATCAATTTTTCAGGGAATTGATGAGGCCCATAATTGTTAGAGCAATTGGATATTACAACCGGTAAACCAAAGGTATGATGATATGCCCTTACCATGTGGTCTGAGCTTGCTTTTGATGCAGAATAAGGACTTTTAGGGTCATAAGGTGTGGTTTCGGTAAATAAACCTTCATCGCCAAGAGAGCCATAGACTTCATCTGTGCTAACATGATAAAAAAGCTTGTTTTCCGGAGAATCTTTCCAGTAATGTTTTGCTGCATTCAATAGGTTTACAGTACCTATGATATTGGTGAAAATGAATTCTGTAGGATTAGCAATAGAACGGTCTACATGAGATTCTGCCGCAAGATGTATTACAGCATCGGGTTGGGTGTCTTTGAATAATTCCAGGACAAAATCATCATCGTTTATATCACCTTTGATAAAAGAATAATTATCCCGGTTTTCAATGTCTTTAAGATTTTCAAGGTTACCGGCATAAGTTAGTTTATCAATATTATAGATATGATAATTCTTGTAATTATTTACAAAATACCTAACCACATGTGAGCCAATAAAACCAGCTCCACCTGTAATGATGATGTTCTTTTTCATAGAAACTATATTTCTTTATCTTTTAATCTTTTTTCCCATTCCCAAGCGCTTTTTACCATTTCCTCCAGGCTTTTCTCGGCTTTCCATCCCAATTCTTCATTTGCATAAGAGGTGTCTGCCCATACTTTTTCTACATCTCCCGGCCTGCGCTCCACGATTTTATAGTTCAATTTCTCTCCTGTACTTTTCTCAAAGGCTTTTATAACTTCCAACACAGAATATCCTTTACCTGTTCCCAAGTTAAATACTTCGTAATTGGATTTGTTTTTCTTTTCAAGTAATCGTTTAACCGCAATAACATGGGCTTTGGCAAGGTCTACCACATGTATATAATCCCTTATTGCTGAACCATCAGGCGTATTGTAGTCATCTCCAAAAACCTTTAATTGCTCTCTTTTGCCAATAGCTGTTTGTGTAACAAAAGGAATTAGGTTATCAGGAACCCCAATAGGTAATTCGCCAATCTTTGCTGAATCATGGGCGCCTATGGGGTTAAAATATCTTAAAGAAATGGCTTTTAAAGCTTTTTTATTCAATGTTTCGCTGATGATCTCTTCAGATATTTGTTTGGTATTTCCATAGGGCGCAAAAGCTTTTTTTATAGGAGAGTTTTCACTAACAGGCAAGGTATCGGGTTGACCATAAACCGTACAAGAAGATGAAAAAACCAGGTGATCAATTTGGTATTGGATCATAGATTCCAATAAGTTGATCAAGGAAACCAAGTTGTTATGGTAATACAACAGGGGTTCTTCAACCGATTCACCAACAGCTTTATAAGCGGCAAAATGAATTACGCCTTCAACATCCTGGGTTTCACTAAAAAACTGTTTTGTAACATCTTTATCTTCCAGGTCTAATTGGCAAAACCCCGGCTTAATGCCTGTAATTTCAGCAATAGAATCCACAATCCAATGGTGTGATTTGGACAAGTTATCCACAATAATAACCTCAAAACCTGCATTTTGCAATTCAACAACAGTGTGTGAACCTATAAACCCCGTACCACCTGTAACAAGAATTTTCATTTTTGCTTTTCCTTAGTTTTCTTATAAGCTCCAATACGTTAAATCTTTAATTGCTTGTTTGTAAATTCCTTTCACATCCACAACAATGCCATCCTTATGCATAAGTTCTTTAAAATATTCTTCTTTAAGTCCGCGATATTCTTGGTGATTTACAGCCACAATAACCGCATCATATTTCCCTTGAGGCTTTTCAGATAGTTCAAAGTCGTATTCTTCCTTGATCTCTTCCGGCGATGCCAATGGATCAATTACATCTACCTTACAACCATAAGATTTAAGTTCTTTTACAACATCCGCTACTTTAGAATTTCTGATATCACTAACGTCTTCTTTAAATGTGGCTCCCATTACCAAAACTTTGGATTTGAGAACATTCTTATCTTTACCAATGATTTGCTTCACGGTTTGTTTGGCAATATAGAAACCCATAGAATCATTTACAAATCGTCCTGAGTTGATGATTTGAGCATGATACCCGTATTCTTTTGCTTTATAGGTTAAATAATACGGGTCAACACCAATACAGTGGCCTCCAACTAAACCGGGGAAGAAGTTTAAGAAATTCCATTTAGTGCCGGCTGCTTCTAATACTTCGTATGTATTGATCCCCATTTTTCCAAAAATAATGGAGAGTTCATTCATCAATGCAATATTGACATCTCTCTGTGTGTTTTCGATAATTTTAGCAGCTTCAGCTACTTTAATGGTTGATGCCTTGTGAACTCCAGCTTCAACAACGAGTTCATATGTCTTTGCAATATTTTCAAGGGCTTCTTGATCGTTACCTGAAACAATCTTAACAATTGAACTTAAGGTATGCTTTTTATCGCCAGGGTTGATTCTTTCTGGAGAGAAGCCAACTTTAAAATCTGTACCTAATTTAAGGCCAGACATCTCCTCAAGCAGGGGTATACAATCTTCTTCAGTACATCCGGGGAATACTGTTGATTCATAAACAACATAATCTCCCTTTTTAAGTACTTTACCTACAGTTTCTGTTGCAGATAACAAAGGCTTTAAATTGGGAAGATTGTGGCCATCAATGGGAGTTGGAACAGCAACAATATGGAAATCAGCGCCTGAAAGCTCTCCTGGTTTGGCAGTAAAATGAATATCACAACCTTCAAAAGCTTCCTTAGCAAGTTCATTACTCGGGTCAATCCCATTTTTCATTAATTCTACACGATCTTCCTTGATATCAAAACCAATAACAGACGTTTTTCTTGCAAATTCAAGGGCTATAGGCAAGCCAACATAACCAAGTCCAATAACTGATATCTTGGCTTTTCCATTCAATAAATCTTCATAAATGCTCATTTTCTTAACTTTTCCTGTTTCTATTTCTTAACGAATAAATTCTCTGAATAATATCAACTACTTTCAATCCTTCAAGGGCATTGGTAGTCATTGTAGTTCTACCTTTTAGGGTATCAATAACATTTTCTATTACAAAATGATGATTGGCAGCAGAGCCTTTATAGTGTCCATAATCATTTGCCGGGCTAGAGGCTGCCAACTCAGGCATTGTATATCCATCAATGTGGCAATATTCTACTTCATTCATATATTGTCCGCCAATTTTCACGCTTCCTTTGCTACCCACTATGGTAAGACTGCTTTCCATGTTTGTATCCCAAATAGCAGTTGAATAGTTTATACAGCCGATACCTCCATTAATGAATTTAAAATTGATAATACCTGAATCTTCAAACTCGGTGAGTTTTTTGTGTTTAAAGTCTTGGAATTTGGCGTTAATATCTTTAATATCCCCAAAAAGCCAGTACATAATATCAATAAAATGAGAGAATTGAGTAAAAAGAGTACCACCATCAAGGTCGTTTTTTCCCTTCCATGTATCTTTCTTGTAATATCGCTCATCTCTATTCCAGTAGCAATTTACCTGCACAATAAAAACTTCACCCAAAATCTTTTCTTCGATTATATTTTTTATCCATTCAGATGGTGGCGAATAACGGTTTTGCATTACAAGAAACACATTTCTTGACATTTGCAAAGACTTAAAAATAATCTCTTCGCAATGAGAGGTTGTAAGCGCCATAGGTTTTTCAACAACTACATGTTTCTTCTTACCAAGGCTTTTTAGTGCATGTTCTGCATGAAGGCCATTAGGAGTGCATATATTTACAACATCAATAGGTATCTCTGAATTTAAGAGTTCATCAATATTTGAAAAGAATAGAGCATCAAATTTTTCGATCCCCACGTCATCTTTCTTTTTAATATCGCAAAGTGCAACCAATTGTGCTTCTTTATTGCGGGTTACCATTTCGGCATGTCTTTTACCTATATGGCCACAACCAACAATTGCAAACTTTACTTTGTCTTTAACAAAATTCATATAGAGGATATTTTTGTTACAACATTATTTTTCAACTCGTATTTTTCTTTGCTTTCGGGGCAAATTGCTATATCGTTCTTATCAAATTTGAGCCTGTGCCCGTATTCACTCATCCAACCTATCTGTTTTGCTGGATTACCAACTACAAGCGCATAAGGTGGAACTTCTTTTGTCACCACAGCGCCGGCTCCAATGAATGAATATTTTCCAATATCGTTGCCACATACAATGGTTGCATTGGCTCCAATAGAAGCGCCTTTTTTTACAACAGTTTCTTCATATTTATCCCTTCTTATAACAGCGCTTCTAGGGTTGGAAATATTGGTAAAAACCATGGAAGGCCCTAAAAAAACATCATCTTCGCAAATAACTCCTGTATAAATAGACACATTATTTTGGACTTTTACATTATTTCCCAAAACAACACCTGGGGATACAACTACATTTTGTCCAATGTTGCATTTTTTGCCAATAACACAATTCTTCATGATATGAGAGAAGTGCCATATTTTTGCACCTTCTCCAATTTGACAACCAGTGTCTATAACGGCTGTTTCATGTGCAAAATACTGTTCGTTTGCCATAATGAGTTTTTATTTACAAAATTCGTTAATTGTTGAAGTAATATAGTTTATTTGCTCTTCGTCTAATTCGGTATGCATAGGAAGTGAAACTACCTTCCTCGACAATTCTTCTGTAACCGGCAGGTCTCCTTCCTTGAATCCAGAAGTTTGAAAGGCTTTTTGCAAATGAAGCGGTACAGGATAATAAACAGCGTTAGGAATACCCTTTTCTTTTAGATGTTCTTGAAGCTTATCCCTGTCTATTCCATTAGTAATTAGTGTGTATTGGTGAAATACGTGGTCTGAGAATTGAGAACGTACCGGTGTTTTAATATTTGGGTTATTTGCCAGGCCTTTATCATATAAGTCTGCGGCTTTTCTTCTCGCATGAGCATATTGATCAAGATATTTTAACTTTATACGAAGAATCGCTGCTTGTATGCTATCCAACCTGGAGTTTACACCAATCAAGTCATGGTAATACCTTCTTTTCATCCCATGATTAACAACTACACTTAACTTATCAGCAATTTCGTCATCATTGGTAAAAATAGCGCCGCCGTCACCATAGCAACCCAAGTTTTTAGAAGGAAAAAACGAAGTGCATCCTGTATGTCCAATTGTTCCTGTCTTCTTCTTTTCCCCGCTTGGAAAAACGTAACTTGCACCAATGGATTGACAGGCATCTTCAATAACAAATAAGTTATGCTTTTTTCCAATATCCATTACTTTCTGCATATCAACCGATTGCCCGAACAAATGAACAGGTACAATAGCCTTTGTTTTGGATGTAATAGCTTTTTCAATTTCTTCGGGGATAATATTGAAAGTTTGCGGGTCAACATCAACAAAAACAGGTTTCAATTTCAGCAATTCTATCACTTCTGCGGTAGCAATAAAAGTAAAAGCCGATGTTATGATTTCATCGCCCTGTTTTAGGCCCAATGCCATCATTGATACCTGGAGGGCGTCTGTGCCATTGGCGCAAGGGATTACATGTTTAACTCCTAAGTAATTGCCCAGTTCTTCTTTAAATTTTTGTACCTCCGGGCCGTTAATATATGCTGTTGAACGTATAACATCCAATACTGCTTTATCAATTTCTTCTTGTATCTTTTCATATTGACCTTCCAGGTCTACCATCCTTAGTTCTTTCATGTTAATAATTCCTTTTTTTTATTGATAAGAATAATAATTACAAAATTATAAAAGTATGCGTTATCAAGTTCATAATCTATAAAAAGTTAATAAAAACCCTTGCAATTAATACAATTCCAAATACTATAAGTAAAATCCCCACAACTTTATTCATCCAGTTGAGGAATTTAGTCCTCAAGAGTCTTCTTAACCTATTGGCTAAAAAGCATTTAAGCAAATCTGTAAAAAATACAGTAATCAAAGTTCCGGCAAAAAAGCTCAAAATATCCTTTGTCAACTCATAATTAGAGCTCACCAAACCCATTGCACCCATCCAAAAAATAAGAAGAAAAGGGTTAGCAATATTGAGAAAATAACCTTTTAAAATATATGTAAAAGGCCCAAGGGTTTTAACCCCTAATGCATTATCAGAGGTGTTGCCTTTTTCATCAATTTTAATTTTCCTTGAAAAAGTATAAACGCCAAATGAAACAAGTATAACGCTCCCGATAATACCCACAATAAGCTTGTTTTCAGGGGCGCTTAACAGCTGAATAACACCTAAGTAGCTCAATGCCACTAATGTTAAGTCACTGAGGATAATACCAAAAGCTAAAAAAATACCTTCCCGAAGTCCTCTTTGGATACTGGTTTGAATAAGTGAAAAGAAAGCAGGCCCGAACATAAAAATCATAGGGACACCCAAAAGCAACATCCCTTCAAAGAAACTTCTTACCATTATTTTTTACTGTTTTTATACGGTTCTATAAAATCTTCCCATTCTTTTACTTGCTTCTTTTTTAAAACCCTGGGGAATTTATTTTGGCTACCCACTTTCCCATGTTTTTTCATCCAATCATAGAAAGCGTCTAAAGGTAATACTTCAACAAATACATCTTTAAGGGCTGCACTTCTCTCCACCCTATAGTCGTCATTAATAGATTTCAGGCTTTCATCAATAATCTTTTTTGCTTTTCCAGGGGCTATATCACCAGTTGTACCAATATACCATTTGTGGGCAAAAAGGCTTTGGTGTTTGATTCCTGTTACGGTAAATTCCCTAATCTCTGCACCGGTTTTATCTTCAAGTATTTTAATTGCCCGGTTCATATTATCTTGCGACATATGCTCGCCGCATAAGCTAATAAAGTGTTTTGTCCTGCCCGTTATTATGATCTCATTCTCTTCTTTATTGGTAAAGCGAATGGTATCACCTATTAAATAACGCCAAGCACCTGCGCATGTAGAAATCAGCAGTGCATACTCTTTTCCTTCTTCGGTCTCTTCAATAGTATAGGTTTTGGGGTTGGTTTTCATATTACCTTCTTCATCAAAATTCTCTTCTGTGAAAGGAATGAATTCGTAAAAAATACCATTATCTATAACCATCTGCATATCAGCTTCTGGCCTTGTTTGGAATGCTATAAAACCTTCTGATGCCAAGTACGTTTCAATATATGTTAATGGCCTATTCAATAATTTCTCGAAACTGATTTTATAAGGTTCAAAAGCTACGCCACCGTGCAGGAATATGGATAAATTCGGCCATATTTCATGGATGTTTTTTAGGTTATAATAGGCAATAATTTTTTCTAACAAGATATGAAACCATGCAGGCACACCCACTATAACGCCAATATCCCATCCTTTGGCTTTTTTTACGATTTCATCGAGCTTGGTATTCCAGTCTTTTTCTTTGGATATTCGTTTTCCTGGCTTATAAAAATGTTGAAAATAAAAAGGCAGGTTGCCAGTGGTAATACCAGATAGGTCACCTTCAAAATAAGTGCCGTTATAATTAAGGTGTGTGCTTCCGCCAAGCATTAATACGCCCTTTTCATAAAATTCTTTTGGAAAGTCGTACCTTGCAAGGGAATACAACTGCCTGTGGCTGGTTTTTTTTATTGCCCTAAGCATAGAAGCTGTTACTGGAATATGTTTACTCGACGCTTCTGAAGTACCCGAGCTTAATGCAAAATAACGAACCTTAAAAGGCCATGTAACATAGGGCTCGCCATTTAAACATCGATACCACCATTGCCTGTAAATGGAGTTATAATCATGAATGGGGATTCGCTCCTTAAAACTTTTAACAATATCTTTTTCTTTAAGCAACTCAGTAAATTTATAATGCTCTCCAAACGCAGTATAACTAGCTTTTTGAATAAGTTTCTTGAGAACCTTACGCTGGGCTTTATAACCATCTGTAGTGTTAATTTGCAATGGCATTTTGCTTCTTAACTCTATAGCTCTCTTAATTATGGAACCTACTATAGGCATATATGTTATTTTTTAATTTTTCCTAATTTTGGCGGTAAAATTAAAAAAAAAATTGTAAAGATTGGCATTAAAAAGCTTTGGTATAAATAATAGACTTCTGTAAGCATTTTTTTTATAATGATTTGAACCAAATGGCAATAGTTGGGTTAAATAATGATATGAGGAAGGATTTGCTAATTAGAAAATCAAATAAACTGGTCTAACGTTTTATTTTGAAGCGTCTTTTTAAAATCCAAAGTCATTTTATTGGTGATATTCTCTAGTATACAATTTTTAAATGGACAATGCTCTTTGTTTGCAGGGCACTCAGAGCTTTCAAGCTTCCCTTCTATAGCCTCATAAATATCTAACAAGGATATTTCTTCGGGTGGTTTGTTTAATTTAAAACCTCCTTTTGGGCCTCTTACCGAAGTAATAAACCCATCTCTTACCAAGATATGCATTACCTTTGCAATATGATGTTTGGAATCTGAGGTTACTTTTGCAATTTTTTGTACGTTTACATAGTCTTTCGCCTTAGCTATCAACACCATTGAATGTATGCCTATTGATGCTGCCTCGGATAATTTTACTATTTTTGGCATAATTTATTTATTTAAGTGCTGCAATATACAAATTTTATTTTTAGTATGTAAAAGATTGAAATTTATTTTTATTATGATAGAAAAAAAAATTTACTTAATAGGGGCAGGTAATGTTGCAACTCATCTTGGAATGGTTTTTAATTCTAATGACTATAATGTTGCCGGTGTTTTTAGCAACACTTATAAATCGGCAGAAGTACTTGCTGAAAAAATTGGAGCTCAACATATCAATAATAAAGACATTTTTGAAGATGAAGAAGGCATTTTTATTGTCTCTGTTCCAGATAGAGCATTGGAAGATGTTATTAACATCATGAAAAATTGCAAAGGCCTTGTTGTGCATACATCAGGTTCAGTTGATATGAATTCTTTGTCAGTTTTTCAAAATCATGGTGTATTCTATCCTTTGCAGACCTTTTCAAAAGAAAAAGAAATCACCTTTGAAGAAATACCAATTTGTATTGAAGCAAATAATGCAGAAAACAAAATGATTTTACAAAATCTTGCACGTTCATTATCAAAACAAGTGTATTATGTAGATTCAGATAAGAGAATGATACTGCACATTTCAGCAGTGTTTGCTTGCAATTTCACCAATTTCATGTACCAATTGGCCGAAGATTTAACGCACAAAAATCACTTGGATTTTAATATTTTAAGGCCACTTATTTTAGAAACAGCAAATAAAGCGATAATAAAAAGTCCTAAAGAAATTCAAACCGGCCCAGCAGCGCGTGGCGACATGAATACAATTAGGAAACATAAGGAATACCTATCAAATTTTCCAGGGTTGGAAAAAATATATACTTTTATCTCCCAAAAAATTCAGCAAAATAAATCTTAACCAAGAATGGCAAACTATAAGCAATTATTAAAGAAGATCAATACTTTTATTCTTGATGTAGACGGAGTATTAACTGATGGTATTGTAATCCTGTCGCCAGATGGTGATCTATTACGCACCATGAACGTGAAGGATGGTTATGCCATGTACAGGGCAGTAAAAAACGGTTTTAATATTGCAGTGATTTCAGGTGGGCGCTCCGAACTTGTTAGAAAAAGGTTTAATGAACTTGGCGTTGACGATGTTTTTCTTGGAATTAAAGATAAAATGGAAGTTTTTAGAAGATACACCGCAGATAAAGGAATTGAGCCTGGAGCAATCCTTTACATGGGAGATGATATTCCCGATTATGAAATTATGAGGGCAGTTGGAGTAGCTACCTGCCCTTCAGATGCAGCCGAAGAAATAAAGGTCATATCAAAGTACATCTCCGGGTACAAAGGAGGCGAAGGATGCGTGAGAGATGTGGTTGAGCAAGTACTAAAAGTCCAAAATAAATGGTTCGACAAAAATGACAATGAATAATTTTATTTCCCAATTTTTACAATTATTCCGGCTTCCTAATCTTTTTATTGTAGCTCTTACACAATATCTTGTAAGGTACTGTCTTATTGAGCCTTTATATTCTGAGAATCTTATGGATTTTCATTTAGATCATTTACATTTTTTCATCTTGGTGCTATCCACTATTTTTATTGCAGCCGCCGGCTACCTAATAAACGACCTTATGGATATAAAAGCTGATGCAATAAACAATAACAACAAAAAATCCATCTTTGTAAGGAAAAACAAACAATTCATCCGTACTGCTTACATTCTTTTATCACTGCTTGGAATTATTGCAGCTTTTTTTCTTGCAATTAGAGTAAATCAATATTCCCTGGGTTTTATACAAATAGTAGCGGTTTTACTATTGTATTTTTACTCTGCTTCTTATAAAAAAAATATCCTTATCGGGAACCTTGTTATTGCTTTTTTATCTACCTTGGTTATAGTAACGGTATGTTTATTCGAATTTTACGCTTTTTTGAATGATGGATATTTAATTGATTTAAATAAGTGGTTCTTTTTCCTACTCGGATTCTACTTGTTTTTCTCTTTTTTCACCACGTTTTTCAGGGAAATAATAAAAGACATAGAAGACCTGGAAGGAGATAAAAAAAGTGATTACAATACATTGGCTGTTGCTTTTGGAGAAAGAAAAACCAAGAACATAGCTTTCTCGATCTTGTTATTTACTTTTATACTCTTATTAGTTAGTATTTACGTGATGTTTATTTCAGGGGCAATAATGCTGTTTCTTCACTTCTGTTTGATCATAATCCCTATTGTTGTTTGGGTTTTTGTAAAGTTACTAAAAGCAAATACAAAAGAGGATTATCACACTATTCAAATGGCAACAAAGCTGCTCATGTTTTTTGGTATTTTGTCCATGCTATGGCTGCCGGAATATTCAGAGTTTTTTATTCTATATTGATTATGGATATATTAGATAAGATTAATGAAAATCATATTATTTTGGCCTCCAAATCGCCAAGAAGAAGGAAACTATTGGAAGAATTGGGAATCAATTTTACTGTTACAACCATAGATGTTCGTGAAGAATACCCACAAAAACTCAAAAAGGAAGAAATAGCCTTATATCTTTGTGAATTGAAGGCCAATGCATTCCCCAAAAATAATATCCATAGTGATACTGTTATTATTACTGCTGACACCATTGTTTGGTTCAATAATAAAGTGCTGAACAAACCTATTAATAGGCAAGAAGCTATTCTATCACTTGAAGAATTATCCGGGCATACCCATGAAGTGATTACCGGTGTTTGTATAAGGACTTTGCATAAAACAAGGAAGTTTCATGTAAATACAGAAGTCACTTTCAGGAAGTTAATAACAGAAGAAATAACTCACTACGTTGATCAATACAAACCCTTTGACAAAGCAGGCGCTTATGGCATCCAGGAGTGGATAGGTTATGTTGGTATAGAAAAAATCAAAGGATCATTCCATAATGTTGTGGGGCTACCGGTAACACGATTATACGAGGAACTTTGTAGGATATTGGTAATTGACTAAACAGAGTTATACATTCATTCTAATCTACACGTAAATAGCCAAATGGATTATTCTTAAAAGTTTACAATAACAATAATACATTTTTTGATTTAATTTAACAAAAATTAAAGAAATGGTTCTGCATGTTCTATGTAAGTATGCATTTTTTGCCTTAATTGTCCTAGTTCATAGTTTGGTATGTTTTTAATACGATAAAGATAATTAATATTTAAGTGAATTCGTAGTTTCAATGGTTAATTTCGAGGTCACAGACTTCAACGAGCTGGGCTGCCTAACATTCTAGGACAAAAGCTAAGACACAAAAAAAGCCTGCTTCTGCTTCTTGCATCATGCAGGCTTGAAAATATTAACCCAAAAAACTTAGAGATTGAGCTTCTCTTTTATCTTTTGTGGAATGGCATTTTTGTTAACCATATAGGCCGTTGTTTTTAGTTTTACAAAGGGTTTTGACATGTGTAAATAACCGCCTTGATCATTGCTGGATTCATCCCACGAATTTTAACAATGTAATATTCTTTGCCGGTGTTTCGCAAAATCTCCGATTCCAGCAAAGAAATTGTAGAATAGCTCCAGCAAGTGCCGGAGCGGTTTTGGTCTTTCACTTCAGTATGTGGAATTTCCTTTACCACTTTGAATTGGTATCCCTGTTTTTCTCCCTTTTTGTCTTTTTTCCCTGCAAAACTTGCCATAGTAAGGGTAATGGGTTGGTCAATCAATCGGGAAAAATCCGCCCCCACCAAGGAGGGCGGCAAAACCATTATGAGAAAATCAATTAATCCTTGTGCTTCATTTCAAACATCATTAATTATTTCTTGTGATCCGCTTCATAGGTTAAAACTGCGTTCTTCATAAGCTCTCCAGCCTCGTATTTTTGCCCATTTTGCTCGTAATAGTCAAAAAACCATTGAAAATCAAACTGGCCGCCGCCATGCAAGTTGCCTTCCCACTTTTCACTTTCGCCCGATATTTTTGCTTTTTTCTTTTCAATGAAGCTTTCTATTGCTTGATAAACAAGGCTGTTGCTTTTGATGTATTCAGTCTGGAGGTCAGGGTCTTCCATCAATGATAATATTGTTGGCATTAAGATAAAGATACCGATCTCGTGCTGTATAAGCTTAATCGTGTAATCTGTGTGCTTAGTTGTTATCCCGAAATTGTTCCGCGTATCGCTTAGGTTATTGGCAGATGGTAGATTATCTACTGCATTGGCATAAGTCAGTACCGGGACAAACTTATCGCCGGGATATTCCATCCCTAAGTTTTCCTCCCATTTTGCAATAATGCCGTTTCCGGCAAATGCCGAATCAATGATTTCAGCTTGTTTGTCCAGGATGGGTTTTATGTCTTTCCAGGCCTTTTCTTCAAATTGCTTATAATTGTTTTCCAGGATTTTGCATATTGAATCCAAAGTTTCAACTTCAGCGGGTTGAAAAGCATAAGCTGCAACCTTTTTTACATTATCATCCGTGCAATATTTCTTTGCAAAAGAATCCCATCCTGATTTTTTAGCGGCAGCAACCATGTCATCCAGGTACTTGCAATAATCTGAAAAACTTGTCTTTTGGCTAAGAGGGATGAAAAATAGCAACCTGGTAAATTTCCCTGTTGCCCCATTGCCCCAAGCAATCAAATCACGGTTATTGTGTATAAATCCTGTTTCTTCCTTAGGAATGGTATGCCCGTATTTTTCGGGATATGGTGAGTTTTCACGATTCCACAGATTGGATATAGCAAACACGTGCCACAAATAATTAGGCAAAGCTTCTACCGATGAACGTATCTCTTTGCTTTCTTTCTCCTCTTTTTCTTTGTTGTTCTGCAAAGAACAGGAAGCAAGAACTAATACTGTTGCCAAGAAAATGCTGAATTTAACAATTGTTTTCATGTTTAAAAAAATATCAAGGTTTTGCAATTATAAAGTTACCAAATAAAAGCTCTTTCATCTTCGTTTAAATGCATAAAATCGCCTTTGTTAGCATCAAAAGCTGCATGGAACTCGGGCATATTCCTCAACGGTCCAACAACCCTGTTCTTTCCGAGGGAGTGTACATCTTGTTTTGTGAGCCTGATTTTTTCTTCATCACGGATGTTTTGCGCCCACACATGTGCATAAGATAAGAAAAACCTTTGATCCGGGTCAAAACCATTCACTGTAGGCAGAATTTCATGGTTCTTTTTGGCCATTTGAAAAGCCGTAAAAGCAATATTCAATCCACCAAGGTCGGCAATATTCTCACCTAAAGAAAGCTCACCGTTGGCGTGTAAGCTGTCAACAATAACAAATTCGTTATATTGGTCAACAAGTACTTGTGATCTTTCGTTGAAGCGTTTGGCATCATCATCTGTCCACCATGAATTGAGGTTCCCAATTTTATCATATAATCTACCTTTATCATCAAAGCCATGGGTCATTTCGTGGCCAATGATCATTCCGATAGCCCCGTAGTTCATAGCAATATCTCTGCTAACGCCAAATAAAGGTGGTTGCAATATCCCGGCGGGGAATACGATTTGGTTCCTGTTGGGCATATAGCCGGCGTTTACTTGTTGCGCGTTAAGCGGCCATTCCTTCCTGTCCACGGGTTTCCAAAGCTTTGACAACCCGTCTTCTACATGCCATTGCCTCGCATTCATAATATTGGCAAAAAAATCATCTTTGCTGATTTCCAATCCCTCGTATTGTTCAAATTTTTCAGGGTATCCGATCATAAAAGTCATGGCAGCAAGTTTTTCCAGTGCTTTTTCCTTGGTTTCTTCACCCATCCAGACAAGGTTTTTGATTCTTTCTTTCATGGCTTTTTTAAGGTTCAAAACCAAATCCGTCATTTCTTGTTTGGCTTCTTCAGAGAAATGCTTTTTTACGTATATTTCTCCAACAGCTTCTCCGAGTATAGAATTGGTCGTTTCAACCATGCGTTTCCAGCGTGGCCTTATTTGTTGGCTTCCTGAAAGGGTTTTACTGAAAAATTCAAAATCCTCTTGAACAAATTCTTCACTCAAAAAGCTCGCATTGCGCGAAATAATGTACCATTCAAAGTAATATTTCCATTCTTCTGCAGGAAGCTCTTCCAGCATTGTATTCATAGCCGACAAAAAAGCCGGTTGCCCAAGGTTGATTTTTTGTGGATCCATTATCCCGCGTTTAGAAAAATAGTTGTCCCAATCAATAGCCGGTACATATTTTTCTAATGAATCGATGTTCCCCGGGTTATTGATGTTACCCGGTGAGCGGAGCTCTATCCTCGAAAACTGGTTTTTCGCGAGCCTGGTTTCAATTTTCATGACAGTGCCGGCAGCTTTTTTAGCTTCGCCTTCACTTTTACCGGAAAGGGCAAACATATTCTTGATATGCTGGGAGTATTTTTGCCTGATGTTTTGGAAATACTCACCTTCTTCAAGGTAGTAATCCCTGTCTGGCAACGAAGTACCGCCTTGCCACACCACGCCTATGCGCATGCTGCTGTTATTGAAATCTGTCATGGCTGAAAAGGAAAACAATAGATTGTAAGCATGTTTGTGAAGAAAAATGAGTTCTTCTTCAATATCTTTTTTGCTGGAGATTTTTGCAATTCGTTCTAAATATGGCTTGATGGGTTGAATCCCTTTCTTGTTGATTGATTCAACATCCATGGCAGATGAGTAGAAATTGCCCACTTTTTGCGCGGGAGTGCCGGATTGATGTTTGGCTTTTGCAACATTCTCGATAATGATTCTTACATTTTCTTTTGTTTCGTCCCGCAGTTGGTTAAAAACAGAAAATGAGGCTTCTTCTTTCGGAATTGGATGGCTTTTCATCCAACCTCCGTTGGCAAAAGCATAAAAATCCTCTTGGGGTTGGATGCTTTTATCAAGGTTTACATCACTTACCGGGTTTTTGCTTTCGCTTTCCGGTTCTTTATTGCTCATTACGATAAGCGTAATTGAAGCAAGCATGAATAGTTTTGTTATTTTAATGTATTGTTTCATGGTGATAATATGTTTGGTTTAAAATTTTTAATGAATTATTACGATTTCAAAAATACAAACAGAAAAGCTAAGTACATATTGATTATCTATGATGGATGGTGAATGTATGTTAAAATACGTTTAAAAGGGTAATATATGTTATTGGATAGTAAAATCATGCAGGAAGTAGTCAAAAAGAGGCTATTGGTTGGTTTGGTCGCTGATTAATAAATGATTTAATTAAGCTGTTAATATGTTTTGTTACTTAGTCTTTGCAAGAAACTACCTAAGAAACCCAAATAACCATAAAGGAGTTTTGTTTTTATACCCAACTTCAACTATCATCACTAACAATGTGAGAGTTGGAAGCCCCTTTTAGTTGTTTTGAAGTTTTATTTTGCCCACCAATTTCAAAACTCGTTTTAGTATATTAAAATATAACTCTTCCACCCTTATATGCAATTAAACCGTAAATTGATGCCAAAAATTATCAAAAACACCCCATTGGTTGTTTTTTTTATAACCCAACCGATATTGAAATTAGTTTTGTGCCAGGTTAAATTGGATATTCATGTCAAAAATTATCATTCACTATATAAGGTCACATCGTTTCCTCTTGCATTTTTGTTTTTGGTTACTTTATCTTGTTTCGTTTACCTTAATTTATAGTTTTGGATATTCGCAATACAAGATCAAAGTTCATATCCACTTTATCAATCTGTTGGTAGGGCTCCCATCTTTTATGATGGCTTCCTATATTACGGCATACTGGATCATACCAAATTTTTTAATGAAAAACAGGTTCTTTTTAGGCGCTCTACTGGGGTTGCTGATCCTTTCTTTTGCCTCCATTTCTGATATCGTGCTTAGTTTTTTGTTTTTATATAATATGACCTTGGATATTTCCTTTGAGAAGCTGCCTTCTATTGACCTGCAACTATTCTTAGCCAATATTCCATGGGTGAGTTATCCTGTAGTAATCTTTTCCACGGTGAAATTTGTTAAAAACCGCTATGAAACAAGAATAGAAAGAGAAGAGCAACTTAGGAAAATGGCTGAATATGAGCATCGCAAACTTTTAAGACAATTGAATCCCCATTTTCTATTTAACAACCTGAACAGTTTATACCAACTCACATTGGAAAGGTCTGCAATGGCGCCCAAAATGGTAGAAAAACTTTCTGAAGTGTTTCATTACATTTTGCATGAAAGCCAAGAAAAGTATGTGCCTCTTCAAAAAGAAACCGGTTTTATCCAAAATTACCTTGAGCTGGAACAATTAAGATATGATGGCTCCTTAAACATCAAGCAATCCATAAAAGGAGATTTTCATGGGTATTACCTGGTACCAATGGTGCTTTTTAACTTGGTAGAGAATGCCCTTAACAACGGCACTTTGCGTGATGTGAACCCCGGTTGTTTTGAAATGGAAGTTTGTACTGCCAATGATTCCATCCAATTGAAAATAAAAAATAGTATATCGGGCAAAGATGATATGGAAACCATTGAATTGCTCCAAAAAAACCTGGAAGAAATCGATCAAAATATAAATAAACTTTATAAAAGCAATTATTGTTTAAAATCTTCGATACAATCCGATACTTTTGTTTCTTTTATTGAAATAAAAAATTTATCTTTATCCTGAATTATGGTATTATATAAAAATTTTTTCCAACGGGTAATCCTGCACATTTTATTTTGGGCAGGCTTTGTATTGCTGTTTTCATTTATTTTTAGCTATCAAAGCCGGTTTCCTTTTAATTTTTTCTTAGAGCATTACTTGGTCAATCTCATTCCTTTTGTATTATTCACTTATCTCACAATTTATGTATTGGTTCCTACCATGCTATACAGGAAAAGAATCATCTTGTTTATCTTAACTGCCCTATTTACCAGCGTTGCTTTTGCCATATTTAAGCTTTTTACCAGTAAATTTATTTTCTACAGGTTTTTTGTTCCCGATATTTTTTCTCCTAACGAATGGATAAGCGCAAAGCTTGTTTTCCAAAACATTTTATGGATTTGGATGCCTACCATGATCTTTGCTGCCATAAAATACTTTGCCGAATGGTTTAGGACAAGAAACGAAAAAACGGAAATGGAAAAGAAAAACCTGCAAGCAGAATTAAAGTTGCTAAAAGCACAATTGCAACCCCATTTTTTGTTCAATACACTCAACAATTTATATGTGCTTGCCTTGGAAAAATCGGATAAAACACCGGATGTGGTACTAAAAATATCGGAACTCTTTCATTATGTCTTATATGAATGCGATGCAAGAGAAGTATCCTTGGAAAAGGAAATGCAATTGATTAATAATTACATCGAGTTGGAAAAACTCAGGTACGATAGCAATTTAAAGATCAACATAAATAAGCATGGAGTGATTTCTTCGGCACTTATAGCACCTATGATGCTTTTCGTGCTTGTAGAAAACGCTTTTAAACATGGAGTAAGGAATGATACCGGCAGCCCTGTTGTTCATATCAACATCGAGGTTAGGAGCCAAGAAATGGTGTTCTCAGTAAAAAACACCATACCAAAGAATTTCATGCAAGGAAATGCAAAAAATAAAGACGGTGTTGGGCTTAAAAACCTTAAAAGACGGCTCGACCTGCTTTATCATGATAATTATTCATTGGTTACGCATACATTGAAAAATGAGTTCGTAGCAAAGCTGGTCATTGCTAAGGAATAAATCTATATGAATAGAAGGATAAAAAAAATAGGGTTGTTTTTGGTTATTGGTTTTGCCCTTTTCTCGTGCAAGGACAAAAGAGAAAAGACGGAACGATACTTGGAGCATTTTATCAAGAAGCATGTAAAAGATACCAAGAGATTTTTTGTAGAAAAGAACCTGGCCCATTGGAACGCTCTAACATCCGGCGATAATGAAGCATTTAGAAAATACGAGGAGCTTGAAATTGCCTTGATGGAGAAAATCGTGAACAGGAATGATTACCAATCAGAACTTGGAATGAACGATCATGTTGCAGGGTATTTATACAATAGTTACGAGGATTTTGAATATATCAAAAAGGTTAGAGAGTCAGGGTATATTGAAGATACCCTATTACAACGCCAACTTGAAATGCTCTACCAAAATTTTCTTTATGCGCAGCTTCAACTTAATAAATCATCCTTAGAGGATACACTTACCAAAAAAGCTTCAAACATTTTTAGGCAGTACAAACCGGTCTTTTTTAATGAAGAAAAAAACCTTAACGAATTATTTCAATTATACTACCATGCGCAAAATATCGACACACTTAAACAAGCTTGGGACGGCATCATGAAAGTAGCTGATTCATCAGCTTATTACGTAAAAAAGGCCATAAAAATAAGAAATAATAGCGCCAAAGCCCTGGGCTTTGAAAACTATTATAAGCTTGGCCTATTTTTACACGAACAAGAGATCACCCAGATGCAAAGGCTATTGGATGAGATGGACAAAATTACCTTAGAGCCTTATAAGGCCATTAAATCAAAAATGGACAGTAATATATGTGCGTATTACAATATCCCCATAGACAGCATAATGCCTTGGCATTACCAGAGTTTTTCCCTGCTGCGCAATAAGCGATACCTGGATTTTTATCAATTTGTGGGACTCTCAGACAACAACAATTACAAAGAAATGGCGAAAAATTATTTTGATGCCATTGGCTTACCCGTCGAAAAAATTATTAAAAAGAGTCACATAGTCATTCATGATAGCGTTAAGAGAAGTTATGCTTTTACCATAGATATTGATAATTCAGGCGATGCAAGGGTAGCTGTTTCATCGAGTAATAATACAAATGGCATAAAAAATCTTTGGCACAACCTGGGCCATGCATTATACGACAGCAATATACCCAATACGCTCCCATTCCTTTTGAGAGAGCCCAACATAGGGATGAATGAAGCCATAGCCATGTTTTTCCAACAAATGCTGGTTGAAGATCCTTGGTTCAGGAAAAGCAACATAATAGTGGATTTTCAAGATAATGATACGGCTTCATGGAATTATGGCGATGTTTATAGGATATTGCTGATAAGGTTTTTACAAGTTGTTGTGAGATTTGAGATGGAGATGTATCAAAATCCTAACCAGGACCTGGATAAAGTATACTGGGATTTGGTAAACCGCTATCAATTGGTTAACAAGCCAAAGGAATACCATGCAAAATGGGTTTTCTCCAGTTACCTCACCCGTTACATTTGTTATTATCAAAATTATTTAATTGGGATTACAGGGGCAGCACAAATAAAGTATACTTTGAGAAAAGAGATGGATATCAATAATAGCAAGCATCGTTGTTTATCCAATAACCCGGAAGTAACCAGTGAGTTTTTCCAGGAACTATTTGGTTATGGTAACAGCGTTCCATGGCAGGAATTGGTCTTGCTTACTACTGGAGATTCCCTGGATACAAAATATTTATTGATGGATATTGAAAAAACCTTTAACAAAATCGAATCATTACCAAAATAGCAATACAAATGAAAGTAAAATGTTTGATTGTAGACGATGAACCCTTGGCCATAAAACTGCTGAAATCTCACGTAGAAAAAATAGATTCATTGGAGTTGGTGGACGAATGCCGCAATGCCATGCAGGCTTTTGATGTATTAAGGACTAAAAATATCGATTTAATGTTTCTTGATATACAAATGCCACAAATGACCGGGTTGGAGTTTTTGAAAAGCCTTTCACACCCTCCCAAGGTTGTTTTTACTACGGCTTACCGCGAATATGCCCTAGAAGGTTTTGAGCTGGAAGTGGTAGATTATTTGCTCAAACCTATTCAATTCGACAGGTTTTTTAAAGCTGTGAACCGTTACCTGCAATTGCATGATAATGAATTTAAAGTTCATGCTTCTTCCAAGCAGGGGCAGGAAATGCACCAACAGGCCTATGTTTATGTAAAAGAGAACAAGAAAGTGAAAAAGATCTACTTACAAGATATTTTTTATATTGAAGGCTTGGGAGAATACATCAAGATCTATACACCCGAAAAATGTATTATTACCAAGAATAGCCTCACCCAGGTAGAAGAAAAACTGCCAAGTGATATGTTTGTGCGCACCCACCGGTCTTATATCATTGGCTTAAGGCATATTAAGGCTTTTACTTCAACAGGAATTGAGATAGTAGAGAAGGAAATTCCCATTGGCAGGACTTACAAAAACGAGGTATTAAAAGCATTGAATTATGATGGGGATATTTTGTAAACAGATTTAAATTAGTGACGGGTTGAGTTTGCTAAAAGGAATCACTCACCCCGTCACTTTTGGAATAGCCACTTTTTTCTTGATAATGAATTATTTAGAAATAATAAGTCAAACCTAACTGAATAGCGCTTGTTTTAGCTGAAAAATCGTCTCCATCCACTGTTATTTTATTACCAGAACCATCAACACCTGTCATATCAGGGCTAATATTACTAAGGCCCATAGAATACCCGGCATTGACAGCGATTTTTGCTAGTTTAACTCCCAATCCAAAATTCAATCCCATATCCGTGCTCTTCAATGGGACATTTTTTGAATAATCAAAATCTTCATCAGCTTCACTGGTGAATTCCACATCATAATCATCTGTATTTTCAATCTCCATACCTGTAATTTCCTCTTCATAAGTATAATCATTCTTCTGCTTTCCATGTATACCCATTGCTACATAAGGCCCTGCATAAATATTTAACACAGCAATGTTATACTTTAGGTGCACCGGCAATTCTAAGTAGCCAACAGAGAGGCTCTGGGTGCCATCACCTTCATTATATTCAGATTCAATATCTGTTTGGTATCCTTTTACAGAATAAAACAATCCACTGCCAATACCAATTGGACCCGGGATTTTCAAGTCTAAAGTTAACCCTGCTCTTGGTGCAAGCAAAAATTTGGTATCCGGCTCTCCACCATCTTTGTAATCAAACCTTACATTAGCCATATTAACGCCTGCGGTTAGACCAAGATTTATTTGTGCATTGCCTTTAAACGTAAATGCAACAATGGCTATAAGCGTAAATAATAAACTGATTTTTTTCATTTTTTATTGTTTTTTGATGAGCCTACTCTTAGGTTTTTCGGCATTCACCCCTTACTCTGTTTATGCATAGCAAAGGATTTTTAGGTTACTCCAGCTATTAATACGGCAAATATAACCAAATAGTTGCATTAGGGCATTCTATTCTATAAAAAAATCTTTTATTTTCACCTCTTATTTCCTTTCATTTTTATATTTTAGCAACTCATTTCTCGAAAATTAATAAACAAAAATAAAAACCTTTTTACTATGAAAAAAATTATTGAATGCGTACCCAATTTTAGCGAAGGAAAAGACATGAGCGTGATCAAGCAGATCACCAATGAAATAGAGGCTGTTGAAGGCACAAAATTACTGGATGTAGACCCTGGCGCTGCTACCAACAGGACGGTTGTTACTTTTGTCGGCGACCCCGAGGCGGTATCGGAAGCTGCTTTCAGGGCTGTAAAAAAAGCCTCTGAACTTATTGACATGACCAAGCATAAAGGCGCTCACCCGCGTTTTGGCGCAACGGATGTTTGCCCTTTTGTCCCGGTCACTAATATTACTATGGAAGAAACCGTTGAATATGCCAGGAAACTAGCCGAAAGGATTGGAAAAGAGCTTGAAATTCCTATCTATTGTTATGAAAGCGCTGCTTATACCGAAGAAAGGCAGAATCTTGCCAATTGCCGTTCAGGCGAATACGAAGGGCTTAAAGATAAGCTTTCCAATCCTAAATGGAAACCGGATTTTGGCCCAGCCGAATTCAACCAAAAGGTTGCAAAAACCGGTGTTACAGCAGTTGGAGCCAGGGATTTCTTGGTGGCATACAATATCAACCTTAATACAACTTCTACGAGAAGAGCCAATGCTATTGCTTTTGACGTAAGAGAAAAAGGCCGTGTGAAAAGGGAAGGGAATCCCATTACAGGGAAAATCGTTAAAGATGAAAAAGGCAATAAAGTATATATTCCAGGAACACTGAAATGCGTAAAAGGAATTGGTTGGTTCATTGAAGAATATGGTGTTGCACAAATATCCATGAACCTAACCAATATTTCCGTAACACCTGTTCATGTTGCTTTTGATGAAGTTTGTGAAAAAGCCCGAGCCAGGGGAGTCCGTGTTACCGGCTCTGAGCTTGTTGGCGTTATGCCGCTAAAAGCTATGCTGGATGCAGGGAAGCATTACCTGCGCAAGCAAAACCGCTCTGTTGGCGTAAATGAAGAAGAGCTGATTAAAATAGCCGTAAAATCAATGGGCCTTGATGAATTATATCCATTCGACCCCAAGAAGAAGATTATTGAATACATGATGGACGATGATTCCAAGCAAAAACTTGTTGATTTGACTGTAAGAGGTTTTGCCAATGAAACTGCATCGGAGTCACCTGCGCCCGGTGGAGGTTCCATAGCAGCTTATATGGGAAGCCTTGGCGCTTCATTGGGGACAATGGTTGCTAACCTTTCATCTCACAAGCGGGGCTGGGACGACCGTTGGGAAGAATTTTCCAACTGGGCGGAAAAAGGCCAAGAGATCAAAGACAGGCTCCTTTGGCTTATCGACGAAGATACCAACGCCTTTAACAAGATCATGGAAGCTTTTGGTTTACCCAAAAAGACCGATGAAGAAAAAGCAGCGCGTAAACAAGCCATACAGGATGCAACCAAGTATGCAACAGAAATTCCTTTCCAAGTAATGGAAACATCCTACAAAGCATTTGAAGTGATAAAAGCCATGGCAGAAACAGGACTGCAAACTTCCGTTTCTGATGCAGGTGTTGGAGCGCTTGCAGCACGCTCGGCAGTTATAGGCGCCTACTTGAATGTTAAGATCAATGCAAAAGACCTTGAAGACAAGCAATTTGCAGATGATATCATTAAAAAAGGCGCTGAGATAGAGGAAAAGACCAAGAAAGCCGAGCAGGATATCCTTGAGATCGTTAATGGGAAGATCAATGAATAAAATGATGTAAAAACTGTTTGTTCTTCCTTACAACGTCAAACTAAAAGCACGTCATTACTACGGTATAGATGCACATACAAAAACTTTTAACCACAGGCAGATACGTCTCTCCGCCGTGGCGGATCGATGACGGATTGATTTTGTTGACGGGCTAATGCGGTTGGCTGCATAAATAAACTATTTTTATAACCAAAGCCAACTAACACTCGTCATTGCGAGACATTCATTCAGGCCGGCCGAGGCCTGAATGAATGTAGAAGCAATCCCCTAACTAAATATAGTCCAGTATACAAAGTCAATGAGCAACTGCCCCTATGTATCGCAAGCAGTTGCTCCTTCTCTGCAAAACTATGAGGGAGATTGCTTTACCCCTCCACACTTTTTATCGCTTCGTTCGTATTCTATGATAAAACCAATAAAAAAAGCAAAAGTTATTAACAATTTACGCTGCAAATTTCATAACATCTACGTAAGGAGTTTTCTTATTCACTATAGCAAATGACGTGCTTTATTCCATAGTCAACCTTATAAATCTTTTCGTTTGTATTCAATAGGGCCTTCAAGAATGATCAAAGAATACCAGGCATATTTTCTTAAAAATTTGCAATATTTAAAAAGGAAGCTATCAATGGCAAAAAGGAAATTCAATAATCCTTTGAATAATTTTGTTTTGTGAAATAGAGAAGCCATGATTGAAAAGAGATAATAGTATTCAACTTCTACGCTTTTGAAATATTTTTGTGCAGTTTTAATATCCTTGCTTTTCAGGGGGTGTTCGTCAACAGTTCTAAGCGTGGGGGTTAATCTGCGGTATAAATTAATAAAGGGATTATGCCCCAAGGGCTCAAGAAACACACCTTTGCCGTTAGGTTTAAGTACTCTTGACAATTCTTTATAGGCTTTTTCCAAATCCAGGTGATGCACGATACCAGAACCACAAACAACATCAAAAGTGTCCTTATTAAAATCTAAGGCTTCGGCATTCATTACTTTATAATTGGCAAGAGAAAGTTTTTTTTGTTTTGCCTCCTTGTTTGCTTCATTAATTGCCCAGTCTGATATATCTATTCCTGTTACCTTTCCTCCTTTTTCTGCAATAGAAAAAGAATAACTCCCGGGACCGCAACCATATTCAAGATAAGTTTTTCTATGGCTGTTTTCAAGTATATAGTTTCCATATTGCCTACGAATTTTTGTAAAAATGCTATAAAACTTATCGGTTTTATGACGAACATTTTCGCTAAAGGCCTTGTTATGATATTCTTTTTCCCTGTCTATACGTGTTTGCAATTTCTTGTATATTTGTAATTTGAAATGCAAATATAATAACTTTACTATATCTTGCCTTAATTCAGATAAATCATGAATATAGCAGTTAATACACAATTATTAATTAAAGATAGGCTTGAAGGTATTGGTTGGTTTACTTATGAAACCTTAAAGCGAATCACAAGTAATCACCAGGAGCATAAGTTTATTTTTATTTTTGACCGGCCTTATGATGAAGAGTTTTTCTTTTCTAATAACAATATCATCCCCGAGGTTACAAAAATTGCTTCAAGACACCCTGTATTGTGGTATTATCGTTTTGAACATTTAATACCAAAAATACTTGAAAAGCATCATGCCGATATATTTCTTTCGCCTGATGGTTGGAATAGCCTTAAAACTAAAGTTGACTCCGTTTATGTTATTCATGACCTTAACTTCGTGCATAATCCTAAATATATGCCTTTTTTAACACGAAAATATTACAATTATTTTGTCCCTAAATTTGCCCGAAAAGCAAAAAGAATAGCTACAGTATCAGAATTTACGAAGAATGATATAGCAAAGAGTTTCCACATTGACCCGGGTAAGATTGATGTTGTGCACAATGGGGTTAATGAACAGTACCATCCTGTTGATAATGATACGAAAAAATTTACCCGGTTTAAATATTCCAATGGGAATCCTTATTTTATTTACGTAGGCTCCATAAACCCCCGGAAAAATATTGCCAATTTATTACGTGCTTTCGACCAATTTAAAAAGAAAACTCCTAATAATGCCAATCTCGTTGTTGTTGGTGAAAAAATGTGGGGAGGTTATCACGAGATCGACCAAGTATTCAAAAATATGCGATATCAAAAAGATGTGCTTTTTACCGGTTGGTTATGCAATGAAGAATTAAACAAAGTTATTTCTTCTGCATTGGCAATGGTTTATGTTTCCAAGTTCGAAGGTTTTGGCATACCGATTTTAGAAGCCATGAAATGTGAAACTCCTGTTATTACGTCTAATACCACCTCAATGCCAGAGGTTGCAGGCGATGCAGCCTTAATTACCGATCCTTTTTCCGTTGATTCTATTAGCGATGCTATGGTAAAAATCTTTAAAGATGAAAAATTAAGAGCTTCTCTTGTTGAAAAAGGAAAAGAAAGACTTAAGCATTTTAGTTGGGATAAAACAGCAGAAAAGCTATGGAATACCATTGAAAAATGTTGCATAGAAAAAACTTAACAACCATTTAATATATTTTGTTTTAACAAGTAAAATAAGTAACAGATATTTGAACTTCTATAAATAACTCAAAGCTATGAAAAAGATAAATGCCATTATTATCATAACCCTATTTTTGGTAACCCTTCTTTCGTGTTCACAAGGAGAAAAGAGTAAAAAAGCGCCTAAAAAGGCTCCTAAAAATATTATTTTGATGATATCTGACGGTTGTGGCTTTAACCATGTAATAGCAAGCAATTATTACCAATATGGTAAAAAGCAAGCCCAACCCTACGAACAATTTCCGGTTAATACTGCTATGAGTACTTATCCGGCCAAGTTATCGCAAGAACAATGGGCTTTTGGTTATAACCCCGATAGTATTTGGAAAAGCCTGGAGTTTGCCAGGAAAGGATATACCGGCTCTGCTGCCGCTGCTACTGCTATGGCTACCGGTACAAAAACATACAATGGCGCCATTGGTGTTGATATAAATAAGAAAAAACTACCCAACTTGGTTGAATGGGCAGAAAAAATGAAAAAATCAACTGGTGTTATTACTTCTGTGCCATTGTCTCATGCTACTCCTGCAGGTTTTGTAGCCCATAACGAACAAAGACATCAATATGATGAAATCGCTAAGGAAATGATCCTTCAAAGCCAATGTGAAGTTATTATGGGAGGTGGAAATCCTTACTATGGAAATAATGGAGAAAAACTGGATAAAGCAAAAACATTCAAGTATGTGGGTGACAGTGTTATTTGGCATGACATTCTAGTTGATGGAAAAAACTACATAATTCGAGAAAATGATACCATATTTGTGAATGATGCCGATCATGACGGTAAACCTGATGCTTGGAAACTCATCCAGGACAAGGAAGATTTTAAGCGCTTAACTACCGGGGAAACTCCAAAGCGTTTGTTTGGTGTGCCAAAAGTTGCTAAAACCCTTCAGCAGATGAGGAAAACCGTTGAAAATGAAAAACTTCCTTTTGATGCTCCTTTGAATGAAAATATTCCTTCTTTGAGCGATATGTCTAAAGCAGCCATCAATGTTTTGGATAATAAACAGGATGGGTTCTTTTTAATGATAGAAGGCGGCGCTGTTGACTGGGCAAGCCATGCTAACCAATCCAACAGGATGATAGAAGAACAAATGGATTTCAACAAAGCGGTTGAGAGTGTTATTCACTGGATTGAAAACAATAGCTCTTGGGAGGAAACCATGCTAATAATTACAGCAGACCACGAATGCGGGTTGCTACTTGGGTCAAATTCAACCGATACAAATTATGCTGATATTGTGAATAATGGAAAAGACAATTTACCTGGCATGCAATGGTATCATGATTCACATTCCAATACACTTGTCCCTTTTTATGCCAAAGGTAAAGGAACAGAACTGATTCACCTTCTTGCAGACGAAACTGACCCGGTGAGGGGTAAATATATCACCAATTCAGAAATTGCAATTCTTGTGAAATTGCTCTGGAATAACAAGTAATTGTTAGCGAAATTGATTTAAAAGGAGCTTTTATTCCTCTTTTAGCTTATATTTTTTCACTGACCATTTTTGCAGGATGATAGCTGCTATCAAACTTATTGCCCCTAAGGCAAAAGTAAACGCAAAACCACCTATTTTGTAAAAGAATATTCCTATTATAGGTGCAAAAAGTCCTCTCACACCAGTAAGGCTCAAATGTATTGATTGGTAGATGTCAGCTTCATCTGCCTTGCAGAAATAGGCAGAACCAATATACCAAAGCAATGACATGGTAGCAGCAAAAATACCATGAAATACCATGGCAATAATGAGAAAATAATATAAGTCGAACTTACCGATCTCAACATGGAAGGGAAATATTATCGTAACGATAAGGAATACCATGAACATGGCCAGGGCTCCAAAAGTCCGTATGGCAAAATTCCTGGGGTCCATATAGCCAATAATTTTGCCCATTAATGGCAACAGTATGATAGCCAATATATTGTAAGCATTGTTGTAAAAAGCTATACTGGTATAATTCAGGTCAAGGCCTTTGGCAAAAAATATTGAGATTACCGACTTTGTACTCATAAATGCAAATCCATACAGGAGAAACCCAATCTCAAAATGGCGGTAAGGAATGTTTTTCTTTACTATATCAATCATATTCTTTATAGACCCTCTTACCGATTCCATTATGGTTCTCTTTGGAGGAGGTTTTTGCACTCGCTTATACGGGATATTAGAAAGCAGGAAAAGTGAAGTTGTTCCACAAATAGCCATTACCAGGTACATAATTTTGTAAAGATTTTGATCAGCATCCAATACCAACCCAAAAAAGAAAGTGCTCAATAAAAGCATGATCTTTTTTATGGTCTCTGCGTAGCTGTATAATTTCCCAAAATTATCGTGCTGGTAGGTATTCTTCAAAAATAAATTGATGGTTGGGTATGTGATAAGCGTACCGGAATAATATACCAAGAATATCCCGAGGAAAATGTAATGGTAATAGCCCGGTATACTTTCTCTTGAAGCATCAGGGAATAATAGGGTGAGCAATAAAGGCAGTTGGGTCAATAAAGCAGTTAACCTGAGGAGCAACTTTTTATTCTGTATACGTTTTAAAAATTCGTTGAAGAAAATAAGGAAAACAAAAAGCACCATACTGAACTGGAAAAGCACGCTTAGTTGGTAATCTGTGCCATCCAGTGTTTTAATAAAAACAAACTCATTCATTATAAGTATACCCCTCACAATCCCATCCAGCAAAGAATATATGATGTGGAGGATAAATGTTCGTTTCTCATCACCTGTTAACTGTAAAAACCTTAATTTCAATAGTCCAGCTTTTTAAAGAACGGCAAAGTTAAATCAAATATTCAAAAATATTAATCAAAAATTTATGGAAATTTTAATCACCTGGCATCCTAATAATAAATAACAATTCTTAACCTTAAAATTTAAATGTCATGAAAACACAAGCATTATTATTGGGATTAATTTTCACTTTTAGCGGACTTTTTGCCGGTAATGCCGGGATAAAAGGAAAAGTAGTAAGAAGCGACAACAAACAGCCGGTTTCGGGAGCATTTATTGCTGCCGAGCAAAGCCTCATAGTGGCTAAAGGAGCTGTATCATCATCAAACGGGGAGTTTTTTATAAAAGGGCTCGAACCCGGTACTTACGAATTAAGAGTTAAAGCCATTGGGTATCAACTGGTTTTTTTAAGAAGTATTCAATTAATAGAAAACGATATCTATGAAGTAACTGTTGAAGTTAAACCCAATAACTTTGATAACAAAAAAGAACCTCCGGTTGAACAGGATAAGGTGGTTGAGTGCGAAGAAAGGACAATGGATATCATGTCATCACAAAACGGGAAGGGAGCCGTAAAGGAGAATAGAGCCTTTGGCAAGGCTGCAGGAGCTAGTGCACCTAGTGGTAGAGTCATGATGGACAGGCCAACCATCGAGCATAATACTGAAAGCTATGACCTTATCAATGAAAACAAATTCCTTAGCGCCAACTACAATCCATTGTCAACTTTTTCCATTGATGTTGACAGGGCTTCTTATGCCAATACCAGGAGGTTTCTCAACAGCAACACGATGCCTCCTAAAGATGCAGTGAGGATAGAAGAACTCATCAATTATTTTGATTATGACTACCCGCAACCCACTCATGAGCATCCTTTCTCTTTCAACATGGAGATGAGCGACTGCCCCTGGAACAAAAAGCATAAACTATTGCATGTTGGAATTAAAGGAAAAGAGCTGGAAACCAATAATATTCCTGCAAGCAACTTGGTGTTCTTATTGGATGTTTCCGGGTCGATGAACTCACCCAATAAACTTCCTTTGCTTAAAGCGGCTTTTAAAGTGTTGGTAGACAAATTGAGGCCACAAGACAAAGTTGCCATAGTAGTTTACGCAGGCGCTGCTGGCTTGGTATTGGAATCTACGCCGGGAAGTAACAAAACGAAGATTCTTGGTGCATTGGGGCAATTGCAAGCAGGTGGTTCTACTGCCGGTGGAGCAGGAATTAAGCTCGCTTACAGAGTAGCCAAAGAAAATTTCATCAGGAATGGAAATAACAGGATTATCCTTGCTACTGACGGCGATTTCAACATAGGTGCAAGCAGTGATGCAGCTATGGTAAGACTCATAGAAGATAAACGCGATGATGGAATATTCCTTACCGTTCTTGGTTTTGGAATGGGCAATTATAAAGACTCTAAAATGGAGCAGGTCTCCAATGCAGGAAATGGCAATTACGCCTATATCGATAATATTTTAGAAGCTAAAAAAATGCTGGGAAAAGAAATCTGGGGCACGCTTTACACCATTGCCAAAGACGTAAAAGTACAAATTGAGTTCAATCCCAATAAGATCAAAGCATACAGGCTTATAGGCTATGAAAACCGTTTGCTCACCAAAGAAGACTTTAACGATGATACCAAGGATGCCGGGGAAATTGGCGCCGGGCATTGCGTAACGGCTATGTACGAAGTGATAATGGCCGGTTCTGATGAAGAAGTGCCTTCTGTTGACCCACTAAAATACCAATCCAACAAGATTAGAAAAAGTAATGAATTGCTAACCATCAAATTCAGGTACAAAAAGCCTGATGGGGATAAGAGTATTTTGGTTACCAAACCCTTAAAAGAAAAGGATGTGGAAAGCTCCGGTGTTTCCAATAATTTTCTTTTTGCTTCTGCTGTAGCCGAGTTTGGCATGATGTTGAGAGATTCCGAGTATAAAGCCCAAGCGTCCTATGGATCCCTTATTAAAAGGGCAAAACAAGCCAAAGGAAAAGATGTTGACGGGTACAGGTCAGATTTTATAAAGTTGGCAGAGATTGCCTCGTTGTTGGATTCAAGCCAGATGTAGCAAAATTTAGAATACAAGAAAAAAGCTTACCTTTTTAGGTAGGCTTTTTTTGCGCTACAAACATTAATCCTTTCCAGCTAATAATAACCGTTTTACATAAGCAAAGATCAAACTTGACAGCGGCAATGCGATCACAAAAATTAGCATGTAAACAGAAATAATCTTGCTTCTTTGCCTAAAACGCTAGAATAAATATGCTACTATTTTGGTATATAAGCTTTAAAGTCATAATATACTCTTAATTTTGTTGCTGGGAATTCTGTATATAATTACAAAATTTATAGAAAACTCAAATTTTTCATCAAAATAAAATTTACAACTATGAAAAGAACAATTGTAATGACGTTTGCAGGCCTCATGTTATTTGCTTGTGCTTGCAACAACACTGGAAGTAAAAAGAGCAAAGGCAAAGGTAATCAGTCCAATGTTATAGGTAAAAAGGAAATGAAATCTAAGCTGATGGGAAGCTGGATGAATGCTGCCTATTTGTCGGAAATTAAACGGTCAAAATCCGTGGTTGCCGGTAGCAAAAAAGTGAACGACCTGTTGGGTTTTAATATCGTTGAAGGCGAAAATAGCCCGGGTGGATTGATACTTCATGGATATACAGCACATGAAGGCGGTATGAACGTGTTCCTGGAATGGAATGATAAAGAAAACGTTTTTGTGGAAAACAAAAATCACTCCCATGCTGGTACTCCTCGCAATTTGAAGATCAAGTATATCAATGTTCATACAATAGAACTTGATTATGGCAACCAAAAGCCCAATACTAAATTCAGGAAAGCCAAAAACCCCGAAGCCGTTAATAAGATATTATTTACCGGGACTTTTAAGCATAAAGGGCAAAAGGTAAAATTTAAGCAAGATGGTAATATTGTTAGCCAAACCGGCCCTTACGAGTTTTCTTCATACGAGGTTGTCCAGGATTTTTTTGGTTGTGAAGTAGATAGGATTAAGTTGACTTCTGAGATGGGACTTTCGGTATTTCACTATAAGATCAAGGGACAAACCGTTGAATTGTATCATTTTGAAATGGTAAACCCCGGCAATTGCCAGGTAAAGCAATTGCATTCTAAAATGGTTAGGGTGAAATAGTTGTGATTTTGGTTTAAAAAACATTCAATAGCAAAGTATAACTTTTATATTTGAGGTTAAAAAATACTGTTTGAATAGATCATCATTGTGCTAACAAAAAATAGCAAAAAAATATATACAATCGTTAAACCAGGTAGTTACAAAACGAAAACAGCATTACTATAAAAAATGGGTTATGAACAGGTATAAATCATTACGGAACAAATTAAAGAAAGCACATCAGTTTCTGGCTAATATTCAGAAATCAAAGCCAACTTTATTTGCATCATGGCAACATGAAACCACCGTGACTGGTTTTAAATTGACAAAAGCCGTATGAAGCGAGAGTTTCACGTACGGTTTTGTGAGAGGCTTGGGCTGAAATGCCCTTGCCTACTCGACTCCGGGATATTTTTAAAGAAGGAGAACTGGACGAAAATATGGTTGTCCGGAAATTCCGGACAACTGCCAAAAATAAATATTTGATATGAGCGAACGCCAAAACATAGAATACAAACAAAGCTGGCACAACGATTACCTTAAATGGGTGTGTGGCTTTGCCAATGCCATTGGCGGTTTAATCTATATTGGAAAAGATGATGCAGGGAATGTTGTCCATCTGCCGGATTATAATAAGTTGATGGAAGATATTCCCAACAAAATCCGCAATTCCATGGGTATCATTTGTGATGTGCAATTACATGATGAAGGCGGAAAGAAATATATTTACATTAAGGTTAATCCCCATTCAGTTGCTGTATCATTACGGGGAAGATATTATTATCGCAAAGGGAGTACCAAGACAGAACTAACCGGAATTGAGTTGAATGATTTTTTATTGAAAAAAGCCGGAAAAACCTGGGACGATGTGTTTGAGGAGGGTGCAACTGTTAAGGATATTGACAAAAACAGCCTCAAGAAATTCATTGACGACAGCAAAGAAAAAGGCCGTATGCCCGCAACAAAAGGCTTATCTGCTTTTCAAATATTGGAAAAGTTACAGCTTACAGAAGGCAAAAAACTAAAAAGGGCAGCTATTGTTCTTTTTGGAAAAGATCCAAACAAGTTTTATCCCAATGTTCAGGTTAAAATAGGACGTTTCGGGAAAGATTCAACCGATTTAAAGTTTCAGGAAGTAGTAGAAGGTAATCTCGTTCAAATGCTCGATGAAGTTCAGTCGCAATTAAATTATAAGTTTCTGATTCGTCCGGTTGACTTTGTTGGAATGCAACGAGTGGAAAAAGACGAATATCCTGTGGCAGCTTTACGAGAGATGCTACTCAACGCCTTGGTTCACAGAACCTACATGGGGGTTCATATTCAATTGCGTGTGTTTGATGACAGGCTTTCAATATGGAACGAAGGAGTTTTGCCCTTTGGTTTAACCTTGGAAGAATTGAAAGGAGAACACAACTCACGTCCACGTAATCCTAAAATAGCCAAAGCTTGTTTTATGGCAGGATATATTGATGCCTGGGGACGAGGAACATTAAAAATATACAAGTCTTGTAAAGAACATGGTTTGCCGGAACCAACTATAAGTGAAAAAGAAGGTGGTTTTATGGTTGCTCTTCATAAAATTGCTCAAAGTAATAATGAAGGTGGTCAGAATGAGTTGGTAGAAGGGTTGGTAGAAAGCCAACAAAAGATTGTTCGATTGGTAGAAAAGAACCCTGAAATATCCATAAAAGAAATGGCTGAACATATTGGTGTTAGTACTACTGCTATTGATAAGAATATTGCAACATTAAAAGAGAAAAACATTATTCGCAGGGTTGGTGGAGCTAAACATGGAAGTTGGGAAATAATTCTAGATAAATAAAATGAAATTCACAGAAGCGAAATTAGAGCAAGCATTTATAGAACTTCTAGGAAACGAAGGCTATCCGCATTTTGTGGGCAGTAGTTTGGCGCGTAAAAGTGAAGACGAAGTACTGATTGAAGAAGGCCTGAAAGTTTATTTGCTTACGCGCTATCAAAATGCCAACCTCACCGAAACGGAAGCTCAATCTATTATCCTGCAACGGAAGTTTTTTTATTTAAAATGCATAAACTCCTAATAAACAACTTTTTGTTGAATTTTGGCTTTAAAATTTCTTAGCTACAAATATTTTGGCATTTTAATATTTAATCTTTCAAAAATACCTGTTTGATGTTCATGAAATTTTGAGGGCAATATTTTTATTGTCCCAGGTTTAAATTCATAGTTACTATATTGTATCGAATCGAGTGTTTCAAAAATGGATTTTCTTGTTATTTCTAAATCAAAAAGTTTACCTGTAATGTATTTAATAATCATATAGGCAAGCATACAAATCAACACATGCCCTCTTGTGCGTTGTTCTTTTCTGACAAATATTGGCCGTATTTCTTCAATTGTTGTTTTTATTGTCCTGAAAGCAAATTCAACTTTCGATAGGTCTTTATACTTTTTGTGGACTTTATCTTTACCTATTATTTCTTTAGAGGCATCTGTTTTTACACTATTATAGTAAGTTATTTAATTTAAAACTCGGATAAAATGAATAAAATTGAAATAAAAGAAAGTTTTCACAAACTTATTGATAATATTGAGAATGAAAGTATATTATTGCGTTTTTATGAGATAATGAAAAGAAAGGCTTTATCAAAAGATGGGCAATTATGGTCTAATTTGTCTCAAGATGAGAAAGATGAATTGTTACTTTCAATTGAAGAATCAGAAGACACAAAAAACTTAATAAGTATTGATTATTCTAAACTTCTTCCACAATAGACAAAATCCGCAGAAGAAAGGATTCTAATTGGGTTTTATAGCATTATTCTCTTTTTTTATAAAAATTACCCTCTGCTCAATATTCCATGAAAGAACAGCAAGTGATATTTAATGGCATTGCGCCAATATTCCCAATCATGCCCTCCGGGCCTTTCAATATAATCATGTGGGATTTTTAATTCCAGCATTTTGTGATGCATGCGCTTGTTTGCATCATAAAAGAAATCGCTTGTTCCGCAATCAAAAATAAGTTTAATATCTTTTCCTTTAACCATGTCCAACATATTGATCACGGTGTTTTGTTCCCACAATTGAGGATTATCCTCGTATTTTCCAAGTCTTTTCTCCAAGTTCCAATTCTCCTTGAATGGTATAATGTCCATCGCTCCGCTCATGCTTCCTGCGGCACACCATAAATTCGGATGCCTAAAAGCAAGGTAGAAAGCGCCATGCCCTCCCATACTAAAGCCTGTTATTGCCTTTTTGCCGGGGTTTGTCCTGTAAATGCCATCAATGTATTCCAAAAGTTCTTTGGTGATGTAGGTTTCATATCTCATGGCGCTGTCTACCGGGCTGTCAAAATACCAACTTGTTTCATTTCCATCAGGGCAAACAATGATGAAGTTGAATATATCAGCATAGTATTTGATTTCCGGTGCATTTTTGATCCATGAATCGTATTTGCCTCCGGCGCCATGTAGCAAGTATATAACTGGGAAGGTTTTGTTGGGCTTTTCTTGATAAGCATTGGGTTTTATGATGATGTTGTGTATTCCCTTGTTCATGGTTTTACTATGAACAAAGATTGTATCCACTTCGGCAGCCTGGATGCTGAAAAAGGATAAAACAAATACAGTTATGAATAGTGATTTCTTCATATGGATAAAAAAAAAGGCTATGTTAAATAAAAACACAGCCTAAAGATATATATTTTTTTTGTACTTTATACCATTCCAGCAAATCCCATGAAAGCGAGTGAAAGAATACCTGCAACAACCAATGCGGCTGGGACCCCACGCACACCTTTTGGCAGGTCCATTAAATCCAAATGTTCGCGCAAGCCTGCAAAAAGGATTAATGCAAGGGCAAAACCAATGGCATTAGCAATGGCAAATACAACACCTTCCATAAGGTTGAAATCCTTTTGTATGGTAAGTATGGCCACACCCAAAACAGCACAGTTGGTAGTAATAAGCGGAAGAAAAATCCCTAATGCCTGATAAAGCGGTGGACTTACCTTTTTCAGGATTATCTCAACCATTTGCACCAATGAAGCGATGACCAGGATAAAACTGATGGTTTGCAAAAATTCCAAGCCATAAGGCGTAAGAATGTAATTTTGGATAAGGTAAGTAACAATTGTTGCCAATGTCATTACAAACATTACCGCACCGCTCATCCCAATTGCTGTGGGGATTTTCTTGGAAACTCCCATAAAGGGGCATATTCCAAGAAATTGAGCTAAAACAATATTATTAACAAAAATTGCCGATATAATAATCACAAAATATTCCATAATTCGCTATTTATGAAGTTTTATTCAATCTGTTTATCAAAGCTATTAAATAACCGAGTCCAATAAATGCTCCTGGTGCAAGAACAAATACCAGCATCAGGTCACCTTCTATGAGTTTATAGCCGAAAATGGCTGCGCTTCCCAATAATTCCCTCACAGCGCCAAGCAATGTTAAGGCAAAAGCAAAGCCAAGTCCCATACCAAAGCCGTCGATGATAGATGAAATAACGTTTTGTTTTGAGGCATATGCTTCCGATCTTCCTAATACAAGACAGTTTACAACAATAAGCGGGATGAATAGTCCCAGGGCATCAAACAAACTTGGTAGAAAAGCCTCCATCACCAGTTCCACTATCGTAACAAAAGAAGCTATGATCACGATAAATGAAGGGATCCTAACCTTGCTGGGAATTCCCTTTTTGATGATTGAGACCACCAGGTTGGACATAACCAACACAAAAGTGGTTGCTAACCCCATACCAAGTCCGTTTATGGCTGTTGTTGTTACACCTAAAGCAGGACAAAGTCCCAAAAGGAGAACAAATACAGGGTTATCTTTAATAAATCCTTTGGTGAAATTTTTCCATTGGCTCATTATTTATTTCCTCCTTGTTTTTTTAGTGCATCATAAGCCCTTTGAACGGCATCGCAAAAAGCTCTAGAGGTAATGGTAGCAGCAGTTATAGCATCAACATCGCCGCCATCTTTTTTAACTTGAAGTTCATATTCGCTGGGATGCTTCTCTTGAAATTGATTAGGAAAGTCGGATTTTGCAGCTTCCATTTTATCTCCCAAGCCCGGTGTTTCTTTATGCTCAAGCACCGCTGTATTGTTAATGGTTCCATCCGGAAGGAAACCAACCATGATCTTAATTCTACCGGAGAATCCTTTATCTGTGTAGGTTTCAACAGCAGTGCCCACTTTGGTACCATTTTGATAAGCTATATTGAAAGTAAGCGGGTCTTTACCATTTGGAGGTGTAACTTCCTTTGTTTCAACTTTATCAAAATCAGGGAGAACCCTTTTCATCGCCAGCTCTTTTTTCTTTTTCTTAGCTTCTGCGATAGGCTCTTTGGTCACATTATATACGGCTCCCAAAGCTAATGCAGCAACTGCAGTAACAATAAGGAGCGTAAGGGTCATATTTAAAAACGTAGATTCCTTTTTAGCCATTTTTTACAACCTCCCCAAATCTTTTTGGTTTACATGTTTTATTTAATAAAGGGACAAAAGCATTCATAATAAGAATAGCAAATGAAACACCCTCTGGATAAGCCCCGAAAACCCTAATGAGTATAGTTATCACTCCACAACCAACGCCAAATATGATCATACCCAAGGGCGACATAGGCGAAGTTACCATATCGGTTGCCATATAAAATACCCCGAGCATCAAACCTCCAGTTACTAAGTGGAATAATGGATTAACATAATATGTTGGGTCTATAAGATGTAAAATTCCTGCAAATGCAATCACTGATCCTAAATAAGCTACAGGTATATGCCATGAAATAATCTTCCTGAACAATAAATATACAGCTCCAAGAAGAAGCGCAATAGCAGAAACTTCACCCAGGCTACCTCCCATATTTCCCATGAGTAGGTCTGCATAATCCGGTACTTTAGCCATAACTTGGTCAACGGAAAGCCCTTTGTCCAAACCTTCTTTTACGATACCAAGCGGTGTTGGCCCTGTAATGGCATCAGTAAGAGTTGTACCGCCAAAAATGGGTTTAGGAATTGGCCATGAAGTCATCTGAACTGGGAAAGAAATCAATAAGAAAACCCTACCTACCAATGCCGGGTTAAAAGGGTTTTTTCCCAATCCGCCAAAGGTCATTTTTCCCATTCCTATTGCTACCAATGAACCAATAATAATAATCCAAGCAGGTAAATTACTTGGCACGTTAAATGCAAGTAAAATACCGGTTATAAGCGCCGAGCCATCATTAATGGTAACATCTCCTTTGACCAGGAATTTTTGTATGATGTATTCAAAAAACAGGCATGATACCACTGCAATAGCAGTAACCCTGAGCGCCTCAAAGCCGAAAAAGTAAACAGATACCAGCAATGCAGGTATCATGGCGAGAACTACGCCATACATGATGTTTGAAACCGATTCTTTCCCGTGAACGTGCGGAGAACCTGATACTGTTAATAAACTCATATCTATTTTTTTCCTCTGTTTCTAATTATTTGACCTACCTGTGCTTTTCCAACACGGACATAATCGAGTAAAGGCCTTCCTGATGGGCACTTGTAGTGACATGAACCACACTCGATGCAGTCCATAATATGATTGTTTTCTGCCTCTTCCCATATCTCTTGCTGGGCAAGTTGTGCGAGCAAATACGGTTCAAGCCCCATTGGGCATACTGTTGTACACTTAGCACAACGTATGCAATGTTGTATCTTTACCCTTTTTGATTCGCTTTTCTTCATCAAAAGAATTCCCGATGTACCTTTTACAACGGGTACATCAAGCGAGTTAATCGCTTTTCCCATCATAGGCCCGCCGCTAATAACTTTACCTGTGTTTTCCGGCATACCCCCTGACTTGTCGATCAATTCAGATACCGGTGTACCAATCCGCACCATGTAATTGGCAGGTTCTTTCACAGATTTCCCGGTAATGGTGACAACCCTTTCGATCATGGGTTTATTCTTTTGTACAGCTTCATAAACAGCAAAAGCAGTACCTGCATTATTTACCACAGCTCCAACTTCTATAGGAAGTTTTCCTGACGGTACTTCGCGATTAACAGTTGCTTTTATCAACTGTTTTTCAGCACCCTGTGGGTATTTCACTTTTAAGGAAAATACTTCAATACCTTTAAAATCTTTCGCCAGGTTTGTGATGTGCTTTATTGCATCGGGTTTATTATTTTCTATTCCAATGATAGCCCGGTCAACGCCAAGCCCTTTCATCAATATCTTGGTACCAATGAGCATTTCCTCACCTTTTTCAAGCATCAACCTATGGTCTGATGTAAGATAAGGTTCGCATTCCACACCATTAATAATAAGCACTTCTGCTGTTTTGCCTTCGGGAACCATTAATTTCACGTGTGAAGGGAATGTAGCACCACCAAGCCCTACGATTCCATTCTCTTTCAATTTTTCAATAATCTCCTCTTTCGTAGCCTTGATGTCTCTTATAATATCTGTGCTTTTATTGATCTCGGTAACCCATTCGTCACCGTCAACATCAATCACTGCTGCAGGATGCTTATAACCACTTGGGTCTAACACATTATCAATCTTAGCAACTTTGCCAGAAACGGAAGAGTGCACATTGGCCGAGATAAAGGCTTCTCCTTTAGCTATCAATTGGCCAACTTTAACCACATCACCTCTTTTTACCAAAGGTTTTGCAGGCACTCCCAAATGTTGTCCAAAAGGGATGAAGGCTTTTTTGGGTAATGGCAAAACTTCTATTGCCTTATCGGCAGATATCTTATTCTCTGGGGGGTGTACACCGCCTAATTTGAATGTCTTCAAAATTTTTCTCCTCCTGAGTTTAGTTTAAAATAGAGAAAAAATTATTGTTGTTTGTTGTTATTATTTTTTTCTTCTTCTTCTTTCTTTTTGTTATCAGCCTTCTTGTCATCACTAGGTTTATCGGCTTCTTTTTTCGTGCTTTCCTTTTTGGGAGTAGCTTCTTTTTTGGCAGCCGGTTTTGCTTTCCTTGGTGGAAAATTCAGCTCATGAATAGCTCCTGTTGGGCACTCTGGAGCGCATTTACGGCATAATTTGCATTTTGCCGGGTCAATGTATGCCAGGTTGTTTTCAAGCGTAATGGCATCAAAGGGGCATACTTTAACGCATTTGCCACAACCAATGCAAGCTACTTTGCAATTTTTCTTTGCAGGGCCGCCTTTTTCCGTATTTATACATGACACAAAAATACGCCTGTCTTTTTTGCCTTTTGGCCTGATCTCGATAATATCCCTTGGGCATGCCTTAACGCAAGCTCCACAGGCAACACAATTGTCTTTTACAACAGGTAACCCGGTTTCTTCATTCATGTAAATAGCATCAAAGTCGCAGGATTCAACACAATCGCCCCCGCCAAGGCAACCATTTGGACAACCACTTTCGCCAGAAAATAAGCTATGGGCAAAAGCACATGTTGTTGGCCCGTCATATTCCACTTTTTTAGGGGCATTGGCTTTAGTGCCTGAGCATCTTACAACGGCTATCTCTGGGTCTTTTTCTTGAGCTTCGGCTCCAATAACAGGAGCTATTTCTTTCAGTAATTCGTTACCTCCAACCGGGCAATAAAAATCATCCAATCTCCCGCTTTTAACAATGGCTTCGGCAAATGCACGACAACCTGCAAGGCCACAACCACCACAATTAGCGCCGGGAAGTTTCTCTTCAATCTCATCAATCCTTGGGTCTTCTATTACCTTGAAGCGTTGCGCTACAAAAAACAAGATTATAGCTGCTGCTAGCCCTATTGAGCTTAATGATATAACTGCTGTTAATACTATTTGATCCACGATGAATCTCCTATTATTAAGTGAATGAAGATTTTTGTTTTAACCGGGAGCAAAAGTATAAACAAATCAAGAATAAACGGTATTGATTTCAATATGTTTTACAATTTCATTAGCAACTGAACTACAGTTTTTTATAATAATTGTTAAAATTTCATTAAAATTATATGTTTCTGATATTCAATTTCTACACTATTTTATTTAGAATTATTCTAAATTTGTTTACGCTAAAAAGATATCCTATACAACAATTCCGGCATCATACCAAAGCCTTTGGTCTCTATTTCTGTCAGTTTTTGTATTGTACTTGATATAGAAAGGGTTTTCGTGGTTGGTAAGGTTACGAATATCCAGCGCTATTTCCTGGGTTGAAACTTTCCCTATCCAAAGATATAATTGAACACACGCATAAAATTCCCTCCCCATATTAGGTATATTTCTTTTTCGGAGTAACCCCTGTTCACCAGTTCTATGGTGATATTTTCCATTTCGCTAACGTCAAAACAATCCTTTAAAGCTCCTCCACCGTCAAAATCGGTGCCAATGCCAACATGGTTGATCCCCGCTACATCAACGATATGGTCTATATGGTCTACCAATTCAGACACTGTAGCTAGTTTTTGAGGGTATTTCCTGTTAATGGCATACCATTCTTCCCTTGCAGCGTCCATTTCCTCATCCGTTAGGTTTTTGAAATGGTTGTATTTTACTCTCAGGGCTTGGTAAGCGCTATCTCGTTTAGGAGTGGGATCGGGTTCCTTAATGTAATCCGTAACAAAACAAACTTGTATTACACCATTGTTCTCTGCGAGTTTTTTCAGCATGTTGTCATCCAAGTTGCGGGGATGATCGCGCAAAGCACGTGCATTGGAATGAGAAGCAATGATAGGGACTTCGGAGATCTCGAGGACATCATAAAAACTTTTATCCGAAATATGCGACACATCGATCATCATCCCCACCCTGTTCATTCTTTTTACCACTTTTTTGCCAAATTGGCTCAGGCCGTTATGCTCAATAGAATCAGTTGAAGAATCGCAAATATCGTTATTCTTGGTATGGCATAAGGTGATGTAGCGGACACCTCTATCAAAGAATTTTTCTACCAGCGAAATATCATTGCCTAGTGCATAGCCATTCTCTATACCAATGTAAATGGCGCTTTTGCCTTGATCCTCGAGCTTGTAGGCATCACCCGGCGAAGTGGCAATTCCAGCAATGGAGCTATTCCTTTCCAATTGGGCATAAATAGAATCGATAATGGTCTGCACCTTTTGGATGGCTTTTTTATTGGCTTCTTTTGTTCTTGCATCTTGGCCGATGAACGCGGCAAAAAACACGGCATCAAGGCCACCTTCTTTCATCCTTGGCAAATCTACTTTGCTCCCGGTTTGTTTGGGGTCATGATTTTTCGATATCTCAAATTCCGAACGCACGAAATGGAGCGGTGTATCGGTATGAGAATCTACTGTTAAAGCTTTTTGGTGTATTTTTTTTGCTTTTTGCTTGTTGTTATCTTGTGCAAAGCTCACTGCAAAAGATAACCAAAGTATGGATAATAGGATTGTTTGTTTTATCATTTTTTCAAAATTATTGATGCCTCGGTCTCCCTGAAAAATATGATCCCATCAAAAGTATCTATCAATTTACCTTTTATGTAGTTCCTTAATTTTCTTTTCTCTGGACAATATATTGCCCCAATAGCTCTACGATATAATCCAGTATTAAGGAAGGCTGAGATTGCTTCATTGGTATCAACTGAAGCAAAATCTAAAATAAAATTGGGGTACTTGCATTCTTTAAAAACTGCATCAGTAGATTTTTTAATTGAAACATCGGGTATTTGATTGATTACCCATTTTCTTGATTTCCTATCAAAAGTTGAATTTGTTCCGTTATAAAAACCAAAACCAAAGGCATAATAGTTGTTTTCATATTTTTGCTTTAGATAGTAGCCTGCAGGCTTTTGTTCTTTTTTATTGTTATTATTGGCAATATGTTCATTGTGGGCCCAAAATATTACTTTCTTATTATTCTCATGTTTCAAAATCCATTCAATATTTTCAGCCATAAATTTATCTCGCAACATTACTTTTTCACTGCTATTTGCAAGAAGCATTTGGGCAAATTGTTCCAAAATGTATTTTTCTTGTTTGTATATTGCAATAGTATTATCATTTTTATTGTTCATCGTTTCAAAAAAGCTATCAAGCTCTGTTAATGATTGTAATAATGCTTTTACATCATCTTTAGCATATTTTTCAACGTGTTTTTTTGCTATGATCCAGTTTAGACCCTTTTCAACCAATGAGGTTAACGTATTATTTTCCTCAAGATAATCTTTTAGCTTCTTAGCTGTTAATACTTCATTAACCAAATCACAGCCATAGAACCTTATTTTATTGCTATCATCCCGGGTTGAATTATATTGTTTCATCCATTCAATAAAGCTGGTAAACTCTTCTGTCATCCACACTCCATATCCAACTCCCCGTAACGCATCATTTATACTTCCTTTGCCTTGAAGAATATAATCATTCATTTTCTGTGATCCCGTAAAACTCCCCTCTATTATGAATACCTTGTAATCCGCTTGTGTTACCAAGTATTTAACCAATCTATGCTTATAATTGAAAAATTCTTTTGTCCCGTGCGTGGTTTCGCCTAATCCTACGATTTGCTTTTGCTTTAGAAATGGTAAGTATGATTTCAAATCATCAAGGTTGCTATAAGGAGAGATGGTCTTTATTTCAAGAATGTTTTTGTTCAATTCGTTTATTAAATCAGTTTGTCCTACTGTTACATTACAAGACAGTATGAATATTGCAAATATCTGAAATTTCATTTGGAGTAGTTTTTTTTTGTTAAGTGTTGAAGAACCCAAAAAACACAATTGCGTTTATCCTGATTGAATAGTTTCATACCTGCATGGTTCTATAGTGGTTCAAAAAAACGAATACAATTCAAAATCAAAGAATTACCTGGTACTAATAATGCAAATAGCAACCCAATTAATAAAGCAACCCAGCAATCCCAATACCCAAAGAAACTACTGAACCGTTTTTATCATATTCATACTCATTAAAATCACTCTCATACCGCTGTCTTATCATGTGGTAGCTACCCTGAAATATCAATCCAACATGATCTTTAATAGGGACAATTACTCCAAGAGAAGCAAAAAAATCTGTTCCATTTGTTTTTGATTGAAAATACGGATCATTATGGTCATATTTAGCCCACATATATCTTCCACCAATGCTTAAGTATGGGAAAGCAGCACTGTTTTCATCACCATAAGCATAACCTATTTGAGGCCCCACTGTATAAGTATTTGTGCTACTATAAACACCCCCGGTTTCATGAATATAATCGCCTCCCACACCAACAAATATGTTTTTGAAAATAAAATGATTGGCTAAAGGTGAAATAGAAAACATTGTTGAGTTTTTGCTATCATATCCTTTATATAAAGCGCCTGATTTGTTGGCAAAACTAGCTATACCTGAAATCGTGGTTGCGCCCTTATCAACAGCAAAGTTCTGGGCATTAGCGCGGGAAAAGTAAATAATCACGAAGCATACAATTAATAGGCTCTTTAGATTCATCATATTCGTTTTAAATGTGTAATAATAATTGTTATTGTAAGCAAATTAGACTAAAATCTTTTATACATAAGAACTAAATGTGTATTGATTATTGAATTAATAAAGCAGACCTGCTATTCCTATTGCTAATGTAATCACGGTACCGGTTTTATTATCAAAATCTCCATCAGTAGTATAAATATAGGGATTATCATAGTTTACTTTAGAACTTTGTTTTATCATATGATATCCCCCCTCGAATGTTAAGCCAATATGATCCTTTATAGGAACTATAACGCCTAAAGCAGCAAAAAAATCAGTACCATTTGATTTTGAATATATATAATGACTATCATATTCAGACCAAATATATCGTCCTCCAATACTTAAGTATGGATAAACAGGAGTGTTTTCATCACCATAAGCATAACCTATTTGAGGCCCCACGGTGAAAGTATCAAAATTTCTAGCGCCTATGATTTCATGAATAAAATCGCCTCCCGCACCAAAATATATATTTTTGAAAATAAAATGGTTGGCTAAAGGTGAGATAGAAAATCGAGAAACTTGGTTACCTCCATTTCCTTCATATAACTCCCCGCTTTTATTGATATAACTGGCCATACCCGAAATACAGGTTGCTCCTTTATCAACAGCAAAATTTTGGCCATTACTGTAGGAGAATAAAAAAACTACAAAGCATACAACTATTAACAGGCTCTTTAGATTCATCATATTCGTTTTTAGTGGTTATTGAGATATATTATTCAGCATCCTAAATTATACCATTTTTCCAAAAATTGATCATTTAAAGCTACAAACATAGAAAAAAAATATGTTTCATAGCACAATTTTTTCATTTTTTTATATAGGGTAGCTAAGCTACTGTTTTGGGGACAAACGGGGGAATTTATAGAAAACGATTAATATGCATGATTTTTTGTGAACCATATAAGGATAAGGTTCAAATTAGGGATTGCATTTTAATAATTAGGTAAAATTCCAAAATCATATTATTGATACATAAACGTGTAAGCAAGGATCAACATGTTGATCAGTAGGGCAATACCACCCTGCGTGTGAAGTTTTCTTGCACTGCCATCCCAAAATGCAATAAAAAGTACCGTTGATATTATTACCGCTACAATCACTTCTAGGTTATTCCATGTATGCCCCACTAAAATACAAATTCCTGTTAAAGCAAAACCAACGGCTGAAACTGCACACAAAACACCGGCAATCGCTCTCTTTGTTTGCAAATTGAACGTGTTGGCAAAGAGTTTTGAATTGCCCGGCCAAGCAAAATCTTTTTCTAATGAAAAATAATTGAAGCTATGGCCCATATATAACAAATGCACCAATCCATGCAATATATAGAAGATCCCGATAACGTATTTCATTTTTTAATAGTTTTTTACACGAATGAGAAAAATCAAAAAAATATATTTAGCTTTGTAATACCTTTCTTGTTTAGGAAAGGGAAAATATTTTATGCCAGGCATGATAAAAAGGTCAACAATTATTCTCATCGTGGGATTTGTAATCCTTTGGAATTCGGGATTTATAGGAGCCGAATACGGGCTTCCTTATACGGGCCCTTTTACTTTGCTTTTTTGGCGATACCTGGCATTGACCTTGGTTATTTTTTTCTACTTGCTGGCAAGGAAACGCTTTAGATGGGTAGGTTGGAAGGTGGCAGCTCCCAACATGCTTATTGGGGTTTTAGCTCATGGTGTTTGGCTAGTTTGTGTGTTGTTGGCCTTAGATTACCAGGTTCCGGCAGGGATCGTGGCTTTGGTGGTGGCCTTGCAGCCCTTAGCTACTGGCGTGTTTTCTGGATGGGTTGTTGGTGAAAAAACAAATTTTCGACAATGGTTGGGACTGGTAGTAGGTTTTTTGGGGGTTGTTCTTACCGTGGCCTTTCGTATGGATTTTAGTAGCTTTTCATCCGTTTTTGGATATTTAATCCCATTGGGTTCAGTTATAGGGATTACAGCGGCAAGTCTTATACAGCGTAGGATGGAAGTAGAAAAAACACCCCATAAATTACCTATCGACCAAGCCCTGTTTTATCAAAGCTTTGCAACAACTTTGGCTTTGGCCTTACCGGCTATATTCATTGAAAAATTATCTACACAATGGGAGCCTGAATTTATCTATACCATGATTTGGCTTATTCTTGCTGTTTCACTGGGAGCGTATGCGCTAATGTGGCTATTAATAGAACGTATTGACGCAACTCGTGTAGCCAGTTTGTTTTACCTGGGCCCTCCGGTAACCATGTTGATGGCGTGGATTGCCTTTGGAGACAAGGTGCAAATTGTGGATATTGTTGGCCTTATTATTGTGTTTTTTGGGGTGTTGTTAACGCAGTTAGAATTAAATACCAAGCAAAAAAAATAGCAATTTTTAATTCTCAATGCTTTTAATTACAATCAGCTACATGTAAAGTTTTTAGAATTGTTTTAATATTAATTCTACATATCTCCAAAATTAGATTTTTCTTGGTGCTAAAATACTCTTTGATAAGTTTTAGTTTAAGAATTGGTTAGTGCGTCTTGTCAATATTTGGTTGTCAATATGTATAGCTTGTCAATCCATAAATTGTTTCAAGTCAATATTTTTAATTTCTCTACTGATATATTCTAAACTTTTTTCTTGTGAAAGTTTAAGAATGGGATGCTTATAAGACAGCTTTTTATTCAATATATCTGCAACCTCTTTTACCCAGTAAGTCATGCTCATTTGGACAATATTGCCATTTATTTCTTTGGCCATTTCGATTATCCTACTACCTTCTCCAATCCTATCAACCAAAATAATAGTAGACATGTAGTGTAACTGTCTTCCATGTTCCATTTCTCTTTCAAATCGAGATACTTTGTCCAAAGAAATCTCACTATTGCCTGGACCGATAAAACCCAAATCAAATCTTGCACCTACACCTGGTTTTATTAAAACTGTTGCATCGCTTTCTCTTTTATCTTTTCGCTGTGATAACCAGAAAACCATTTTAGATTTTTTATCAGTTACAGGGTTGATTTGCTTGAAGCCAAGAAGTGAAAGAACGGAGCCTAAAATTAGCTTTTCAAACATTTTACCATACATAGATTTTTCACTTCCTCTAATAGCAAGTGTTTGAGTCCCAACTGCATAAAATATATGCAATAATTCAGGCCATTTAAGAAGAACATTTTCATCAGATAGTCCAATGTTTGCATTGAGGTCACCAAATTCTTTTTGTAATTCTTTTGACGATTTTTTTATTTGGTGTGAAAAGTTTTTTAAATAGTTTTCTATTGCATCAGGATCACTTCTTAAAACATTTTGGACACTTTTTCCTGTAATCCCAAGGAACCATTGCAGAAATATTCTTTCTTCATTATTTAGTTTGTTTTTAAGTAATTCCTTAGTTATAATAGAATTAATTCTGTTTTCAAAATTGTTAAAAAGACTTGAACCTTTTAAGTAAGTTAAAAAAATAGAGGCATTACAAAGTAAAATTCTTCGTTGGGTTAATCCTTCAGTTAATGAACGAACATTCCCCCCGCATAATATAGAAGCTACAACATTTGATATAACCTCATGGCCAACTCTGTCAATTAATTCTTTTCCAGTAAATTTTGTTAGGCGTTTACCTATTTCGGGTATTTGATTTGCTAATGATTTCCTTCTGGCCATTATTAAAAATTAAAATAAGGTGTTTTTAATTTAGGAATATCTGTATTAATCCAGTTAATTTTGTCAACATCATTTTGCACCCAAACTTTTACATTTTCCTTTATTAATTTCATGTAATTTTCGTCTTTTTCAAATAAGACAAATCTTCTTGAGTTCTTTATAGCTGCTTTTCCAGTTGTACCAGTTCCTGCAAAAGGATCAAGTATAACATCATTCTTGAAAGAATAATATTGAATTACTTTTTCTGCAAGTTCTAATGGAAATACTGCAGGATGATTTTTATTATGAGCAGGATGAATTTTCCATAAATTTGTTACTTCATAACCGTCTTTTACTTTAGATTCTTCAATTGTTTTTTGGTCTGGATGTTTTCTAATATGCCAATCAATAAGTTTATCCGTTTTTTTCCGATACACCAAAATATATTCTGTAACAGGTACCGGTTTGTATTGTAAAGGATTTCTGTCAGCAGCAAACCTTCTTCCTCGACCAGTTGCCCAACCTGCACCTTCGGGTTTTACCCAATGAATATCATCAATAAATTCAAAATCTTCTTCAATAAATAAACGATGAAAGTCAAAAGGAACTGCTATACGCTTTGAAGCTTCATTTCTACTTGCCCTTCTCAATAAAACAGGAGAAACGTTCATTACAAAAAACCTACCTTCATTTAATACTCTATGGCATTGATGGATTATTTTCTTAATTTTAAGTAAATATTCCTCATATGATAAGTATTCAGAATATTCAGGACGTGCATTGAAATATGGCGGAGATGTAAATACTAAATCAATTGATTCGTTAGGTGTATCAGCTAATAACTCCTCGGAATCACCTAATCCTACTGTGTTACGCAAGTTCGATATTTTAGGAGTTGCACTTTTTGTATTATTCTTTGCTTTAGCATTTTTCCTTCCAAGCAAACGTGATTCAAGTAGCTCCTTCGAGGTGGTTTTTTTTTCGTTAATAAGTGTAGTAATTGCATCAATTACAATCTCGCCAATCGCATCCTTACTTTTATTTTTTATCGGGACTCTCCATATATGATACCTGTCGTCAATTTCTGGCAGACCAAAATCAATTACTTTGTCTAATTCAATCGCCTGTAAGTAGTTTTTAGAAACAGTTTTTGCTTGTTCTACAGTAGTAATTTTGTAATAACTTTTTTTGTTACTTCTGTTTTTCATTCTTTAATACTTTTTTTTTATATTTATGATAGTATTATAATATTTTCAAAGATAATAAAATATCTTGTTTTTATGCTTATTGTAAGTTGCCTAATAATTTAATCGTTTCTCATCCACATCCCTGTTTTTTAAATTAGATAATCTGTAGAGTAACGTTCAGCTTAAAAATCCCATTCCACATCAACATTGAACTCCTGCTTTAGCTTTTCGGCTTGCTTTGAGAATGTTTCCTTTAGTTTTTCAAATTGGGCGGGTTTCAAAAGCAAATCTTTATCTGAAAACTGCTTGGTATTCCTGGAAGCATTATACTTTTTAAAGGTGGTATTTTTGACTTCTTCATCAATGTCTAAAAAACTATAAATCTCTTGTAAAACTTTTTTAGGATCTTTTTGGAATTCTTCAAAAAGTGTGATCTTAATTTGTTCTTTTGGGAAGTGCTCCAGGTAAACTGCCAATTGGTCAAAATACAAGCTGTTGGGTATAGCATAATGGTCATTTTCTACGAAAGTTGGGAAATCTCTCTTTTCTCTTCCTGAAGCGGTTACTTGTTTGTAGTGCGAGATCATCCTGCTAAAAGGATTCCTTATTTGATATATGATTTTCATGTTTGGATTTACCTTTTTCATGTTTCTTGCTATTTCATAGGTTTGGCTAAAGTTGGCCATGGTATAGAAAGTAGTAGCCTCGCCAATATATTTTTCGCCCATGTATCCTTGCAACATGCAGTTCTTGAGCAATTCAGGGTGGCTGTTATAGAAAACACCAAAAGTGCGTTGATACCTTTTCTTAGAGAAATTGATATCACCAATAAAGAAACCGGGTTCTTTAAGGGGCGTAGACATAAAAATTTCTGGATGAGATTTCAAATAATGGTAAAGACTTGTGGTACCTGAACGTTGAGCTCCAATCACAACCAAGTTTGGAAGCAGTTGCACATTATTACCGCTTTTGCGATCTTGGTAAGTCCACTTTTGCTTGAATTTGTATCTTCTCGATATGTAAGGGTTGTATTTCCTGGCAATGAAAAAATGTATGCTCTTTAAAATAACAACGAGTTTTCTCTTTATTTTTTTTAACATCATATTGATCTTGTGTTAAGTTAACCATGAAATAACGCATTAAATATTTGGCAATTTACTCAAAGACAATAATTTATACTCTAAATAATAAATGTGACGCGTCACTAATATAGTGAATGATCCTGCAAAAATATAAAGATGATCTGGATAAAGAGCAACAGACTTTAAATATATGCCGGGCAGTTTTGTTGCAGACCTATATTCTCACTTTTGGAAGCTACCCGGCATAAATGTTCATATTATCAATTGAATTACTGATCTCTAAACGTGGTCTCGCGGTATTTCTTCGTTCCAGGTATTTGAGAAAACCCTTGCCCCATTTTCATAAGCATCCAATGTTGCATGAATATGAAATTGGGTTTTGGAAGATGTTAACCGGGTTTTTGTTATGGTTTGTACATACCAATCGCCTCTTTTAAGACTCTTTTCCCAGGTAACCGTACCTTTTACACTTGATAAGTTGTCATCAACCACTGTGTAGTTTTCCTCATTGTAATCCTTAACTTCCAAGTTGATATCTTCCAACTCGTATAAACTTTCATCTTTTAATATGCTGAGTGTAGATTCGTCGGTTATGAGGTTCCTTATAACGTTCCAACTGTAACCAGGTTTTTTTAATGTTTTTATCGTTGTGCTTGGCTTGGCGCCTTCTGGCTTTTCAAATTCCACGTTGGCATCGCCAGGGGCTGTTTTTATGGGTAAAGAAACGTAACTTTCTTCCATATAAACATTCATCATTGGAAGTTCAGGTGGTGGCCATGCAAGAGGGAAATAGGAGGTTGATATGGAGATTCTTAACCTATGTCTTTTAGGAAATTTATGAGCAATATTGTTTAACATAACTTCTACTTTATATTTTTTCCCTGGTACAAGTTCCTGTGGAAATTCATGGCTTTTGTGATGGGTTAAGTTAAGTAGTCCATAAGTTACTCTTGTTGCTTTTCCGTCTGTGTTGATGTCAGAAAGCCGCACAGCTATTTGGGCAATAGGTTTGTCCACCGAGAGGGAGATATTGGCAACTGGTGCGCCAACAATTTCTAATTCATCTTCCAGCATTTCGCTGTTGAATATGAGTGCGCCACCATCTTCATCACGTTGGTCGCCAGGCAAATCTGGTGGAGCGCTATATGAACACCATTTGCCGGCAAACATCCCCAATCGTAAAGGCGATTTTACCCATAAGGTTTTTGGTGAATATTCATCCTTTTCTGGCCCCATCGCATTATTGCCATGAAGTATCCAATTTTTAGTCTCAATTTTTTTTGATGGCCATTCATTAAGACCTAGCCAGTACCCCGGCCTTTCTTCATAGCTTGTAAAAGGAGGAACACTGTCTTGTACCCAAGCTTTTAACATGGGTTCTTTGTCAATGCCGGTTTCTTTATTTTTGAGGTATTGATCCCACCAACGTATGCATTCTTGCAAGAAGCCTATAGCCGGTCCTGGTTGACCATCGTGTGGGTATCGGTGACTCCATGGCCCAACCAATCCCATTCTAGGAACTTTAAGATTTTTAAGCATTCTAAAAACCGCATTGGAATACCCGTCGGCCCAGCCGCTGACCGCCATAACTGGGCATTGTATGTCGTTATAATCTTCATTCACTGAGCCATGTTTCCAAAATTCGTCTCTTCTTTGGTGTTCTAACCAATTTTTTAGCCATAAGCCGCTATTTTCTAGCCTGTCCATCCACATGCTTTTCCATTTGTCTCCAACGATTTCGGGGTCTGGTGGCAGGCTGTTCCTTCCAAACATTACTGAAGCCCATGACAGGTTGTCACCAATAAGGCAACCACCCATATAATGGACATCATCAGCGTAACGGTCGTCTGTTGAGCAAACCGTTATGATGGCTTTTAGTGCTTCGGGCTGGAGCGCTGCAACTTGCAAAGCATTAAAACCACCCCATGAAATTCCCATCATGCCAACATTCCCATCGCACCATGGTTGAGCAGCAAGCCATTTGATAATCTCAACACCATCATCTAATTCTTGTTTAAGGTACTCATCCTTAATAATGCCATCGGAATCGCCTGAGCCTCTGGCGTCTACCCGAACACCTGCATAACCGTGGCCTGCAAAGTATTTATGATTCACCTCATCACGTACGCGTTTGGAGTCTCTCTTCCTGTAAGGTATGTATTCCAAAATAGCAGGAACCGGCTTTTGTTCTGCATTCTCCGGCATCCATACACGGGCTGCTAATTTTATTCCATCTGGCATAGGAATCCACATATTTTCTATTTCTCTCACCTGGTTTGGTAACTTGCTCGTATACTTCATATAGTCCTATATTTTTTTGATTTTTATATTGAATTCTTTTATTATGTCGTGATATTTATTCATTAATTCTTCTTTTGAATTGGCGCCTGTATAAATTACAGCAATACGGTAGCTATAGCTGTCTTGACCTGGAAGGTCGGATAGTTTCTGTCCTTCTCCGGCTTCGAGTTTTAAGTATGCATCAGGATATTTTTCTTTTACCTTTTCAATTTCTTTCTCGCCCGGGTATTGTTCAATGATACCATCATGAAAAACCCTAAAATGCAGTTTTGCTCCATATTTATAGTTCCCCTTTTGCTGTTTGAAATCAGGGTGTTTTCCCATGGATAAATGAACCAAAACTTGATGATTAGAATGCCCGGTAACTTTATTATACAAGTCAGAGTGAGACTGGGACATTCTTGGGTTGATCTCTAATAGGTAAATTTTGTCTTTTTCTTCATCATAATAAAATTCTATGTTAAAGGGTGAACAATCAAGACCGTGCTTTGGAATAACCTTAGCTGCAATATCCGCCATTCTTTGCTGCACACTACCGGGTAATTCGCTTGGCAATAAATAATAAAAAAATGATTTGCTGTTGGGATAGTTAATAGAATCAATAATCCCATAGGTTTCAACTTTGTTGTTATAAATAAATCCCGAAAGCGTGCATTGATGCCCTCCAATAAGTTCTTCTGCAATACAATAATACCCGTTTATGGTTTTGAATTTACCGGGTAATACCGCATATGATGCCAAATAATCATAAGGGTCGGCAAAAAAATCGATCTCTTCTCTAATTATGGGAAGGGCTTCATCCAAATCTTTTTGATCATCAATTTTAAAACCTATCTGAGATCCAAAAGCTTTAACAGGTTTTAGCCAAAATGGAGGTTCAAGGCCAATTTCCTCGATTTTTTTTACTTCATAAGGGTTAACAGCCCTAAAACGCGGGATATGTTCTTTAATAACCTCTGATTGCAAGCTACGGCTAATGAATTTGTTCTCACACCTAATCCCACTTTCTAAAGTTGGGCCGGGTAGGCCGTATTCTTGTATTAAAAAAAATGTTACTAAAGTTACGGGAAAGTCAAAATAACCTATAATGCCATCGATAGTTCCTTGGAAATTATCAAGTTTTCTTTTGGCTTTAGCAATCAATGGCCTTACATCAGGTTTTACATCCTGGCGGTGGATTTCTTCTTCTGTTAACAAAGTGATAAAGTTGTATTTTTCTGCATGCTTTATGGTGCTTAATTCGTATAGGTTAAATTCATCAGCCCCGACAATAAATATATTCTTCTTTTTCATATTTAGTGGTTTTTAAGATTTGTAAATATGGAATCACCTTTATTTGAATGATAAAGGCTACAACTTGGAAGTGATGAATGCACTATGTGAAAATTCACGAGAAAGTATTATTATATTTAATCGGCCTCGTGGAACTTTTCATTAAAACATTTTATGCTCTTGCAGTAAAAGCCATAAAAATATTTCATGGACGTTTCATATTGAAAATATGGTGTGAGATTTCTTAAGTTGAGGTTAAATATAAGAAAAATTTTTTAGAAATAAAAAAATATCGCTATTATTTGTTTTGCACTTGCATAGATGTTTGACATTGTGACGTCTATATGATTTCGGAAATGTATATAATATTGTATGTTAAGAGGCAAAAAAAATGCAAGAATTTATATTTTGAATCATCCATGTTATCTTTCAACTTGAATTTTCATTTTTGATTTAGCCAAAGCATCAGCAAAACCATCTTCATCATTTGAAGAGCAAAGGTTATAAACATTTTTTAGCTCTTCCGGTGCATTATCTACAACAAAACTTTGTTTTGTAAAATCCAATAATTCCAGGTCATTGTAGTCATTTCCAATGCCAATGGTTTTTTCCGCATCAATCTCCAAGTGATGACATAGCCATTTGGTAGCCAAGCCTTTTGAAACATTTTTTGGAAATATTTCCATCCAGATAGAATTTCCACCAATGGGTGAAGTGGTGCGTATTACACGGTAATGGTCAAGGTCTTTCTTTACTTTATAAAAAAGTTCCAAGTCTTTTTTCATAACCGCAAGAAGCTGGCTGGCATCTTTTTCATGCTCCCAATAGTATTTTTTTTGAGACGCATAATCTCCATACATGGAGCATCGCCTGTGAAAGTCTTCATGGGCATCATCATATAAATAATAGCAAAATCTATGATTATCAGGTAATGGATTATGTACCATGAAGTTGAGTTTGTGTTTTCGAAATATTTTCGAAATTTCGGAAACCTGTTCGTTATTGAGGGTGTACGATTTTATAATCTCCCTGCTTTTCCAGTCCATGATGCCGGCGCCAGATGAAAAAACAAGGTAATCAACAGGGAAATCCGGGGATATCTCTTTATCTAAGGAATAAACAGAACGCCCGGTAGCAATTACCCGGCAAATACTTTCTTGTTTCAATCGATACAATGTTTTTAGATTTCTATCGCTTACCTTGCTGTTGCTTCCCAGCAAAGTGCCATCAAAATCTGTAACTGCCATACCTACATATTGTTTTGCCATAAGCGAATTGAATATTTCGTATTGATTTTTACAAATTTCAAATTTAAGGATTATTTGCATACTTTTGCACTTTTTTAACGTTGAAGAATCCATGTATAATATACCTGAAGTTGATATAAATTTGTATGATTATCCTTTGCCCCAGGAAAAAATAGCCAAATATCCGTTGCCTAAAAGGGATGAATCAAAACTGTTGGTACTAAAAAATGGCCATATACAACAATCAATTTTCAAAGAAATTCCGGGTTTTCTCCCTAGCAACAGCCTGCTTGTTTTCAATAATACAAAAGTGGTGAGGGCTAGGGTGAATTTTTTTAAATCTACCGGCGCAAGAATCGAGATATTTTGCTTAGAGCCGGCCAACAACAAAGTAGATATTCAATTGGCTTTTCAACAATCAGGCCAAGTGGATTGGAGATGCCTGGTTGGCAATGCAAAAAAATGGAAAACCGGGAAGTTGTTCTTGGAAATTGATATCAACCAAACCAGGGTAAAGGTAGGAGCAGAAATCATCAGCAAATTGCAGGATTCATTCATTATTAGATTTTCATGGCAACCGGGAGAATTTTCTTTTTCTGAAGTTTTGGAAAGCTCCGGCAATATTCCTTTACCACCTTATATAAAGCGAGAAGCGGAAAAACAAGACATTGAAAGATACCAAACAGTATACGCCCAACACAAAGGCTCGGTAGCAGCGCCTACCGCAGGATTGCATTTTACCGAGGATGTCCTGGAACGTTTACATGAAAAGAGCATTGATTCAGCCCAAGTATCTTTGCATGTGGGTGCCGGGACTTTTAAGCCCGTTAGCGCTGAAAATATTTCTGAACATCAAATGCATACCGAGAAAATTTCAGTAAGCAAAAACACCTTAGAAAAATTAAAACAACACCATACCATTATTCCTGTAGGAACAACTTCAGTAAGAACCCTTGAAAGCATTTATTGGTTCGGGGTAAGGCTATTTCATGAAACAACAACTTTCCAGGAACTTCAAATAGAACAATGGACACCCTATAAGCATTACGATAGATTACTGGATAAAAATGAAGCTATTGACTTGGTCTTGGAATGGATGGCCAAGAAAGGATTGGAAAATATTACAGGAGCTACCCGTTTGATGATTGTGCCGGGTTATCAATTTATGTTTGCCAAATGTATGATAACCAATTTTCACCAACCGCGCAGCACGTTACTGTTGCTCGTTTCGGCTTTTATTGGTGAGAAGTGGAAGCAAGCATATCAATTTGCATTAGAAAACCATTTCAGGTTCTTAAGTTACGGCGATAGTTGTTTGTTCTTACCATAAAAATGTACCTGGAAAACAATCTCAAATGCCTTATGATAAGCGTTTTAATAAATCCGGCCGCTTTAACCGGTTTATTCTGTTTTTTATCTTGCTGATCATCCCCGGTTTATACCAGAAGAAATACATGTTCTGGATTTGCTTTTCGTTTTTTGTTTTTGCTACATTTACCGGTTTCATGGTATAAGGATTCAACCCGGTGTAGTACATAACCGTGGCAAGGGTCATAGGCGTGGGTGTGAAATCCTGGACCTGGTCGGGCATGATTCCAAGAGCTTTTGTTTCTATAGCCAATTCGGCCATATCTGCCTCTGCACAGCCGGGATGCGAAGAAATAAAATAGGGGACAAGTTGCTGGTTCAACCCTGAATTTTTAGATGTTCTTTTAAACTGCTTATTGAATTCACGATACAGCTCAAAAGAAGGCTTTCTCATAACCTCCAGTACTTTTTTTGAAGTATGCTCGGGCGCTACTTTCATTTTACCGGATACATGTTGAGTGATTACACGATGCATATATTCGTTCTCAGCTTTTCCAGCTTGTGGATTATAGGAATTTAAAAGCAAATCGTAACGTATACCGCTGCCAATGAATATTTTTCTCACTCCTTTGATGGCCGCAACTTTTTTATAAAGGCTATTGAGATGGGCATGGGAGGTGTCAAGGTTTTTGCATACCTTGGGGAATATGCAAGAAGGCCTTTGGCAATTTTTACAAACGGATACATCTTTGCCTTTCATTTTATACATATTGGCTGATGGCCCACCAAGATCAGTCAATACACCTTTAAAACCAGGCATCCCAGTTAGGGTTTCTACTTCTTTTACGATAGAAGTTTCTGACCTTGAGCTTATAAATTTTCCTTGATGCATAGAAATTGTGCAAAAACTGCATCCACCAAAACAGCCCCTGTGAATATTGATGGAGTTTTTGATCATTTCGTAAGCTTTTATCACCCCTTTTTTTTCATATTTGGGATGTGGAAGCCTTGTGAAAGGAAGCTCATAAATATTATCGGCTTCTTTTTCCGTTGGTATGCCTGCCGGAGGATTCACCAAAACATATTGCTCTTTTGCTTGCTGAACAATAGGAAAAGCATCAAGTTTATTGGATTCGTTTTCTATTTTTACGAAATTTTCTGCAAAGGCTTTTTTACTTTTTAAACATTGCTCATGTGAATGCAAAAATATGGCATTATCCAAGATTTTTTTCGGGATATCATTGCTTGAATTTGCTTTAATAGCCGTTTGTGGAATATTGTTCAAACCTGCAAAAGGAACCCCTTTCTCCAGCAACCTTATTATCTCTTTCATAGGTTTTTCGGCCATACCATAAATCAACATGTCGGCTCCTGGGGAAAAAAGTATGGAAGGTTTTAAATGGTCTTGCCAATAATCATAATGGGTAAAACGCCTCATAGATGCTTCAATGCCACCAATAATAACCGGGGTATTGGGGAAAAGTTTTTTTAAGATTTTTGTGTATACGATGGTAGGATAATCCGGCCTAAAACCGGCTTTATTGCCGGGTGTGTATGCATCATCGGAACGAAGCCTTTTGTTGGCCGTGTAATGATTTACCATTGAATCCATAACTCCTGCAGAAACACCAAAAAATAACCTGGGCTCACCAAATTTTTTAAAGTCGCGGAGATCGTCTTTCCAATTGGGTTGAGGCACAATAGCAACTTTCAACCCGAGGCTCTCCAATAACCTTCCCATTATGGCAATCCCAAAAGACGGGTGATCAACATAGGCGTCGCCGCTAAAGAGGATCACATCCAATTGATCCCATCCTCTATTATGGGCTTCCTTTTGGGTAACGGGTAAAAAATCAAAGTTATTTGCTTTTGCCATGATCCAATTCTTAATTCGTGCAAAGGTATATAAAAGCTACTGAATAATGCCGGTAAGACTATTAATATAAAATATCCAATCATAGAAACACATCCTTACCCCACATACTGCTATTATAAAGGGGATGATTTTATAAATGAGGTCAGTAAAGAAAGCATTGAAATATTGCCTGGTCAAAACTCTTAATTTCCCTTAACCCACTTTCCTGTATAAACAGCAGCACCATCTTTTATGATCCTGCAAAAGTAAATCCCTACGGGCAAATCACCGGCTTCTAACCGTTTCCTGTTTCCCTGAAAAGCCGCCTCTTTTACTTTTTTGCCCTGTGTATTGAATAATTGGATGGTATGGTTACTACCGGTTTTCTTGTTGATTTCTACACAAAAATATTCTTTACCCGGGTTGGGGAAAAGGTTGATGCAATCCTTGTATTCCTTATCAATTTGGGTGATAGATAAGGGGCTATGGCCAAGCGAATCCACTTTTAGGATATAAGCATCCAGTTCCTGGTTTTGGATCTCGTGGTCGTACCTAACGCCATAGGCCAGGCAGCCACCATCTGAGCAAGGAAGGATGCCTTCGAGCATATAATAGGCATCCCCACCATAATAATTATTCCATTTGAAGTTGAGGTCTTGATCAAAATTGGCGATATTGAACCATGACTTTTTATATGAATATATGCTTGAATAATCAATGTTGCTAGTACCTCCATAATAGATATTGCTAGTGTTATAATTTGAAAAACAATTCATGAATCCCGGCCTGTCAGAGGTATCCGGTTTACCAAAACTGGTTGTTTCCATTATTTCATTATTATTATGATAATCAAGTTTTAATATGGCAATGTCTTTAACGTTAATTCCATTATAAGCTGTTGCGATAGCAAAGGTAGAATCATCCAGCCATAAAGCATCTGCCTGGGCAAAGAAATGAAACCATGGTTCATTATAAGGTGTTTCAGGTAAGCAGTGAACATGAGTTTTGTTAAGAGCAGTATCGAAAAACGTAAGCGTGTTAGCGCCAATGTTTTCTGTACCTATAAGCATATATTTTGCAGTATCATTCGTGGTTAATAACAAATCCCTCACAAATAATTCTGTATCATCGTAGTTCAACTCAGATACCCAGGCATCTAAAGAGTCACCTTGTAAATTGTACCGATAAATAAATATATCGTTGGTGAACCCACCATTGGGCTTCTCTGTAAATATATCACCATACATACAAAAGCTAGAGTCAGAATCTTTTTTAAGAAAGATTAAATTGTATTCGCCAAATTCATCAGGGAGAGATGTTTTTTTCAACAGTTGGATTTCAAGATCCTGCCCAATCTTTGCAAACCATAAAGTGCTAAATTCAGTATTGTCTATCCCAGCAGCATTACCACAAATTACATAGTTGCTGTCATCAATTGAAATGATATCAGCTAATACGCAGGCAGAATCTCCAAAATCATAAGAAACTTCTTCTACAATTTCACCTAGTGGTGAGATTTCTATTAAATATGGAGCATAATAATTTGTAAAATCAGATTCAAAACCACCTACTAGATAATTACCGTTGGTTTTTTCCTCAGCAAACAATGGTCTGTGCGTTAGTTCTCCTTTAATGGTTAAGTGAAAGACATTTTGAGAATGAAGGGTTGAAAAGACAATTCCAAATAGACTGAATAATAATAAAAAAGCTTTCAATTTCATAAATGAATTATTTAATTAATTTATCTGTAGTATTAAAATTTTCAGTAATTATTTATAAGCAAATTATTAAAAAGATTAATTTTTGGATTTTTTAAGACACCCACTGATTTATTCTGTTGATAAATCAGTAGATGTCTTAAATCCTATTTAGACATTACATGTCATTACCTGTTAAATGCAGAACACCATATTGAATATCGCAATAATGTATCAATCCATAACTATTAGTTGCAGTTATATAGTCATAATCATAAAAATAATTCATTATCACTTTACCATCAGGTGTATGATCTTGTGCCCAACTTCTTGTATAATTAAAATATCCTGCCATTTCTTGCGGTGACATACAATAAGCATGATTTGGAGGGTCTCCCCACTCACAAAACATATTTTCATTAGCGCATCCCCATAAATTACCTGCATTTGTTTCAATATCGGTATAATAATGATTTCCAGCAGGTTGCCCCTTGCAAGCATTCAGTTTTTGATTAATTATTTTGGCAGCATCCATACCAATATCCTGCCCCTGATACTCGCCACATCTTCCTTGTTCTTCTCCCCAGTACCAGTAATCATCATCTTCAAATGTACAAAATGGAACAATAAAAACTCCCGAAGCCACCAATACTTGCTGCTCAAAGATTATTTCATCTTGTGTTTTAGAATCCCCGGATATGCTTAGGTCAGATAATAGCATACGTACATGATCTCCATTTATTTCATCTAAATATTGATCTATATTACCTTCCATGGTTAGGTATGCATTAATAAGTTGAGAATAAACAATGCTATCGTTCTCAACAGGAAGAGAAATATAGAAAGTATCTTTATAAGCTTTTTCCCATGTAGAATCAAGATCAGCAAAATTATAATTCAATGAAGCCTCGGTTATCCATAAGGCATCACCAGGCAAAATTTTTGACCCAAATTCTTTACTTCCAGGGTCTTTTTTATAATCCTTCACTTTCTTGTTAAAGTTTAAAATCTTCTTTTCAGTAAGATCTGCTTTGTAACCGGTTTTAGTCACTTTTTCATTTTTGTTTTTCATTTCATTGGCGGATTTATAATCCTCCTTTTTGCAACTTTTAATAACAATTACTATAGCTATTATAGTAATAACTGTAAACATGGTAAAAAATTGTAATTTTTTCATAATACCTCCGTTTTTTAATTAAAAAAGTTTTTACTTTTGTTAATATCTGTGATTATTCATTCACAAAGAAACCAAAAACAAATAGAACAACCTATTACATTTTTGTAATAAAATAGGATGTTTAGATAAAATTGACATACCATGAAAAAGAATACAGCTACCAACTTAGTTCATGAAGAAAATAAAACTTTACAAGGGCATTGTGTTTTAGAATCTATTTCATATAATCATCTCCAGGAAGAAATAGCAACACAAATTCGAAGGCTTAGGTATACCAACCGTTTAACCCAAAACCAAGTGAAAAGAGAAACGGGTATACACATTGCCAGGATTGAAAGCCGTCAAGTGTCTTGCGGCATGAAAACCCTTGTTATGCTTTGCCGGTATTTTAATATGAGCCTCAGCGATTTCTTCTCTACAATTGAAAACAAAATCAAAAAGCAACATGCCAGGAAGTGAAAAAATAACCTGTGAATCATACCATGTAATGTGAATCCAATGGTTTAACATTTCATGAAGTATTGCTTTTTGGTTCAGTTGCCAAAAACATCAACCATGAATGGTCTGATATTGATTTGCTTTTGATATCAGACCAATTTGGTGAGAACATATTTGAGAATCTAAAACTTCATTCAAAAATTAATATAAAATATCCAATCATAGAAACACATCCTTACCCCACTTACTAGTGACGCATCACTTTTATTATTGAGAATCTATATTGTTGTAATTGAGCAAATTGCCAAATAGTTGATGCGTCATTTCTTTGTTGACTTAACACTACTATAATAAAGGGGATGATTTTATTAATGAGGTCAGTAAAGAAAGCATTGAAATATTGCCTGGTCAAAACTCTTAATTCCCCTTAATCCACTTCCCTGTATAAACAGCAGCACCATCTTTTATGATCCTGCAAAAGTAAATCCCTACGGGCAAATCACCGGCTTCTAACCGTTTCCTGTTTCCCTGAAAAGCCGCCTCTTTTACTTTTTTGCCCTGTGTATTGAATAATTGGATGGTATGGTTACTACCGGTTTTCTTGTTGATTTCTACACAAAAATATTCTTTACCCGGGTTGGGGAAAAGGTTGATGCAATCCTTGTATTCCTTATCAATTTGGGTGATAGATAAGGGGCTATGGCCAAGCGAATCCACTTTTAGGATATAAGCATCCAGTTCCTGGTTTTGGATCTCGTGGTCGTACCTAACGCCATAGGCCAGGCAGCCACCATCTGAGCAAGGAAGGATGCCTTCGAGCATATAATAGGCATCCCCACCATAATAATTATTCCATTTGAAGTTGAGGTCTTGATCAAAATTGGCGATATTGAACCATGACTTTTTATATGAATATATGCTTGAATAATCAATGTTGCTAGTACCTCCATAATAGATATTGCTAGTGTTATAATTTGAAAAACAATTCATGAATCCCGGCCTGTCAGAGGTATCCGGTTTACCAAAACTGGTTGTTTCCATTATTTCATTATTATTATGATAATCAAGTTTTAATATGGCAATGTCTTTAACGTTAATTCCATTATAAGCTGTTGCGATAGCAAAGGTAGAATCATCCAGCCATAAAGCATCTGCCTGGGCAAAGAAATGAAACCATGGTTCATTATAAGGTGTTTCAGGTAAGCAGTGAACATGAGTTTTGTTAAGAGCAGTATCGAAAAACGTAAGCGTGTTAGCGCCAATGTTTTCTGTACCTATAAGCATATATTTTGCAGTATCATTCGTGGTTAATAACAAATCCCTCACAAATAATTCTGTATCATCGTAGTTCAACTCAGATACCCAGGCATCTAAAGAGTCACCTTGTAAATTGTACCGATAAATAAATATATCGTTGGTGAACCCACCATTGGGCTTCTCTGTAAATATATCACCATACATACAAAAGCTAGAGTCAGAATCTTTTTTAAGAAAGATTAAATTGTATTCGCCAAATTCATCAGGGAGAGATGTTTTTTTCAACAGTTGGATTTCAAGATCCTGCCCAATCTTTGCAAACCATAAAGTGCTAAATTCAGTATTGTCTATCCCAGCAGCATTACCACAAATTACATAGTTGCTGTCATCAATTGAAATGATATCAGCTAATACGCAGGCAGAATCTCCAAAATCATAAGAAACTTCTTCTATAATCTCACCTTGCGCAGATACCTCCAAAAGGTATGGAGCATAATAATTTACATAATCTGTTTCAGTACCACCCATAAGGTAGTTACCATTGTTTTTCTCAATAGCGCAGTAAAGCCGATGGGTTAAATCATCACGTATAAGTAGATCAAATACATTTTGAGATTGAAGGGTTGAAATCAAAAGAAAACAACCAATTGCAGTTATAATGTGGCTTTTAAACATGTTAAGGAAATTTAGGTTCATAAAATCATTTTGTTTTCAAAATAACCAAAAAATATAATAACCTATTGGTACAATTTTGTAATAAAATGATGCGTTTAATTAAAAAAAATATGCCATGAAAAAATGCCTTGCTTCTAATAATCACTATTCCCCTGAAGAAGCATTGAATTGGGGCGAGATAATGGAAAACTTCCCCTATGATTGCTTCCAGGAAGAAATAGCAACATAAACTTTTTTGCATTCTTTAACACAACTTTTTGAAGCAAAAGTTTATTTTTGTCAAAAAATTTCTTTGAATATCAAAAATTTCTTGATTCTTATGAAGCAACTTTTTAAAAAATATATCAAACGATCCATCATGGCTTTTCTGTTATGGCCTTTTTATTTTACATGCTATGGTGTTATCCAGGGAGAGCCGGTTAAGGACATTGACTCCCTCGATTCTTTTCATGTAAATTGGTACAACAAAAACCCAGCGCTCGATTCCATTGAAGGAGCCCGGGTTGAGCAAGCTTATGAAAAACTATTGCAGGGAAAAAAAGGCAAGAAAAAAATTGTGGTTGCCGTTATTGATGGCGGCGTCGATATTAACCACGAAGACCTTAAAGGAAAAATATGGGTGAATGACGATGAAATACCTGGCAACAAAAAAGATGACGACAATAATGGATATATTGACGATGTAAATGGGTGGAATTTTATTGGCAATGCTGATGGAGAAAATATTCACTTCGATAACTTGGAATATGTGAGGGTTGTAAGAGATTACAAGCCATATTTTGAACATATTGAATCGAAAAAAGATGTTGCTGATTCCTTGGAAAGCGAGTATGCATTGTACATACAATGTTCTACGAGGTATGAAAAAGAACTTGAAAAGTATAAAAAGGAAAAAAAGAGCTTGGAGAATTTTCAATCCAATCCCAAGAATACCAATATCATATTAAAAAAACATTTGGAAAAAGATACACTGTTAAAAGAAGATATTGAAAAGATCAAAACCGATGACAGGATGCTTTCCACAGCCAAAGAATTTAAGCTTTACCTTTTGGAGAGCGATTTTAAGAAAAAAGACCTCCGCTGGATGCTGAATCATAACGCGGAATATTTGGATAAACTCTTAAACCTAGATTTTGAACAACGACCCTTGATTGGGGATGACAAAACTGATATTACAGACGCAGCTTATGGCAATAATAATGTTAAAGGCCCACGCGCCGAGCATGGTACTTTTGTAGCCGGGATTATTGCTGCCAACAGGAATAATGGAATAGGTATTGACGGGATTGCTGAAAATGTTGAGATCATGGCTTTGAGGGTTGTGCCTAAAGGCGACGAATATGACAAGGATGTGGCCTTGTCTATTCGTTATGCTGTGGATAATGGGGCAAATATCATTAACATGAGTTTTGGGAAAGATTTTTCGCCCAACAAGCAATTTGTTGACGAAGCGATTCGTTATGCCGAAGAAAACAATGTTTTACTGGTGCATGCAGCAGGAAATAATGCCGATGATAATGACGATGTTCAACATTACCCGGTTAAAAAGCTGGATAATAGAAAAGAAGTTGATAATTGGATCACTGTTGGCGCCTCATCCAAGGAAAAAGGGCCCGAATTACCGGGAGTTTTCTCCAATTATGGTAAAAAAAGTGTTGATATTTTTGCTCCAGGTGTTCATATTGTTTCTTTACATCCTGACAACCAATATAACCTTGCCAATGGCACGAGTTTTTCCTGCCCGGTAGTATCGGGTGTTGCGGCATTGGTTTGGTCTTATTATCCAGATTTGACTGCCATTCAGCTTAAAGAGGCCATTCTTGAATCAGCAAGGCAATATAAGAGACTGAAAGTAAACATCCCCAATAAATCGAAGAAAGAAAAGAAGCAAACACGCTTCAAAAAATTATCAACAACAGGCGGTGTAGTTGATGCTTACAATGCGATCATACAAGCAGAAGAAATAACTAAAAAATAGTCAACCATGAATATTGCTCTTGTAGCCCACGATAACAGGAAAGAAGACCTTATACAATGGGTGGAATGGAATAAAGATAAGCTTTGCACACATAATCTCACTTGTACCGGAACAACCGGGAGGTTGGTAGAACAAGCCTTATTAAAAGATAAAAAGAACACGGATGAACCTATTCCTGAAATAGTGAAGCTTAAATCCGGGCCTTTGGGAGGCGATCAGCAATTGGGAGCGCTTATTAGCGAAGGTAAAATAGACCTTTTAATTTTTTTGTGGGATCCTATGCAACCACAACCTCATGATGTTGATGTAAAAGCTTTGCTTAGGATTGCTGTTTTATATAATGTTCCTACTGCATGTAACCGCTCAACAGCCGATTTTTTAATTTCTTCAAAACTTTTGGAAGAAAACTACAAGCCTTCACAGAAGGATTATTCAGCTTATGAAAACAGGAGGGTTTAGTTTCCCAGGTGTCTCGTCCTAAAAGTAGCTTACAGATTCATTTATTTTCCTGTTCATTTCCAAAATTTTTCTATCTTCGGGGTAAATTTTTGAACAACACTCCAAATGATCAAGATCAATGAAACGCTTTTGAATAAAACTTCCAAGAAGGGAGAAGTGTCCATTCGTAAAAGAGCCAACCATAATTTCCATAAGCAACCATCCGATCTTTTGCAAAGGATGCTAAATGCCGGGGAACCGGGTACTTATATCCGCCCTCATAAACATGATGATCCACCTAAAAGAGAAGTATTTTTGCTTTTGAGGGGAAAAGCCGTAGTTATTGAATTTAACGATAATGGGAACATAAGCGAACATGAAATTTTAAGCCATGAAAATGGTTGCTATGGTGTAGAAATCAAGCCGGGAAACTACCATTCTTTCATCATACTGGAAAAAAATTCTGTTTTTTACGAAATAAAAGATGGTCCTTATAACCCAGAATCTGATAAAAAATTTGCCGATTGGGCTCCCGAAGAAGGCGATACTGCTGCTCAAGAATTTATGAAAAAGATACTTAAGCAAATTCATATAAATCAATTCTAAAATTAATAGATTATGAAAAGAGTAAATATACTTTTTATGGCGCTGATCATCGTATTCTTCAGCGTAGATTTACGTTCACAAGAGAGTGAAGAAGAAGAAAAAGGCCCGTGGAAATCATCTACTTTTTCAGGGCTAAAATTCAGGAGTATTGGGCCGGCACTTATGTCAGGAAGAATTTCGGATTTTGCTGTAAACCCTTGTAATCCAGCCGAATACTATGTAGCCGTGGCATCAGGTGGTTTATGGAAAACTACAAATGCAGGAACTACCTGGGAACCTATTTTTGACGGGCAAAAATCCTATTCAATGGGTTGTATCGCCATGGATCCAAAGAATCACAACATTGTGTGGGTAGGAACAGGTGAGAACAACAGCCAACGTAGCGTTTCTTGGGGCGATGGTGTCTACAAAACCATTGATGGAGGTAAATCCTGGAAAAACATGGGCTTGAAAAACTCAGAGCATATTGGAAAAATCATCGTTGACCCCCGCAATTCGGATGTGGTTTATGTTGCAGCCCAAGGCCCTTTATGGAATGCCGGCGGAGACAGGGGCCTCTACAAGACCACCGACGGTGGCGAAAACTGGGATAAAGTCCTGGAAATTAGTGAAAATACCGGTGTAACAGATGTGATCTTTGACCCCTGTAATCCTGATGTGATCTATGCAGCAGCATATCAAAGAAGAAGACATGTTTTTACCCTCATCAACGGGGGGCCGGAATCTGCCATCTACAAATCTGTTGACGCCGGTAAAACTTGGAAAAAACTTAAAACGGGGCTTCCCAATGTAGATATTGGAAGAATTGGGCTTACCGTTTCACCGGTAAAACCCTATTATATCTACGCAATTATAGAAGCTGCCGAAGACAAGGGTGGTTTTTTCCGCTCCAGCGATAAAGGTGCTTCATGGCAAAAGATGAACAGCTATATTGCCAACAGCCCACAATATTACATGGAGATTGTTGCAGACCCACAAGATCCTGAGAGGGTATATTCCTTAGACACGTATTCAAGAGTTACCAATGATGGTGGTAAAACCTTTGATCGAATCCCCACCAAAACCAGGCATGTTGATGACCATGCCCTGTGGATCGATCCAAAAAATAATCAACACCTCATTATCGGAGGCGATGGTGGTATCTATGAAACTTGGGATCAAGGAAAAAAATGGAAATTTGTTAGCAATTTACCTATCACCCAGTTTTACAGGGTTGCCGTGGATAACAGCGAACCATTTTACTATGTTCAGAACTCCTGACCTGTCATTAGATTATCAATAACTTACAATATTTTGCACGT
>CAZJDA010000003.1:0-187434 GCA_964544705.1 uncultured Bacteroidales bacterium
TAATTTATAAATTTGCGACATGATAAACTACGATAGGTCAGGAGTTCTGAATCTTGGCGTACGACGAGATGAAAATGAATTGTCAACCATAGAATTGTTCCTTCAAACAAGAAAAATGTTATCTGCAAATTTGCAGTTTCCGTTGGTTTGTAAAGTGGATCAATTCAAATTTAATATTGATGATTCTTATTTGTATCTCTATTTAATATGGAAAACTATTTCGGGTAGTGAATCTACTGATATTGGAAGGGCTTTAGAAGGTATTTTTGACAATGCTACAAAACGGGTGAATTATATGCAGAAATATCTTTCTGGAGAAAATTCACTCATTAAAAATAACTTAATCGAAATTGTTGAAGCCCGTTTTTTCAATGACACAGAAATGAAATTGACGGATTACTCCAATAATCTTTTAAAAGAGTGTGGCATAAATCTTTTCATGAATAAAAAGAAAAAGGAAAATGTCATTTCGCCGAATGAAATTCCATACAGAGAATTGATTTTCAGTAAATCAGAAATGGAACAGTTATTCTTTTTAAAAGATTTATTAAATGATTTGAAATTCAAAGAAACACAAAAACGATTATCCGATAAAAATTTACCAAAAGGAGTTACTGCACTATTGCATGGAGCACCAGGTACTGGTAAAACAGAAATTGTCAAGCAAATTGCTAAAGAAACTAGCAGAGAATTGATAAAGGTTGAAATAAGTCAGTCAAAATCAATGTGGTTTGGTGAGAGTGAAAAAATCATAAAGCGCATATTCACAGATTATAAAGCGTTTAGCAAGGAATGTGAACGAACACCGATATTACTTTTCAATGAAGCAGATGGAATCATTTCTAAAAGACGAGAAGTTGGTAATTCAGGTGTTGCTCAAACTGAAAATGCAATACAAAACATTATTTTGGAAGAATTAGAGAATTTCGAGGGTATTTTAATTGCAACTACTAACCTTGCAAACAATCTTGATTCAGCATTTGAGAGAAGGTTTTTGTTTAAAATCCAGTTCCAAAAACCTGAGATTTCAATAAGAGCAAGAATTTGGAAATCGAAATTGCCATTTTTAGCATTACAAGACTGTAATCTATTAGCTGAAAAGTTCGATTTTTCTGGTGGTCAGATAGATAATGTCCTCCGAAAAAATGAAATACATGAAATAATTCATGGTGAGAAAGTTACTTTGACAAAATTAATTGCATTTTGCTCAGAAGAAACTTTAGTAAGTAATCGAGTAAAAATAGGTTTCAGTAAATCGTAGCAATTATGTCAAAAAGAGAATCCATAGCAAGATATAATCTGATAATAAAGAAGCTTAGAAAGCATCCTGCAAGCTTTGCTGAAATAGCAGACTATTTAGCTTTAGAATCAGAGTTGCAGGAATATAATTTTAATGTTTCAAAACGGACCTTTCAAAGAGATTTAGAAGATATTCGTTCGCTTTACAATATTGATATCCAGTTTGACTTTTCGAGAAAGGTATATTTTCTTGACTTAGATGAGCAACCTGATGTTAATGAGCGGATTTTAGAAGCATTTGATACTTTTAATGCGTTGAACTTGTCTGATAGATTATCAAATAATATTCATTTTGAAAAACGAAGACCTCAAGGAACTGAAAATTTATACGGTTTGCTTCATGCAATTAAGAATCAGTTACAAATTAAATTCACCTATCAGAAATTTTGGGAAGATGCATTGACTAAAAGAAATGCAGAACCTTATGCTTTGAAAGAATTTAGAAACCGGTGGTATGTTTTGGCAAATGACCTGAAAGATAATAAGGTGAAAAGCTTTGCACTTGACCGATTGTCAGATTTAGATATAACAAAAAAACGATTTCAATTTCCTGATGATTTCAATGTGAATGAACATTACAAATATTGCTTTGGAATAATAAGTCCGAATGGACATAAACCCGAAGAGATTGAACTTTCATTCGACCCGTTTCAAGGAAAATATATAAAAACATTACCGCTTCATGAATCACAACAGATTTTAATTGATAATGAAGAAGAATTAAGAATAAAATTAACGCTGTTTATTACGCATGATTTTTTTATGGAATTACTATCTTACGGAGAGAATTTAAAAGTAATAAAACCTGAGAGTTTAATAAATGACTTGAAATCAACTTTTAAAAATGTATTAGAATTGTATGATTGAAATTGCCTACGCTTCACAGCCACACACATTGCCAAGTCGCTCAAAAAGCCAATCGCACGACCAAAACTTGTCAAAGAGTGTGTCTGTCCGAACGCACGAGGTACTGCAAAATTGATAGTTAATTGATTGAAAATGAATAAAGGCCAGTTGGTAATCGAGTAGGTTGCCCCACCAATGAAGATTGATGGGGAGAACCTCTCACACCACCATACGTCCGCCGGCTGGCGGATACGGCGGTTCGTCAAGCATCAATGTCATGCTCTTTTCACCACAACAGCTATGCTCTAGTTTAAAATATGGCTAGATAAAGCCCTCGCTTTAAGCTTCCATATCGAATTTCGAGCAACTTAACGTTCAGTCCTTCGCTGCATCTATGAGACCTCCATTTATCTATAATGGCTCGTGTTCCAACAGCTACTATGACTTCTGCTGACTTCTCGGCGCATAGAAAACGAATCTATTCCCCTACCCTGCATACAGGCTCCTCCCTAAAATGATCCACAGGATCATTTCTTCACGGTCAGCCCTCCCGGTAAGCGCTATTTCCTTCACCTGCCCTACAGACTGGCTCATCGCTAAATTTGTAACGGGGGATGAGAACGCGTCTCCGAAAACCTCGCACGGCGCATACAGCTTTCCGTTTTACCACCCATAGTAGAGAGAAAATAGAGAAACCTAAAAGTCCTGAAATAAAATATTATCTTTGAAAGTATTAGAAACAAAAAACCCGGCTTCATCACCAGCATAAGGACTGGGAGAGGAATTACCGGGACGACATTACAAAGATACAAAAAAATATGGAACGAAAAGCAATCGAACGAATATTTTCACACGATAGATTAGCTCCATATCTACGAAGGCATGATAACAGTCTCAATAAAGCAATTGAACATTACAAAGCCAATATAGAAATTTCTGAGACTTTTTATCCACTTTTGGCAATATTGGAAGTTGGATTACGCAATCAAATGGATTACCAATTGACACGCAAATTTAATACCGAGGCCTGGTATAACGAGAATAGTTTTATTAAAATCGTATCCAGATTCCAAATTGACAGAATAACTGATGCCCGTAACAGCATTTTGCGTGAAAAAAAGGAAGTTACGCCCGGAAGAATAATTTCAGAGCTTTCCTTTGGGTTTTGGACGTCGCTGCTTGATTCCCGGTTTGAAAAGACCTTATGAAAAAACTTGCGATTATCATTTCCCAATTGTCCCAAGAAAATCCGGCAGCGTAAAACGATGAGTTCGAAATTTAACGGAATTCGTAAACTAAGAAACCGAATTTTTCATCATGAACCTGTTACATGGAACATCGATGTAATAAAAAACTATCGTGATGAAATTATTGAGGGTATTGATTGGTTGGACAAAGGACTTTTAGACTGGAGTAGTGATTTAATTAAAATTGATGATGTCATTAAACAAAAAAGAAAGGTGATTGAATAACTACGGGTGGTAATATATAGGAATATGAGCGGCCTGCAAAGCCAGTTCCGCCATAGCGGAAACCCAGCGAGTATTCCCTGTTGAATCGTTGATAAATTCAACAGGGTAAAAACGAAATCCTGGTGGTTGCTATGCACTTATCGACGTTTTTGGGGGCTCTTTGATGGAGAAAACTGGGAAGATGATTTCGATTTTTAGCGTTTTTTATAATTTTAAAGCAATGCAAAAACGCCGCAGGAGCTCTATTCCCCAGCTCGGCGAAGTCTGTGACTTCGACGTAAAAACGATGAAGAGACAAGTTGGCAAACCCAACCCACCACCACATCCTTCCTATTGCCATATTTTTCTGTTTGAAGCAAGAAAAATTCTATGATTTTGTGATAAATCATCATCATTTTTTTGTAGTTTTGGTTGGTGAAATATGGGAGAAATGAATAACCCTATATAGCAAAAAAACACATATTGTAGTTGCAATAGGCATTTCAAAGGTGAAAATAGTTGTGCTATAAATGGATATAAACGTAATGGGTTTATGGAGATGTTATGCGTGCATTATTAAAAGAGAACGAAAATGGCAATATTTGAGATAGATAAAGGCAAAACAAAACGAGTACGATTAAGTGAATTTCCACTTGAAAGGGACTTACAACGCCTGGTTGAAAATAATTTGGAGACAATATTTAATTGTCGTTTTATTGCAACTGAATTTTCAACTGGAAACGTTCATTCGGGTAGAATTGACACTTTGGCCATTTCTGAAGATAACAACCCAGTCATAATAGAATATAAGAAAGTTGCATCTTCAGACCTAATAAACCAAAGCCTTTATTATTTGCATTGGATTAAAGACCATAAGGGTGACTTTCAAATTGCAGCAAACAAAAGCTTGAATAAAACAGTAGAAGTTGACTGGTCTGATATCCGTGTAATTTGTATAGCCCCGGAATACAAAAAATATGATTTGCATGCTGTAGAAGTAATGGGGGCAAATATTGAGTTGTGGCAATATAAAATTTACGAAAACGGAATTCTAAATATTGAAGAAGTTTACAAGCGTACGACTACTAGAGGACATCAAGAACCATCAGATTTTAATGGAAAGAACCCTATTATGGTCGAAGCGGGTAGAAAAGCTGCGCAAACACGAAAAACAGCTTCTTATGCAATTGAAGAACATTATAAAAATCTTGACGGCACAATTTTAGAGCTATTCAATACTGTTAGAGATTATATCATTTCCTTGGACAGTTTCATTGAAGAAACCCCAAAGAAACACTATATCGCTTACAAGACTAGTCAAAATTTTGTTTGCCTTCAGACATATAAGAAGAAACTGACATTATATTTGAAGTTGAATCCAGATGAAGTTAATCCAATGCCAAAACAAGCTCGTGATGTTAGAAATATTGGCCATTTTGGTACTGGTGACTTTGAGCTTACATTAAGGAATTTAGTAGATTATGAAGGAACAAGGCATCTGATTAATGAAGCATATAAAAACATTGGTGGATAAAAATAACGACACGCTAACAGGCGGTCATACACCATGCGGCGGCTGATTTGGTAATTAACCTGAACATCATTAAATTAGCGGTGTGGTGGAGCTAAAAAAAATGTTTGGAGTGATGCCGCACAGTGTATACCGCCCACCGTTTTTATAGCCAATGCCCAAAAATCTCCTGAATAAAAAATCTTTCACTTGCAAAAAGGTAAATAATTATTTACCTTTGTAGCATAATGAATAAGCATTTTTCGAATGAAATGTTCTGAACTATATAGACTTCTGACAAAAGATGGATGGTATCCAACTTCTCAGAAAGGATCACATGTAAAAATGAAACATGACACGAAACCTGGAATTATTATATTTCCAAATCACGGAATTCAAGAACTTGGTAAAGGCCTAGAAAATAAAATTCGAAAAGATGCCGGATTGAAATAATTTATAAATCAGAATATTATGAAAACTGCAAAGAAAAAACTCAAATTGATTGTAGAAAAAACTGACACCGGGTTTTCAGCATTTTCCGAGGATTATCCAATTTTTACAACTGCACGAACAATCCCTGGGTTAATCAACAATGCACATGAAGCAGCAGCATTATATTTTGAAGAAGAAAATGTAAAAATCACACATGAAAATCTAACATTTGAAATTGACTTCAAACAATTTTTCCAATATTACAAAGTGCTGAACTCAAAATTTCTTGCCGACAAAATCGGAATGAATCCAACATTATTATCACAATATGTCCAGGGACATAAAAAACCATCAGGAAAACAGGCAGAAAAAATATTATTTGGAATTCATCAAATCGGACAGGAATTATCTGAAATCAATTTAATTTACCGACGATAAAGGGCAAAGGCTACAACACTATCCATAAAAAACTGCTGGTAAAGTGGTTACCGCGAAATTTGAAACAATAAACAGACAAAACGCACGGCGGAAAGAGACATAACCCCGTCAAGCCAAGCATCCACCAAACATTCCATTTGTTGGCATCCGGTTACACTGCCAGCCAAACCACCAAAAGCCCCATCATTAAGCATGTTGTTGGATTTATCTTTTGTGTTTTAGGTTTCATCACAAGGTTATCAAACCCAATCTATCCCCATATCCTTCCTATTGCCCATGTTTTTCTGTTTGAAGCAAGAAAAATTCTATGATTTTGTGATAAATCATCATCATTTTTTTGTAGTTTTGGTTGGTGGAATATGGGAGAAATGGATAACCCTGTATAGCAAAAAAATATATATTGTAGTTACAATAGGCATTTCAAAGCGAAAAACAGTTGTGCTATAATAGATATAAACACAATATTGTTATGAATAGAATAACTTGGTATAAATGCAATGTGTTTATGGGGATGTTGTGCGGCATTAAAAACAACAATCTGCGAATCATTAACAAAATGATTAAGAATGATAGATATAAAAAAGTTGATTTCATCACTCCAAGATAAAAGGAAAGTTTTTCATTCGGAGGATGATTTAAAACTATCATTCGGTATGGAGATACTAAAAAACTATACAGATTGCCAAGTTCGATTGGAAAGACCTGTTGATATAGAAATGATTAATTGGAACAATAGCAAACTGATTGCAAGAGCCCCGATTGATGTTGTTGTAATTGAGAAAAATGGACACATAATTCCGATTGAGCTAAAATACAAGACAAAAAAGATTCAACTAGATTCGGACAGTGAAACATACCAGCTTACAGAGCATGGAGCGGTTGATATTGGTAGATATAGTTTTAGAAAAGATATTTATAGGATTGAGAAATATCTGAATTCTCATTCGAATTCATCAACTGGATACGTTTTGATTCTCACTAATGACAAAGCCTATTTTGATACCGATGTTTCTCAAAAGGAGAATTATGATAAATTCTACTCTTTTCACAACAACACTGTGATTAAGAAGAAAGATAACGGATGGAATTACAGCAAAATAATTAACTCAGGTAAGTATGAAGAACGAGAAGGAGATAAACGATGGTGGTACAAGGATAAAAAGAAACCTCATTGGACTTGTGTGAAAGAATTATTCTATAAACTGGATTTGCAAAGTGATTACAAAATCAACTGGATTGACTATTCTTCATTGCCAGAGACTGATTTTAAATATTGCTTGATTGAGATAAAAAGAATTGAATGATCAGAAATAGCGACCGCACAACAATGTATATACAAAATAGGCGAGATAGTAGTAAATTCAAGGGTTGTAGCCCGCTTCAAAATTGTAACGGTTTGATAGGTTTGGAGCCCGCAATCGCCTACTTTGCATATACTAAACGGTTATAGCCAATACTGAAAGACGACCGTTACAGCAAACAGTGACAGAAAATGGAATTAACAAAAGAACAATATGACATCATCAACTCGACTGGTAACATCAAAATAAATGCTGTTGCCGGGTCTGGAAAGACTACAACCATTATTGAGTATGCTAAGGCAAGGCCAAAGAGCAGTAAAATCCTTTATCTCGCTTTCAATAAATCTGTAAAAGTGGAAGCGGCCAAAAAATTTATTGAAAAAGGGATAGACAATGTAAAAGTTGAGACTGCACATTCACTTGCTTATAAACATATTGTTTATAAAAACGATTACAAAGTAAGGCCACAAGGTTACAAAACACAGGAAATTACTGGACTTCTTGGACTTGAAGGAAACGGAGAAAAACACGCTGAATATATTGTTGCCAATCACATCAACAAGTTCATTTCATACTTCTGCAACAGCGAGAAAACAAAAGTAAAAGACTTGAACTACCTTGATATTGTTTCAGACACGAAAGCAAAAGAATTTGTATCAAGTTTTTACGATTACATTGAAAAACAGACAAGAATGCTTTTGAGCAAAATGGATAAGGGCAAAATTGAAATTACCCACGACTTTTATCTAAAAAAATTTCAACTATCAAATCCAAAACTCAATTACGACTACATACTTTTTGACGAAGGACAAGATGCATCTGCTGCAATGCTTGATGTTTTTTTCAAACAGAAAGCCACAAAGGTGATTGTTGGCGATACTCACCAACAAATTTATGGATGGCGTTTTGCTATTAACTCTCTCGAAAAAGCAGACTTTAAGACCTTTAATCTATCAACGAGTTTCAGATTTAGTCAAGACATTGCCAATCTTGCGATGGGAGTTCTAAAATGGAAGAAACTGATTGAACTTGAAGCACCTTTTGAAATAACAGGCAAAGGCATTGGAGAGAAAGTAAAAACTAAAACGGTAATTGCAAGAACAAACTTAGGGCTTTTGCTTAAAGCTATTGAGTATGTTACAGAAAAGAAGAAAGTCAAAAACATTTACTTTGAAGGTAATATAAGTTCTTATACTTATGCTAATGAAGGTGCTTCGCTATATGACGTATTAAGCCTTTACAATAACAAGCACAGGCTTATAAAAGACAAGCTAATCAAGGAAATGAAGAACATTGAAGAGCTTGAAGAATACATTGACAAGACAGAAGATGTTCAACTTGGAATGATGGTTGAAATTGTTAAGGAATACGGTAACAAAATCCCCAACATTATCAAGGCAATTAAAGAGAAGCATATTGACAATGACAACAAAGAAAATGCAGAAATGATTTTCTCAACTGTTCACCGTTGCAAGGGAATGGAGTATGACACCATTCAAATCGTGAACGATTTCGTTTCGGAAGAAAAATTGGAAAAACGTGTAACAGATATAAAAAGGGACGACTTGAATTTTGGAAAACTAAATGAAGAAATAAATCTTTTGTATGTAGCAATTACAAGAACAAAGAACAGCATCCATATTCCAGAGACCTTAATTCCGGTTGACTTTCCAGCCTCAAAGCAAATCCATATAATGAGGGTTGCTAAGGAAGAAGAAAAACAGCATTCAACAATTCAAAAACAGGCTTTGCAAAAAATTACCGGGGAACCAATTTCGGAGAAGGCATATTCGGTTGACGAAGTTAGAACAAGACACAAAGATGCTTACAAGCCTTGGACACAAGAACTTGATGATGAACTGACAGTAATGTATTGTGAAGGTATAAATGTTAAGGACATAGCAAAACACTTTGGAAGGACAAAAGGAGCAATTCGTTCAAGAATTAAAAAATTAGAACTTGAAGAACTTTATGGATAGAGAAAAAAAACAGTGGGCTGCTGATTTCAACAATCCACTGTTTCGGTAAATGCCACAAATCATTTTTAATGATACTAATAAGAAGTTTTTAAAACAACTCTTCTGTTTTTAGTACGCCCAGTTTTAGTACTATTATCAGCAATTGGCTTAGTTTCGCCATATCCAACAGCGTTAAGTCGCGATTCTTTGATTCCTTTTCCTATTAAATATTTTTTAACAGATTCTGTTCTCTCTTGTGACAAGGTAAGGTTGTAATCATCTTCGCCTTGGCTATCAGCATGTCCTTCAATTGTTAGATTGGCAGCTTCATATTTTTCCAGGATTAATGCAAGTTCGTCCAGGTTTGCAAGAGAAGCTACTTTAAGCTTATCACTATCGCTTTCAAAGAAAATTTTGCTGGCAATATTAGTAATTTTTTTAACATCGGCCGCAGCCATTTCAGGGCAACCTTTGTTATCAATGGTTCCTTTAACTTCAGGGCAGCGGTCGTATTTATCCGAAACGCCATCGCCATCGCTATCAGGGCAACCATTTAAAGCCATAGGGCCGGCTATGTCAGGGCAATCGTCCTCTTCGTTAACAATGCCATCTTTATCGTTATCCATTGTACAACCTTTTGCATCAACTGTATAGCCTGCTTTTGTGTTAGGGCATTTGTCATCTAAATCAGCCACACCATCGCCATCGCTATCAGGGCAGCCTTTTAAAGCAGTAGGGCCGGCTTCATCAGGACAACGATCGTCTTTATCAGCAACACCGTCACCATCTTTGTCTGGGCAACCTTTTAAAGAAAGCAATCCTTTAACTTGAGGACAATCATCATCTTTATCAGCAATACCGTCGGCATCTTTATCAGGACAGCCATCAAGGGTTTTAAGTCCGGCTTGATCTGGACAAGCATCCATATAATCAGCTAAGCCATCGCCATCTTTATCCAAAGGACATCCTTTTTTATCAACTTCTATGCCTTGAGGCGTGTTAGGGCATTTGTCGCGAAAGTCGGAGACTCCATCTTTGTCGTTATCTTTTTTATGACCAAAATTAAAGGTAACACCAAGAGAATGGAACAAAAACATATCATTTTCATTTTTAACAATCCCATCGCGGGAATCCCCTGTTGAATACATAAAGGTTTCTTGCAAATTAAACATTATTGCTGGGGCAACTGTAAAATTAACACCTGCACCAAATGAAGGAGCAATGTAATCAACCTTTTGCTTTTTGTCAATTTCGATATTTTTGTCAAAAATTGCAATGCCACCACCTGCAAGCAGATATGGCCTTACAAATGATTTGGGGCCTAATACATTTAGCCTGGCATTAACGATACCTGTGGTAATATCTCTTTGAAATTTGCCCTTATTACCGTTATAACCAAACTTGCCTTTGGCTATAAATAGGTTTAAATCTAAGTTTTCGGTCATATACCTTGAAAAGGAAATGCCTCCCATGCCGTAAGTAGTTTGGTTGGTTTTATAAAAACCATTTCCCATATCGCCATTATATTGGCTCAAACCTCCATGTAAACCAACATTCCATTTTTTATCAATGGTTTGCGAATTCATGCTAAGTGTGAAAATTAATCCAACACTAAGTAAAAGTAGTTTTTTCATTATAGTAGTTTTTTAATTAATAATGCAACAAAGTTCGCTAATTGAAGAGGGGTTTGTGTTACATATTGTTAATTAAAAGTTACATTATTCACACTTTTTTATGGATAAAATAATTAGCGAAGCTTAAAAGATTTGTTTAATACCTTGGGAAATGATTAAAATTGAATAGAACAAATTTTACTAATTTGTTCTATTGTAAACCCCATGCAAAACGGATTTTATTTTTTGTTTGTTTACATCGCTTTTAGCGATTGCATTATTGCAAAGTTTTTTATATTATAGTCACAACCTACCTGTTTTTGCATCACAGTTAAAAGCTATAATAAACAGGAATTGCAGGAGCAATTACCCTACTTATGCACTTTCTTTATAAATTCCTCAACCTCCGGGATGCCTCCTTGGTAAACCAGGTAGCCGTTGTAAGGTTCGCGTTTGGTGATCTCGTCGTTGATAGGCGTTAGCATGAGCTTCTTCACCTCTTCATGGTCTTGGGTTTGGCCTAATGCCCAGCCCAATTTGATGTAAGCTACTTCAGGCAACATATTCCCGGCAGGAATAATGCCCTTAGCCATCATATCACGGCCAGTATCATAAACGAACATATGCACGTATCCCCAGATAGTTTGCAAAGTCATGTACATGTGTACCCCTTTTGCATGAGCTCTTTCTATAGCCGGGTACATTTCTTTGTTTACATGCCCAAGCCCGGTGCCAATCCATATAATACCCTTGTAGCCGGCATCAACAAGGAGGTCTACGGTATCGGGTTTCATGCCGGGGTAATAATACAGCATGGTAACACGGTCGTCAAAATATGGCAATACCTTTACATCTTTGTCACTGCGCCTTTTTTTGTAATCTTTTTGTATGGGTATAATCTCTTTCCTGTTGACCATAGCCAGCGGTATATGGCCTATTGTCCTGAACGTGGAGCGGTAAGAAGAATGCATTTTCCTTACCCGTGTACCTTTGTGCAGAAGCCCATATTCATCCGAAGTAGGGCCAAACATACATACCATTACTTCTGCAATATCCGAAGTGCCGGCAGTTTTCATAGCATGCATAAGGTTTAAGGCTGCGTCAGAGCTGGGCCTGTCTGATGAACGTTGCGAACCCACAAGCACAATAGGTACCGGTGAATTCTGCACCATGAAAGTAAGTGCAGCACCGGTATGGTGCATGGTGTCTGTTCCGTGCCCTATCACTATGCCGTCAACGCCATTTTTTATCTCTTCACCTATAGCAATAGCCAGTTTTTTGTATTGCTCCGGGCCCATATTCTCACTAAAAACAGCAAAAAGCTTTTCTGTGTGTAAGTTGCATATATCGGCCAACTCGGGCACAGCGCCATAAAGTTCACCGGGTGAGAAAGCCGGGATAACAGCACCTGTCCTATAGTCCAACCGTGAAGCAATAGTGCCGCCTGTCCCAAAAAGCTTTACTTGAGGGAGTCCCTCCGTATAAGGAAATTCCTTTTCAGGGATTTTGTAATTGGCTTTCCTGTATCCTGTTTCTTCCATGGCAGTGATGGTCTTGATATCTAGGCCAATATTATACCCTGTTGGGATCTTCATCACGATATGTTGGTCATCATCGTTTTCGGAGCGGGGTAAGATAAGCCCTTTGAACTGCCCACGGGTGGTATCTACAACTACATCGCCCCATACACGTGCGCTGTATTTTTTTAACGTCTCTAATGCTTCTCCTTTATATCCTTGGAATAAATTGTTGCTCATATCTATAAAGTTTTATGCTTGTTCTACGATGTTCCTGATTTTATGTAAAGGCACATTGCCAACGGCTATTTTTCTCAGTTCTCCCATAATCCACTTGGAACTTACCCAATCATCTTGAGAATGCCGTATTTTCTCAAATTTATCTTTAAGGAATGGAATCTGTGATACGATATCATTCTCTTTATATGCTTTGTAATTGATATTGACAAGCACGGATTCAAAATCCATTTTGGGATGCTCATAAACTACGGGTAGCATTTTTTTGAGGATCTCTTTTTCCAATTGTGCTTTTTTAACATATTCAAACATATCAAAGATGCGTTTGTAGGAGAAATCTTTTGAACGGTTATAATGTCCTTCGGTAAATTTTAGGGTATGCCCAAAAAATGTTCCTGTAAAAACCGGGTCATAACCAAGTTCTTTAACAATGCGTTCAATGATTGGATAAAGGTTTTTGGTGAAGATATACGTATACGTATCTTCGGGCACCGCCCATTTTTTCAGTTGTTGATACCTTTCTATTACTTCACGTGGCAGGTTTTTTCTCAGTTCTTCAATGTATTCATCGCCTAAAGGTATAGGAACGGTGTCGGTATCCGGGTACATGCGGTCAGCGCCGGGGAGCACTCGCTCAAAAATGGTTGTGCCGTCTTCAAAAGATTTACGGGTTTCGTTGGGAACACCTTCAAAAGCCATCCTGCATCGCTCTTCTACGGTTTCAATAGCAGTTTTCATATCCTCTTCCGGCCCCCAGATAAGCAGTTGTGCATCATCCCGTTTTCCACCGGTTTGTTTCATGATATGATTGACATCGGCTGGAGTAAGCACGGCATTCAATTCTTCAGAGTGCGCCATATGGGGTTTTTCTATGCAGGCTATAACTTTGAGCCTGTCGCTGATCTCGTCGGCGAACATTTTTCCCGGCTGGGTAAAGTGCGACAATATTCCTTTATACCCCGGCAGGTTTATGGCCAACAGCTTTTCATTTTTTTCTTTGGCTTCTTTCAGGGGTTGGAAATCGGCCTCGATGGATTCAAAATCAATGAATTTGGAACTTAAATTCCATTTGCCTGTATCTTTGATGTTTTTCAAGAGTTTCTCCCTGATTTTTAATAATGCCCATTGCCTGTAGCATTCATTATGCGTAAGCTCCGGTATCCATTTGGTATGGGCAACACCTTTTATTTCAACCCTAGTGCCGCCTTCGCAGCTTACATTCACATCTTGGCGGCCTGTCCCGATTCCAGTACGTACTTTTCCCGTGCTACGGTTGAGGAAACGGATATAATCGCAAGCTTCTTTCACTTCATCGGGGTTGAGCATCTCCGGGTAGGTGACGGTTTCTATAAGTGGCATGCCAAGCCTGTCAGTTTTATATATTCTTGTATGCCTTACATCTGAGATTTCGCGGCATGAATCTTCTTCTATACTCAATTGTATAAGTCGTACTTTCTTGTTTTTTAAGGGTATCTCGCCTTCTACGCCTATAATGGCAGTACGTTGAAATCCTGTTGGGATACTTCCGTCCAGGTATTGCTTACGGGTAACATGCACTTCCCCAACAATATTCAGTTTAGAAAGCATAGAAATTTCTATGGCAATCTCCAGGGCTTCCCTGTTGATCGGGAATGGTGGTGTGTCATCTACTTCGTAGGTGCAGGTCGTTTGGTGTTTTACCCTGTAGATTATTTCTTTGCGGGTTTTAAATTCCATGAGTGCAGTACCATCGTATTCGCCCATTTCGCTGAGGGTAGGACGCATATGCCTTATCAACTCTGCATCGTAATCATTACTGTTGTTGTAAATACCGGCAGGACATCGGCAGAAAAGCTTCTCCTCGGTATCTAATTGTTGGTGTACCTCCAATCCCGATTTAAAACCAATAGCATCGTAATCTTTTTGTGTGGCCTGTTTCCGTGGAACATATCCTGTTTGGCGGCGGGTTTCTTTATAGTTTTTCCATGCGTCAAATGTTTCCATGATCTTCACTTTAAATTTACCTTATCCTTTAAAAATTGCACCCAAATGTAGATATTTTATTTTTTGATGAAAAATGTTTTTGTTAAAAACAAACATGCAAACAGGTATATCTTCTCATTTATAATGGATTATAGATTTGATATTTGGTTATTTTTCAATAAGCCCACATTATCCAATATAATGAAAATAAATAATAAGGAGATGAGTATTTTATAATGAAATATTGGAGTATTGTACTTTCATCTCATCATCAAGAAGTAAATAAATAAACTTTGCTTCGCCAATCTTACTGGGCTTAAGAGAAGTTTTATCTTTGGATAATGCTGTAAAATTAATATTTTCGGCATCAATTTTAATCATATTCAAAGGCGTATAATCCACTCCTAAAGAAATCGCCTTTTCTTCATAAGATTTTCCTTTATCATCCATAGAATGGATAATGATTTCATTTGTGGTAGTGGATTGAAAAAAGCAACGGTATTTTTTCCCGGTTTGCACAATATCGATGGGCTCTTTTTGGCCAATATTGAACTCCCATAATACAGAATCTCCTTCTATGTCATAAGCAATAAATTGATTTATGTTGTCTGTAACCAGTGTATCTGATTTGGAGTTTAGGCCAATATATGCTTTTTTATTTAAATCATCTGTTTTAAAGAAAACCGGCAGTGATTTTTTTTCAAGTTCAAGCGTGCTTTTGTCATTTTTCGCAGGATCCCATACCAAAATGTTATTTGCAGTGATTTCATTACCATCTAACGATGGATAAATCATATAGTTGTTTTGTTCGCCAGGGTAGATTTTAATTTTATCAAAAAGTTCCTGCAAAACGATATCGTAATTTGTAACATATTCAACCTTATCAATAGAAAAATCGCTTTTAATAATGGCAAAAAACAGGTATGCTTTTGCTTTGCTATATTTTGTAAATGCTATTGCGTATTTATCATTGCCAGGTATTTTTTTTATGGTATTCAAATAGGTGTAACTAGAATTTTTTAATGTGTCGGCGAATTGTTGAAAATATGAGAGTTGTATTGTATCTTCTTTATATACAGTATACTTGGATGTGTCATCTATCATAAAATTATAGCGTAATAAGTAGTTTTTATAATCAATGAAAGCATTGGCAAGGAAAACACTATCATTTTGATGCTTGTTTTGAAATTTGGCTGGCATGTTTTCAAAAGACTCGTATTTTTCATCAAAATAGCCTTTGTAATTATTATAATTTACTTGCGAAATGTTATTAATAGCATTATACCAAAGAGAATCAAGAGTTAGTTTTTCTTTAAGTACTTTACAATAGTGTTCGCCGGCATCTTTTAAAGACTTTTCTTGGGAATGGTTATCGTACATAGTCCACCAGAGTATTGACTTTTGCTTTTTGTATTTTAAAACATCCAATGCAAGAGATTTAATATCGTATTTATTTACCAGGTTAATAAAGGTTGGTGCAATGGGAGGGACTGAAAATTCTTCTTTATTTTTTATCCTGTCTTCAGAAATTAAGTTATTAATGTTTTGATAAAGAGAATCGTAATAATGAATTTTCCTCCTTAGTTGTAAGATTTCTTTATCATATTTATCAAAAACATTTTCAACCCAATTATTATAATCCCAAAAATGTATTGTATTGCTAAGAAAATTGGCATTGGTAAGTCCATCCAACCTGAAAGTATTAATTGGCTTCAAGGAATATTCCTGGTTGTAACCTTTAATAGGGAAGTTGTTGATAGATTTTTTATACTGATTAAAATAGAATAGTGTTGAATCAAAATGCGCCTGGAGATTTCTTAAATTTTGATTATAATCCTTATTCATTTTCATTAATACATCCTTGAGAGAATAGTTATTTTTATTGATGTTGGTATAAATATTAAGCGCCATATTATAATGATCAACGCTATGGTTAAATTCTTCAATAATCTTAAGGTAATTGCTTTTGAAAGTGTTATACTCTTTATATTGCTCGTTTAAATGGTTCAAAACATTTTCATAATCATTATCTTCAATATCTTCGATGTATTTATCATACTTACGAACATTTTTCCCGGTACAAAGGTTAATGGCCTTATTATAATTTTCACCTGTAATTTTAATATAGTATTTCATGTCGGCAATTTCCCTGAGGGGGTCAGTATTAACCATCCATTCATGAGAAATTTTTGCTAAATGATAAAAAACAGCAAGGTTGGTTGTGTCTAAATTACTCCAATAGGAAAACATGGCAAAGGCCCTTGATTTGTCTACATCTGTTTCATCAAAAAGGGATTTATATACGTCTTTTTTGAATTTAATCTTTGCCTGTGCATTAGAAGTAGAACACAAAGCAAGCCATACTATTAATATCAAAAGGTTTGTAAGGAATCTCATAACTAGTTCATTTTTAATATTTTTAATTCCACTCTCCTGTTTTTTGCCCTGTTTTCATCAGAGTTATTTGGCACCAAAGGATTCCTTTCACCGTATCCTTTAGCCATAATTCTATTTTTGGGGATTTCTTTTTTCAATAGATAATTTACAACTGATTGGGCTCTTTTTCCTGATAACTTCATGTTGTAATAATCACTACCCAAATCATCTGTATGAGCTGATATTTCTACTTTGATTTTTTTATTTACTGTCATGAATTTTACTACTTTATCAAGCTCTTTGAATGATTGGGAAAGCAGCTCAAAAGAATTATACTCAAATAAAATATTCTTGATTTGTATTGATGTACCTTCTTTGATTTTTTCTAGTTTTACTTCAATTTTCCTATTGGTATTTTGTGTCATGTTGTCTTCACCGGTCTCTTGGTTGTAGAACTGCTGGTCAGACATATCAAAAGATGAGCTAAAATAATTATATCCTTCTGCGTTTACCAAAATCTCGTATTCGTCACATTTCCTCAACAATGCTACATATTGCCCGCTTTCTATCATCCCAGGCGTAATAGTAATTGTTTCATCCCTGTTTTTATTTGATAATTGAATTTCTGCATTGATGTCCCTTCCTGTTAATTCCTCTTTAAGGTCAATAAGAAAATCAGATTGTTCAGGTTCAAGCTCAACATTGCGCTCAAAATCTTTAAACTGTGGCATAGTTAAATCAATGGTAATAATTTCATTTTTATAACAATTTTTCTGTAATTCAATGTTGTATTTATCACCCACAGGAATAAAAATCTCATACCGTCCTTTGTTTATCTTGTTAATTTCTATATCCAGGGTTTCATTTTTTGAGTTCATCACGGCAATTTTAGCATCTAATGCATCAAATAGCTGGTTATCAAAAACATTGAGGCTTAGTTTGGCATCTTTATAGAGATAAATATTCTTATTTACCTCTTGCATTTCTTGTATTTTTTCAACATTAAAATCCAAGTATTGATAAGAATATCCTTTGCCTGTGAATTCAACTTTATAATTCCTGTCTTGGGTAAGGGTGAAAAGAAAAGTGCCATCAGTACCATTGTTTGTCAAAGAATAAATATTTTCGCGTGTTCTGGCGTCAAAAACTTCTATATTGGCATTTATTGGTTTCTTAGAATATAAATCAAGCACTTTTCCTCTAACAATAATCGTGTTTTCAGGTTTAAACTGTTCTGGTATTTTGGCTTTAAAAATGCCCCCGTATGTTCCATTTTTTAAAGGCAAGCTAATATTAAAATAGACAGAATCGCCATAGGCAGTAACGCAAGGGAATTGATCGCGCTTTTCGGTGCTGGCAAACTCCATGTATTCCGGCTCAGACCATACTTTATCAGCAATAATTTTAGACCTATAGAGGTTGAAGAAAGCCTTTTTATCGCCCCTAAAGGAACAATAATACAAAGTTTTATTATCGGCACAAATCCTGGGGGACTTCTCGCACTGGAGGTTAATAGGAAAAGGCATCAATTTGGGAGTGCCCCATTTACCATTGTCAAGAATTTTGGCAAAATAGAGGTCTTTGCAATCGTAATCACTGCTTGTTTCGCCGGCTTTATCTTTTACAAAGTATAGGGTCTTGTTGTCAGCCGAAATAAACGGGGAGCCTTCATATCCTTTGGTGTTTATAGGTTCTCCAATATTTATAGGTTCAGACCACTCACCATCAACGCGTTTTGAATAATAAATATCCATGTTTTCGTTATAATTTGCACAGAAATAAAGTGTATTTCCATCATAAGTTAAGGAAGGTTCACTTATAAAGGACTTAGAAAACCCGTAGTTATTGATTTTTTCAATGGGTTTTCCTTCTGTCCAGGTATGGTTTATTTTTTTGCTTTCAAATAGTTTTTTACTTCCTAATTTGTCCGATACATAAATTAGGGTTTTACCATCTAAGCTAATGGTAGGTGCGTTTTCGTAAAATCCTTCTGCATCTATCGCTCCTTTAACAGGAACAATATGTTCGCCTTGTCCAATAGCAATATTTGAGTATAACAACAGAGAAATGGCAGCAATAAAAACTCCAATCCTTATACTGACCTTAATACCCAATAAGAATGAAAGGGGACCAATAAAATGGATTCGCATATTTTTCGTCTTTTATAAGATTTAGTTTTGATTTTTTAAGTATTGATGTGAAGCTTGTGTTTTGATTTTTCATAAATCCATCATAGAAATCTACCATTAAATTTTTGGTAGAATTATCAGCTACTGGCCATAACGAAACCATAACATTTCGTGAGCCGGCAAAAAGAAACGCCCTGGAAAGCCCTATAATTCCTTCACCTTTGCTAAGCTTGCCCAGTCCTGTTTCGCATGCCGATAAAACAGTTAAATCTGCGTTTAGACCCAAGTTATACACTTCACCGGAATATAAAAAACCATCTTGCGTGCTGCCTGTTGTTTTTGAAAGGAATAAGCCGGATAATTCTGGGTTTTCTTCGTTAACCACACCATGTGTTGCAAAGTGTAAAAAATTTATGTTTTTCAAAATGCCTGATTTGATATTTGTTTCATTGGCTGCATTGAATAATTGTGCAATAGCACTTTCTCCAGAACTTTTAAAAATATCGTATATTTGTGTTACCTCTGCTTTTGTTCCAGGTAAAGTTTGCAACCGGTCATGAGTACTTGTGTAACTTCTAAGTAATTTGTCATTTGATAAACTCGCAGCAAGCACGGTGTCAGTATTTCCCGAGTAAAGAGTAATAGCTGTATCTTTATTTCGAGAAAAAACAGGGGCAATACCATAAAATGATTTTTGTTTCCCTGTTGTTGTTTTTTCTTGGAAAATATTTAACTCATCAATTAATCGTAAAGAAAATATGTAGGAAATATCATATTTCTTGATTAAGAAAGGATAAGCGGTAAAGTTAACTTGTTCATCAATTTTTTCCAGCAAAAATGCTTCAAAAGGTATTTTACAAAGGTTGCCATCAGGAATAATAACAAGGGTTTTTATCTTTGGGCCGATTTGGGGTATTAATTGTTTATAAAAAATATGGGCAATTTTATTGTATACAATTGTTGACGAAGAGTTATGTGGATTGGCCAGGAAATCCCTGAAAAGCATAAGGTGTTCATCAAAACCCACTGGTTTTTCCAAACGCTGGAATTTTGGTGGTTCATTATTTACAATAGAAAAGAGGAATATATAATCATCCGTAATATTATAACTTAACACTAAGGTTTTTTTGGGGATTTTAGCATTGATTTTATCAATGGATATTCCTTTTTCATTGTGTTTAAGGTTATAATAAGAGGGGTATTGTTTTTCATAATTAAGGATAAGTTGATTGTATTCATTGTTTAAATTCACCAAACTAGTACGGATTTCCCTTTCTACTGTGTCATGGGGTTTTTTAGCCAATTCTTTTTGTAACTCGGCTATATTAGCGTTCAATTCTGTTTCGTATTGTAATAAAGAATCGGGTATACCGGAAAATTGCTTGGCATCAATTTCAGCTAAAGCCTCTAATAGGATGCTTGCCTTGTTTTGCTCGGAGTAATATAACGCTTTTTCAATATAAACGGGATTTTCATTTATTTTTGAAAGAATATAACAAACGTTAATAGCATTCAAATATAAACTGCTAGCTTTAGAGGCAAAGGTAATTTTATCGCTTTTTAGTTGTAACCCTTTCTTTAAATCTTTTGCCAGGGTATCTGCTTTTTCATAATTTTCTAATGCATTTAGTAAGAATAGTGAATCTTTGGGGCTATTGTATAAAAATTCGAGCGTTTTGGCTTTCTGCATTAAAGAATTAAAATATACCATTTTGTCAAATATAAGATCAATATTTGATCTTTTCCCACTTGTTGAATCATTTTGATTCAATGACTTAGTATTACATTCAAGCGCTTTGTTAAAATATTGAAGCGCTTGTTTATAATTTGTACAATTATGATGTGTTAAAGCAAGGTTATTGTATGCTTTTGCAACGATGGGATGTGGTTTGCCATGTACCTTTTCTTTAATTTCTAAAGCTTTTTCCAAATTAGAAAGCACTTGGGCTGTATCACCAATCTTTTGGTAAATAGCGCTTATATTTGTATAATATTTTGCAATATCGGGGTGGTAATCACCAAATATTCTGTGCAAAATGTTATAAGCCTTTTTATAATACTCGAGCGCTTGGCCTATGTCTCCCGTTTTATTAAATATCAAACCCATATTATTATACGATACAGCCAGGTTTTTATGCACATCTCCATATATTTCTTTCTGAAATTCTACTGCTCTCTCTTGTTGGGCGATAGCTTGCTTGTATTTCCCTTTATGTTGGTAATTTAAAGAAAGGCAATTATGGGTTTTTGCAAGTAGCGCATTATTATTGCCCGATGATTTATTTAAAATATTTAGCGCTTTATTCAAATAATTAATAGATAAATCATGTTGACTTTTTTTGTAATAAGATAGCCCGATGTTTATAGCAATATCAGCTTTCAATTCATTGTTTTCTATTGTGGCAGGGATTTCTTCTGCTTTTGACAGGTATTCAAGAGCTTTGTCATATTCAGCAGAGGCCAAAAATATTTTTCCTTTCTTATTATAGAGCTCAATGAAGTCTAATTTATTATTAGAGCTTTCGGCTAATGTGAGGGCTTTATCAATAATGCTTAAGGCCTTGCCATATAAACCTTTAACCTCATAAAGATAAGCCGCCTTATTATACACTTTTAATAATTGCTTTTGATTTGACTTATTGGTTTCTAAAAAGGATATGGTTTTATGAATTGAAGTTATAGCCGAATCGTACTGTTCCAGGTTAATGTAGAGATCGGTTAAATTATGGTAGGCATATGGCAGCCAATTGTAATGATGGTGAAATTCAAGGATTCCAATTGATTTTTTTAAATAATTAATGGCCTTTTCGTAATTACCAATATTTTTTGTGGCCAAGGCAAGGTTATTATAAGCATTAGCATATAATATATGATTTGGTTTTATTACATCTTTTGTGGAATCTATTGCATTTTCTATCGTTCCAATAGCTACTTGGCTTTTGCCTTTATACCTGTATATTGAGCTTACAGAATTTTTTGCATCCAAATATCCCGGGTATATTTTGTTTTTATAGAATATTTGTGAAGCTTTATTAAAGCATACCAATGAACTATCATATAAACCTTTTTCTTTGAAAGTATTGGCCTTTTTTACTAGTTCGTATGCTTTTGCTGTATCTTTCATTACTTTAAAAATATCCTCCTGGGCAAATAGGCTGTTTGGCAACAGGAACATTAATGCCAAATAAATAAAATAGAAGCGTTTAAGCATAGTTTTATTATAGATAAATATTGTTTCTTAAAAGTCAAATATATTATTTTTTTTGAAGTGATTAACAAAATACTTATTAAAATCAAAAAGAGGAATGTCTCAATCCACTCTTACACCGGGTTACAAGAATAATTTTCAACAATTTTGAAATATTGATTGATTTCCAGTTTGATTTAAATGTAATCCTCAATAACAAAACCGTGTAATTTTGTTATTGAGTTATAGATGCAAGGTACTATCAAAAATTATTTCCTACTTTTGTTAAATTATTTAAAGGTGAATTTTATTGACTTTTAATTCCATAAATACTATTGTTCAAGATCATAGCCCACCTTTAATTATTAGTGGGCCATGCAGCGCTGAATCCAGGCAGCAAGTTATGGAAACGGCTAAGCTGCTTGCTGCTACAGGTAAAGTACCTGTCTTTAGGGCAGGATTATGGAAACCCCGGACAAGGCCTGGGTCTTTTGAAGGTGTTGGTGAAGAAGGGCTTGAGTGGCTAAGAGAAGTGAAAATAGCTACAGGGTTGCGAACCGCCACGGAAATTGCTACACCAAAACATGTAGAGCTATGCATGAAGTATGATATAGATATGCTGTGGATCGGTGCAAGAACCACTGTTAATCCCTTTTCCATTCAAGAAATTGCTCGCGCGCTTAATGGCACAGAAATACCTATATTAGTCAAAAATCCTGTAAATCCTGACATCAACCTGTGGGCAGGTGTAATAGAGAGAATTCATAAAAAAGGGGTTAAGAATATTATTGCTGTTCACAGGGGGTTTTATTCATTTGAAAAGACCATCTTTAGAAATGCACCCTTATGGGAGATTCCAATAGAGCTCAAACGTACTTTCCCAACTTTACCGATTATTTGCGACCCAAGCCATATTTCCGGTAAGCGCGACCTATTGTTAATGGTTGCCCAGCAAGCTTTGAACTTGGATATGGACGGTTTAATGATAGAATCGCATGCCCACCCCGATAAGGCTTTTACAGATGCTACACAACAAATTACACCTGCAAACCTAGAAAAACTCCTTGCAAAACTTATCATTAGGAACGCTTTTGAAAGGGATGAAGAAATTACCGGTTACCTGGAAAAATTGAGAAGCCAGATTGATTTGATTGACAAGGAATTGCTTGGTATCCTTTCGGAAAGATTTAAAATCGTTAATAAGCTAGGAGAATACAAAAAACAAAACGATATTACCATATTGCAGATCAAGCGCTGGAGTCATATTATGGATGAAAGACTCAAGTTGGGCAAAAAGATCAACATTGATGAAACTTTCTTAACCAAGCTTCTAAAATTGGTACATAAAGAATCCATTAGGATACAAACAGAGATTATGAATCAAGAAAAAAAATAGCAAAACTATGACAGAGAAGGAAAATAATAAACTGACCCCCATATCCGAACTTGGAGAATTTGGATTGATCAAGCATTTAACGCAAAATATAAAGCTTCGGAATTCTAGCTCCGTTAAAGGAATAGGTGATGATGCGGCTGTAATAGACAACGGCGGGAAATGGGCTCTATTATCAACGGATATTTTAATAGAGAATGTACATTTTGATTTGGTTTATACTCCCCTAAAGCATCTAGGTTATAAAGCCGCAGTTGTGAATTTTTCTGATATAGCCGCTATGAACGCCATCCCTAAACAAATCACCATAACTGTTTGTGCCAGTAGCAGAATTACCGTTGAAGCACTTGAAACGATTTATAATGGGATCAATCTTGCTTGTGAAAAGTACCATGTTGATATTGTTGGTGGTGATACTACTTCAAGCAAATCTGGGCTTGTTATTTCCATATCTGTGCTTGGTGAAGCAAAGAAGGAGGACATTGTTTATCGTAGCGGCTCTTCGGAAAGTGAGTTGATATGCGTTACGGGCGACTTAGGTGGCGCCTATATGGGTTTATTGGTGCTTGAGAGAGAAAAAAAGGTTTTTAAAGCCAACCCCAATATGCAGCCCGACCTGCAAGGCAATGATTACATCTTGGAAAGACAATTAAAACCTGAGGCAAGGACAGATATTATTAAAGTTTTTAAAGAATTGGAGATTAAACCTACTTCAATGATTGATGTTTCTGATGGATTGGCATCTGATGTGTTGCATTTGTGTCATGAATCTGGCAACGGCTGCAACATATATGAAGATAAATTGCCAATTGATCCCAAAACAGGAAGCGTTTCAAGGGAATTCAACATTGATCCTACCATAGCAGCATTAAGCGGAGGTGAGGATTATGAATTGCTCTTCACTATCAAACAAGAAGATTATGAGAAGATAAAGGGCCATCCTCATTTTACTGTTATAGGGCACATGACTGAAAAAAACTCTGGCTATAACCTTATTTCAAGGTCAGGGCAGTCGGCGCCTCTAACGGCACAAGGATGGGATGCTTTCTTGGACAAAAACAAAGGGTTATAATGAGTTGAATCCATCATCTTTGAAAATGTCATCGGGCCGTTTTTGTTGCTCTTCTTCCTCGTATTCTTCACAATCAAATTCCATGTTGAGGCCTGGAGGCCTATCAAAATCACCGTTGGATATGTTTAGTGATTTGTCTTCATAAATTTTTTTCATGTAGATAGCCCAAATAGGCAATGACATATTAGCGCCTTGCCCAAGTGAAGTGCTTCTAAAGTGTGCTGCCCTGTCTTGGCAACCAACCCAAATACCCGAAACTAAGTCGGGAGTGAGCCCTATAAACCAACCGTCAGAGTTGTTATTAGAAGTACCTGTTTTACCAGCAATAGGATTAGTAAAATTGTATGTATGCCTCAACCTACTACCAGTACCACTTTGTACAACACCTTTTAGGAGCTCGATCATTTTATAAGCAGTTATTTCATTAACAGCTTCGTTTGTTTCGGGTGTGAATGTCTCAATTACATTGCCCATTTTATCTTCTATCCTGGTAAGAAATACGGGTTCAATATATAGACCTTTGTTAGCAAAAGTGTTTAGGGCGCCTACCATTTCATACACCGAAAGGTCTGCCGAGCCAAGGCATAAAGAATATACAACAGGCAACTCACTTTCTATTCCCATTCTTTTGGCAATTTCTACTACAGCGTGGGGGCCAATTTCTTTCATTAAGCGTGCAGTGACATAATTGAGAGAAAGCGCTAATGCCTTTTTCAGGGTGATCATTTCTCCAACGATTTCATCTTTCCCAGAATGACTGGGCTGCCAAGTGGTGCCATCGGCTAGCTCGATGGTTACAGGAATATTGGCTATTTTGGTGCATGGTGTATATCCCATGTCATCCATGGCTTCTACATATACAAAGGGCTTGAAAGTTGATCCAACTTGGCGTTTGCTTTGCTTTACGTGGTCATATTTAAAATGGTTGTAATTGATACCACCAACCCAAGCCCTGATATATCCTGTTTGTGGCTCCATAGACATCATACCGGTTTGCAAGAAAAATTTATAGTACCTGATGGAATCCCATGGGCTCATAACAGTGTCTTTATCGCCTTGCCAAGTAAAAACCTTCATCTTGACCGGTTTTTGGAATATCTCTTTTATTTTTTCATCTTTTGTTTTTTGCCTTTTTAAAGTTTTATACCTGCCGGAGCGTTTCATACCCTGCTCCATAAGCATGTCAATAATTTCTTGCTTAACATCCCAGCCAAAAGGCGCCCTGTCATATCCTTTCCAGTGATTGAAGAATGCAGGTTGAAGGTCGTTAGCCAAATGTTCTCTTACCGCTTCCTCGGCATATTTTTGCATTTTTGAATTAATGGTTGTATAAATTTTTAAACCATCTTTGTATAGGTTGTAATTGGTGCCATCGGGCTTTGTATGCTTTTTGCACCATTTTGTTAAGTATCCCCGTAAATATTCCCTAAAATATGTTGCAAGCCCTGAATTATGGTCATGGACATGGTATTTGTCCATATTTATTGGCAATTTTTTTAAAGAATCGTATTCATTTGGCTTGATGTATTCATATTTTTCCATCTGCGAAAGTACTACATTTCTCCTTGCTAAGGAGCTTCCTGGGTTAAGCATTGGACTGTATTTTGTTGGTGCTTTAAGCAGCCCAACGAGGGTTGCTGCTTCTTGCTGGTTGAGGGTTGCCGGTGTTTTTCCAAAAAATGTTTTTGCTGCCGATTTTATCCCGAAAGATTGACTTCCAAAATCTACCGTGTTAAGATACATAGCAATGACCTCTTCTTTGGTATAGTTCCGTTCCAGCTTTATAGCGATAACCCACTCTTTAAATTTCCTGATAATAAGTTCCATTTTTGTTTGGGGTGGCCTTGGGAAAAGGTTTTTTGCCAACTGCTGGGTGATTGTACTTCCGCCACCACTGTAATTGCCTGTGGCTATCCCATAGATTACCCTTAATAATGCTCTTATATCTACCCCAGAATGTTCATAAAACCTGATATCTTCAGTAGCTATAAGCGCTTTAACCATATTAGGGGAGATATCCTCGTAATGAACATTTGACCGGTTTTCTATGAAATATTTACCAAGAACTTCTTGGTCTGCAGAATAAACTTCTGACGCCAAGTTACTTTGCGGATTTTCCAATTCTTCAAACGAAGGCATAAACCCAAAAATACCCAGTGCAATACAGAAAAAAATTGTAGCAACTCCTGCCAATAATAGGAAGTAGATTGACCACATTGCTTTTATATATTTTTTGTATCCTCCTGCTTTGGGTATAGTTGTGTTTTGTTGTTTTTTCTTTAACAAGCGCATTGTTTCTTGTAGTTGGTTTTTATTCTATTTTTTCTATGGTTAACCCTATATCCATGATTCCTTTAAGGGATTTTTTACGCATCCCATGTCGAAATACAAAAATGTATTTTCCTGCATGTGGAAAACGCAAATTTTCTTTAAATAGTATTTGAAGGCTTTTGATATCACCCAGCCCTGAACCATGCCATTCGCCTTTTTCATCTGCCAACATAAACTCTATTGTATCCACGGCCATTTTTTTATCAGGGAGTATAGTGCGTATAAAAAGGTATAGGTTCCTATACGGATATTTTCCTGAATTTCTTACATTTACATAAAAGTTATGAAGAGATAGGGTGTCTTTTATATCCACTTCAAATTTCACTGGTTTTTTATAATCCCATACACCTTCATCAATTTTCGCGTTTTTTTCAAAAACAATATCATTGTTGCATGAAACCATTATTATAGCCAAGAAAACTAAGTACCATAAAGGAGCAGTCATATTTTTCATACGGGTAAAGAAATTATTCACATATTACAATTTGGTTCATTTTTTATTTTTTTTATCAAAACGAGTTAAACTGTCTTGGTTGTCTATAGCTTGGTAATCAACTATTTTAGCCTCGTCTTCAGTATGAGGTGTAAGCTCTACAGGTATTATTCCTTTATTGTTGTTTTTAATGATTTTTTTAACTTGGTCTACATGAATTGGAATAAGATTGTTTGGGTTACTATCATAAGCGTACCACATAATCTTTTTAAAAACATCAGTTTTTTGGTGCCTGGCATCGCCTTTTTTGGTTTTTAACACGATTTCCATATCTGGGAAATTTCCTAATGCCTCTTCGTAAAAGCAGTATTCATAGTTGAGGCAGCATTTTAATTTACTACACTGGCCAGCGAGTTTATGTGGATTGAGGGAAAGCTGTTGCATGCGGGCAGCATTAGTAGAAACGGAAGTAAAGTTTGTGAGCCATGTTGAGCAACAAAGCTCTCTTCCACAGGAACCAATGCCTCCAAGCCTGCTGGCTTCTTGTCTAACCCCAATTTGTTTCATTTCAATACGGATAAGGAACCTATCAGCCAAAAGTTTAATTAATTCCCTGAAATCAACCCTGGATTCAGCGGTATAAAAGAATATAGCTTTTGTTTTATCGCCTTGGTATTCTACATCGCTTATTTTCATTTCTAAGTTGAGGCTTGCTGCTATTTCCCTAGCCTGGAACATGGTAGTTTCTTCCAATTCTATGGCAGAACACCATTTTTCAATATCATAAGGTTTCGCTTTCCTGTAGATCTTTTTTATATCTTCACTTTTCCAATTAACATTCTTTTTGATCATTTGCAACTTTACAATTTCACCTTTAAGGGTAATTATGCCGATGTCATGCCCAGGGTTTGCCTCAACAGCAACAATATCGCCTTCTTTTACCGAAAGATTATCAGGGATACGAAAATATTCTTTCCTGCTGTTCTTAAATCTTATCTCTGCAAAAGGGAATTCTTTAATGTTTTCCGGGAGATTAATCTCTGCCAGCCAATTAAAGACATCCAACTTATTGCAACTGTGTTTATATTGAACTTGCCTGTGTTTCTTTGATTCAGAAGAATTAAATTCACAGCCCCGCTGAAGAAACTTATTATCGTTATCCATTGTGGTAATTTCCTTTATTTTATTGCAAAAATACACAAATTTAATTTGTTGTCGCAATTCTTACAAGATTAGATATTTTCAATGTTAAATCCATGAATACCATTTTAGGATTTACATTTCTTTCTATGTGAAAAATAGCTTTTTGTATTTCTGCATTCAATTGTACAATATTGGCAGGATTGGTAAATGGGTTGAATTTGTTTACAAACTCCTGCTCTTTTTCCGTGAGCCTGGCTAGGTCTTGTTTGCTCATATTTACCATTAGGGATTCACGTAAAATTCGTTGTGTATATTTTAGGAAATTCTTTTGTCTTTCGCGTCCAATGGTAGATACCTCGTTGACCCAAGCTACAAGATCAACGAATTTCTTGGCATAACAATTTCTCATCCAAAGGATAAAAGCATCCAGGTCGGTATTGTCTCCTGTTTCACCAATCAATTGAAGGGCATAATTATAGTTGCCATCAGCAAGTTTGCTGATGATAAAAGCTTCTCTTTCTGAACAATTATGAGCTTCAATTAAAGTTTTTTTTATATGGAGACTTTCTATGGCCGGGAACTTAACCATTTGTGTCCTTGAAAGGATGGTCTTGAGTATTTGGTCTTGGTTATTGGCGATAAGAATAAATAACGTTTTTGAAGGTGGTTCTTCCAATATTTTTAGGAGTTTGGGAGCAGCAGCATGAAAAAGCCTTTCAACCATCCAGATAATCATCACTTTGTATTCGGCCTCGTAAGTTTTTAGCCCTAAAGTGCGGATAATCTCGTTGCAATTTTCTGCATTAATAATCCCTTGTTTTTTTTCCAGTCCTATAAATTCATACCATTCAAAAAGGGTAGGGTAAGGATTTTGTAAAACAAACTCTCTCCACTCTGTAAGAAAATCTTTGCTTAGCGGTTTCTTTGGATGCGCTTTAGTAGGCGCTACAGGATAAACAAAGTGCAAATCGGGATGGGTAAGATGTGCAATTTTTTTACATGAAGAGCATTGGCCACATGCATCTCCATCCTCCTTATTTTTGCAATTGAGATATTGTGCATATGCTAACGCCATGGCAAGTTTCCCTGTGCCTTCACCACCAAGGAACAACTGTGCATGGCTAACCCTATTATCTTCAACAGACCTTATCAATCGTTGCTTTATCTTTTCTTGTCCTAAGACTTCCGAAAATTTCATATCTTATTAAACGGGTTTATTATTTTGCAATTCTTCTAACTCAAGTTGTAGCGTTTCCCACTGGTTCATTTTTTCTTCCAATTTCGTCTTAGCCACTTCATATTTTGTAAAGATATCCATTTCATTGATTTTTTTATTATTTTCCTGTGGATTTTTTAATGCCAAGTTCATTTTTTCCAATTCCTGCTCTAGGTTATGAATTTCTATTTCGCATTGTTTTATAGCGTTGGATATTTTTCTTGCCTTTTTCTCATGTTCCTTTTTCTTTAACCACAGGTCTTTACTTTTATTGTTTGAAGGATTTTTATTTTCAGCTACTTTTTTCAAATTTTTTTTGTTCAATTCGTCCAGGGAGTATAGTTTTCTCTGCTCAAGGAAGTTGTATACATCGCCTTTATATTCTTTAATTTTTTTGTTTCTAAATTCGTATACCCTGTCAGTAAGACCTTGCAGGAAATCCCTGTCGTGCGAAACCACGATAAGCGTGCCATCAAAACGTATAAGGGCATTTTTTAAAATATCCTTAGATACCATATCCAGGTGGTTTGTTGGCTCATCCAGGATAAGTAAATTAACCGGCTCCAGCAAAAGACAGGCTAATGCCAGCCGGGATTTTTCTCCCCCAGAAAGCACTTTCACCTTTTTTTCGATGGTCTCACCACTAAAGAGGAAACTCCCAAGGATATTCCTTACACGTCTCCTCACATCGCCAACAGCAATATCATCAATGGTTTCAAAAACTGTTTTGCTTGTATCTAATTGTTGAGCTTGGTCTTGTGCGTAATATCCTATCTTCACATTGTGGCCTTTCTTAACTTGGCCTTCAAAAGGAATTTCTTCATTAATCATTTTCACCAAGGTAGTTTTGCCTTCCCCGTTTCTGCCAACAAAAGCAACTTTTGCCCCTTTTTCAATTATAAAATCATTGTTTTTTAATACTTCCTTGTTGCCGTATGTTTTGCCTGCGTTTTCCGCTTCAAGTACAATTTTTCCTGAATGGGGAGCCAAGGGGAAATAAAAATGAATAGTGGTTTCATCAACTTCATCAATTTTTACCGTATCCAATTTTTCCAGCATTTTAATTTTTGACTGCACTTGCCTGGCTTTGCTGGCTTTGTACCTGAATCTTTCTATAAACTGCTCGATTTGTTGCACTTGCTTCTGCTGGTTATTGTAAGCCGCAGCCTGGTTCTCTATTCTTTCATCACGTAGCTTGACATATTCGGTATAAGAAGCACTGTAATCGTATATCTTCCCAAGCGATATCTCTATGGTACGATTGGTGATATTGTCCAAGAAAGCCCTATCATGCGAAACAATGATAACAGCCCCATGGTATTTAGATAAAAAGTCTTCAAGCCACTGAATGCTTTCAATATCCAGGTGGTTTGTTGGCTCATCAAGCAAAATAAGGTCCGGTTTCCTGAGAAGGATCTTGGCGATTTCTACACGCATTTGCCAACCTCCACTAAATTTTTTCATGGAATTGTGAAATTCTTCACGCTTGAATCCTAAACCAAGTAATATCTTTTCGGTATCGGCTTCTATAGTGTTTCCTCCTGAAATATTATATTGCTCGGTAAAAACATTTAATTTTTTAACAAGATCCATATAATCTTCTGATTCGTAATCTGTTCTTTCAGCCAATTGTTTATTGAGTTGCGCTATTTTCTTTTCTAAGGTATAAATTTCGGAAAAAGCGGTTAAAGCTTCATCATAAATGCTTTTTTCGCTTGTATGAATCTTTTCTTGGGGTAAGTATCCAATTGTAAGGTCTTTAGGAGTGGCTACATCACCGCTTTCGGGTGATTGAAGCTTGGCTATGACTCTAAGTAGCGTTGTTTTGCCTGCACCATTTTTACCAACGAGGCCTATGCGGTCTTTCTCGTTAATGTTGAAAGAAATGTGGTCAAACAAAAAATTCCCCGAGTATTGGATAGAAAGATTATTTAATGAAATCATCAGGCAAAAATAAAAAATCCGTTTGTAATGGAAACGGGTAAAAAAGATATAATCAAGAAGGGATATAACTAATGCGTATTTTTACTTGCAATGCTTTGATTACAAGTGCAATGGCGCTTTTAAAAAAGATTGAAGAATTATTTCATCATTAAAATTGTTCAAACAAGAGAAGTTCATAGGCCGGTTAAACGATTCGCTAATTATGCAGCAAAACGTTCCGGCCCCCTTTGAAACCCAGTTTTTGATTTAATTTTAACAGGTATTAGCAAGTCAATTTCTGTTTTGTTGTCAGGATGAGATTTCCCGTTGAGGTAATATTTTTTGATCATGGTGTAATCGAAAAATATTTTAATATTGATCTGTGATTGGTGTTGGTTTTGTGTATTAAAGTATTCCTTTTCGTTAAAATACTCTATGAAATCCCTTTCTTCTACCTCGTAAATAGAATCAGGAAGAACTTTTTGAAATATTTCCTTAACAGCTTTATCAATGGTTTTGGGATCATTTATAGTACGGTATTTAATAAAACTTCCGCCTATAATATCTCTTTGCACAAGCCCATTGGCAACTTCGCCATTTTTAGCGCTGCTATAGCCAATGAGCTCTTCGTAGTTGGTTAAGGATTTTTTGTTTTTTATTTCGTTTATATTGCACTTGCAAATACTAAAAAGTACTGATGAATCCCGTTCATTGGGCAAGGATTTTTTTAGCTTTTTTACATAATCATCATTGATGAATGAATTTTGTTCATATCCTATTAATGAAAAGCTTTTACTGTTAATTATATCTGGTTCCATGATAGTTGAATTTTTTTTATTGATTGAGCATTTTCTTAACAAATTTAAGGTATAAAACGATTTTTTAAAGAGGTAATTTTACCTGAATGCATCCATTTTTATTGGAAAATTGGGGGTATTTTTACGGGGATATTGTTGTCGTTAAAACCAATAATTATCAGGATATCGCCTTATATGAGCACAATTTATATCCCTGTTTGTTTATCATCCACGTAAATTTGTAAATTTGGCAGGCATTAAAAAATTGTTGTAACTAATGGCAAACAAATATACTCAACTTGGGGAGGCCAATATACGTAAGTTATTACTAAGGTTATCATTCCCATCAATGATTGCGATGTTTGCCAATGCCTTATACAACATTGTTGATACTATTTTTGTTGGGCGCGGGGTTGGTTCTGTTGGTATTGCTGCAGTAGCAATTGTTCTTCCTATTGTAGCAATAATTTCTTCTTTTGCCCATCTTATGGGAGTGCATCAAGCAATGGGACAAGCTAAAGAGGCTTTTATCTTGGCAATACAGCGTTGGATCTTGTTGATTGTTCCCCTCATTCTTATTTTACCCAATTTAATGGCTACACCGATTGATGGGGTTTGGCTTGCCTTTCCCATAGCCGACTTGGTAGCAGCTTTAGTAGCGCTTTTTATACTTTATAGAACTTTTAAACACAAAGGTATTATTCGTTAAAATAGATATGCTCCATCATATATTATTATGTAAAACTTTCATTGTTTGATCTTTGAGCTTGTTAAGCATAATTTTCTTTTCAGCAGAAAGAATAAGTTCATCAAAAAGTCGACTTTTATAGTCCAAGAAATTAAGCGATAAGTTGGGTTGGTTGCTAAAAAAAAGACAATTTCCTAGCTGGTCTATCACTTTTATATTATCCAATTTTTTAAAACCAGGTATATGGTGCTTTTCGCATGAAATATTCACCATTTCTTCAATAAAATCATGCTCTAAGCTGTAAAATGTTTTGTTGAAGAAGAACAAACTATTCTTGAAAAAATGTAATTCAAAAATTACTTGAATACCTGCAATGTATTTCTCATAAACCAAAATATTGCAATTTGGGTATATTTCAAGTTTTTTTCTTAGAAGGGGTTGCCCGAGCTTTGAATATATAGGGTTGACTTTTTGTCCAAAAATTAGATCAGAATTATCATTTGTTGTGGTATTGGTATAAATGTTTTGCTTTTTTGAAATTTGAATGAAAAACATAGGATCCTCATATTTTAAAAGCAGGTTTTTATACCTCATTATTACATTTTTTATATACTTTTTCCTATGTCTTTTCCTGAATACTGGAATTTTGATCCTGTTCATCCTGTTTTTTCAATTCAGAGATTATTTTTAAAAATGCTTTTTTCTGTAATAATAGGTTCTTTTTTTGCAGGTTTAGTTCATATTCTAGTCCGTTTTCCTTCTGCGAGCCTTTTTTTTTCTCCATTAGGATAAAATTTATTGTTCATACAAATGTATATAGGAAAAAGCCAGGATATTTAAATTGAATGTATACAAAATACATACTTGTATCTCTACAATTTATTTACATTATTGGCTAAAGTATTAATTAGCAGCCTGTTTTTGTAATGAAGATGGTGTTTTTCTATTAAAAACCAAAGCCGGCTATCAGAAAATAGCCGGCTTTGATTAAAATTGTTTTTATGGTAAGAATTTACGATCTACTTATTACTCTTTTTACTCATCGTTAGGCCTTTGATCTGATGGCAGTTCAAGGCCATAACCTTGCCTCTTGTCTGCGGCTTTTAATTTATAAGCTAAAAAGATGGATATCAAACCGCAAATTACCAATATAAAAATTGGGACGGTATAATTGTATATGGGAAATTCCCCGCTTGCTTTCATTAGTGTGATTTGTTCGGAGATTTCTACACTTGTTAGCCCTTGGGCTTCCAAGTTTTGGCGAATGCCTTGTATTTTAGTAACTATGGTGGGGTTTACCCATTCTAAAACGGCTCCAATGCCCCAAAAGAAGAGTAATAAGCCCCAGTTTTGAATGGTAAACATGGTTGAGTAAGCTGTGCCAAGACGAGCTTGGGAAACAATTTTTGCCACTGATGGCCACATAGCTGCCGGTACAAGTGAAAAAGCGATACCCAATGAAAAAAGTCCTGCATAAGCTAATATTACGTTATCAAATATGGATAGCGAGACGTGTGCAAAAATTAAAAGCAATGACCCCAGAATCATTAATGATGCTGCCTTGCCTTTATTATCTACGTAACTTCCAAAAATAGGAGTGAATATGATTGTACCCAAGGGGATAAGACTCGCTGTTTTAGAACCATTTTTAAACCAGATGGCAAAAGTGTCTCTTAAAAGATAAGCTAAAATGGCAAAAGAGCCAACAATAATGACAAGAGATAGCATCTTTTTGGTAGCAGTCTTCATTTTTGTTGGAACCAAAGCAAAAGCTAAAGCATAAATAAATAGTCCTAAATAAATAACGGCTGTTCCGTAAGAAGAGCTACCTGCAATTTCAAAACCGCCTTGTGGTAATTTACCTGTAAAATCGAATTTATTAATCAGCAAGTCGGGTGCATATTGGATAAAAGGAAAAACAGCGGCATAGAAAGAAACGCAGAGAAGAGCAATATAGATGAATGATGAATTTTTAAGCAGTTTAAACAGGTCAGAAAATTTAAATTCTTCTTCTTCTTCAACTTCACCAGTTTCTGCTTGTTTAGCAGCTTTTTGTGTTTTTAGCTGTTTATCAATTTTAACATCAAAGAAAGTATATATTACAAACATAATAAGAGCAACACCAAGCAAAGTAGCGGCGAAAGTAACCGTTGGAGGAACCGTTAAGGCAATATCAGGAGATAAAGCAATACCCATTGCGGAGCCTAAACGTCCAAATCCCATGTTAATGGCCATAGCCAGTGCTAACTCGTAGCCTTTAAACCATTTAACTACAGTGGTAGTGGCAACAACGCAAGCAACCTCCAAACCTGAACCAAACATTATCCTTCCTACAATCATCATTGTAAGTTGTGTGCTATGATCCTCACCAAAAAAACCATTAGCTGCCATTGAAGTAATGCCTCCGCCGATAACAGCCAGGCCACCAAAAACAAGGCCTGCAGTACGTACTCCCCATTTGTCAAGGATCATACCTCCTACTATAATCATACCAAATACATTGGCAATAGTAGTTAGGCCGATTAAACGGCCAAATTCTTCACTTGTAAAACCCATCTGGGTTTCCATCATTCCCTTTAATCCTGAAAAGAAATCCTGGAACCAATAAGTTGAAAAAGTCAACCCACTCACTAATAGCAATGCAAACCAACGCATTGCTGCCGATTCTTTTAAAGTCTTTTTACTTTTATCCATTGCAATATTTTTAAATTATTAGCTAATTTTTTAATTGAAAAAAACTGGCGCAAATATAAAATAATCATTGAATTAAAAAAAATAAGCTTTCTACCCTGCCCAATTTTCCCTGTCTAGGCTCCTGTATTGTATAGCTTCAGCTAGGTGTTCCGGTTTTATGCCAGGAGAGTCTGCCAAATCGGCAATTGTCCTAGATACTTTTAAAATCCTGTCAAAAGCCCTGGCAGAAAGGCCAAGTTTATCCATGGCATTCTTTAAAAGGTTCATTCCTGGTTTGTCAATAACACAAATTTCTTGTAATTGTTTGCTGCTCATTTGAGCATTGCAATAAACTCCCTTATTATCGCTAAATCTTTTTTCCTGTATTTCTCTGGCTTTCACAACTCTCTGGCGTATGTCTTTGCTGTTTTCAGCAGGGCGTATTGCTGATAGTTCTTTAAAATCAACCGGTGTAACTTCAACATGGATATCAATTCTATCAAGTAAAGGGCCTGATATTTTATTCAAGTATTTTTGTACTACTCCCGGAGCGCAAACGCATTCTTTGTCAGGATGATTATAATAGCCACAAGGGCATGGGTTCATTGAAGATATTAACATAAATGTTGCAGGATATTCTACGGATAGCCGTGCCCTGGAAATAGTAACCACCCTATCTTCTAAAGGTTGCCTAAGTACTTCCAAAACGGTTCTTTTGAATTCGGGTAATTCATCAAGGAAAAGAACGCCGTTGTGAGCCAGGGAAATTTCGCCTGGCTGTGGGAAGCTGCCGCCACCTACAAGGGCAACATCACTAATAGTGTGATGCGGTGAACGAAAAGGCCTGACAGATATAAGCGAAGTGTTTTTGCTCATTTTGCCTGCTACCGAATGAATTTTTGTTGTTTCAAGCGCTTCATGGAGATTAAGAGGAGGTAATATTGATGGCAACCTTTTGGCCAGCATAGTTTTGCCGGCACCCGGTGGGCCTATCAATATAGCATTATGCCCACCAGAAGCAGCGATCTCAAGAGCTCTTTTAATATTCTCTTGCCCTTTTACATCGGCAAAATCAAATTCATAGTTGTTAAGGTTGTTGTAAAACTCCTCTCTCGTGTCAAAATGTTCCGGCTTTAAGTCAATGTCACCATTAAAGAAATCTATTACTTCCTTAATATTTTCTACACCATACACGTCCAATTTGTCAACAATAGCGGCTTCCATAGCATTGGCCTTAGGCAGGATAAATCCTTTAAACCCTTCTTCCCTGGCTTTAATAGCTATAGGTAGTGCGCCTTTAATAGGTTGCAAACTGCCATCAAGTGATAGTTCTCCCATAATAACATATTGGCCAATATTACCTGGTTTAACTTGTTCTGACGCAGCAAGAATGCCAATAGCTATAGTAAGGTCATATGCAGAACCTTCTTTTTTTAGGTCTGCTGGAGCCATGTTTATAACGATTTTTTTACCGGGTATTTTGTACCCTGTATTTTTAAGAGCGGAATCTATTCTTTGTTGACTTTCTTTCACAGCGCTATCTGGCAAACCTACCAAGAAAAAATTTATGCCTTTACTAATGTTTACTTCAATGGTTATTGTGTTGGCATTTACTCCATGAACAGCGCTACCGAATGTTTTAACAAGCATAAAATAGTGTTTAAAATGATATAAAAATATATATTATTTTGGATGTACAAGAAAATTGAAATACATTTTTAGTTAATGCTTACCGTATTTACCTTCAACTAACCATTTTTAAATCAACGAAGAGTTTTTTTTAAACCAGTAAAAATAGCTTCTTAGCTAAAAAATACAATAAATATGTAAATTTATAAGCTTGGTATTTTTTTTAATTTGTAAATTTATTATATTTGGGGGAAACTTATAAACTTTTTTATTATGAAAAAACAATTTTTACCCAGGACAGTGCTAATTATTAGCTTTTTGTTAATCACATCTTGTTTGCTAAGAGCGCAGGATGAGAAGTTGGAAAAACCAGAACCATTAGACAATAAGGAGATCGATCAATTTATTGATGATGCTTTCCTTATTTATGATTCAACATTTGCATTGAAGAACGTTCATATTCCTCAATTAGACGCTGAGGTTAATAATCTAAAAGAGAATTACGCAGACGTTGATGATCCCGAGGCAGAAAAGGAGAACCTTCAGGCTAAAGCTGAGAAGATTAGCGAAGGCATTACCGGCTTAATGCCACGTGCACAAGAGATAACAACCAAAGGCCCCGAGATGATAACCCAAAGCGTGAGCAATGTAAAGCCCGGATTTAAAGCCCCAAAAGAAATCAAGGCCATTAAAAACAATGGTAATATTGGTTTAGAGGCATTAAAGACTTCATTAAAAATGTTGCCGGATATGGCTAATCAATCAAAGGATATGGTAAAAAGCATAGCAGATATGCAGTTTACCGAGTAGTCTTATTGGTTACTTGTATTTTAAATAGGGTGGTGGTTATATCCTTTGTCAGCACCCTATTTTTTATTATAGTCTTAAATTTTTAAAGATATAGTATCTTTACATAGCACTTCTATTTTTTTCTAATCCACAATTTGTATAATTACCCGGCTACATGTAGTGACAATATTTTCCATTCGCCATTCACTTTTTTAAACATAAAACCTAATGATGAACCGTTTTTATTATAGCCAAAGAGTTTTTGGAACTTACCACTGTCATTTTAATCAACTGCAGTAGCTTTGGCAATTTCCTTTTTCAGGTGTTTTTAATTCGATAAATTACTCCATTTTGTAAGTTTCCATTTATTATTTTCATCGCGTTGAAAGAAATACTCCATATATATCCCGTTTCCAATTCCTTTGAATATTACTTTTGCAGAATCATCCCAAACTTTCTTGAGATAAACTTTATCATCGTCAATCTGCATCTTTTTGGGGATTCGTATAGCTTGGAATCCTTTTTTATTTTTTATATCAATCGTTTTGAATCCCATAGTTTCCATTTTATTTCTAACAAATATAACAAATTTTATCAAACTTTGGTGGCTTCTCTAAGCAATAACCGCCAAAACAAAATTATAGCATTCACCCTTCCTTCCCAATCCCTTTCCAATTAGTACTTCCATAATTACAATTCAACCCATTCAATTTATTTTCAATTATTTGTTTATATTTGCACCCTCTTTAAAGCAGGTTCCTGTTTTTCCAAATAGCCATGAGTTTGCTATTGCTTTAGATAATTGCTATTATCCAGGAGCTATTGTTTCTTAGATTTTAGAAAAAGAGTGCATAACTCGATATAATAATATTGTTTAACTTTATAAATAGAATTTTATGAAAAATGCAGTAATATCACCACATGGTGGTAAAGGACTGGTTAACCGTATCATCCCTGAAATGGAAAGGGAAACTGTCTTAAAAGAAGCGAAAAATTATAATTCTTACGAGATCTCAAAAGCCGACCTTTCGGTTTTTTACCGTATAGCAGATGGTGCTTTATCTCCTCTTGAAGGGCCCATGAATTCAGAAGAATTTAACAGGGCACTTGACGAAGAAATCTATATAAGCAATGGCGAAAAATATGCCTGGACTATTCCATTGTCTTTCCCTATTGCTAAAGAAGAAGCAGAAAAACTAAAAGTAGGTGAAACTGTTGTTGTAAAAACTGGATTTGGCGATGTTATTGGAACTTTAGAAATAACAGATATTTTTCCATTTGACAAAAAGAAATACAATACCTCTGTATATGGCACAGAAAGGGAAGATCACCCGGGTGCTAGAATATATAACGATGATCCTCGCGATTATTTACTAGGAGGCAAAATATGGGCACTGCCACAACCCAAAAATCCTGCTTTTGGGCAATATATGCTTTCGCCATTAGAAACAAGGGCTTTATTCAAGAAAAGAGGTTGGGAAAAGATTGTTGGTTTCCAAACCAGGAATGCTTTACACCGTGCACACGAATATGCCATGGTTTATGCGGCAGAAAAACTTACCAGGGACGGTTATTTCACAGGTACTGTGCTTAACCCGCTTGTTGGGGCTACAAAATCGGATGATGTGCCTGCAGATATCAGGATGAAAACTTATGAAGCGTTGATCCGCGAAAAAATGCTCGGTTATGGCGACATTGACTTAGACATGTGGAAATCAAAAGGGTATACACTGCAAGAGCAAATGTTGCTTATTGGGCTTGATATGAAAATGTTCTACGCCGGGCCTAAAGAAGCCGTAATGCATGCTATTTACAGGCAAAATTATGGTTTTACCAATATCGTTATAGGAAGAAAACATGCTGATGCTCCATTTGATGATGGAACAGCTATTTGGGGTGATTTTGATGCACATAACAAATTTGACGAACTCAATGGCAAACTTGAGATAGAACCTGTTAAAGTTGGATTTGCCGCTTTCTTTAAAGAAATTGACAGGGTTGGCCTTATCAAAGAATTTGAACCTAAAGGTTTTCAATCGGTATTTATTTCTGGTAAAGATGTTAGGAAAAAGCTTGTTGCCGGCGAAGACGTTGATGAAAGGATATTGAGAAAATGTGTTGGAGACATTTTAAAAGGTTTTTATGCCAAAGCAAAAGTTGAAGAAAAGAAAGATGAAAAAAAGAAAAGTTCTAACGTAGTATGGCATGATACTGTAATCACCAAAGACATGCGCCAGGAAAAGAATGGCCACCGCGGTGTAGTATTATGGATGACAGGACTTTCTGGATGTGGAAAATCAACTGTTGCTACTGAATTGCAGAAAAAGCTCTTCAACCTTGGTATGAATGTATTTATCCTTGACGGGGATAATGTACGCCACGGTTTGAACAGCGACCTAGGTTTTTCACCAAAAGACCGTGAAGAAAACATCAGGCGTATAGGCGAGGTAGCGCATTTGTTTGCAGAAGCCGGTACCATTACCATTACATCGTTCATTTCACCATATAAAACCGATAGGGACAAAGCAAGAAGCCTCAACGGGCAAGGAGAATTTGTAGAGGTATATGTTAAAGCTCCGTTGGCAGTTTGCGAAGAAAGAGACCCAAAAGGTTTATACAAAAAAGCTCGCCAGGGCGTTATTCCTGAATTTACAGGCGTATCAGCACCTTACGAAGAGCCGGAAAATCCTGAAATACTCATAGAAACCGATAAAATGAGTGTTGATGATTCCGTTAATAAAATTATTGATTACATGGAAAATAATGGTATTATCAAATAGTAAGTTGGAGATTTGACAATCACAGCTTATTTGTGATAACCCATAAAATGAAAAAGCCCCGGTTCAAAAGCCGGGGCTTTTTTTCAATGATATAACCCGAATAATTCATAAAACATTAGGAAGGGTTGGTACAATGTATAGTTTTTAAAGTAATTAATAAGAAAAACTAACAGGTTTAAGATAAACATTTTAATATTGTATTCAGCTTTATTTTTATTATCTTTATCTAAATTATTTTAAAATTTTTAATTGTGGATAATGATGATAGATTATTATTACAGCAGTATATAGTTAGGCATAATCAAGCATTGGCTGAAAAAAGGCGAAAAATCAAATTCTGGCTTAATCTGTCAAAGTAGAATTAGTAATTCGAAAAATATTCATGAAATTTATTTAAACATCATATTTTTAATGATTAAAAAAATGCATTCATTCAGTCCCTTTCCATCTTTGTTACACTAAAACGTTTCTAGCAAATAAAAAAAATCGTATCTTTAAGAAATTAATAAAGGCCAAATATGGGAAAATCAACTGCTAAAAAAAGAAAAAACCGTATCTTACCATGTAGCAGCACAGCCCATAAGAGACAAACAAGGTAACATTACAGGTGTTTCAACCTATGCAAGTAAATGTGTATGCAAAAAACAGCTTATTGATTAATGGAACGCGGATGACACGGATGCTGAGCAACGCGGATAAACACGGATTAAAAATCAGCGTTTGGAAATCAGCGGTATCAGCGTTCAATAAAAAATGGAAAAAGTATGCAAAAGCAAAACAGTAAGCCGGATGATGCCGCCAGGCTTCGCCAAAAGGCAGAAGAAAAACTCAAAGAGCGTAAAGACAAGGCACGCCTTGTCTCTGATGCCTCTGATGCCGACAAATTGAAACTGATTCACGAATTAGAAGTGCACAAGGTTGAACTGGAAATGCAAAACGAAGAGCTTATAGCAGCCAAAGAAAAAGCAGAACAGTCGGAAGAAAAATATACGGACTTATATGATTTTGCACCTTCGGGTTATCTTTCACTTACAAAAGAAGGTGATATTTTGAACCTGAATTTTGCAGCAGCCCGAATGCTTGGCAAGGACCGTGGTAAGTTGGTAAACAATCGGTTTCCAGTTTTTTTATCTAAAGGTACTCGTCCGGTTTTTAATCAATTTTTAGAAGAAATAGTTAGCTGTAAAGAAAAGCAAACTTGCGAAGTAATCATTGAAACCAAAGACAATTCAAAACCGGAAGGACATTCCTTGCCAATTTATGTAATGATTGACGGCATTGTAGATAAGAATGATGAATTATGCCATTTGACGGTTGTAGATATAAGTAAGCGCAAACAGGCAGAAAAAGACTTGAAAGAGAAGCAGGCTTTGCTCATAGCCATCTATCGCAATGCACCACTGGTTCTAATGGTGGTAGATTCTGACAGGCGCATTCAGCAGGTCAACAGTTTTGCCTCTCAATTTGCCGGACGCAACATTGAGGAAATGCTCGGTTTGCGTGGCGGAGAAGCTTTACGTTGTTTACATGCCCTGGATGACCCCAAAGGTTGCGGGTTCGGAGAATTCTGTGACCAATGTGTTATTCGCAATACTGTTCTTGATACGCTGGAAACGGGTGACACACACTTGCAGGAAGAAGCGCCCTATTATTTCAGGGAAAATGAAGGTAAGATCCAGGAAATGACATTTCTGGCATCCACCACTCCCATCACTGTCAAAGACAAGCGGATGGCCCTGGTTACTTTACAGGATATCACCCAACGCAAGCAGGCGGAACAAGCAGTTCAAAAAAATGGCGAAAAAATCGCTGCACAAAATGAAACGCTTAATGAAAAAATTAAAGAACTTATTGACGCCAAAACCAAAGCCGAAGAAAGTAAAAAGAATTTGCGATTTTTGTTTGATAATATGACACAAGGTGTTGTTTACCATAAGCCAACCGGTGAAGTTATTCAGGCAAACGAAGCAGCAGCAAAAATTCTCGGGCTAAGTTTAGGCCAACTCTACGGAAAAACGCCACTCGACCCTCGTTGGAAATCAATACACGAAGACGGAACACCGTATCCCGGCGAAACGCATCCGGCAATGGTAACAATAAAAACCAAAAAACCGGTAAAGAACTCAATTATGGGTGTTTTTATTCCAGAAAAAAATGCTTATTCATGGATTAATATTAATTCTGTTCCGCAATTCAACGATGAAAACGAATTAATCCAGGTGGTTGTTACATTCGAAGATGTTACTGAAATCAAGAAAAACGAAAAAGCCCTTCTGGATAGGGAAAAAAGAGAAAAACAAATTGTAGAAGATGAGCTTAAGAAGATAAAAGAATCGCTTGTAAGAACTACCAGGCTTGCTGCTATTGGGCATGTTTCTGCCAGCATAGCACATGATTTAAGAAACCCACTTGGTGCTGTTAGGAATGCTGCCTATTTTTTAAAACGAAAAATAAAATTAGACAATGAAAAACTGGAAACGCATTTTAATATTATTGATAAGGAAATGGACACAGCAGATAAAATTATCAGCAACTTATTGCAGTTAGCTAGGGCAAAGAATCATGAAAAAAAGAAAACGGAATTGAAATTACTTGTTGAAGAGGTGAAAAACCGGTATTTGAATGACTCAAAAATAAATATCCATTTCTCTCTCTCGCCCAAATCTTATGAAATAAATTGCGATAGGAGCCAAATGATGCAAGTATTCAGAAACTTATTGGAAAATGCAATACAAGCGAAAAATAAAATAGTTAACATTTTTATTGATGCAAGAATTGAAAACAACCAAAATTTTATTATCTTTAGGGATGATGGTCCAGGCATAGATAAACAAATACAAAAAACAATTTTTGAACCTTTATTAACCACAAAGGCAGAAGGTACAGGTCTTGGTTTAACCATTTGCAAGCAGATTATTGAAAAGCACAATGGCTCTATCAAACTTTTAGATCATCCAGAAGGAGGTGCCTGTTTCGAAATCAAACTGCCCCTGGAATAACGTTCTTTAAATTAACTATTATTGCAAGCAAAGCAATTTCCAAGCTTCTGATCAAAAGGTTGCTTCACCTTCTGGCATCGGTTCGCAATGATAGAAACAAACAGCATGGCAAGCGTTTCAATAATGTCATTGCCAAGTACAATGCGCATTTAAAAAAAATACGCCTATTATGACAATAAAAAAGAAAAAATACCAGGTCTTTATTTTGGAAGATAATCTTTCTCAATTGCAAACGATGACTTCTATATTGGAGGAAGAAAACTTTGAAGTGCATGGTTTTTTTGAACCCAAGAAAGGTTTTGATTTTCTTAAAAATAATAATTTGGATGTCGCTATTTTTGATCTTCGCATGCCGGGAATTACTGAGCTTGGATTGATAGAGAAGTTAAAACTAATAGCCGACGATATTCCTGTAATTATTAATACTGCCTACGGTTCTTACGATACAGCCAAAAGTGCCCTGAATGTTGGCGCTTTTGCATACCTTGAAAAAGGAGGAGACCCAGGAAACCTTGTGAGAATGGTTAACAGCGCAGTGCAATCAAAGCTTGAAAAACACAATGAACAACTTGAAAAAGCTGTTGAAGAACGGACAAAAGAATTAGCTAATACCAATTCAAAGTTAAAAGAAGAAATTGCTTTTCATAAGCAAACAGAAGAGTTTTTGAAAATTAGCGAAGAAAGATTTGAACTTGCCATGCAAGCTTCCAGGGATGGGTTGTTCGACTGGAATTTAATCACGAATGAAATTTACTATTCACCAGGTTGGAAAAGAATGCTGGGATATAACTATGATGAGTTGCCCAATGATTTTTCTGTTTGGGAAAAACTTACACATGAAGACGATGTGAAGAAATCATGGGAAATGCAAAAGAAGCTTTTAAATAGGGAGATCGACCGTTTTGAGACAGAATTCAGAATGAAACACAAAGATGGACATTGGGTTGATATTCTTTCAAGAGCTAATGCTTATAGTGATAAAAAGGGAAAAGCAGTAAGAATTGTTGGGACACATGTTGATATAACAGAAAGAAAATCAGCAGAAAAAAACATAAAAGCAGCATTGCAAAAAGCCGAAGAAAATGAAAGAAAACTAACAGCATTTATTGAGATGCTCCCTGAAACCGTATTTGAAGTTGACAAGGACTTCAAAGTCTCCTTTTTGAATAAAAATGGAATGATCAAGTTTGGCGTAAATAATGAAATAATCGGGAAGGAGATTTTTACCTTTTTTGATCATGAGTCTAACGAAAAACTGTGGATAAAATTACATAAAATACTCAAGGGGGAGGAAATTATAAATGCAGCATTCACATCGAAAAAACGATCTGGTGATACGTTCCCTTCCATTGTATATTTCACAAAAGTAAAAGACCAAAATGCCATTGTTGGAATACGGGGGATAATTATTGATATTAGTGAACTTAAAGATGCCATTAAATTTAAAGGGGAGTACGAGCTTGCAAATAAAACTGCTGAGATTAAGCAGCAGTTGTTAACAAATATTAGTCATGAAATCCGTACCCCAATGAATGGAATTATGGGCATGTTGAGCTTTTTGGAAGACACTTCGCTTGATGAAGAGCAAAATCAATATATTGAAGTTATAAAAGAATCATCAGAAACTTTATTGGCAATTATAAACAATGTGCTCGATTTATCCAGGATTGAGCAAGGATTAGTAAAATTGAATAATGAAAGCACAGATATTTATCACTTATTGAATCTTTCTATTGCACCTTTCTTTCCAGTGGCTGAAAAAAAGGGTATAGAATTAGTATATGAAATGGAGAATGGTTTCCCACAGTATTTATTAATCGATAGAGCAAGGTTTAAGCAAATTATAAACAATTTAGTTTCTAATGCAGTCAAGTATACAAAAGTTGGAACAATTAAAATTTCTTTGAAGGTAATTGGAATTAAGGATAATGTTCTAAACGCAAGGTTTTCAGTAGAAGATACAGGAATTGGCATAAGCAGGGAAAATCAAAGCAGTATTTTCAATGCATTTTCTCGGACGGACGATGGCTATACCAAAACAATTGAAGGTAGTGGCCTTGGTTTAGCTATTATAAAAAAAATGGCAGAATTATTCAATGGAGATATTGGTATGAAAAGTACGTTGTCTGTTGGAAGCCACTTTTGGTTCAATTTTGAAGCTCCTATTTCCACAAAACATGTTGATGAATCAATTGATAAGAAAATAGTTCACTCATTCAACTTAAATATTTTAGTAGCAGAAGATAAACTAGTGAACCAACTGGTAGTGAAAAAAATGTTGGAAAATTTAGGTTGCAGTGTTCAAATTGCAAATAATGGGAGAGAAGCAATAGAATTGTTTTCAGAGAACAGTTTCGATATTGTTCTCATGGATATACAAATGCCGATTATGGATGGCATTACTGCAACAAAAAAGCTGAAAGAAAAGTATAAAACTTTACCTCCTATTATCGGATTGAGCGCCCATGCTATGGAAGGGGATTCAGAGAATTTTATGAATAAGGGATTGGATGATTATATTGCAAAACCTTTAAAAATAGACATTCTTGTAGAAAAATTGTATCATTGGTCAAAGAATCATAGCAATAAAAAAGATGCATAATTGGTAAAATTACCAATACGAATTAGTGAGATTACTATTACATTTCCCTTGTTTTTTTACTATATTTATTTTAATAACTTGTATGTCTTTATCTAATTATTATGGATGCATTATTAAAGAAGCTTATTGTAAAAAACATAAAACAAGGGTATGCGTTGTTCCAAATTATGTTTGGAGAATATGGTGAAATAAAAGATTTTATATTTATTGAATCCAATCAAATTTTCAACACATATATTAGGGTAGATTGTGAGCAGATCAAAAAAGAAAAAATACAGGTGGCATTTCCTTGCCTCCTTCAAGAGGATATTGAATGGTTTAGGCTATGTTCAGAGCAAGTTTTTAATAACAAACCCATAAAATTTGAACGGCATTCTGAGTCCATTAAAAATTGGTATACAATAAATCTCTACAAGCTTGATGATTCACATATTTTTGCATTACTTGATAAATCAAGGTCTCAAAAAAAACTTAGCAATCAATTACAGAGAGATATTCACAGGTTAAAAAACATTTATGAAAACATAGATGATGCTTTCCTTGTTTTGGACAAATTTACAATTAACGAATTTAATAAAGCGGCTGCCTCCCTATTTGATGCACATGAAGGACAATTAGAGGGAAAGAATTTGATGGATTATTTTGATTTAGAGAAAAAAATTAGCCCCTCTTTATTTCAAAAAAGGATAAAAAAAGACATTGATAAAAATAATAGTAAAAGGCTTGAAGCTAAGGTGCTTACTGAAAGGAAAAGCATTAAATATTTAGACATATCAATTACTAAGATCGAAGGGCTTGAAGAGCAATATTATTATGCTATTTTAAGAGATATAACGAAAAAGAAAAAACTTGAATCTGAACTTCAAAAAAGTGAAGAAAACTATAAAAACCTTTCAGATTCCACGTTTGAAGCAATTTTTATTGTACAAAAATGCAAGTGCATAGAGGCAAACAAATCTGCTTTGGTAAGGTTCAAATATAATAAACAAGAAATTAGTAATATCTATGTGCCTCATTTATTTATAAAAGAACAAGAAGAATTTATTAAGGATAATTTGTCACAGGACAACCCCAAACCTTTTGAAGCAAAAGCCATTGATAAAGAGGGTAATGTTTTTGATGTTGAAGTCAGGCAAAAGGTATTTAATTATCTTGGTAAAGAAAGAAGGGTAATTGCCACAAGAAACATAACAGCAATTAAAAAAGCCCAACAATCGCTACAGAAATTTAAAAACATTGTTAATAAAAGCCCTGTAATTGTTTTTGAATGGTCTTTTGAAGAAAGATGGCCGGTGAAATATGTTTCAGAAAACATTAGTCAGTTTGGGTATAAGAGTGAGAATTTTGTAAATGGCAAAATGAACTATGCTGATATAGTACACCCTGATGACTTGAGCAGGATTCAAAAAGACTATGAAAATATTTCAGAAATTATAGCAGATTCATTGAGCAGAGAATATAGGATTTTTGACAATGATGATGTTGAGCGGTGGGTATATGATAAAACATGGATAGTGAAGGATGCAAATGGTAAAATTTCTCATTTAGAAGGTGTTATATATGATGTAACAGAGCTAAAACGATCGGAGCAGGAATTAAAAATGAATGAAGAGAAATTAAGTGCGTTTTTCAATAATTCAGTTGTAGGGGTAGGGTTGATTAGCCGCAACAGGCGGTATATTCTGGTAAATAGCCGATGGTCTGAGCTAACTGGATATAATATAGTAAAGGCTCATTTGCTAAAAGATATTGATATTACATATGAAAAAGACAAAAGTGAAACTGAAAAAATTCTTGAGAAATTTAAATCCAAAGAACTTTCAACGTTTAATTATGAAAAAAGGATCGTTAAAGCTGATGGAACCTTTTTTTGGGGCAATGTTTCTTGCTCTGCATCATACGATTCAAATGAAGAGTTGGAATTCATGGTAGAAATAATAGTAGATATTTCGAAACAAAAACAGCATGAAGTTGAATTAAAAGAGCAAAACCAGTTTTCGCAAGAATTAATCAATGCTATACCCAATCCTATATTTTACAAAAACAAAAACTATCAGTATATTGGATGCAACGATGCTTTTCTTCAATTTATAGGCAAAACCAAAGAAGAAATTATGCATAAGAGCCCTTTTGATCTCGCTCCAAAAAATAAAGCTCTACACTACATTGCTCAAGATAAGTCGCTTTTTGAAAACCCTAGTAGAATTCAACAATATGAGAGCAAAGTAAGTACTCCTGGTGGCGAAAAAAATGTAATTTTTTATAAATCTGTATTTCGCAAGATTGATGGAAGTGTAAATGGATTAGTTGGAGTAATACTTGACATTTCAGAAATTAAAAATATACAAAAGGAACTGGAAAAAGCAAAAATTGATGCTGAATCTGCTAACAGGGCAAAGAGCGAGTTTCTTGCAAACATGAGCCATGAAATTAGAACACCATTAAATGCTATTTTAGGTTACTCTCAAATTTTAGAGGGAAAATTTAATAACAATTCCCAATTCAATGAATATATTAAAGGCATTTTTGTTAGTGGAAACAATTTATTAAAACTTATAAACGATATCCTTGACTTATCAAAGATTGAAGCAGGGAAATTAGAAGTTATTTATGAACCTGTTGATTTGAAAAATATTTTGAAAGATATTGTCCAGGTTTTTGAGATAAGAGCGAAAAACAATAAAAATACAATTGAATTAATGCTTGATGAATCAATTCCGGATTCAATTTTGCTTGATGAAACAAGAATACGGCAAATTCTATTTAATTTGGTAGGAAATGCAGTAAAATTTACAAAAGAAGGTACTATTTCCATAATAACTAAATGTAGGCCGGAGAAAGAAGATGGAAGTTCGTATAACTTAGAATTAACAGTAAAAGATACGGGTACAGGCATACCCAAAAACCAGCAACAAATAATTTTTGAACCCTTTGTGCAACAACAAGGCCAAAGTACAAGAAAATATGGAGGAACTGGCCTTGGACTTTCGATTACAAAACGTCTTGTAGAAGCCATGAATGGAAAGATAACTTTGGTTAGTGAACCAAAGAAAGGTTCAGCCTTTACAATCAACATTCCAAATGTTAAAATTGGTGCAATGATTAAAGGAGATGAACACGAAATGGACATGGATTATAAAGGCATTAAATTTAACAATCAACAGGCTATTCTGTTGGTTGAGGATATCTCATCTAATCGTGCGGTGGTGAAGGGCTTTCTTGAGGAATATAATTTTGAAATATATGAAGCCAGGAATGGTTTGGAAGGAGTGGAAAAGGCAAAAAGGTTAAAACCTGGTTTAATCCTTATGGATATGCAAATGCCGGTTATGGATGGATTCGAGGCTACAAAAATTTTAAAAGAAATAGATTCAACAAAACACATTCCCATAATTGCGTTAACAGCATCCACCTTGAAAAATGAAGTGGATGAAATAAAAGAATTATGCGATGGTTACCTGAGAAAACCATTGGCTAAAAAAAATCTTATTATTACATTGGCTCAAATTTTCAAGGTTGAAAGCGAAATGAAAGAAGATGAGCCTGAAAATGAATTGACCCTTATGCAGAAGCTTGAAGGAGAAATAGCTGTAAAGACCAGTGATGCCGAGAATGTGGTTCAAATCATTGAAAATGATATCAAGCCAATACATAGCAAATTGAAAAAATCATTATATTTAAAAGATATTGGCTTTTTATGTGAGGGAATAGAAAAATTGAATTCAATTATAAAAGCAAAAAGTTTAGGAGAATATTTGGAAGTATTAAAAAATAATGCAAAAACATTTAATATTCTAAAAATCAAAGAGAATTTATCGCTATTTGATAATATTCTTTCCCTGGTTGTTAATAAACTAGGTGAAAAATAATATGATTATGAAAGAAAAGAAAGTATTAATAGTTGACGACATTCCTGAGAATTTGCAAGTACTTAGCAATATTTTAAGTAAGCATAACATTGGAATAGGAGTTGCCATGGACGGTATCCAGGCACTTGAAACCGTTGAGGATGATCCTCCTGCCCTGATTTTATTAGATGTTGCTATGCCAAAGATGGACGGCCATGAAGTTTGCAAAAAATTAAAGTCAAATAGCAATACTTCAGGTATCCCAATAATATTTTTAACAGCCAAAACAGAAACCGAAGATATAGTTAAGGGATTTAAGTTGGGGGCAGTAGATTATATAACCAAACCGTTTAAAGCAGAAGAACTTGAATCTAGGGTATTAACCCATCTTGAGCTGTTTTCATCTAAAATAACTATTCAAAAGCAACTGGAAGAATTAGAAACACTTAATAAAACGAAAGATAAATTTTTCTCAATAATAGCACATGATTTAAAAGGCCCAATAAACGGGTTGTCCGGATTAGCAGATATTCTTATTGAGGATTTTGATGATATGTCGGCTGAACAAATAAAAAATATTCATACCGTCATTAAAGAAACAACAAAAGGTGGGTTGAAACTATTGAAAAACCTATTAGAATGGGCAAGGGTGCAGACCGGCAAAGTAACTCTTGAACCTCGCAACGTGATGATAAAAAAAATATTTGAGGAAAATGAAAATTTGCTAACTTCTTCCTTGAAAATGAAGAATATTGATTTGAAGATAAATTGCAAAGAAGACCTAAGATGTTTTTGTGATTATAACATGATTAATACAGTTGTTAGAAATTTACTAAACAATGCCATTAAATTTACAAATAGGAATGGGCATATAATTATTGAAGCTTCGAAATCTCCAAATGGGCTTGAAATATCAGTAATTGATGATGGTGTCGGTATGACTGATAGCGATATGAAAAAGCTTTTTAGGATTGATGAAAATATGAGTAAACTTGGCACCGAAAAAGAAAAAGGAACCGGGTTAGGGCTAATTGTTTGCCAAGAATACATTAAAATGCATAAGGGTAACATTTCTGTTGAAAGTAAAGAAGGGGAGGGGAGCAAATTCTTCTTCACGATTCCAAATAAATAAAAAAATACGACCATGGAAAGAAAAGAAAAAATAATAGTGTATAGTGTTGAAGATGACCTTGCTTTTGCAAATGTTATCAAGCTAAAACTAAAAAAAAATCCTTTAATTGAAGTTGTTCATTTTGAAGATGGCCAATCATTTCTTGAGAAGTTTAAAGTAGAACCCCCTGAATTAATACTGTTGGATTACAATTTACCCGATACAACCGGTCTTGAATTGTTGAAGGAAATCAAATCAATGGATAAAAGCTTACCTGTTATCGTATTGTCAGGCCAAAACGATGTTGAGGCCGCTATCCAGCTTTATAAAACGGGTGCAAATGATTATATAATTAAGAATGAAAATGCGCAAAATGAACTTCAAAAAGCCGTTGAGCTGGTAACAGAAAACATTAACCTTCGAAGTGAAGTTGATTATTGGAAACAACAAGTGCTTGACAGGGGGAGATATGAAACCATTATTGGGGAGAGCCCTCAAATTTTAAAGGTTTTAAAGTTGATTCAGAAAGTGGAACAAAGTGATGTGCTTACACTTATTACTGGGGAAAGTGGCACGGGGAAAGACCTGGTTGCTAGTGCGATTCATTATAACTCAAAACGAAGAAAAAAACCTTTTGTAACAGTGAATGTTGCAGCCATCCCTGATGAGTTGGTTGAAAGTGAACTCTTTGGACATGAAAAAGGTGCTTTTACAGATGCCAGAACAAGGAGGATAGGGAGATTTGAAGAAGCTAATGGCGGAAGTATTTTCCTGGATGAAATTGGTGAGATGGATTTCAATTTACAAGCTAAATTGCTTCGTGTTCTCCAAGATAGCAAGATTACCCGACTGGGAGGAAATAAAGAAATCCAATTAGACATTAGGATTATCGTAGCAACAAACAAAAACCTAAGCATACTTGTTAAAGAAGGAAAGTTTAGAGAAGATCTTTATTATCGTCTCCAAGGTTTCTTAATTCCTTTGCCTCCGCTAAGAGAGCGTGGTAATGACGTGTTATTGCTATTGAATAAATTTGTTAAAGAATTTTGTCAAAAACATAAAACAGGAGCAAAGAAATTTTCCAAGGATACAATTGATAAAATTTTTAAGCATAAATGGCCAGGAAATGTAAGAGAGTTAAAAGCCTTTGTTGAGCGGGCAGTGCTAATAAGTAATAATGAGGTTATAACAGAAGAGGATATTATTTTTTCTGAAACAATATGACACTAGTGACGCGTCACATGTATTATTGAGAATCTATATTGTTGTAATTGAGCAAATTGCCAAACCGTTGATGCGTCATTTCTTTGTTGACTTAACACTAGATAAAAATCAATGAAATAGATATAAAAGAGAAAAGGGTATGTTTTACTGCATACCCTTTTCTCTTTTTATTCCATTGCAAGTAGAAGTAATTAATTATTTCTTCACAATCTTCGCAAACCCTGATTTTTGGTTGCCCTGCATGATAAAAAGAAGATAATGCCCTGGTTTTAAATGGCTAACATTATTGAAATTAAAAGAATTGTGTCCAATATTGGGTATAATAGACTCTTCAATAAGTTTCATCCCATTTAAATTTAATACCATTATTTGTAAAGGCTGATTGGAAGAAGTGAGATACTCAACTGTAAAATTTGTGGAGAAAGGATTAGGGTAAACCGTAGTAATTAACATTTCAATATTATTGTCGTTATTAGCACTAAAAGAAATTGCTTTTGCTTGAAATTCCTCCGTTTTACCATCAAAATCAGTTTGTATTAACCTGTAATAATTTAATCCGTCTTTAGGATTTTCATCAATAACTGAGTATTTATTCATCATGTTTGATGTGCCGGCACCTGCTGTGTGGGCTATAGTGGTATAGTTGATGCCATCACTGCTTCTTCCTACGGTAAAATAGTCATTGTTTAGTTCACTGGATGTAGTCCATTCTATTTTTACAGTATTGTTTTGTTTTTCAACATTATATTTAATTAATTCTATTGGTAATGTAGATGGTACAGTGCTCCCTGAAGGAATTGAGGAGTTTGGTGTAATTCCAAATGTAGTTCCATTGCCTAAATAATTCCCATCAACGTTGAAGCTTCCTGTCCCATCAATAATACCACCATTTCCATTATAATAATCTCCTTTTACCGTTACAGAACCATGGATTATTACATTGTCGCTATTATTCCTGTTAATAAATCCACCATTCACAATAATTATAGCATCCGCCCCAACATTTATAAAGCTCCCATTGTCAAATTCCAAGCTGTCTATCCTTAAAATCCCCTCAACATTCAAGGTTGCTCCATTTTTAATTTCTAAATATACAAGTTCCAATTCTCCATTTTCAGAGATTGATAAGGAATTTTTTAAATTTAGATCGCCCGAGTAATGAACAATATCTTCAACCGTTGTATTATCATCATTCCCCGGTACTGTAACGGCTTTTGAACTAGACCAAATGTCGGAATCGTTCCAATCTCCGTCTAATACAGAAAGAAATATATCTCCACCTGCTTTTTCTGCTTTGGTTATATCTTGTATACCAATATTAAAAATAAGCATTACAGAGATAAATATTATGGAAAATAAGCCTAATCCAATAGCGCTGTAATATGCAACAGTTCTAAAACTTAAACTGTTTTTCGTTTTGTTTTTCAGTGTAATATTTTTCATGACAATATTTATTTATGGTTATTATTTCCTTAATAATTTGCTATAATTGTATTAATGAGCGTTTCTTTTCCATCAAATGAAGATTGTTTTAACCGGTAAAACACTTTTTGCTTTTCAACTTCGTTATCAACACATGAATAATTTATTATCCTGTTGCTAAAACCAGCTCCATATACATTCCTGATTTCTGTAAAATGTTCTCCATCGTATGATTTTTCAACTGTAAATACCCTGTTATTTGTTTCTTGCGCTGTAGACCAATGGATTACCATTTTATTATCTTTCATGTGTGCTTTAAAATAGAGTAAGTCAATAGGGTTTTTATCCAACTGGCGAATATCACCGTCTATTTTTACGATAGGGGCTATTGAATACTCAAGGCCAAAACCCTCGAAGTAACCATCTACTTTTATTGTGCCATTTCCTAATATTTCTGTTTTCGATTCATTAATAAAATTTCCCAATACTTCAATTTCTCCATCAATAACAATGTTATTGCTTTTTTTCTTATTTGTTAGGTGCTTATAGACTAAAGCCTTGCTATCACCTGAGAAATGGATCCAACTTCCTTTTTCAAATATTAATTCATCAACAATTAATTCACCATCAATTTTTAATTCACCACTTTTTTTTACTAATAGCCTTTGAGCTAATAGTTTGCCATTTTTGCTGATATGCATTTTCCCTGAAATTTCAAGTGGATTAGCACAGTTGATAAAATGATTGATTTCTATAATTTGGTTTCCGTTGGGTATTTCATTTACAGTTTCAGCCCAAGTTTTGGTATCACTCCAATCGCCCATTTGGCCAGAAACAAAATGCTTGATTGTTTTCTTTCCTGCATAAATATGTTCGTAAACACCAATATTAAAGAGTAATACTAAACCAATTGATAGTACCGTTATTATACTAATTGCAACTATTATCTTAATATGAATTAATTTCAATTTTAATATTGTTTTTTGATTCGCTTTAATTTTAGCTCTATTTTTCATAACAATTATTCCTTTACTTTTTTATGTAAAATTAATGAATCTAAAAGGTCTTTTCAATAAGGCATTACCATTATTTTTTCTTCGTAGATTTACTTTGATCTAATTCGTAAAATCCGCAAGGTATAAATTTTAGAAAACAACATATAGAATCATTAAGCTTAAATGCAAAGTTACGATGATTATATGTGGATAACAATGAGATATTTACCAAAATTCCCTGGTAAAAATAACAGGTAAACTTCGTAGAAATACTATATTTAAAATTAGCGTATCAAGGCAAATGAGCCTTTCCTTTCAAGTGTTTGCCCATTATATAGCAGCACCTTAACCTTATATGCATAGGTTCCTGGTTCTGCATCAACGCCATTTATTTTACCATTCCAGCCGGTATCTTTATCATTTGAAACAAATACTTTTTGACCCCATTCATTGTATATTTCAAAAAAAATTAGTTTTTTAATACCCCAACCTTCAACATAGATTATGTCATTCTTTCCATCTTGGTTAGGTGTAAAATAATCTGGGAGAACAACACTGTATGATTTATCAATATTTATGTCAATAGTATCCATTGAACTGCATCCATTTAGCCCATTAATTACAACATTATAAACAATATCTTCTTCCGGCTTAACCTGCACTGATGGTTCTGTTATGCTACTTATCCATAGGTTAGGGCTCCAAAAAAAGCTATCTGCTTCATTGGTTTCTATGATAAGGTGAGCTGTCTCTCCAATCACTAAGGTTGTGTCATTGCTTATTATATATTTGGGGAGGGGTAGCACATTGATTTGAACACTATTGTTGTTAACACAACCATTTGAATCAACTACGGTTACAATAAATTTTGCTGAAGTACCAGGGAAAGCAAGAGGGTTTTTGAGTTTATTGTCATTTAAGTAATGGCTATTGTTCCATGAGTAGGAGCTTCCTCCCTTAGACCATAATTGTATCGTATCATATTTACAAATAGATGTATCCTGGATTATTTTTACAGAAGGTAAATCATTTACTGTAAAACTTTTTGTTATTGAATCAATACAACCTAATGTTGTAGTAACTAGTAACTTGAGAGAATGTTCTCCGGGAGTGTTAAAAGAGTGAACCAAATGAACATCATCATCAATAAATTGACCATCCAAAATCCACTTGTTATAATCGTATGTAGACGATAGGTTGCTAAATAATATAATCGTATCTCTGCATAATCCATAACTTGGTATCTTGAAATTGGGGTTGATCTCTTCGATAAAGACAGTATCTGTAAAAATTTTATTGCAGGTATTAACTGAATCTGCAAAGAGATAAACTGTTGGATACACATAACCAGGTTGTTGATAAATATGTGTAATTGAGTCAACATCATTATAAATATTGCCGTCTCCCATCTCCCAGTATAAACTTTGAATATTTATTGAATTAGATAAACTAAAATGCATAGGAACACCAAAACATGCTGAATCATGAGCAACAATATTAGCATAAGGGCCATTTACTTGTATATAATCTTCCATTGTGGTATCATCAAAGCACCCAAAATTTGTGGTTACACCTAAATTTATATCAAAAACCCCGGGCATTGTATAAAAATGAACAGGATTTTGCTGGTTTGAGACCCCTGTTGAATCATTAAAATTCCATTCCCAATCAACAATATTACCAGGAGTAGAGTTGTCAACAAAGCTTACTAATGCAGGGTAGCAATCAAAATAATCTTCACTGCATGTGAAATTCGCATGAGGTAAGTTTTGTAGTTCAATATAATCTTCTTTTATTAAGCTTGAATCACAGCCATTTTTATCAATAGCATGCAACTCAATGCTATATACTCCAGAAGAATTGTATACGTGCACAGGGTTTTTTACGCTCGAGGTGTCTCCATCGCCAAAATGCCAAAGGAACCCTAAATCAGAACCACCTGAATTGTTTTCAAATATTGCGTTGTTTCCAAGGCATAAAGTAGAGTCTTGTGCATGAAATGATACATGAGGTTTAGATACTTCAATAAAATTTTGTTTTGTAACAGAATCTCTGCACCCAATTGCATCTTCTACAGTCAGACTAACATCAAATAAGCCGTTAGAACTATATTGATGCATGGGGTTATTTTCATTTGAAGTTATACCATCCCCGAAATACCATCTTATCTGGTAAGTAGTATCAACAAGAGATGAATCTGCAAAAACTACTGAAAATGGTTTACATCCAACACTATCCGAGGCATAAAAATTTGCCCCGGGCTTTGAAACTTTTATGAATACATTTGCTGTATCTTGACATAAATTGATATCTGAAACAATTAGCTTAATGATATAATTACCGGGTTGAGAATACACGTATTTTATTGTATCTTTGTTGGTGAGTATGATCGAGCTGTCTCCAAGATCCCATTTATACCTTGCATGAGTTCCGCTATACGGCATTGGTTCAACATCGTTTGAATAAGAGGCATCAAGCGTTATCGTATCACCTAAACAAATAGCTTGTTTATCTATCATAATCACAGGCTCAATATCTCTAATAAAAACCATGCCTGAATACTCATAATTACAACCTGTACTATAATTAATGGAGCTTAGTTTTACTTTATAATCTCCACTTTCAGAGTAATCATGGTGAGGGAATATGCTAGTAGAATCGTAGGTATTGTCCCCGAAATCCCAAAGAAAATCATCAACACCAATGAAACTACTAAGAAACTCTCTTTTATAAGGTGAATTGCAGTAATGCAATGGATAAAACATGCCAATGGGTGCATTTAGATAAAGTAAATCCTCTTTTGCAACAGGCTCACTAAAACACCCATTATAAATAGCATATAATGTAACATCAATATACCCCGTGTCTGACAGAAATACTCTTGGGTTTCGCACTTGAGACTTAGTTTTATCGCTAAATTCCCATAACCATTCATTTACTAAATTGCTATCTGTTGATAAGTCTTTAAGAACAATGGGACTTGAAGCACAAATACTGTCTGGAGATTCAAGAATGAAACTGGCTGTTTGCTGGGTACCAGCCATCGCAGTTCTTGAAAAAGAATTTTCACAACCCAATTCTGTAATCGCTGACAGGGTAATCAAATACTCTCCTGGTTTAGTATATTGATATTCAGGTTCAGTAATATACAAAACGTCACCATTGCTAAAATCCCAAATATATTTAATTATAGAGTCAATCCCTGAATCGTATTCAGAGTTATTATCCACCCCAATATTCACAGGAATACATCCCTTTGCGGGTAAATTATAATCAAAAGTGATATTGGGTATATTTATATGAACCAAATCATTTTGAATGCTTGTATCTGAACATCCATTTATAGATGTAACGATTAAAGTATCAGTTAAATATGTGTCAATACCAATGGTTACATTTGAAGTTGAGTCATAAACAACCACTGGAGACGGAAGGCTGGAAAATATGTTGTTGTGAAATCTCCACTCAAATGTTTCAGCATTTATTGAATTATTAATGTATTGCAGTGAATCTGGGAATTGACATATATATCCTTTATTGGTTGAGAAATCTGCAATAACTTCCTCTATATGTATCGTTTTTTCTGTACTATCGGTACAATTATCTAAAAACGAAGCAACAAGGAGTATGTTAAAATCTCCTGGTTGCTCATAAATAACAGTAGGCTCAACCTGATTGGAAGTGTCTCCATTGCCAAAATCCCAAGAGAAATCCGACATTTCAGATGATAAGTTTTGAAGTAATATTTCCTCTCCCACACAAGCAGTATCTTTGGGTACTTGGAAATCAGCATGATTGTTTACAACATTGATGAAAGACTCTTTCTCTTTTGTATTATTGCACCCATTATCATCTGTTGCTTCAAGAAAAATGTCATATTGCCCCTGGGTATTATAAATCCCAGTTGGATTGGCTTGATTGCTTGTGCTTCCATTCCCTAAATCCCAAGAATAATGAACAATATTTGCATTGCACTGATCTATAAAATCCACTACTAAAAAATTGCCACAGGTAATACTGTCGTTTGCACTAAAATCTACATGTGGCAGTTCATAAACTTCAATATATGAGGATTTCGTTATTTGTTTAGAACAACCATTTTCATCAATGGCTCTAAGGGTAACATTGAAATTGCCATGGTTTGGATACGTATGATAGGGGTTTTCAAGGTTTGAAGAGTCTCCATCTCCAAAATACCAAATATATTGTTGAATGCTCCCCGTACCCGGGCTACATTGGTTAAAGAAGCTCACATCAAGGGGCATGCAACCTGTTGTATCACTTGCTTGGAATTCGATTTCCGGCTTAAAATATATAATGATATAGTTCTCTTTTACTTCCTCATAAGTGTTTGCGTTTTGGGTTACCGTTAAGCTAACAGTATAACTGCCATCATCAAGATATAATGCTTGTGGGTGCTCTAAAGCAGAAGTGGTGCCATTTCCCAAGTCCCAAAAGTAAGTTGGGTTTTCAAAACCTGTAGATAGATTATAAAATTGTACTACGTGAGGAGCACACCCTTCTATATTATCAGCAGAAAAATCAACATTTTGCCCGTGTAATGCCCCCCAAGATACAATAAGCAATAATTGAATATATCTATATGGATGTTTCATATTTTAAGAATAGATTTATTCATTTTTGAGCTCGACTATATTTTTGCGGATAGCAAATAAAACTAAGTTAATGCTATTTTTAGAGTTTGTTTTTTCTAATAGCTTTGATTTATGGGCTTCAACAGTCCGTTGGCTTATGAATAACTTATCAGCAATTTCGTGGTTTAAAAAACCTTCACAAATAAGTTGAAGTACTTCTTTTTCTCTTTGTGTTAATGCAATTTCTTGCATGATATCTTTTCTGTTGGGATTAACCTTATCTGCTAAAATACCGATCAATTCAGTAGAAAAATAATTTCTTCCCTTAGATACATAAGTTATTGCTTTCTCTAAATCTTCCATCCCAACCTCTTTTGAAAGGAATCCTTTAGCTCCGGAAATTAGCATACTATCCAAGTACTTTTCATCATCGTGCATTGATAAGGCAATAACCTTGATATCTGGATATTGTTCTGAAATCTTTTTAGTGGCTTCGATACCCCCCATTATGGGCATTTTAATATCCATAAAAACAATATCTGGTTGATGAACAGCCAGTTTTTTAAACAATTCAATTCCATCGTTTGCTTCATCAATAACTTCTACAAAATCTAATTCATTCAATAATAGAAATAATCCGGTTCGGAAGATTTGGTGGTCGTCCACAATCATTATTTTGATTTTATCCATTTCTTTCCAATTTAAGTTTATGTAGTTTTTAGTTTTATTTTTGCGCTAAATCCTTTTCCTTTAGTACTTTTAAAATAAATCTCCCCATTTGCAGATTTGGCCCTACTTCTAAGACTATTTATACCTAATCCATTGTTTTTGTTTTTTGTAATTTCTTCTATATCAAATCCTTTGCCATCATCTTGATATTCAATTGATAATGTTTGGTCTTTGTAGTCCATTAATATAAGGATTTTTTTGCATCCAGCATGTTTCACAGAGTTGTTAATCAGCTCTTTTATCATCCTGTAGGTGTTGATTTCTATTTCAGGGTTAAACCTTTTGGTATCTATATTGCTTTTGAATTCAATACTAACGACCTCTGTTTTGTTAATCCTTGCAATATATTGTTCAATGGCATTTTGTATTCCATAGTCATTTAATAAGCTTGGTGTTATGTCATTAGCAACAGAACGGGTGATCTTAACAGCCTCTTTTACAATGCTTTCAATATTTTTAATCAATTCAAGATATTCTAATTGATTGTTTTTTTTTAGTTTCACCTTAAATAGGTTAGCATAGAGTTTTATACTTGACAAAAGCGGGCCTATTCCATCGTGTAAATCCACTGCAAATCTTTTTCTTTCTATTTCTTCTGTTTGTATAACAGTTTGTATTATTTTATTTTCGAGTTCCTTTCTTGCTGATATATCAGTGATAATAATTACTTTCCTGTTTTGTATGTCTTGTTCATCTTTTATTAGGAAGCTTCTTATCCAAATCCATTTCTCTTTTTTTGTGTGGAGTTTAATCTTCATCTCTTCATTAATACTTCCTTCAAACAGCTTTTTATAGGAAAAGCATTTTTTTAAGTTATCATTCTCTACTTTAAGAAATTTATAATACTTCCTAATATTTGCTTCTCCAGGCAACTCTTCAATAGCGAAAATACTTTTTATAGCAGGATTTGAATAAATAATACTATCTCCTTGTAATAAAATTACAGCATCATTGATATTAACAGACAATTGCCTAAATTTTTCTTCACTTGTTTTTAAAACCTCCATTACATGGTCTCTTTCTAATGCATTAGATATCAAAGAAGATACCGATTTTAAAACTTCAATATGAATTTTTCTCCATTTTCTATAATATAAGATTTCTTCAAAAAAGACAAAACCATAAAGTTTATAATTAATAAAGAGTGGGAAAATAATTAATGATTTTGTTTTTCTCGTGATAAAAATTTTTTGGATGTCTATTGGGGCATCATTAATGTCTTCAAATGCAATATATTCTATGCTTTTAAAGGTATCTACCAGGACTTGGCAATCCTCACAATTAATTGTTCTGCTGCCATTATAATAACTGAAGTTTTCTTTAACTGAATTGTGCTCTGCTAACTTGAGCGCTATTTTCTTGTTATGATCAATTTTATAAATAGAAATGCAACTTGCATCTATAAATTCTAAAATCATAGGTAGGATAGAATCCAAAACGCTTATGGTGTTTGTTGCTTTGTTGAATTTAATTGCGATATTTGAAATAAGTTCCTGGTATGCTAAGTTATTTTGAATAATCTTTTCATATTCTTTATTATCTGTGAGGTCATTCAATGATAACACTAAATTCGTTTGATTATTCATTTTAATAGTAGATAAGCTTATTTCAACCCAAATATATATACCAAAGGAAGTTATCATGTTGAATAATTCGCTTTTTTTTGTATGCTGTGTAAGAACTTCCTCTGCTAGTTCAAGCAAGCCAGACTTTTTCCAAGGACCAATTTCATAAAAGTTTTGCGAAAGCAATTGTGCTTTGTCATTAGCTCCAAGAATTTTAGCTGCAGATTCATTGGCTTTAATACAATCTCCTTTTTCATTGTAAACAATAATACCGTAAGGCGAATCCTCCAATAGTTGTTGATTGAAAGTATTTGCATCTTCAATTTTTTTTTCTTGCTCTTCCTGGTCTGTAACATCAATGATTATTGAAAACAGGGTTTTTTTTCTCTCAATATGGACAATTCTGCTGTGAATTAATACTTGCTTAACTAAACCACCCTCAACGATATGCTCTGCATTAATACCTTTGAAAACATGATTCTTAATTCCTGAAAATTTTTGCTTGGTCTCTGTATTTGGTTTTGTGCTAATGTCATGAATAGAAAGTTCCTTTAAATTGTTGTAACCATAAAATTTAATAGCAGCCGGATTAGCATCAACAATTTTTAAACTATTTGGGTCAATTAAAAGCATAATAATTTCATTATTATCAAACACATTTTTATAAAACTCCTGGCTTTCATTAAGTTGTTTGCTTTTTTTATTGAGCAATTGTTGGAGTTCAAAATTTTTCTTTTTTAATTTATCTTCTATGCGTTTTATCCTGATAAGAACGTTTAGCTGGGCAATCAATTCCCCGGCATCTATCGGCTTTGTGAGAAAAGCATCAGCACCTAAGCTTAGGCCTTTTATCTTGCTTTTATAATCCAAAAAAATTGCTGTTATAAAAGCAATAGGTATATGTTTTGTTTTTTCTTCTGATTTGAGCTCAGCACATAGTTCAAAACCGTTTTTATGGGGCATTTGTATATCTAATAAGATAACATCTGGTTCAAAACTCTTTACCTCTTCTATTACCTTTCCGGGGCTTTCACAAGTTTTAATGATGCTATTCTTTATATAAGTGGTTATTATATTCTTCAATATAAGAAGGTTTGTTTTTACATCATCAACAATTAATATCTTAGCCATATTTGCGGAATTCCAATTCATTAAGTAATAAGCTATTATTCTTTAAAGTTAAACAAATAATTTTGTCCTGGCAATATATCTTTTTATTTATTTTGTACATAATTGTTGTCTTTGGTAATGATTTTGAATTCAGTCCTCCTATTTAGTTTTCTACCCTTTGGACCATCATTGTCGGCTATTGGCATTTCTTCTCCATATCCTATAGAAGAAATTCGATTTTCATCTATACCATTTGCAACCAAGTATTTTTTAACACTTGCAGCTCTTTTATTTGATAATGTTTTATTATAATCACTTGTTCCAATATTATCAGTATGCGAACTAAGTTCAATTTCGATGTCTTCATTTTCTCGTAATAATTTCAAAAGGGTTGTGTCTAAGTAGTTTTTTGTTCCTCCAGTTAAATTGAATTGATCATATTCATAATAAATGTTTTCTAAAGTAATACTTTCTTGAGGATTATTTGCCTTTGCATAGATTTTTCCTTTTATATCAATTTTTATTTCATTTTTGTTTACAAAGGCGAAAAGATTATCGCAGCAATTTGGTATGATGGAACCATTATTATCTACCCGGTTGGATACAAAATATCCTTTATCCATTTGGCTGTTCAATACATAATACAATTCATCTAAACTGCTATTTATTGGTTCGCCAATATTTTCTATACTTCTCCAATAGTTTCTTTCGCCCCTGCTTGAGAAAACATCGAACCCCCCAAAACCAGGGTGCCCGTTAGAACTAAAATATAAGGTGTTGTTTTTATTGTTGTAATAAGGTGTTATCTCGTCTCCTATAGAATTAATTCTATTACCAAGGTTCCTTGCTTTTGAAAATTTGTTTTTAGAGGCATCAAAAAAAGAATACCAAATATCAAATCCGCCAAATCCATTACTTCTATCGGAAGCAAAATATAAAACCATTGTATTTTTATTGCTGTCATAGCTTACAGTAGGTTGAGTGTTGTTGGAATTTGGGGCGTTAATTGTTTTGCCTAGTAGTATAGCATTACCCCATTTTCCATTAATTTTTTTAAGCATGTATATTTTTCTAATATTTTTGCTAATTAAGGTGTTCTCAAGCCTGGTAATAAACATGATATCTCCACCTGGTGAAATGGTTGCATTTACAATGTCTTCATATACAGGGTTAATTTTATTAAATTCTTCGATAGTCCAGTTTTCATTAACTTTACTTGATAAATATAATTTTCTTTTGGCACTTGTTATTAACTTTTTATCACTTCGTATTGATCCAAACAAAAATGCAGTATCATTTAAGGGTATTGGTGAGTACTCAATATGATTTGAATTGATATTACTTGGTAAGCTTGTTAACTCAATGTTTTTATTTGAGTAATTTCCAGAAATTATCATTTTGCACCCTTTTATATGATTTAGGGTTAAAAGCCTAAATTTTCTTTGGTCTTTTCCGCGATATACTCGTAAAAACTTCTTGAATGAATTCATAGCCTTTTCTGTATATCCATTCATTTTCAGCATCTTTGCATAAAAATATAGGGATTTGCTTTTTTTATCCTGTGTATTTATACTTTCTTCGTAATATTCCATTGCAATTTGATATTCGTGTAAACTTTCGTACAACCCACCAAGTTTAAAAGCTACATTTAATACTTGTTTACGGCTATATAGTTCTTGATAAAATTCAATTGCTGAATAATAGTCATTGTTATTTTCTGCGTTTTTCGCCAATGACCTCAATTCTGTGCTATTATACTGTTTTATGTTTTTATGATCCGGAAGCCTTGTTTGAAGAGCTTTTGAAATAGATACCGAAACTGCAAAAATTAACAAGAGTGTAAATATAAACTTTTTCATAACCTATGTATTTTTTATTTCTGTATACAAAGTTATAGCTTTAGGATGCTAATATCATCGGTGAGATTGCCCGTTCTCTCAAGTGTTTTTTCTAAAATATAGTATAGTTAAATTCACATAGTATGTTGTTACATTTTCTATTTTTTATTGGGGGGGTTCCCTATCATGCAGTAAGTATTTTTACTAAGGTCCGACTGTTAAAATCCCAAAGTAGAGTAAGACAACAAAACAGCCGCCTCACCGGCAATTGACAAACTGTTACCTGGGGTAAAACTATGGCAAGTGTATAAATTTAAGAGATTTTTTAATATATTTTAAGAAATTCGTACCTCGTAGATTATGAAATTTGGTTTTTATGGTACTTCAATATCTATTGCAAGGGATATAATAATCTTTTAGTTTTGTATTTAAAGCCTTATATGATATTTTTATTTCAATAGCTCCACCGGCAGCTTCTCCAACTCCTGAAAGATAGTTCTCGAAAGACAAATCAAATGAATACCTCAAAAGATCTGTACCTATGTTTAACACATAAGCATCAGCATGAGTATTTATATTGACTTGGTATCCGCACCTTAAAGATTTGAACCCAGAAGAGGTTGATTGAATGTTATAAGCATAATCTGCTCCAAATAAAAAGGATTGTGTTGTCCTTTTCCCGAAATAATGGATATAAGGATTCAAAGTGTTCTTTTCATTTAAATTATAGCTAAGAGCACCATGAATAATTTTTGTTGAGAATCTTTTTGAATGGTGTGAAGTGAATTGTTCATTGGGCTTTAATATATCTATAATACTTAGACCTAAATTGGGTGTCCATTTCCCATAAGTTGCATTCCATCCTAAACCAAAATTAAAATCAGCAAATACAATGTTGCTCTTTATCGAATTCTCATTGTTATTTAATGTTGGATTGAATTTGCCAATTTCTACATCGTATTGGCTTGGTGTGGTTTTATTGTTTATGTTAAAATATTTATTATTGATAAATGGTTGAAAACCTAAGTGAAAATAGTTATTTTTTATTTTTTTATGATAAGCAAGTGTTAAGTTAAGTTTATTTGATGAGTAATTAATGCTTCCAGATTTTTGAGCCAAGAGATAGCCCCCAATTGTAAAATGCTCGTCGGATAGGTAGATTTGCTTTTCAAAATTCACGAAATTGGAACTTGCTTTATCATTTAACCTAATCCATTGTTGCCGGCTAAGCAGGCTTACTTGCCAATCGCCATTAAAATGCCCTGCAAAAGATGGATTTATTACACCTTCAATACCCCTGTAATTGTTGAATACTAAATCCTGGGAATTGCAATCCAAAGAAGTAATCATCAATAATAATGTAAATAATAAAACCTTCATGATATTTTTTCACAAAGATACTACCTTAAAATAGCGATTGTAAGATGAAAATTACTACATCCTTATTGTTGAAAAAAACATATTTATATTAGTAAAAATACGAATAGGAAATTAAAGCCCCTATTTTGAACGGTTTGATTGTTATTAAATATACGAGAAGGGAAGAATCATTATAGTGGTTCATGATGATGGCTTGATTTTATTAATTCGTGGGGGCAAAAACCGTAAATGACCTGTTTAGTCAAAGGCAACCATCTTGTAAATTGGGATCATTTCCTCTTGCAGTAAGCAATATATTCGTTATCACTTATTTCAACCGCATCCAATGTTACAGGAATCTCACTGCCTTTATTTGAAAGTAGATTAATTTCTATATTTTCAAGTTTGCCGGTAGCCATTAATTCTGTAAAACTTTTTACAGCCTTTTCTTTATCATGAATAGCTACTATTTCCGGAATTGATTTAGACAATAGATCTTCCTTGTTAAATTTTAGGAGGTCTTGTGCTGCTTTATTAACATATTGGTATTGCCCTGCTTTGTCTGTAATAAAAATTGCTATTGGAGAATTCTCTAAATATATTCTGAATTGCTCATCTTTCTTCTGCAGTTCTATCATTGATTGTCTTTCTGAAGTAATATCTTCGATGTACCCTTCAATGTATATTTCCTCATTAGGTTTTTCTTTCAAGAAGCAGCCTTTTTCCCAAACCCATTTAGTGTCTCCCATTTTACTTACAATTTTGTAATAAATACTAAATTGGCTATTATTTTTTGAAGCTTCTAAAACCATATTGTAAACACGTTCCTTGTCGTCAGGGTGAATAATATCGGCAAATGCAATTTTATTGTTATTAATGAGCTCCTCTTTTTCATAACCTGTTAATGGTAAAACTTTGTCGTTCAAGAATAACATTGTCCATTTTTTATCAAAGACGCATTTATAAACAACACCTGGTAAATTTGAAATTAGGGCATTTATTTTTTTATTTGATTCTTCTTTTTCAAGTTGAGCATTTTTCATTTCGGTTATATCAGTTTCAATGCATACTATAAATGTTTCATTTTTATTGCGATGTTTAAAAGATGAAAAATGAATTGATGGGTTGCCCTCGTTGGTCTGAATTTGAAACTCCTTGGTGTAATTACCCTTTTCGAATATTATATCAAATAATCCTGCATTTCCAGGTTGATTATATATTTGAGAAAAAGCAGTTTTTTCGTCAATAGCAAGATTGTGTATTTTGGAGAAAGCATTGTTTGAGGCTATAAGAACTCCATATTCACTGAAAATTGCTGCGGGATTTACTAAATCTCTAAAAATATCTTTATACAATATTAATTCATCGTGTTGGATGGATTGATTTCTTTTGATTTCAGTATCCCTTAATTCTCTTTCTATGGATGGAATTAGCCGCACCATTTTATCTTTCATGATGCAATCATTGGCACCACTTAACATGGCTTCAACAGCTTTAGATTCTCCTATTACCCCGGAGATTACAATAAATGGAATTAGTGGATCAAATGCACGAGCTTTATTAATAGCATCAAAAATATTATAACCAGGAACATTGTAATCGCTTAATATGATATTTGGCTTGACTTCACTTAATAGTTTTTCGTATTGTTCTTTGCAGTCCGCAATCCTTAAATCAAAAGGAACACTTAGTTTTTTCATTTCAAAATGAATTAGCCCTGCATCGTCAATATTGTCCTCCAGGTATAAAATTCTTAAAACATTGCTATGGCTCATTGATTTTTAGTATTTGATTTCATTTAAAACAATCCAGTAATATCCAATTTCCTTAATAGATTGAGCGAATTTTGGAAAATCTACGGGTTTCACTATGTAACTGTTTACACCTAAGTTGTAACTTTCTGTAATATCTTGTTCTTCTTTGGAAGAAGTTAAAACAACAACAGGGATTTTTTTTGTAATCTTATTGCCCCTTATTGCTTTTAATACTTCCAGCCCACCAATTTTTGGCATTTTAAGGTCGAGCAGTATTACTTTAGGAGTATTAGTTGTATCCCTTTTTGAGTATCTTCCTTTGGCAAATAGGTAGTTGATAGCTTGCTCACCATCTGTTAAATGCAAAAGATTGTTTGCCAGTTTGTTTTTCCTTAACTCTCGAATAGCTAAATTTGCATCATCTTCATTGTCTTCAACCAATAAAACCTCGATAAAATTTTTTTTAACTTCCATAATGTAAATTTATAGATTTTTTGCAATAGTGAAATAAAAAATAGCACCTTTGCCAAGTTGGCTTTGACCCCATATTTTTCCACTATGTTTTTGTACAATTCTTTGCGAAATAGATAACCCTGCACCTGTTCCTGGGAATTCTTTTTCTGAATGCAACCGTTGGAAAATATCAAATAATTTATCTTTGTATTTCGGGTCAAAGCCGACTCCATTATCTGCGACAGAAATTAAATAAAACTCCGTTTCAACTTCACTTTTAATCGTGATTTTAGGTTTTGGTGTGTTTGAGCTAAATTTAATTGCATTGGTCAATAAATTGGTAACAAGGATTTCAATCATTGAATAATCCCCTTGTATTATTGGAAGGTCATTTCCAATGTTAAAATTTATGTTTATGTTGTTACTATTTAAAACCAAATCATTGTAAACATCTTTGAATAAAACGTTCATGTCGATTTTTTGCTTTTTCACTTCTTTCCTTCCAAGCCTTGAAAACTCAAGGATGTCATCGATTAGCCTACTCATTTTGGAAGTATTTCTTGATATTACATTAATGACATTATGTCCGTCTTCATCTAATTTGCCCGCATATTCTTCCTGTAAAATATTTGAGTACCCTATAATCGCCCTTAAAGGGGCTCGCAAATCATGAGCTACTGAATAGGCAAAATTTTCAAGCTCATTGTTTGCCACTAAGAGCTCTTTGGTGCGCTTTTTAACTTCTGATTCTAATTCTAAATTGTATTTTGCTATTTTTTGCTCAAGTTCTTTCTTTTTCGTAATGTCTGATACAGCGGTAATAAAAAATTTCGCTTCATTATTTTCATCTTTTAATAAGGTAGTATGTACATCAGTATAGATGATTTTCCCGGTTTTATGTATAAATCTTTTTTCAAACCGACAAGAAGATTTTTTTCCAGCCAAAAGTGAATTAACAACATCCATGCTTTGTTGGATGTCATCTTCATGTGTGAATTCTTTCCAATGCTTGTTCTGGATCTCATTTTCTGTATAGCCTAACATTTCACAAAAAGCTTGGTTCACCATTAAACTTCCATCTATACAGGTAAGGGATTTTCCCAAAGATGAGTTTTCAAAAACACTTTTAAAAAGCTTTTGGCTTTCTCGTATAAGAGATTCACTTTCTTTTAAGTTTAAATTAGCTTTGGAAAGCTCTTCATTTTGTGATTGGTATTCTTCTGCAAGTGATTGATATTCCCTATTCTTCTCTTTTATTTCAACAAGTCCTTTTTCTCCTTCAAGGAAATTTTCTAAAATGTTGGCCAATGCATCAATGAGTTTGCGTTCTTCTTTCAAGAAAGGCCCTTCGTCAAGTATTGGCATTTCTTCTGTATAGCAGACCTCAATACTTCCAATCATTTTTTTATCTAAATGAAGTGGTGCATGAATTAAGTAATTCGTTTTTTTAAAATTTTCAGATTTGTAATTGGTTCCGTTAAGATTTATTCTGCAAACAGTTATTTCTGGATAATGCCATGCACCGGGTATCATTTTAACAAGTTCCTTTGCAAGTTTCTCAGCAGTCATTTTGGTTTGATTAGCAAGACTTGCAGCATCAATAATGCATGTTAACTCCTTAATCCGCTCTTTCAAGTCTAATGATCTTTTCTCCACTTCTTTCTCTAAATTCTCGTTTATTGATCTTAATTCTTCATTTTGAGTGGAGATTTTCTCATTTTGTGCGGAAACTTCTTCTTTTTGCTTTTCATTCTGTTTTTTGTTTTCCATAAGAAATAAATATCAAAGATGATATGCTTAAAAATGAAAAGTATCTTCTTGAATAGAAGATGTAATTTTGCATAATTTGTCTGTAAAAAATGGGTTTAGATTGTAAAGATATAGATTTTTGAAGTGATTTCCTAATATTAAAGAAAGAATATGTGAATCTCTTTGCACTGATTTTGTAAAATCTAAAGAAGCTTGTAAATAGGAACTTTGAATACGATCTTTAAAAAGGTACTTGAAAACAATTTAATCTAAATTTCCAAAAACCTCTTTTTATAGAGGTTTTCATTGCTCATTAAAAGCCGTATTAAAAATACAACAATCCCCGTTTTGATTGTTGGTATTATCAGAACCAGGTTGTATAATGTATTTTTTATTAGAACAAGCAACCAATTCAGAACTCGCATTATCAATTCGTATTACTTTATAAAAACTACCAGGTTCATTTACAAGGGTGTCCTCAAAATAATATGCTAATTTCAGTGATTTTTTTAAGGCAATGCTGTTTTTTGTCCCGATTATATCATATTCTTCACCATCATCTGATTTTTGAATGATGTAGGTTGAATTTATACTTTGATCATATTCCTTCCAATTTATATAAACCGTGCCTTCTATCTGCCTAATTGATATTTTTAGTTCGTCTACACCGTGTGGAATTGACAAGTCATTTCTTTGTCCAAAAATTGTATATGGCATACAGTAGATTAATACAATAAATGCCAGTAGAAGATAATTTTTTTGCTTTTTCATGTCTTTAAAGTTTTGATTTACTACAAAGATACTATGTTTTGAATGCAGAATAAATGGTAAGTTTTCTATTTTGTATTGGTATTTTTACGAAGAATTTATGTGGTAAATATACTGGCTAACCCCAAGCAAAATTTGCCTGGTGCACAATAGACCGTGCAAAAATTAAAAAATTTGCTGATCATGTTATGCATTTTGTATCATTGTAAAGTATCAACCATTCAAATCGGGAAAGTTTAGAAATATTTCTGTATATTCATGATGTTGCTTTGGTGCTGCTCTTCTTGTCTTTTGGGCTTGACTGAGGTTCTTCCTCCACAAATTCCAAAGTTTGTAAAATAGCTTCCATTTGCCTTAAATAATCTCTCTTGTCGTATTTGGGAGCGTAAACAAAACCTTCTACAGTAACAATACGGTTTCTTTTCTCATCAAGTACGGTATATCGAACAAAAGGGCCTCCCATAACTGAACCTTCCACCGTGCGCCACAAACCTGTGGTTTCAACGGCATAATGCCCATTAAAACTAATCCTTTTGGATTTTGCCGGGTAAATTGTATCGGTTGTCATGTATGATCCCTCTTTAGGGCCAGAAATGTATTTTTTAGTATAACGATTGCGTAATTCAACGATGTTTTTATGGCTAAAAACCGTAGTATCTTCGTAATTCGTTATATGTATAAGAATTCCTTGGCTTAAATGTTTGGTTTCTTTTCTTATCCAAGCAAAATCTTCTGCTTTCTTGGCAATATAAAAGCTAGTAGGTATGGTCATTTGAAGCTGGAATTGTTTTTTGAGCTTATTGATAAGTTCTTGGTTCCTTACACCTTCAAAGGCATTTATCACTCTTAGCTTATCATTGGTGAGATAATAATTGAGGAAATCTTCTTCTTTCTTTTCTATGATTTCTATAACATCTTTAGGTTCATCAGCGCTGATTTTAACAACCATTTGTGGTTGTGACCAAACATTACGCTTGGCTTCTACCAGGGGTTCTTTGAATTTGGGAGTGATGTCTACAATAAACAAATGCCTGTGCGAATGAAAGATCTTTTTAAACCCTTTTGGTGGAAGATTCACCAGGTCGAACATAGGTTCTGCTTGTGGCAAACCGTATTGAAATTGTTCAAAAACACTTCTTATGGAGTCTCCAAGCTCTCCTTTCCAATGTCCTTTTTCAAGAACTACCAATATTTCAGCATTTGGCCCTGTAGCTGAAGGTGGTCTTCTTTCTTTTTTTTCATCGGATTGGCATCCCACCATAATAAAAGCTAATAAAAATGCCAGGATCATATTTTTTATATTCATTATTGATAGGTTTTATAGGTTTACAATTTGTATTATCCTTCTATTCCAATTTTAAGTTTTTGGCCGGGTTTTAAATTATTCCCGGAAAGTTTATTGATCTGCCTGATAGCTTCAACCGTTGCCCCTTCGTGTTTTTGGGCTATTTTCCATAAGGAATCTCCCTCTTTAACGGTGTAATAAACGTATTTATTATAATCAGGGATTTTTTGAGGTTTAGAAGGCTTTTCCTTTTTATAATGATTTTTCTTGTCTTTTTTTACATATCCCCTGATGTATAATTTCTGTCCCGGGTAAATGGTTGTATTATACAAATTATTCCAACGCATAAGCTGTCTTGAAGTGCATCCATACATATCAGCTATTTTTCCCAGCACATCGCCACTTCTTACAACATAATATGAATACCCGGCTTTTTTATAATCCCCGTATTTTTCTTTGGCACGAGCAATCATTCTTTCTCTATCAATCATTTCTTCTGTTTTGTGCGCATAAATAGATTCTTCATTCAGGATAAAATCACCAATATACTCTACAGGCAAGAATAGTGGAAACGCTTCCGCTTCTTCGCTGGCAGGGATAAAACCCAATTTATAGGATGGATTCAAGAATTCCAATACATCTTTAGGAACTCCTAAATATTCATCAACTTGTGAAAAAGAGAGGTTTTTCTTCACGATAACGGAATCGATCTCATAGTATTTGATCTCCGGGTCAATAGGATAAATATTGTGTTCTTTATGATAATTCATAATGTAGTTAACCGCTATAAAAGCAGGGACATACCCTTGTGTTTCCCTGGGCAGGTGTCCCATAATTTTCCAAAAATCCATTTCACCACCCGATTTTCTTATGGCTTTGTTCACGTTACCGCTGCCTGAATTATAGGCAGCAAGAACAAGTTGCCAATCTTTGTAAATATCGTAAAGATCGCATAACAACCTGCACGCTGCATCAGTAGCTTTCTCCGGGTCACTACGCTCGTCAATAAAGGAATTAGCCTCCAAGTCATAGACTTTCCCGGTATATAGCATAAACTGCCACAAACCTGTTGCACCAACCCTTGAGCGGGCCGTTGGATTCATAGCGGATTCAACGATAGGAAGGTATTTAAATTCAAAAGGAAGGTTATATTTGTCTAAATATTCTTCGAAAAGCGGGAAATATAGTTCGGCTAGCCCCAGCATCTTGGCTGTAGTCCATCTTCTTTTATGCGTATACAAATAAACATATTTTTTTACTTCATTATTATAATCTAAATCAATGGGAGTAAAATTATTGAGCTTGGCTATTCTTCCATCATAAATAGAATCATGGTACTTAGGAATATGACCTTCTTCAAAATTATAAATGTTTAAACTGTTTGAATTGACTGTAAATTTACTTTTGGACGAAAGATTCAATATGCTTAAGCTATCAAGCATTTCGATGATAGGATTGTCTTTTTGAAAAATATAATTGTTTTTAGCAGTATCTATTCCAGGTTCATTCTCAGGTGTTTGCAATATTGCATGTGCAAAATCTACCTTAAAGAAGAATATCACGAGCGTTGGAATAAGTATCCAATATTTATTCATACTTTTTTTCCTGCAAATTTACTGAATATAAATGTTTTGAGAAGCTTATCAATTCATTTTCTTTAAAACTTTCTGCCATTACTTGTAATCCAAACGGCATACCGTTGGTATGTGTTCCCAGAGGCAAAGAAATTGCAGGGATGCCCGTAATATTGGCCAACACCAGGAAAATATCTTGCCAATACATACCTTCAGGATCATCAGGCATAGAACCAATGGGGAAAGCGGTATTAAAGGTTGTTGGTGTTATAATAAAATCATAAATTTTGAAAAGGCCTTCAATTTGCCCGGTAATTTTTTTGCGTAAACGCAAAGCGTGGTTATAAAGATTTTCATGGGTTCCTTCCGAAAGGATATAGTTACCGGCAAGAATTCGTTTTTTTACTTCAAATCCAAATCTCGTATTTCTTGTCTTTGTATAGGTTTCTTCTAAGTTTTTTCCTTGTTCGCGAAGGCCAAAATGCATCCCATCGTACCTGGCAAGATTGGTGGCAGCTTCTGCCGAAGTTAAGGTATAATAAAGCGGTGGCAGCATTTGTAAATCAATATCCAGTGAATATAAGTCAAAATCGTTTGCAAGCTTTTTAAGTGTACGTTGAGTGAAATTTTTTATTTCCTGATCAATAAAATTATTATGTATGGAAGATGCAATATAAGCAACTTTTAAATTCCCAGGGTTGAGAAATGATTTTGAAAACTTTGGCACCCAAGTATCAGAAGATGTGCTGTCATTTTTGTCTTTTCCGCTTATTATTTCCAGGATAAGAGCGGCATCTTCAACATTGTTGGCTAAGGGGCCTATTTGGTCTAGTGAAGAAGCATAGGCTACACATCCATACCTGGAAACCCTTCCATAAGTGGGTTTGATACCAACAATACCGCAATACGCAGCAGGTTGCCTAATAGAGCCGCCGGTATCAGTGCCAAGGGCGGCCATGCACAACCCAGCGCTCACGGCAGCTGCCGGGCCTCCAGATGAGCCGCCTGGAACTTTTGTGACATCAAAAGGGTTTTTCACCGGGCCATAAGCCGAATGCTCGTTAGAACTTCCCATGCCAAATTCATCACAATTGAGCCTTCCAATTATAATAGCATCTTCGGCAAGTAAATGATCTACTGCTGTAGCATTAAAAGGTGAAACATATCCTTTTAGGATCTTTGAGCCGGCGGAACATTCCTTTCCTGCTATGCAAATATTGTCTTTGATTCCAACAACCATTCCAGCGGCTTTGCCTTCCTTTCCCAATCGTATTTTTTCATCAATTTCTGCTGCCCTTTTCATGGCAGATTTTTCAAAAACTTGTATAAAAGCATTGAGGGTGTTGTTGTGCTTCTTTATTCTTTCCAGGTAGTAGCTTGTAATTTGCTGGCAGGTTAATTCTCCTTTAACGAGCTTTTTTCTTAGGGAAAAATAATTGTGGTATTTTAATTCAACGTGCTCCATGAAGCAATAATTTCTTGTAAAAACTCAATTGGAGTTTAGAGAAAGAAATACAGGCCTTTTAAACAGGCATCCTATCTTGAACTTAAAAAGTTATTGATTTTCAGCTGCTTCCGTTGTCTCTTTTCTTTTTGCTTCTATCGTCCTCTTTATCATCGTCTTCTTTAGAGGCATTTTTAAATTCTTTCATTCCTTTGCCAAGGCCTTTCATTAGCTCGGGTATCTTCCTGCCTCCAAATATCAATAATACAACAATAAGTATGATAATGATCTCTTGGGTGCCGATTATTCCTAATAATATTGATTGCATTTTATTATTGTTTAAGGTTATAGAGATACAATTTTTATCAATTCATCCTCACCAACCAATTAATTGGGTTTAATGTTTTATTTCCTTTCCATATTTCGAGGTGCAATTCTGTTTTAGAATCTTCACTATCGGTGTACACAGTTCCAATTTCTTGCTTGGTAGTAACTTTCTGACCTTTTTTTACGAAAACATTCGAGATGTTGGTATATACGGTATAATATTCACCGTGCATTACAATAATAGCATTATTGTTGCGAGCCAATGTCAAAATGCTTTTAACCGTCCCATCAAAAAGCACCCTTGCCTTAGCTCCTTCATTGGTGGCAATATTAATACCGTTGTTCTTTGTCTTTATTCCCGGCAGTACTGGATGAGCGTGTACTCCATAAGTGCTTGTAAGAATTCCTTTTTCTGATGGCCAAGGCAGTTTGCCCCTATTTCGTGAAAATGTTTTTGATAATTCAGCTTCCTCCGGGGTTAGTTTAAATTTTGCTCCTGCTGTTTTCTTAGAACCGCTCTTTTTACGCATTTCAGCCTCAATAAGTTTTTCAATAGCCCTTTTTAGCTTACGTGCCTCTGCTTCTTTTTCTTTTAAGGAAGCCACTATTTCCATTTCTTTGCTTTTGAGGTCTTCTATTGCTTCATTTTTAGCTTCTTTTTCTTCTAATAAAGTTTTATTTTCTCTTTTGATCTTGGCCAAAAGATCATTTTTTGTTTTCTTTTGTATTCGTAATGCTTCTAATCTTTCACTTAGCTCCAATTGTTTTTGCTTCAAAAGTTCAGCTTGTTTTTTTCGATATTCGTTATATTGCTGCAAGTATTTCATTCTTTTATAAGCCTGGTTGAAATCGCTTGCAGAAAAGATAAACATGATACGGTTGTATGCCTCCCTGTTTTTGTAAGCAAAATAAATGAGCTTGGCATATTCTTCTTTAATTTTTTTTATCTCATTTTCAAGCTCATTTGTTTTTTGTGATTTTACCTTGATCTGTGTATTGATATAAGCAACCTCGTTTTTTATGATTTTCAGTAATTCTTCTCTTTTTTCTACCTGGTTATTAAGGATGATTAACTGGTTAAGCGAGGCGGCCTTACTCTTCTTTGTTTCTTTCAATAATTTACTGGTATAAGCAATTTCTTGCTCAATTCGTTGCTTGGTTTTTTCCAACTTTTTCCTTTTGTCTTGGGCGTTTATGGAAAAAGGTTTTGTAATAAACAACAAGAGAATTAAAATATGAAATACTATTTTAGTGGTTCTTTTCATCAAAAACAATTATTGGCTTCATCATTGTTTATTGCAAAAATATAATTTAATATCGAGTTGTGTTCAAATGTACAGTTTTTAATTCTCCAACGTTCTTTAAAACCTATTGCCTATCATCAGTATTATGGCAATTAATATAACAAGAAATACAGCCAATAAAGCATAAGTGTGAATGAATGAGGTGTTTGAAAAACGTAACTACTATTGGTTCATTTTTTTGTATTTTCCAGGAATAGAAAAAGGGAACCTAACTTCGTCATTGGTTCTTATTCTTGAATAACTGATGTTTAGTGAGCGGGCTCTTTTATCGTTAAAGTCAATAATCAATTGGGAAGGAAAAGATTGCTGGCCAATTTTCTTAAAATCTTGGTAAATGGCTTCAATATTGCTTCCACTTTTTACATCCTTAATAATGTTTTTCTCTACTTTAAATGATTTTGCATTAAGGGTTATATATTGTTCAAGCAAACGTGCTCTATCGCCTGGTGTTATTATCCTGGAATGTTTTTTTCTTTCTGGGGCATGCAAAAGATAAATTGTTTGGCCGTTTTGCAATTGGAAGCAATTTTCATCATAAAAAACCAGGTCATTTCCGGTAAGTAAAGCTTGGAGTATATCAAAATCCAAATTCGTACCAAGCATGCTGTTGAGCATCGAAAAATCCTCGGCCAAATATTTTGATTGGAGCCGGTTTAATAATTTCAATGTATCAGGAGTAACTTTTAGCCTTGCCATCTCAATTCCAAAAGCAGGCGATATGGAAGCCCAAATAACGCTATCTTTTTTCATCCGTAAAATGCCTTTTACCGTGGTGCTATTCCCGTCAACATTATATTGGGCTGTAAACTTGGCATCAAAATACTTGTAATCAAAAGCATTTTCTTTTAGCTGCTTGATAATAAGTTCTTCTTCTGTTGTTTTTTTAACTTTCTTTTTTGCAGCTTTTTTATGGGTTTTGCATGAAACTATACTCATTATGCAAATTATGGCAAAATATAGAATGGTTTTAGTGTTCATAGACTTTTTTCCTTAATTTTTTTATCAATGGTTTCGGAATGCTCACCAGTTTCTTTTGCTTTTTTCCAGTACTCTAAAGCTTGTTCATTATTCCCAAGTTTAAACTGAATGTCTCCCATGTGTTCAAGGATGGTGCCGTCGGTATCGCCTCCTTTTTTGATAGCTTCAGAAATAAGTTTACCGGCTTCTTCATATTTTCCCAATTTGAACATCACCCAGCCGTATGTATCTAAGTATGCAGGGCTTCCGGGTTGCAACTCGTTGGCTTTTTCGGCCATGATTTGAGCCTTTTCAAGGTTTTTATCCCTGAGTGAAAGGTAGTAGCTGTAGTTATTGAGTACATAAGCATTATCGGGGTTGTAAAGCAATGAATTTTCGTAAGCTTCAAAAGCCTTTTCCATATTGTCTAATTCATAAAAGGCATCGCCCATAGAAGCAAAAAACTGTGCCTTAAACTTTTTATCATCCAAAACCAGGTTTTTTCCACTGTTTAGTGCATCAATGGCCTGTTTATAGTTTTTTAATTGGATATTGGACATCCCATGAAAGAAATATGGCAAGGGTTGCTGGGGGAATAATTCCATAGCTTGTTTGCTCTTTTCTTGCATGGATTGAAAGTCCTGCACATTGGAATAAAGGATCAAGAGCTGCTCCCAAACAACATAGCGGCTATCATCCAATTCTATAACTTTTTCAAATTCAGCAATAGCTTCATTATATCTTTTTTCCCGTTTTAAAAAATCAGCATAAACAGAGTGCGCTTTCGGGTCATCGGGATGAGTGTCAATTAATATCTTGGCCAATTCAATGGCTTCTTCCTTATATTTTTCGTATTGGTTGGTAATATAATATGTGAGTAGTATTTTTACTTTTGTATCAATATCCAAGTTTTCATTTTTAAAGGCTTTTTTGATTTCATGAAAAGATTTTTCTGCTTGCCCTTGCTGGTGATAATGTTTTGCTAAAGATAAGTGAACAGCAGGATTTCCTGGATCAAGCTCTTTTAACTTGTTATAAACTTCAAGGGCCTTTTTGGGTTTATTATCCGCCTCGTAAAGTTCTGCCAGTAACCTGTAATATTTTGGAACATCTGGAAAAGCATCGATGAGTTTTTGGATTTCTTCAACGGCTTTATCCACGTTTTCCAAACGAAGATATATCTTTTCTTTTTGTATGGATATTTCTTCGGAAATGCCTATTTTTTCTTCAATCCTGTTATAAAGTTTTAATGCTTCCTTGTAATTATGGGCTAGTAATTCTATCATGGCCCAATCATACATATATTCCAAGTCACCAGGATGGTTGCTGGATATTTTTTCGTAAACATCCCCTGCCTTTTCATATTGGCTTCGGTTTTGATAAATTTTTGCAAGATATATTTGATACCAAATATTATCCGGGTTGATCTCTATGGCTTTTTGTAAATTTTTAATAGCATCATCAGAGAGTTCCATTGCTGCATTGATCTTTGCCAATTCAAAATAGGAAGGAGCATGTAGCGGGTCTTTTTTTATGCATTCTTTAAAAAGATCTGATGCTGCAACAAGATTCCCAAGTATTTTTTGCTTATTCGCTTCAATAAAAATTGTTGAAACTTCTATTTCCTCTTTTGGCGTGAGCTTTTTTTCCGCTATCCCGGGTGTTTCATTTTTATCCTGTGACATTTTTTTTGGAGATGTAGTTTTTTTAAACATACTACATCCGCCAATTATAGAAAGAATAATAAAAATATGGATAAAAACTACGATAATCTTTTTCATTAGAATAAAATTAAGTTAAGCGCCTGATTTTCAATTTAATATTTTGCAAAAATAGCAGCATTTTCGTTTCAATTACCATGGAACCCTTCCCGCTCTGCAGCGGGGCAGGCTATGTTTAATTCATGCCCTTTTTTGTACGTCAGTGCATGAGGGTTTCATCTTTTTACATTTTTTTGACAATGTTTTGATTTGGCATGCATTTGAATCAATTTCTTGTGTGTTTCGTTAATAATTACAGACATTGTCACTTTCATTATTGTTCATTAAAATCTTCAATTTTACTAGATATAAACCAAAATTACCGTGAAACCGTTTTCCTTAGCCCAGAAATTTATCATCCTAATGCTTATTGCAGCCAAATAATAATAGGTAAAGTATCAACTCAATCCATTAGCAAATATTAGTCCAAAATAGACGTATAATCTCCAATACTTACGTCATTTTCTTTCCTTTTATATTCAACGTAATTCCCGATCATCGAATTATCGATGTTAGTGCATGAAAGGTTGGAATATCCTTGTATAATACTATTGGTAATGATAGAATGATCAATAGAAGTATTTTTTCCTACAGAAACATGCGGGCCTATCACTGAATTTAGAATCTTTACGTTATCTCCAAAATAGCAAGGGTTGATGATGATGGAATTTTCGATTTTAGCTGTTTTAGAATATAGTTTTTCTTTTTTATTAAATTCTAGGATACGTTGATTTGTGTAGACCGTTGCATTTTTATTTCCACAATCGAGCCATTCGTCCACCTCCCCAACGGTAAAGTCCGTTCCTTTTTCTTTCATATTTTCCAAGGCATCAGTAAGTTGATACTCTCCACCTTTAATAATTTTATTATCAACCAAAAATTGCAATTCATTTTTTAAATATTCACCATCTTTAAAATAGTAAATACCAATAATTGCCTGGTCGGAGATAAAATCCTTTGGTTTTTCAATAAAATCGGTAATCACATTGTTTTTGTTTGTTTTCACAACACCAAATGCGCTAGGGTCTTTTACTTTATGCACCCAAATGATACCATCTTTAGCTTTATCCATTTTAAAATCGGCTTTGAAGAGGGTGTCTGCAAAAGCCACAGTAACCTCTCCTTTAAGGGAGTCTGCTGCACAGAGGATGGCGTGAGCCGTACCTAATGCTTCATGCTGGTAATAAATTTTGCCTTTAGCTCCTGTTTTAGCAGCAATATCCAAAAGTTGCTTTTCGACATTTTCTCCAAAATTGCCTATTACAAAAGCGATTTCTTCAATTTTGTCGTCAACAACTTTTGCAATATCTTCTACCAGTCTTCGAACTATGGGTTTGCCGGCAATTTCTATCAAGGGTTTTGGTATAGTAAGGGTATGGGGCCTCATTCTTTTTCCCATACCAGCCATTGGAACGATTATTTTCATGATAATAATAATTTTTACTTGGTGCCGGTATGGCCAAAGCCTCCGGCGCCACGTTGGGTTTTATTCAATTCTTTAACTGCGATTAGTTTTGGTTGTGCATGTGATGCGATAATCATTTGTGCGATTCTTTCACCGTTTTCTATAACAAAATCCTCGTTAGAAAGGTTTACCAGGATCACTTTTATTTCGCCCCTATAATCGGCATCAATGGTACCAGGTGTGTTTAAAACAGTAATTCCTTTTTTCCAAGCCAAGCCACTCCTGGGCCGCACTTGCGCTTCATAACCTACTGGCAATTCAATAAAAAGTCCTGTTGGTATCAATTGCCTTTCTAAAGGCTTAAGCTTTACCGGCTTTTCGAGTTTTGCCCTGATATCCATTCCTGCTGAGAATTCCGTTTCATAAGCAGGCAAAGAGTTTTGCGATGTATTGACTATTTTTACTTGCATCACTTATAACTATTTGTTATTCAATAAATTGTTTTTATTGATTGACAACAAAAATAATCAAATAATAACAAAATAGTAGAATGATTAACAAATTTTAAGAATTGGTATGAATATTTATGAGAAAGCGCTTAAAAAACATCTTTTACTTCACCTGGTGATATGTTATAACCTATAAGGCTTCCATTATCATCAAAAAGGATACCACAAGGAAAGGATGTTACATTAAAAGTTTTTACCAGGTTTTTATCAGCTATGCCTTGGGTCCACAATAGTTCGTGTTTTATGGTAAAATCAATTACGTCTTGAACACTATCGTTATAATTTAGTGTAACAACATCCAACTGGTATCTGTGAGATTCTTGCAGTTCTATAAGTTCCGGGAGGTCTCTTACAAAAGGATTGCACCACAATCCCCAAAATTCGATGTAAAGGTATTTGCCATTATGGCAAAAGTCCGGCAAGTTTACCTTTGATTCTTCTATAGTTTGGATTTGTATATTGGGTAACTTGGTGAATATTGACGATGAAGGTTTTAGAGCGGAATCTATAACATTTTCACAAACCAAGTAATCCCCATTTTCATCAATTTCAGTAATTATGAAATAAATACTGTCTACGGCAATTATAGGTTTGCCTTTCACAATAGCAGTTGAAACACCGCTTTGAAATGTATGGGTTATGGTATCGGTATTTTTCCCGGTTATGCCTATCTCGTCAATACCGGCATCATTATATTTTTTATTGTTATTAATGTCTTTTAAAAAAATGTTGAATTCTAAGCTATCACTTTTGTAGCCGCCAAGCTTAATATGTACTTTATTAATGCTAAGTAGTGTAGTTTCATCGTACATTTTGACAGTTTGCATTTCTTCGGTAGTAAAAGATTTGTTTAGAATCACTTTTTGCGCCAAGAGCTGAGAGGTGAATAACGCTATAAAAAAGAAAAATAAATGTGGCTTCATGGGTTTTAATTTTTTGGTGCTTTGCGATTTAGGAATCTCCTAATTAACCTTGTAATCAATTTCAAACCTTAATTTTGATAAGAAGAACCATTATATTTGATAGGGATTAAACATAGCTATCAAAAAAAAAGTAATACATATACCAAATTTCAATCAAAGGCCAAAATAGTTTTCTTCAAGAAATTCCTCTAACCAAAGATAATAATTTTCTATATCTTTTTCAACATTTTTGGAGCTATACCATTGTTGGAGTTTTGTTCTTTTATTGAACAATAACTTTTTTCTTCTTACTTTTCATGTTATTATTGAATATCTCACAGATATAAATTCCTTTACAAAGTTGTGAAACATCAATAGTACCATTGTTATGGGTAATTTCTCCTTTTTGTATTATCCTGCCAGTCATATCTCGTAGTTGAAATTGAGCTGGATAATTTTCAATGGATATGAAAAGTTCTTTTTTTACAGGATTAGGAAAAACAGAACAATTTGAATAGGTAGTATTTTTTATCCCTGAAGGATTGCAATTGTTATAAATATAATCTTCCACAATGGCAAAAACGTCTTCTTCGGGCACATAAAAGGCGCTGTGATTGCCCCATTGATAATCTCCACCTTGATAATAACCGTTGGTTATAAATACAAGGCCAAAATTCTTTTCTCTTTCAAAATACATATCGCTTATCAAGCCATAAGCTTCGCCAGGGTGGCCGTATAAATTAACACCATCAATCACAACATCGCCATTGGGGGTATTGGTAGTTTTTTGAAAACCCAGGCACCAGTTTTTAAAAAGGTTGTAGTAATTATTGCCGTTGCCACCATTGTATTGCCATTGGGAAGTTAGTGTCAAATCGATGGTTGAAGGTTCTAAGATTTGAATACTATCATTCCCATTGAAATAAACACCATTGTTCATCAGCATCATCATGATCTTGGAAAGTTCTAATGCGCTGATCCTGAGTCCTCCTTGTGGAGCAAAAAGAGAACCGTTGCTCCCAATCTCATACAAATCGTAATTGGGTGGCGGTGGATAAGTTCCTTGGTAATTATCCGCTTGTGGAATGCCATTGCGGTATAAAACCGCTACATTGTTGATGTTTTCGATATCATGGATGTTATAAGAACCTGCTACTTCGAGAGGTTCAAGGATGTTTTCCCTCATGAAAACATCAAATCTTGTATTGCTAATCTTTTCTATAAGCGTGGCAATAACGCCAAAATTAAGGTTACTATACTGGAAATATGTTCCAGGCCTGTGGTTAGACCAAGTATCTGTTGTGTAATACGCGCTGTCTTCCAAGAGTATTTCTGCAATGCTTGGAGGTGGCATTTGTTGGTAAGTATCTACTATAAAACTTGTATAGCCGCTTCCATCCTGCAAGGATGATGTATGAGAGAGAAGCATTCTAAACGTAATGCTATCTTGGGGGAAATCGGGATTAATAACCTCGTAACCCAAGTAGTTGGAAATATTATCATCGAGGTTGAAAAGTCCTTCTTCCCAAAGTTTCATTAGCCCTATAGCTGTGATACTTTTGCTAATAGAAGCTATCCTGTACATGGAACTGTCAGTAACATCAATATTCCTTTCCAAGTCTGCTTTTCCAAAATGGTACACATCCATGACTTCTGCACCGCATATTCCAACAACCGACATGCCGACTAGCTGGTTATTTTCGGCACTTTGTTTTAATCCTTGATTAAAACTTTGAGAAACTGAATGGTAAGGTAAAAGAAACAGGAGAATGGATACAGGTAATATATTTAGGTAAATTCTGTTCATCATTTTTTCTTGTCAAAATTAACAGTTTTTACCAAATTACCTTCCTTATCCCAAAATTTCCATTCGCCCGATTTTTTATTCTTATGGTATTTTCCTTCATACCTTATATTTCCATTACGATACCATGTTGTAGATTCACCATCTCTTAGTCCGTGTTTAAACCAGCCTTGGCTCCATTTATTCCCGTTATCGTACCACACTTTCCATAATCCATGTCTTTCACCATCTTTCAATTTGCCTTCCGACTTTTTAAAATGATTGGGATAATACTCCATTGTCTTGAATAATAACAAGGTATCGTTCTTATGCTTGTAGTATTTTACTATTTGTGGATGTCCATCGGGGAATTTTTTCTCAATAATCTTTTTTGTCCTGTTTGAGCAAGCTATAAGAAATATAACGGCAAAAAGGAATAATACATTCTTCTTCATCTTCAGTTCAAGCGATTTTAAAGTTTTATAAAATTTAAATTATTTCTATACCTTGTTTTTGTATTATATTAAAAAAACCACTATTGTCTTTATCTTTTTCTAGCAAAATGGGCTCAATTCTATCATCAACTTCTCTTCTGAGTTTCCAAAGCAGTGGATTTACAGAAAAAAAATCACCTTCAACGCTATTTACTATAACTGCAACATCTATATCACTATCCTGCTGAAAGTTATCCGTAGCATAAGAACCATAAAGGTAAAGTTTATACAGATCAAAATTCTTTTCTAAAAGAACCTTGTATTTCTTCAGTTTCTCTATAACTTCATTTTTATCCATAATTGAAGTTCATTTGTATTTGCTAATTCTCCACTATTCCCCATCCTTTGATTCTTCTTCGCCGGTTTCTTTGCTTTTTGCGTATTGCGTATTAAGTTTTATAAGTATTTCTTCCGTGAGGTCAAGGCTGTCGTTGGCCAGCAATATGCCGCCGCCTTTAGAGTATCCAAGAATATAATCGTAATTCTTTTTTGTATTATATCTTTTCAAAAATGAGGTGATTGTATCCAATATTTTCGAATGCCATTTGATTTCTATATTGGCAAGATCATTGCTAAGTTTTTGGCTCATTTCCATAATCTCTTGTTCTCTCTTGGCAAGCTTTTGTTGTTCTTCTTCAGCGCTTTGCCTTGTTAAAAATCCTCCGGAATTAAGTTTCTCATAAAAAGCCCTTGCGTCTTTCTCAAATTGGCTCCTTTTCCATTGCAACTGCGATTGCATCTCTTCTTGCTTTTTTTCCAAGTCATCCTGCATTTCTTCATAAAGCGTGTAATTTTCTATAATGGAATCGGAGTTTACATAGGCAATATTCGGGATGTTTTCATCAAGTTTCTCTATTGCGCTACTGTCGATACCCGGCTTATCTCCTGTGCCGGTTTTGTTGGTGAAGAATAAAACGTATAATACGATCAATCCTACCAGCGTGATTACATTCAATAAGGTATTAATGTTTAACCCTTTTTTCTCATTGTTGCTGTTTGTTTCTGTCATGCCAAAATATTTTTTTATTTACAAATATTAGTTTCCGAGGTCAGATATAAATTTAACCCTCATTAAACGAATTTCTTCTTCCGAGAACTCGTCTTCACCAAGCTCATCCAATGCTTCTTGTATGGAATCGGTTTCTGCCGAGCGGAAATAGTCGTAAATTTCCTCTTGGTGATCAAGGTCAATGGTTTGGTTAATGTAATAATTGATATCTATTTTTGTACCCGAGGCAACAATTCTCTCCAGTTCGGTAATAATATCTGATAGTTCCATACCTTTGGCCGAAGCCACATCGTCAAGAGAAACTTTCCTATCAATAGACTGGATAATATAAACTTTTAGCCCGGATTTATTCACAACGGATTTCACCACCATATCCATGGGGCGCTCAATTTCATTCTCTTTAACGTAACTGTCAATAAGTTCAATGAATTTTTTACCGAACCTAAGGGCTTTGCCAGTGCCCACACCCTGTATCTTTTTTAATTCTTCGAGGGTTATTGGATACTGAATTGCCATATCTTGCAAAGAAGCATCCTGGAAAATGACAAAAGGCGGTAGGTCTTTTTGCTTCGACATCTTTTTTCTCAAGTCTTTAAGCATAGAGAAAAGAAGCTTATCAGTGGTTCCTGTTTTTTGTCCCCCGCCATCCGAGTATGCCTCATCATCTCCACCAAATTGGTCGTAATCATGGTCTTTTGTAATCATGATTGAATAAGGGTCTTCTAAAAAGTCTCTTCCTTTATCAGTAATTTTCAAAAGCCCATAATTTTCAATATCTTTTATCAAGAGATTATGAATAAGGGCTTGTCTGAAAACAGCATTCCAAAATTTCGGGTCTTTATCTTGTCCTTTCCCAAAAACCTCCAATTGATGGTGTTTGCAGGATTTTACCTTAGAGGTGGCTTTGCCGGTTAAAACATTAATTAAATGGTTGATCTTAAATAATTGCTTAACTTCCAGCACAGCTTCTAAGGCAGTGCAAATATGGTCTTTTCCTTCAAATTTTTCTTTAGGATGCAAACAGTTGTCACAATTGCCACAATCATCTTTTTTATAGGATTCTCCAAAGTAGTGCAACAATTGTTTTCTTCTGCAAACTGAAGATTCCGCATAAGCCACTGTTTCGGTTAATAGTTGCTTCCCTATTTCTTGTTCTGCAACGGGTTTGCCTTTCATGAATTTTTCCAGCTTTTGTATATCGTCATAACTGTAGAATGCAATACAATTACCTTCGCCGTCATCCCTGCCAGCTCTTCCTGTTTCTTGGTAATACCCTTCAAGGCTTTTGGGTATGTCGTAGTGAATAACAAACCTAATATCGGGTTTGTCTATACCCATTCCAAAAGCAATAGTAGCAACAATAACATCGATTTCCTCCATCAAAAACTTATCCTGGTGGTCTTTTCTTGTAGCTGCATCCAACCCGGCATGATAAGGAACGGCCTTAATACCATTAACTTGCAATGTTTCTGCAAATTCTTCTACTTTCTTGCGACTTAGGCAATAAACAATCCCCGATTTATTGGGATGCCCATTAATAAATTTAATGATTTGTTTATTAACATCTTGTGTTTTTGGCCTAACTTCATAATAAAGATTAGCCCTATTAAATGAAGATTTGAATACGTTGGCTCCTGCAATATCGATGTTTTTAAGGATGTCTTGTTGCACTTTTGGTGTAGCTGTTGCTGTAAGCGCTATAACAGGAACATTTTGCCCAATATTTTCCATGATCGGCCTTAATCTCCTGTATTCGGGCCTGAAATCATGCCCCCACTCAGAAATACAATGCGCTTCATCAATGGCATAAAAAGAGATGTCTATAGATTTAAACAACTCTACGTTTTCTTCTTTTGTTAGTGACTCGGGGGCTACATAAAGAAGCTTCGTTTTTTTATTGAGCAAATCACTTTTCACCCTGTTTATTTCTTGTTTTGATAAGGAGGAATTGAGTACATGTGCAATTCCATCATCGGTACCATAAGTCCTGATCATGTCAACCTGGTTCTTCATCAAAGCAATAAGAGGTGAGACTATAATTGCCGTGCCTTCACTAATAAGGCCGGGAAGCTGGTAACACATGGATTTACCACCGCCTGTGGGCATAATAACAAATGTATCGCGCCCTATAAGAAGGTTTTTGATGATTTTTTCCTGGTTGCCTTTGAATTTCTCAAAACCAAAATATTTTTTCAATAAATCCTTTAAGGAGTATTCTATTGCTATTGACATTTTCCTGTTTTTTTTCTAAATAAACAATTCAGTTCTACGGTGTATTTACCATTTAACCAAATTTAATCAAAAATATTTTAATCACAATAAAAAAGTTCATTATTTGTATGCTTTTTTATAAAAAAAGCACGAATTTGGAAAAGGATTGCAAATTTATAAAGTTGGTTCAAAGTAGCAACGGTTTTTTATATTATTTTTGCAAAAAGACAAAGCAATTGGATCACACAAAAATAATACATATAGCAAGGGAAACAGTACGAAAAGAGGCAGATGCCATTGGTTCATTAGTTGATCAAATAGGTGAGGATTTTGCTCATTGTGTTAGCCTTATATATGATGGAAAAGGAAGAGTAATAATAACAGGTATAGGAAAAAGCGCGAATATTGCCATAAAAATTGTTGCTACGTTAAATTCAACGGGTACACCTTCCGTATTTATGCATGCGGCAGATGCTATCCATGGTGACATGGGTAATATACAAAAGGATGATATTGTAATTTGTATCTCTAAAAGTGGGAATACCCCGGAAATAAAGGTTTTAATCCCTTTTATAAAAAACATGGGCAATCCTATCATTGGCATGGTGGGGAATATGAATTCTTACTTAGGTAAACAATCTGATTACATTATTAATACTGTGGTCGATGCAGAAGCTTGTCCCAACAATCTTGCACCAACTTCCAGCACAACAGCCCAACTTGTGATGGGAGATGCTCTGGCTATTTGCCTTTTGGAAATGCGCGGATTTTCTATAGATGATTTTGCGAGGTACCATCCTGGTGGTTCGCTGGGCAAAAAAATGTATTTAAGGGTTTCCGATTTATACATTAATAATGAAACTCCTCGTGTTGGCTTGGAAGACCCAGTGCAAGAAGTTATATTAGAGATCACCTCAAAAAGGCTTGGAGCAACTGCTGTGATTGATAACGGGGAAATTTCTGGAATTATTACCGATGGAGATATTAGACGGATGCTCCAGAAATACAATGAAATAAACGGCCTTAAAGCCAAAGATATTATGACCACCAATCCTAAAGCTATCAAACATAACATGCTTGCTGTTGATGCCTTGCAATTGATGAGAAATCATAATATTACCCAATTGCTTGTAGAAAAAAATGAAGAATATGTAGGAGTTGTGCATTTGCACGATCTTCTTAACGAGGGTTTAATCTAAAAATCGTGATGCGTATGTCCGAAAAAGTAAAAGAATACAAGGAATACCGACAAAAAATGAACGACCGCATTCTTGCTGCCAACAATAAAGTGCTGAAACGTATGTTTAACCTGGATACAAACACCTATTTGGAGGGTGCATTAGATGCCAAAACCAAGGAAATGCTTGGCTTGGTATCTTCCATGGTTTTGCGTTGTGATGACTGCATTAAATACCACCTGGAAAAATGTTACCAATTAGGCGTTAGCGACGAAGAATTGTTCGAGATTTTTTCCGTTGCTAATATTGTGGGAGGAACCATCGTTATTCCTCACATGAGAAGAGGGATTGAGTTTTGGGATGAATTGAAAAAACAATAGGTTTTTTATACCAATATACGTTTAAAGGTATAATTTCAGTTCAATCCTGGAATTATTTTAAGCGAAATCCGTATAAATACCAAGTAAGTTTTAAACTCTACTTTATATATTTGAACGCAACTTGGTATTTAAGTGTTATTATAAAAGCGCTTTATTAGTTACTTCCTTTTCGGAGCAATTATTAAACCGCATGAACAAATTATTTAAATTTTACCAGGCGATGCCTAAGATAATTATTAAGACATGTGAGAACCACAATTACTGTGTCTACCAATCCAAAGCATTGTCATAATTTTATTAACATATGAAGCATACATCAAAGTTGACTTTCCCGGCCTTATTCCATGAATCCTATTTAAAACACAGGCAAGAAGATGCATTAACCTTTGTTGGAGATAAGCCTTTAACTTATAATGATGTAAAGAATAAGATTGAGGCGCTAATAGCATTCTTAGAAAAGAGCGATATAAAAAATGGAGACAAAGTTGCAATATTAAGCGCTAATATGCCACACTGGGCTATTTCTTATTTTGCCATTACTTTTATGGGCGCTGTTGCTGTTCCATTATTACCTGATTTTAGAGAAGATGAACTGGAAAAAGTTTTAAAACATTCAGGGGCAAAGGCTATTTTTATTTCTGAAAAATTGATTTCCAAATTTAATAAAATCAATGTAAGTGCTATACAACTGAAAATACAAATTGAGGATTTTTCTTTAATAGGAAATCAAAGTCATAAACCACAGTTTATAGAAGGAGAATTACCAAAAAACAATTATGATCCCGCTGAGGATGACCTGGCATCAATCATCTATACATCCGGCACAACAGGTAGGCCAAAAGGTGTAATGTTGAGCCATAAGAATATTTGTTTTACTGCACTAAAAGGCAAAAAAATCCAAGAATTCAATCGTCAAGACCGCTTCCTTTCCGTATTGCCTTTATCTCATACATACGAGAATACCTTAGGGCTTATGATCCCGATCTTTAGTGGAGCTTGTGTTTATTATTTAAAGAAACCACCTACAGCCTCCGTTTTACTACCTGCACTATCCAAGGTTAAGCCTACAGCCATGCTAACAGTACCGCTTATCATGGAGAAAATTTATCAAAACAAGGTATTGCCTGTTTTTCATAAAAATGCCTTTATAAAAACCTTGTATAAGTTGACTCCATTGAGGAAAATACTCAACAAAGCCGCCGGCAAAAAGCTTAAACAAACGTTTGGGGGGCACTTGAAATTTTATGGTATTGGTGGTTCTAAAATTGATGGTAAAGTGGAAAAATTCTTGAAAGAAGCAAAATTTCCTTATGCCATAGGTTATGGACTTACCGAAGCTTCGCCATTGCTTGCCGGTTCTAATCCTCAAAATACAGCTTATCGCTCAACAGGGCCTGCTATGGAAGGTGTTGAATTAAAACTATTTAAACATAAAAAGCATGATAAAGAAGGGGAGATATGGGCAAAAGGTGATAATTTAATGCAAGGCTATTATAAAGACCCTGGATTGACAAAAGAAGTGCTAACAGAAGATGGGTGGCTCAAAACCGGTGACTTGGGCGTTGTTGACAAGAATAATAATCTTTACATCAAGGGACGGCTAAAAAATGTGATTTTAGGAGCAAGTGGTGAGAATATCTACCCGGAAGAAATTGAATCCGTGATCAACAATTTTAAATATGTGTTAGAATCCATCGTTGTTGAGAAAAAAGGCAAGCTGGTGGCCTTGGTCCATTTTAATTATGAAGAATTGGAAAAACAATATATGTATCTTAAAGAAGAGGTAGTAAGCTATATTGAAACCAAAACCGAAGAGCTTAAAAAAGAACTGCATGAGTATGTAAATCGTAAAGTCAATAACTTTTCCAGGATACAGCAAGTAATTCCACAGCCTATACCTTTTGAAAAGACAGCAACCAAGAAGATCAAGCGGTTTTTGTATAAATAGGGGTATTATTTCCCTGTTATTTTTATTGCCAACTCATCAAGTTGCTTTTTGGATATATTGGCAGGAGAATCAATCATAATATCCCTTCCTGCGTTGTTTTTGGGGAAAGCAATGTAATCCCTGATGGTTTCGGAGCCTCCCATTAGCGCGCACCAACGGTCAAAGCCAAAAGCAATGCCACCATGTGGGGGAGCACCATATTCAAAAGCTTCCAATAAAAAGCCAAATTGTTCTTTGGCTTCTTCTTCTGTAAAACCTAAGGCTTTGAACATACGGTTTTGTGCATCCCTATCATGGATACGTATTGACCCACCGCCAATTTCCACGCCGTTTATCACCATGTCGTAAGCATTTGCCCTTACATCACCCGGCGCTGTTTCTAATTTAGCCAGGTCTTCGTCTTTAGCAGAAGTAAAAGGATGGTGCATAGCATAAAAACGTTGTGTGTCTTCATCCCATTCAAGTAATGGAAAATCAACCACCCAAAGCGGTACAAATTTGTTGGGGTCTCTTAATTCCAAGCGCGAGCCCATTTCCAGGCGTAATTCACACAAGGCTTTCCTTGTGGAATACCTTTCTCCGGCCAAAATCAAGAGCAAGTCGCCGTTTTCTGCATCCATAGCTTCGGCCCACTCAGAAAGTTGTTCCTGGGAATAAAATTTATCTACTGAAGATTTGTAAGTACCGTCTTCATTGATTTTGACATAAACCAATCCTTTAGCGCCCACTTGTGGCTTTTTTACAAAATTGGTTAGTTTATCCAATTGTTTTCGCGAATAATTCCCACATCCTTTGGCATTTATGCCTACTACTAATTCTGCATCATCAAAAACTTTAAACCCTTTACCTTTCACAATATGGTTCAATTCCACAAATTTCATATCAAAACGCAGATCTGGCTTGTCAGTACCATATAGTTTCATGGCTTCTTCATAAGGTATGGATTGAAAATCTTGCAATTCAATTTGCCTAATTTGTTTAAAGAGGTGTTTTGCCAGCCCTTCAAAAGTTTTAAGCACATCGTTTTGTTCTACGAAAGCCATTTCGCAATCCAATTGTGTAAATTCCGGTTGCCTGTCGGCACGCAAGTCTTCATCCCTAAAGCATTTCACTACTTGATAGTATTTATCAAATCCTGAAACCATGAGCAATTGCTTGAAAGTCTGGGGAGATTGAGGTAAAGCATAAAATTCTCCATGGTGAATCCTGGAGGGTACAACAAAATCGCGAGCGCCTTCTGGAGTAGATTTAATAAGCACCGGTGTTTCAATTTCCAGGAAACCTATTGAATCCATATATTTCCTGAGTTCAGAAGCCATTTTGTGTCTGAGAATCATGTTGCTTTTCACCGGTTGGCGGCGCAAGTCCAGGTAACGGTATTTCATCCTTAATTCTTCACCCCCGTCAGTTTCTTGTTCTATAGTGAAAGGAGGCGTTTTTGAAGCATTTAATATGGAAAAATTTTCCGGGATAATCTCTATATCACCGGTATACATTTTGGGATTTTTTGATTCTCTTTCAATCACCTTACCTGTAACGCTTACTACGTATTCACGCCCTACAGTCCTCGCTTTTTCAATTACATCCTCCGGGCTTACACCTTCTTCAATAATAATTTGAGTTATTCCGTACCTGTCGCGCAAGTCTATCCATATCATATGACCTTTATCCCTGGTCTTTTGTATCCATCCCGATAAGGTAACAATTTCATCCTTGTTTTTTAGTGTCAGTTCTCCGCAAGTGTGTGTTCTGTACATGACAATTATTTTTAAATTTCGGTCTGCGAAGTTATGAAAAATAGTGCAGTAGTATTTTTATTTTTGCGCTTTTTTCAAGAAGCTACCAAAAAATGCGCTCCCTCATTATAACCTTTCTTGTGGAGAAAATCACGAATCTTTTCCCGAATGTCCTTATGGGTTATATAAGTTACAATAAAAGCTACTGACGGTGGTGGGATTTCTTTATAATGAATGATCTTTCTTCCCGTTTGCCTGGTAGTATTGGTATCGATAAAGGCTTTGACTTTTGCACCATGTTTTTCCAGCATCTCAACCCGCTTGCGCGATATCCTGCTGGCACCCCAAACCAAAATTTCTGGGTGATAAGGGTTGTTTTTTTCCAGCCATTGGTAAAGGTAAAAAGCTTTGATCCTGTAAAAAGCTTCTGTAGAATAAACTGGGCTGGTTCTTGTAAGCCGTTCAGCAGAATCATGCCACTTTAGAAGGTAATCAGGCAGTTTGGCAATTTTCGCACCTTTATCAAGCCATCTAAGCCATAATTCGTAATCCTCCGGGAAATCCCCTTCATTGTATAAACCGAATTTTTTGGCCGACCCCGCCCTCCACATGGCAGTGGGATTTATTATGGGCATCTCAACAAAGCGATTCAATGAAATCTTGTCATAACTGAGCAAATGATTGCTCCATACAACATAACCCTGGAATCCTCGAGTGTTTTGTTGATGAGGGATATATTCCGCTCTTGAAGCAACAGCATCAAACTGTAGATTTTTTTCCAAGAAATCCAGTTGCTTTTCAAGCCTCTGGGGATGGGCTTCATCATCAGCATCCATGCGGGCAATATATTTTCCATTGGCTACTAAACAGCCTTTATTAGATGCATGAACCACTCCCTGCTTTTTTTCCTTTACCAATTTGAACCTTGAATCGGTTTTTGTTACATTTTCCGCAATTGATGGACTTTTGTCAACGGAATTATTATCAATAAGGATGCATTCAAAAAACTCAAAAGTTTGCCTTGAGATGCTTTTAATAGCCCTTTCTATTGTGTCTCCTGCATTATAAAAAGGCAGTATCACTGATATAACTGGTTTTTTCAAAATAATTCAATTGTTTATTGAACTCAATATAGTATTTATATGCCAGGTTGAATAATAATTTGTATTTTTATTTTTCAATTTTTTTTGGATAGCAATTCAAATGGCTTGCCGGAGAGGAGCATGAAAACATGCCTTGACAGGGAGTTTCATTAAGGGATAAACAAACAAGATTAAAGGGAAAAGCAAATTTAAAAATTATCAAATAAAATCTTAAATACGTGAAGAATATTGCCATTTTAGGGTCTACAGGCTCTATCGGGACCCAGGCGCTGGAAGTGATAAATAGTCATAAGGATGAATTCAGGGTTGAAGTTATAACAGCCAATAACAATTACGAATTACTTATAGAACAGGCTAAAAAGTACAAGCCTAATGCAGTAGTAATATCTAATGAAAAATATTATCGATTCGTGAATGAAGGCCTTGCTCCTTACATGATCAAGGTTTATGCTGGCAATGAAGCGCTGTCGCAGATAGTGGAGATGGATGAAATTGACATGGTAATAACCGCTATGGTTGGTTTTTCCGGTTTAAAACCTACAATTCATGCTGTTGAAGCAGGTAAACAAATTGCATTGGCCAACAAAGAAACCCTTGTTGTTGCCGGTGGGCTTATCACAAGCCTTGCCAAGGAAAAAGGAGTGAATATACTCCCTGTTGATTCGGAGCATTCAGCCATTTTCCAATGCCTAGTGGGAGAATTTCATAATCCGATTGAAAAAATATATCTTACTGCTTCTGGTGGCCCTTTTAGGGGGAAAAGCAAGGAATTTCTCGAAAACGTAACCAAAAAGGAAGCTTTAGACCATCCTACCTGGAATATGGGAGACAAGATCACGATAGATTCTGCCAGCCTCATCAACAAAGGCCTTGAAGTAATTGAAGCCAAATGGCTTTTTGGTTTAATCCCGGATCAAATAGAGGTAATTGTCCATCCTCAGTCCATTATTCATTCCATTATCCAATTTGAAGATGGCTCAATGAAAGCACAAATGGGATTGCCAGACATGAAATTGCCTATTCAATTTGCTTTATCATATCCTAACAGACTAAAATCGAATAATAAACGTTTTAACTTTGCAGATTACCCTCAATTAACTTTTGAGTATGCCAATACAAAAATTTTTCGTAATCTTGCACTTTCTTATGAGGCTTTGAAAAATGGAGGCAATATGCCGTGTATTTTAAATGCAGCCAACGAAATAGCTGTTAGCGCTTTTCTTAGAGGAAAAGTGAAATTCTTGGAAATGCCGGGAATTATTGAAAAATGTATGCAATCAGTTGCCTTTATCGAAAAGCCAACATACAATGATTATGTTAGCACAGACAAAGAAACAAGAACTAAAGCAAAAGAATTCATTCACTAAAGTTTATTTAACATGGAGATTTTGATCAAGGCATTACAATTAATTGTAAGCTTATCTATACTTGTAATTATTCACGAGTTCGGGCATTTTATCACTGCCAAGATATTTAAAACAAGGGTAGAAAAATTCTATTTATTTTTTAACCCGTGGTTTTCACTATTCAAATATAAACCCAAAAAAGAAAATGCTACAGAGTTTGGAATCGGTTGGTTACCCCTGGGGGGTTATGTGAAAATTTCGGGAATGATAGACGAATCCATGGATAAGGAGCAAATGAAAAAACCTCCTCAACCATGGGAGTTTCGCTCCAAGCCCTCCTGGCAAAGGCTTATTATTATGCTTGGCGGAGTGCTCATGAACGTTGTCTTAGCCATTGTTATTTACATATTTATGCTGTTTTCCTGGGGCGAGGAATACTTACCAACAAAGAATGTGAAGTATGGCGTAATGGTAGATTCTGTTGGACAAGAAATTGGTTTGCAAAGCGGGGATAAGATCGTTTCATTAGATAATCAAGAAGTAGAAGATTTTATGAAGATACCTGCTTTTATTCTTTTGGAAGAAGCCAAAACAATGCAAGTACAAAGAAATGGCGAAGAAGTGAGCTTACCTATTGACAAAAGTTTTAAAGCCAAGTTGATAAAATTGAAATCACCAGCCTTTCTTTACCCCAGGTTCCCTTTTGTAATTGGTGAATTTCCTAAAGAATCCAATGCAAAAGATGCAGGGCTTCAAAAAGATGACAGGGTTATAGGCGTTAATGATACTACTTTGTTGTTTTTTGACCAGGTAAAAGAGGAACTAGGAAAATTCAAGGGTGAAGAAGTAAATCTAACCATATTAAGAGACTCGGACACCCTTCATGTACCCGTAAATGTTTCGGGAAAAGGGTTAATAGGCATATTTCCAAAGCAATTCACCCACTTTCTTGAATTGAAAAAGCTAGAATATTCCCTAATTGAAGCTATTCCAGCGGGGACGAGCAAAGCCTTTGAGTCCTTGGCCAATTATATTAAGCAGTTTAGATTGATCTTTGATTCCGAAACAGAAGCTTACAAGTCTGTTGGTGGGTTTATTGCCATTGGCAATTTCTTCCCGGCACATTGGGATTGGGTTTCTTTTTGGAGCCTTACAGCATTTTTATCCTTAATGTTGGCATTTATTAATATATTGCCAATTCCTGCGTTAGATGGCGGCCACGTGATGTTCTTGCTTTACGAGATTATTAGCCGTAGAAAACCCAGCGAGAAATTCATGGAATACGCACAGATATTCGGACTTATTGTTATTTTGGCCCTTGTGCTATTCGCCAATGGTAACGATATCTTCAAATTATTTCAATAGATGTTTTGATTGACGAATTGAAATAGGCTTCAAATAATAAACCAAAGTAAATTTTAGCCTGAATATTTTTTTTATTGAAAAAAAAGTAACAATTTTGCAGCCTTAAAAATTATTGTGTTCTTAAAAATAAAATTATCATGCCAACAAAGATTAGGTTACAAAGAAGGGGTAGGACAAAAAGGCCCTTCTATCACATTGTAGTAGCGGATGGTCGTGCACCACGTGACGGAAAAAACATTGAAAGTATTGGCACATACAATCCTTTAACAACCCCAGCTACCATAGAGCTGGACCAGGACAAAGCCTTCCAATGGATACGCCATGGCGCACAACCTACAGAAACAGTTAGAGCTATTTTGAGGTATAAAGGTGTACTTCATAGGGTTCACCTTGCCAAAGGTGTAGACAAAGGAGCGCTTACAAAAGAGCAAGCCGATGAAAAATTTGCTGCTTGGATGCAAGAAAAAGAAGCCAAGATACAAGGCGAGGTAGAAAAAACTACACAAAAAGAACAAGAAGAAATAAAAAAACGCTTAGAAGCTGAAGCCAAAGTAAATGAAGCTCGCGCTAAAGCAATTGCTGAGAAAAAAGCAAAAGAGTTAGAAGCCGAAGCTGCGAAAAAGGCTGAACAAGCAGGTGAAGCCGAACAAGGAGAAAAAGTAGAAGATAGAGAAGAGCAAAAAGAAGGCGCTGAAGAACCTGCAAAAGAAGAGAAAGAAGAAAAAGAAGAAAAGCAGGAATAGAATAATCGCCTGTTGTTTTTTTTAAACAAGTCCACAGTCTTTTAATATTATTGATTAATGGCTGCGGGGTATTCATCAGTTTAATGATGGAAAAAAAAGACTGTTTTCTACTGGGATATATTACCAAAGTGCATGGGTATAAAGGGAAACTTGTATTCTACCTTGACGTTGATAACCCAGTAGCATATTATAAAATGGAATCGGTACTTATTGATATCAATAATATACTGGTTCCATTTTTTATTGATTCCATAGAGCCCCTAGCACATGGAAGTAGCGAGGTTGTGGTTAATCTCCCCGATATTAAAACCCTTGAAGAAGCTGAAAAATTAGTAAAATCAAGGTTGTACCAGCCATTAGGAATGTTGCCCCCGCTTACAGGGAATAAGTTTTATTTCCACGAGATTATTGATTTTGATGTAATTGATGAAAAATATGGTCATATAGGCAAAGTTAACTCGGTAATTGAAATGCCTCAATACGGTATTCTTGCTGTCCATAAAGATGATAAGGAAATACTGGTTCCTGCAATTGATGAGTTCATAACAAAAGTGTGCAGGAAAGAAAGGAAAATACACGTTCATATACCTGGTGGAATGCTTGATATTTACAGCTTAATAGGTGATGGAAAAGAATAAGGATAGAAAATCTCTGTTTTCAGATTATTTAACTATATTTGGTTTAGGAGATTTCAACTTCCAATAAAGCATGCAATGCCAGGTATAATTAATTAATATACATAAGAAATAAATTATGTGTTTGTAACACTGTCAACAAATTTTAAACCTATGATAAAACTGATAGAGAGAATAGAAAATCGAGTAAACGAAACTTCGGACAAAACCCCCTATTTAAGGAATATTTTAAGCCTTATAGACCTTACCACTTTAGAAGGAACTGACAACAATATGTCTATAAATAGGTTATGCCAGAAAGCGAGAGCACTTAAAAGCGATGATGGTAACATACCAGGTGTTGCTGCTGTATGCGTTTACCCCATTTTTGTGAAGCAGGTAAAAGAGAATTTAGCAGGTCGCGATATACAGATCGCATCAGTTGCCGGTGCTTTTCCTTCAGGGCAATCACCATTAGAAGTGAGGTTAAAAGAAGTTGACTATGCTGTTAAAAATGGCGCAGACGAAATTGATATGGTCATTTCCAGGGGTAGATTATTAGAAGGAGATGAGAAATATATTTACAACGAAGTAAAAACTACTAAAGAGATTTGTGGAGAGAAACATTTAAAAGTGATTTTGGAAACCGGAGAATTACAAACCAATGAACTCATAACAAAGGCAAGCCAAATAGCCATTGATGCAGGCGCTGATTTCATTAAAACATCCACTGGCAAGATAAAACCAGCCGCTACACTGGAAGCTGTCTATTATATGTCTGGAGTAATAAAAAAACATTACGAAAAAACCGGTAAAAAAATAGGTATTAAACCTGCAGGCGGTATTTCCGACACCATTACAGCCCTTAAATACTATTTCATGATAGAAGAAATACTTGGCGAAGAATGGCTTAATAACGAATTATTCAGGATAGGGGCAAGTAGGCTTGCTGACAAAGTTTTTGAAGCTTTGAGTTAAGATTGCTCAATTATTTGTTATATTTATCCCGTTATCTTTGAAAATAGGGTCTCTTTTAACATTACAAACCAAAATCAATTATGCAGGATATCTTAATTTGGGTAATTACTTCATCTGAAGGCACTTTATTTCATATTAAGAACCTTATAGAAGGTCTTATCGATAATAAAAACTATAAAATAGAAAATATTATCCCAGGACAAGAATGTTGTGATTATGAACTTGATAGTGAAATACCAGAGATTATCCTCATTGACTGGGAAGGTTACAATGCTGATCCATTACAATGCCTGCAGAGGTTTAAGAAACACGAGTTATTCAGGAAAATACCTGTTATAATCATTGGAAAAGCTGAAAATATTGAAAAAGCCATTAGGGAAAATGCTGATGACTTTATTGACAAACCCATCAATGAAAGCAAACTTAAGTTGAGGATTGAATTAACTTTGCGTTTGAGCAGGTCTTTAAGGGAAATTGAAGAACAAAAAGAAAAAATTGAAAACCAAACTAATGAGATAGAAATTCAAAGGGAAGTTAGCGAAAGAATGTTGCTGAATATCCTTCCATACGAGATTGCAGAACAACTTAAGAAAAAAGGTACAGCAAAGACCAAACTATACAAGAGAGTTACAGTAATGTTCACTGATTTTAAAGATTTCTCTATGTATGCTAACAACCTGCCACCAAAAGAATTGGTAGGTGAGTTGAGTTATTATTTCCAGACTTTTGATGAGATTATAGACCAGCATTACATTGAAAAAATAAAAACCATTGGCGATGCATACATGTGCGCTGGTGGCCTTCCCTTGAAAAATAAAAGTAACCCGTTTGATGTTTTATTAGCTGCCATGAAGATTAAAAAATTTATGGTAGAACATGAAATACCAGAAGTAGAAAACATTAATGAAAGATGGTCATGCAGGATAGGTATTCATACAGGCGAAGTAGTTGCCGGGGTTATTGGAAAAAGAAAATTTGCTTATGATATTTGGGGTGATACTGTTAATACAGCCAGCCGTATGGAAGAAAACGGGGAAGTTAACAAAATTAATATATCTGGCCCTACTTACGAATTTATCAAGGATTATTTTGATTGTACATACCGAGGCAAAATCAATGTTAAGAATAAAGGTGATGTGGATATGTATTTTGTAAACCGCATTAAACCAGAATATTCGGATGATGAAAAAGGATATTACCCCAATGCTGATTTTAATAAAATACTATCAAGGCTCTAATCCTGGCGTTTTAAAAGATACTTATCCGTTACTTTTTTTTCTTGTATGCCTTTAATGGTAATCTGTAATTGTTCGTTTTCCAGGAATTCATAGGTAATCTCTTGGGGATAAAGCACATCTTTTCCAGCTTTAAATTGATACAATTGATTTTTTACACGTGTTAACGGCATAGGGATGCGTTTATAAACGTCTTTTCGGGCCTCTATTTTGGCATCCAAATAAATTTTTTCACCTTGATTCTTTATATAAAAGGTATCTTTGTATAATCCCAAACCTTCCATTTTTAATTTGGATATCCCTCGGTAGTTGCCACTAGAGGTTTCTTCCCATACTTCAGTGAGTTGGTAAAGCCCGTCACTTTTCCATGTTCCTTTTATTTTTCCAAGTTCTGAGAATATTTTCCCTGTAGATTTGGTGTTAAGCTCGTTCACCTTGCATGACGTAGCAACAACCAGTACAAAGAAAAAAAATAGGGTGTTGACTTTCATTAAAATTTTAAATTTGAATCCCAAAACAAAATAAACAGCTTCTTCATTTTTTTGTTAACAGGTAAAACGTTTATTTATACTTCTTAATAATGCTTTTTATTTCTGATAACTTTTCTTCTAATAGTTCTTTGGTTTTGGCTTCAGCTACCAGGCGCAAATAGGGTTCTGTATTGGATGGCCTTATGTTGAACCACCAACCGGGGTATTCTACCCTATAGCCATCAAAATCAAAAAAGTTTTGTGGTTTTTCTTTGCTAATAAAGTGTTCTTTAACTTCTTCCATAGCAGCAAGCTTATCTTTTATCTTAAAATTGATCTCTCCTGAATTATGATAAGCCTTGATCTCTTTGATCAATTGCGAGAATGTTTTTCCTTGTTGCTGCATTTTTTTCATCACGTTTAGCACAATAATAGCAGTAAGGATACCGGAATCACAATAATAGAAGTCGCGATAATAATAATGGCCTGCCAATTCCCCACCATAGATGCCATTGATTTCTCTTAATTTATACTTAGCAAAAGCGTGTCCTACTTTCCAAGTATGCATAGTAGCGCCAAATTTTGCAAGGTATTCTTTAACAGCTTTCGAGGTTCTAATATCTTGAAGAACATGGCCTTTTTCTTTTTCAAGGAAATAATGGCCTAACACTGCAATGATTAGATCAGGTGGAATAAATTCAGCATTTTCATCAACAAACATCACGCGGTCGGCGTCACCGTCAAAAATAATCCCGATATCCAGTTTTTCTTTTTTAACAAGGTTTTTAAGGTCTTTAACATTACTTTCTACTAAAGGATTAGGTTCGTGGTTGGGAAAAGTTCCATCAAGGGTATCAAAAATGTAAAAAGGCTTGTCTCCCATGATTTCTTTAATAAATAAGGCCGCCATACCATTAGAACAATCAATGCCGGTTTTTAAACTGGAGTAATCTTGCAAATAACGCTTCAAAAAATTAACATAGACTTCACGGGCAGCAAAATCCACTATCTTGCCTCTTTTATGGCAAGGTACAATATTGCTGGTTTCTATCATTTGTTCTAGCTTGTTGAGCCCAGTTTCATAACCTACCGGTAAAGCGTTGGTTTTGGAAACCTTTAAGCCGTTATAATCTTTAGGGTTATGCGAAGCTGTAATCTGAACCGAACCATGAAAACCATGCTTAGTAGTGGAAAAATAGACCATGGGAGTTGTAGAAAGGCCAATATTGTAAACATCGGCCCCGGCATCATTAATGCCTTTTGCCAGGTATTCAAATACTTCATCGGATGTTTCTCTTACATCCCTACCAACAAGAATTTTATCCGTTTCCAAGAGTGCAGGAAGAAAAAATCCTATCTTATATACGTCATCTTTATTAAAATCCTTGTTGTATACGCCTCTGATATCGTATGCTTTAAATGCTTTCATATCTATTTAACCATTATTTTTTTTATGCTAACACTTTTTTTGCTTTGTACTTTTATTATGTAAATTCCCGGCACAAAACCGGAAGCATCGATTGTAAAATGCTCTTCACCTGTGGGAATCAAACTTTCATTAACCAATATTCCTTTATTGTTATACACTGAAATTATTGCAGGTTCAGCCAGCTTATTTTGGGATTGAATATAAAATTCGCCCTTGGCAGGGTTAGGATATATCTTAAATTCATTATTCTCCAGGGTATTTAAAAATCCTGTAGATGAAGTATCTACAACCTCAACATTTAGTGTAAGCGAATCTGCTTCTATAGGCGAGCAAATTGTATTATAGGCTTTAAGTTTAACCTGGTAAGTTCCTTCAGTAGTATAGGTATGAGAAGGAGATACTTCTGCTGAATAATTGGTGCCCGGATTCAATGAGTCTCCAAAATTCCATTCGTAAAGGTTCGCATTTTGAGAATAATTATTGAAAAACACTTCGGCGTTGTCTTCTTCATCCAAGAAAATCATTTGTGGAGAAGGGCTAAAATCTGCTTCAGGTGTAAAACAACGATTGGTGTCAATAAAAGTAGCATTGTTATATACCTCTATATTACCGGGGAGAATATTTCCTTTGGCTTGAAAAACTGGGTTTCCATAACCGGCATCAAACCAGGTATAAATGATTTCTGTGGTTTGAGGTAATGGTGTTGTTGTGCCTTGGTATGTAATTGTATCTTGGCTCACAAGAAGGGTTCTTATTTTAATGGCATTAGAGAATGATTTATAAGGTGTGATAATGTCTCCATAGCCTTCAACATGATTATAGCGATTTTGGTGTTTTTTGTATATGAAATCAATGCCTGCACCAGTAAGGTCAACTGTAAATTTGCTGTATGAACTGTCTTGGTTTTGATATGATATAGGAAATTCATAAATGGTATCTGGGATTTCGTATAAAATAGGAATGGGAATTTCCGTGCCATCATTATTATAAGTTATTCCCAGCATTGTATTTTCCAAGACGTTGGTTTTCTTATAAAATATGACTCCATTTTGAAAATGGAATTGTGCTATTGTAATACTGTCTAGCTCAGGTTTAGCCATGTTGGAAATTGCCTCCCAATCGTCTTGGCAGCTAAAGGGGTTACCTCCATTTGCCATACAATTGAACATAAAAGATTGGTAATAACCCGAATTATCGGGGTCAATAAATTCATATTGATTTTGAGAAGTGATACTTAAATCACTGTAATCCCATGTATAGTTTTCGCCAGTAAGGCTAAAATCTTTTGAAGCAACCTCTGCCGAGGGTACTTTGCTCCGGGTATAATTGCTATCTATACCTGCATAGTCAGAAGCTTGGTAAACGGGTTGGGAGAATACAAAAAATGCCTGGGATAAAAGTAAAAGGATTAATAAGTGTCGCATAATTATATCGTTTTTAAAGGTTGTTATAAAAATCTTTGTTCATTACAATTCTTGTAAGTATCTTAGAAAGGGTATTAGAACCCAGCCTGTTAAAAATACTTAATACTTGGTCTTCTTTTATATCATCCTTTTCGGAGGTAGTAAGGATTTTTTTAATTTCTTTTACTTGCGACCCGGTTAATTCATCTTTAAAAGCGCTAATAACTGTATTGTTTAAAGTATCATCCCCGTTTGTACTAGATTTTCCAGGAATGTCAAAATTTTCCAACTCAATAATGGCAGCATTAAGGATTTCTTTGCCAAGCTTTTTGCATATATCCATAGCAGATTCGGAACCTGAAGAGTCTCTTAATGACCAACTGCCATATTTATACCCAATCTCGTTTATTTGCCTGATTTTCTGGTTGTTATCACCGAAAATTTTAGCTAGAATAACATTTGTATGGGCTTTCCATGCATTAAGGTCAAAATCTTCCTTGTTAAGTTGTTCTATTTGGTTTTTGAGAAGTTGTATGTATTTGTCTTTCATAATAATTTTAATATTAGGTGGTAGGTATCACAAAAATACCAAAAACATAAAAGTAAAAATAATACTTTTTGTGAAGAAAAAGAAACCCATGGATGTTTTTATTGATAAAAATACCTGGTATAAAAATTAAAATCTAAATGTTGCACCAAAACTTGGCATCATTGGTAGTTGGTTAACACGTTCAAAACTCACCCTATCAAAATAGAAAACGTTTTCGCGATCGTATGCATTGGTAACCCCGGCAAATATTTCCAGCTCGGTGTAATCTCCTATAAAAAACGTTCTTTTAAGGGAAATATCCAGCCTGTGATAATAAGGCAGCCTACCGTTGTTTTCATCTTCGTAAATAAATTTAAGAGTTCCGTTATCCACAATTGGGTTGTAATTAAAACCGTCAAAGTTTAGTTTTTCGTACACGCCAAGTGTCCTGGCAAATGGGAATCCTGAACCCAAGTTCCACCTGGCGCTTAATTCCCAATTAAGGTCTTTTCCAAGAACAACCGTTCCCATAAGGTTTACATTATGCCTTCTATCGTAATAAGGATAGTATTCTTTTTCTCCATCGTAGCGTGTAACATGGCCTAAGGAATAAACAGCCCAAAAATAATATCTCCTGAAATCATATTTTGCAATAAAATCGATCCCGTAGGCTTCGCCTGATTCAACAATATAATCTTTCGTGTATTTACCCGGTTGGTCAGCGTTCTCTTCAATATCTTTAAGGATTTTATCTTTATTGATATTGGTAAGCTGGCTAAAATCTTTATAATAGGGTTCAAGGTTAATCGTTAACTTTTTAATAGGCTCATATTCAACACCAAATATTATATCTTTGGCTTTTTGAAGTTTGTGCGTTATTTCTTTGCCATCAAATTCATTAGGAAGGTTTTCCGGGCCTGAAAGAAAGCCATAGAAGAGGTTCACTACATCCTTATTAGACCTGGAGCTTATAAGGTTTTGTGAATAGAATCCGCCGGCAAGTTTTAGCCTAAAATTATCTGTTACATTATATTTACAAGCCAATCTTGGCTCGGGAGAAGCCGAGGAGAGAGAGGCAAAATATTGCAACCGGAATCCCGGTTCAATAAGAAATTTATCTAAAGTCCACTTGTATTTGGTGTAAAAAGCTACTTCTGTAGTGTTGGAGTTTTGTTCTATTATGGCATTGCCAGTGTTAAAATATTTAAAAGACGTATTATAACCAATGAATTCAATCCCGTATTTTACTTCGTCTTTGCCAAAAAAATAAGTAAAATTTAATCCACCATTGAAACCATTTATCGAGCTGCTTCTAGGTGGGAAGCCTTTCTCCATCATTTCCATGTTATAGGAAGAATATGCAAAGATGGCTTCAATAAGGGCTGGTGAATTGCCTGGGATGATAATAAAGTTTGAACCTGCCCCTCTTGCAGTCCAATTAAAGTCGGAAAGGGCTTTGTAATTCACTACATCATCAAAATTAAACCCAAAAAAGTTGATTTTGCTTCCATTGCTGGTATTGAAAGAGAGTTTTGAATAAATATCAGTGTAGTTAAAAGGTAATCCAGCGGTATCAATATAATCATAAAATATCTCTGAACTTTCTTTTAAGTATGAATTTTTAAAAGAAACAATAAAGGATGAGCTGCTGCCATTTTTCTTATCATTCATTTTTTTTAGTGGGCCTTCTAAAAGCACATTAGCGCCAAAAGTGTTAGCGCCCACTTTTCCTGCTATCCTATTTTTGTTGCCATCCCTGGTAGTAATGTCCATAACCGAAGATATTCTACCGCCATGTTGGGCGTTGAAACCCCCGGTATATATATCTGCATTGCGGATAATATCCGTTTCAAAAACCGAAAAAAGTCCAATAGAATGAAAGGGATTATAAATGATCATCCCATCAAGCATAACTTTATTTTGGATAGGAGAACCACCCCTGATATATAGCTGCCCACCTTGGTCTCCGGTAAAAACTACCCCGGGCAAAACTTGCATGTATTGTGCAATATCTGCTTGGCCTCCAATGGTTGGAAGTTGTTTGATTTGTTTTGGCGATACCTTAATTATGGATGTCCTCGTCTCGGTTTTAAGGGCTTTACTTTCGCCAGAAATTTCTACCATATCCAAATTTACACTTGATTCGGCAAGAAATAGTTTCTTGGTTAGAATTTCTCCTTTTTTTAATTCAACAGGCATGCTCAAGCTGTCATAGCCTAAAAAAGTAACCAATAAAGTGTATTTACCAGGAGGTATTTTATTGATGCTAAAAAAGCCATTAACGTCAGTGGTGGCGCCATAAGAAGTCCCTTTAAGATAAACATTGGTGAAGATCACGGGTTCACCGGTTTTCTTTTTATATACAAATCCTCTTATGCTGGTGGTTTGTGAAAATAATGTTCCCACGCACAAAAAGCAGCAAAGTAGGACAATAAATATTTTTTTATCCATTTAATAATGTGTTTAATAGCGCCTTTGTTTTCCGTAACAAAAATGCGGTGTAAAAGTATTATTTTAATTATTTATGAACAAATCTATATTCACTTAAAAATAAAAATTCAATCCAAAATTCACCATTATTATAGTCATCAAATTTATTTTATTAGTCATTCCAAAAAAATGGATCATAATATTTTATAAAATTCAAATCCCTGGTTGTTTCACAATCAGCTAATGAATCGATTGTTTCATTAGTAAATCTTTGTGCAAAATAAGTCCAGTAATATTGAACACCAACAAATCCACTGCCGTTTTGAACATTATCTACATAATTAACATAGCTAAAATCAGACCGGGGAATGGAGAGATTCCTGTTAAAGTCCTTAATTTCTTGGTTGTAAAACAACAACATCTTATCCAGACCTACAGGGATCCGTTCTATATTTGGCCTGTTGGGTATTTTATCTGCTAAATAATTATAAACTCGTGCATATAATTGCCCTTTTTTGTGTATCTCTAATGGGTCAGGCCAATATTCCTTGGGAATTTGTTCTTGCCACTGAACATATCTCTTAATGGTATCATTGTTAATGATATCTACGTACAAAAACCTGTAAATGGTTTCATGATAATAATTGATGTCTTGATCTAAAAACGCTTCATTTTCTTCCATTCTATGTGTATACATGTATTGACTATGCCCATACCTTCTTAATTCATCATAGTATTGATAATGAAAATTTCTACCTCCGAAAGGAATTACATCTGACCATACTTTTTTTTGTACCTTTTTAACATAAACAGTTATTCTATAATTGCAATTGCTATAAAGGCCTTTCTTGGTAATATAAATAAGGTTGTCTTCATGCGGGTGCGTTTCGTCCCAATCACTAATATAAATCGGGTGCATGCGTATTGATTCTACTTTCTCACCGTCTTTCCATTGCTCAATATTAACATCAATATCTGAAGTGTCATAATGTTTAATAAGGTCATAATTTTCGCTTGTATTGTTTTCTTCTTTTGTAGAATAGCATTTAAAAACTTTTACCAATTGCACGCTATCTTTAATATTGATCAGTCCATATATTACTGTCTCTTCTTTATCATAGTTAAATGGATTAATCTCTTCTTCACAGGAAGAATAGAATATTAAAAAAATGATGATTATAATAAGTTTTCGCATTGTTGCACATAAGTTAAATTTACAAAAAGAACAAAAATAGAAAGCACTGTAATATTGCCAAATAAAATCAGTTTACGCCAGGTTTTTGCCAGTTAACGTAAAGTATTAAAAATGATAATTCAATCCAAAATTCACCATAAAAGGTAATTGGTTAATTTGTTTTCCATCTTTGAAGCTGAAATAAAATATGTTGTTTCTATCATAGAGGTTTGTTACTCCAATATTAGCTTCAATTTTCGAATGTCTTGATAATTTAATCTTTCGCATTAAATTCAAGTCAAACCTATGATAATAAGGTAACCTGCCTTCATTATAATCATCAAATTTTACTCCTTTTTTATTCACATAAAAGGAGCTAAGATCGGACGTTACAGCACCTTTGTAATTGGCAACAGGGTATAATCCAATAATTTTTGTAAAGGGTAAGCCAGAACCCAAGTTCCATCTTGTATTAAATTCCCATGCATTGTTCTTTCCAAAATACAATGAATTAAGCACGTTAATATTGTGCCTTCTATCAAAAGAAGGTATATAAGTAAACCTTTCATTTTTTCTCTCTGTGTTACCCAAAGAATAAACCAACCAAGTATTAAAATGTTTTCCAAAGTATTTGAATGAGGTTTCTAAACCTTTTGCATAGCCTTCACCAATAACAAAATCGGTACGCAAATATTCTGGTTTATCGGTATAGGCTTGTGTATTGGGGTAGGTCTTTTCCAAGTTTGGTGATGATAATTGATAGTATTTTTTATAATAAGCTTCTATGTTTAGCATCGCGTTGCGAGAAATGTCAATTTCAGTACCAAGTATTAAATGGCCTGACCTTTGTTGGTAGCTATCCAGTCTTTTGTCATTATAAAAATCAGGCATATCATCGCTACCGGAAACAAACCCATTGAAATAATCTACGGCAACAACGTTGGAGGTAGAACTCATCAAGTCTTGCGAATATAAACCCGAAGCCGCTTTAAGTCTTAAATTTTCGCTTATCAGGATTTTTGCTGACAACCTGGGTTCTGGAGAAAAACGCTTTAATGGTAAGGATGCATAATAGTGAACTCTAAAACCCGGTTCAAAAATAAACCTCCCTGTTAAAAACTTTGCCTTGATATATGAAGCAAACTCAGAAGCATTATTCACTTGTTGTAATTTTGTGTAAAGGCTGCTATAATAGGTGAAGTCTGTTTTTTTACCAATGAGTTCAAATCCATATTTCAATTCATTATCATTAAAAATATTTGTAACGGCAAGTCCGGTGTTAAATCCATTAATGAGGCTTTTATTTGGCGGGGTTAGATAGTTATGATCCCTAACTTCGTAACTGGTAAAGGCTAGGTGAATATTGATCAAGGTGGAGCTATTATAAGGAACATAGACCAGGTTGGTACCTCCCCCGTATGAATCCCAATCAAATTTTGCCACTTCATAATTTACTTGATCCTTATAAGAAAACCCAAAAAAATCGACCTTATTCCCAGACTCACCGTTTATTGAGATCTTTGAATATATATCATGAAAACTAAATGGAAGCCCTTCTTTTTCATTGATATAGGGATAGAAGATTTTGTAGCTCTTATCTGCATAACCTTCTTTAACTGATAAAATAAACGTTGGATTTGTATGGGTATTTTTATTTTTGGCGATAGGCCCCTCCAAAAGCACCTTGGAGCTGAGTGATCCTAAGTTTATATTTCCTGAGAAACGTTTTTTGTTTCCACTCCTTGTTTTAATATCTAAAATAGAAGAAATACGTCCTCCATAATTCGCATTAAATCCCCCGGTATAAACTTTGGTAGATTGGATAATATCCGTATCGAAAACAGAATATAAGCCGATAGAGTGAAAAGGATTATAAATGATCATCCCGTCCATAATGATCTTATTTTCAACAGGCGCCCCGCCTCTAATATAAATTTGCCCGCCTTGGTCGCCGGTTGAAGTTACTCCTGGCAAAACTTTCATATATTGCGCAATATCGGGCTGGCCGCCAATTGAAGGAATACTTCCAATGTTTTTTGCATCTACTTCTAATACAGAAACGTTAGACCTTTTTTTTAACGCTTGGCTCCTGGAACTTATCCTCACTTCATTAAGTTGGATACTTTTGGGAGTAAGAAAGAGGTTTTTTCTTATGGTTTTACCTTTTGAAAAGGTAATTTTTTCAACCAAACTGTCGTAATTAAGATGTTTTATCGTTAGGGTATAAGTACCCTGAGGGATATTTGAGATAGCATAATACCCATCAAGATTGGTTGTAGAACCTATGCTTGTTCCTTTAAAATAAACATTTGTATAAATTACAGGCTTACCAGTTTCTTTGTCATAAACAAAACCGGTTAGTTTTACCTTTTGACCGATTAATATTAATGTTGTAAATAAGAAAAGCAAAAGAAGGATGCATTGTTTCTTCATAATTAATCCAAATAAAAGGGTAAGTAATATTTAATGAAATTCAAATCCCTTGTGCTTTTGGTCGTACATAGTGAATCAATGGTTTTTCTCGTAAATCTTTGAGCAAAATAGGTATAATAATATTGCAACCCAACTAATCCACTCCCATTATTAACATTATCTACATAGTTGATACGTTCAAAATCTGACCTGGGGATTAATAAATTCCTGTTAAAATCTTTTATTTCATGGTTATAATAAAGTATTATCCTGTCAAGTCCAACAGCTATCCTTTTTACATTGTGCTTTTTCGGAATTTTTGCTCCTATATAATTATAAACCCTTGCGTATAATTGACCTTTTTTGTGTACTTCATTTGATGGAGGCCAATATTTCTTGGGAATTTCTTTTTGCCATTCAACATATTTTCTAATTGTATCTCCATCAACTATGTCTACATAAAGAAACCTGTAAACGGTTTCATGGTAAAAATTAACATCACGGGTAATAATATCCGTATTATCTTCTATTCTATTTGAATTTTGGTATTCGTATATTCCATATATTCTTTTTTCATCGTAGTATTGATAATGAAAATTACGTTTCCCAAACGGCTTAACCTCGGCCCAAACCCGTTTGTCTTTTTCTTTAACAAAAACAACTACTTTATATATACATGTAAGGTCAAGGTCTTGTTTTGTTATATAAACCTGGCTGTCATCGTAATCATGGCCTTGCTGCCAGTCGGATATTGATATTGCATGTAATGGGATGGAATCTATCTTTTCATTATCTTTCCATTGTTCTATAAATACATCAATGTCTGAAGTGTCATAATGTTTTATGAGGTCATAGGTTTCGCTTGTATTGCTTTCTTCTTTTGTTGAATAGCATTTGAAAACTTTTACGAGCTGCACACTATCTTTAATATTTAACAAACCATAAATTACAGTTTCTTCTTTATTATAATTGAATGGATCGATATCTTCTTCACATCCTGCATAAAGAAAAAATATAGTGATAAAAAAAATCGGCCTGGCGATATTCAGAATTTTATTCATTTGCAAGGTTATTAAAATGATTGTTAAAAACACCTGGGATATAATTCCAAGTTCATTTATTTATGGACATTTCAAAATTTTAACAAAATTATGAAAGCATACAAATTTGCCAAATAAAACCAGTTTACGGCAGGTTTTTGCCAGTTAACGGTAAAGTTTTAATGTAGGACCTTATAAAGAAGTTCACGTAACAGTTCTCCATCGGTAGTGCTTTCATTGCCTACACCTTTGGCCCTGGCATCATATTCGCGGAGCAAGGATATAACCTGCACGATTTTCGGATAAGAATATCTTTTGGCAGCAGATTGGTATTCTCCAACAAAAAAAGGATGAATAGACAACACAGAAGCAACATTGTTTTTGCTTTTGTCTTTTAGTGCATGATACATTAATATCTTAGAAAAATACATGTAGAGGTTTGTTAAAGTAACAACAATTGGGTTGTTTTTAGGATTCTCAGCAAAGTATGCAGCAATTTGGTTGGCTTTAAGTATATTTTTTTCACCAACGGCCTTTTGCAATTCAAAAACATTAAAATCTTTACTAATTCCAATATTTTCTTCAATATGAGCTAGGGTAATCCTGGTATTTACAGGTAGGTTGATGGCGAGCTTATCCAACTCATTGGCTATTTTACTTAGGTCGTTGCCAAGGTATTCTCCAATTAACAAAGCCGGCTTTGGGTCAATGGTAAGCTTTTTTTGTTTTGCATATTTTTCTATCCATTGGGGTAATTGATTGTCATAAAGTTTTTTAGATTCAAACAGTACCCCGGTTTTGTTAACGGCTTTTACCCACGCCTTTCTCTTATCAGCTTTTTTATGTTTGTAACATAAAACTAAGATCGTGGACTTCTGTGGTTTTTCTATGTAGCGTTGTAGTTTCTCGATATTGGATAAATTTTGTGCTTCTTTCACAATAACCACCCTGTGATTGGCCATCATCGGGTAGCTCTTGGCATAGCTTACGATGGTATCCACATCAATATCCTTAGCATAAACCACGTTTTGGTTAAATTCTTTTTCTGCTTCATCAAGCACCTTTTTTTCAATGTAACCCGAAATGCGGTCAATATAAAATGGTTCTTCCCCCATTAAAAGATATACAGGGTAATAAACTTTGTTTTTTAAGGCTGTTCTTAACTGCTCAAATTTCATGCTATAGTACTCAACTGTTCAACAATTAATGGATAATATGGCAATTTGGTGTTTTCCTAAAAATAATGTTTCTTGTGTTTTTTTTAATGCTTACATACATTGCTTGTTTTTTTATGTTATTCATCAAAACGGAGATGCTTAACGGTGAGCCCATGGTTAATAAGCTCATTAAGTGCATCTATCCCAATTTGTAAGTGCCCTTCAACAAATTGTTGGGATATTTTGCTATCGCTTTTGCTGGTTTTAACACCTTCAGAAATCATGGGTTGGTCAGATACCAATAACAGGGCACCAGAAGGTATTCCATTGTGAAACCCAACGCTAAAAAGTGTAGCGGTTTCCATATCTATTGCCATAACTCTTGTTTTCCTGAGGTAGTTTTTAAATTCCTCGTCGTGCTCCCAAACTCTCCTGTTCATGGTATAAACTGTACCTGTCCAATAATCCCTGGAGTGGTTTCTTATGGTTGTGGAAACGGCTTTTTGAAGGTTAAATGCCGGAAGTGCCGGTACTTCGGGCGGGAAATAATCATCAGAAGTACCTTCGCCACGTATTGCAGCAATGGGTAAAATCAAGTCGCCCAAGGAGTTTTTCTTTTTTAATCCCCCGCACTTTCCCAAGAATAAACATGCCTTAGGTTTAATAGCACTTAATAAATCCATAGCCAAGGCAGCATTGGCGCTGCCTATTCCAAAATTGATGATGGTAATATTTTTTGAAGTAGCGCTTGGCATAGGCTTTCCATCACCATTAACCGGGACATTTTCCCACTTAGCAAAAAGCTCCAGGTATTGGTTGAAGTTGGTTAAAAGAATATATTCTCCAAATTCCTTAATTGCAGTGCCCGTATAACGAGGTAGCCAATCTTTTGTTATCTCTAATTTTGTCTTCATTAAAGAATGTATTAATTTTATATGCTCTATTGCAAAATTAAAAGTTTTAATACAAAAACACTTAACTTGGCAGATTTTAATTGAATGGAAAGTTTTAATTTACTGGTTTACGATTTTAAAGTAAAAGAAGATAATGGCAAACGCGTTATTTTTGATAGTATTAGGAAGCAATATGTAAGGCTAACAAAGGAGGAGTGGGTGAGACAGAATTTAATTCGATACCTGGTTGAAAAAAAAAAGTACCCGCCTTCTTTGATGTGTATTGAAAAAACTTTAAAATTGAATAAAACTACCAAGCGTGCAGATATTGTAATCTATAAACCCGCAACAACAGCCAAAATGATCGTAGAGTGCAAATCACCTGAAATAAAAATCAAACAAGACACCCTTGACCAAGCAGCTAGATACAATATGGCCCTAAATGTTGACTATCTTCTCCTTACAAATGGAATTGAACATTTTTGCCTTAAATTGGATTATTACGAACATGCTTATGTATTTTTACACCAAATCCCTTATTATGAAAACCTTTAATTCTTTTTTATTGATTATATTGTGCTATGTGATTCTTTTGCCCAATTCTTTTACCCAACAGTTGATAGGTGAGGGAAATAGCAACAAAGCCAAATTTCTACCCGGAACTGTTATCCTAAAGCTCAAAGAAGAATACAGGGGCAAAGGCGAAAAAAATAAAATAGTTAGTGACCAATTAAGCAATTATTTTCAGCAAATTCATATTGATTATATAAAGAAAGTGTTCCCTAATCATCATCCACCCAAGCAAGCGTTCAATACTCATGGCCAAAAATTAGTAGACCTGTCTTTAATTTATAAATTGGAATATAGTTCCTCTTACCCGGTAAAAAAAGTTATTTCACAACTTGAAAGCACGGGTTTGTTTGAGTATGCAGAACCTTGTTATATCTCTGAGCCGTTTTATATTCCCAATGATCCTTTTGCAGATACTTCAGCTTCAGGGAATTTTAGGCAATATGCTTTGATCAATACCAGGGCTTTCCAGGGGTGGGATATTCATAAAGGAGATTCTCTAGTTGTTATTGGAATTGTGGATACAGGAACCGATATTGACCATGCGGATTTAAGCAGCAATATTTTTTACAATCTTAATGATACAATTGACGGCATTGATAATGATAATGATGGGTTTATTGATAACTACATGGGTTGGGATTTAGGAGAGAACGACAATGACCCTACTGTAAACCAATCTGGGCATGGTGCACATGTATCCGGTATTTCTTCGGCAGCTACTGATAATAATCTCGGTATTGCCGGAACTGGCTTTAAATGCCGGTTTTTACCCGTTAAAATTGATGATGAAAATGGTAATTTAACCATGGATTATGCCGGCATCGTATATGCCGCTGATCATGGGTGTGATATTATCAATTGCTCTTGGGGTGGAAAATTTGGTAATGGTAATTTCGGCCAGGACATTGTAAATTATGCTACCTATAACCGGGATGCTCTTGTGATAGCCGCCTGTGGAAATGATGATGATGAAGGTGTGTTTTTCCCGGCTTCTTACAAAAATGTGTTAAGTGTTGCTGCTACCAATGCTAATGATGAAAAATGGGTAGGCGATACGCATGGCTCCAACTACAATATTTTTGTTGACATCTGCGCACCAGGGCAAAATATATATTCAACCATTTATAACAATTCGTATGGGTATTCTAGCGGTACTTCTATGGCAGCTCCTGCAGCAGCTGGTTTAGCAGCCATAGTAAAAAGTTATTTTCCCAATTACACTGCTCTACAGCTTGGTGAGCAACTCAGGGCAACTGCCGATAATATCGATACCATTGCCGCAAACCTGCCATACAAAGATAAACTTGGCAAAGGAAGGGTAAACTTATACAGGGCGCTTACTGAGAATGTACCTTCTATAAGGCTGGTTAACAATGATTTTATGCTTTCCCAAACCTTTCATCCCGGAGATACTGTGGAGGTTATTGCTCCTTTTATCAATTACCTTGCTGATGCACAAAACCTCCAAATAAAACTTACAGGAGGTAATGAACATATCACGATTCTTGATTCCATCTTCTACAAAGGCTTAGCTGCTAATATGGAAGAGTTTACAAATGAACAAAATCCGTTTTATATCTATATTCACCCGGGCATCCCTCATAATGAAGAGATAGCTTTAAAACTCCACTACGAAGCCAATAATTATACTGATTTTGAGCATTTTAATATAGTTTTGAATACTTCTTTTATTGATATTGATACCAATAGGGTCACCGCTTCTGTTTGTGCTGATGGTAGATTGGTGTACCACGATGAATTTTCCTCTCTTAATCATGGTTTTTTGTACGATGATGTAGAAAATCTTCTTTATTGTGGTGGATTAATGCTTGGGATATCAAGCAACCAAGTATCAGATAATGTGTATGGTAATGATGGCGATTATAATATGGACTTTTATATTCTTGACGGACCTTCTGTATTTCAGACACAATCAGATGCCAATATAGTTGTAAAAAGCATCTTTAACGATAGCTTGGCAACATTTAATAAAATTGGGGTAGAAGTCGTTCAAAAGGTTTATGCTTGGAGCAACCACCCAGATGATAAATACATAATCTTTGAATTCCAAATCATAAACCAATCGGGTGAATTGCTTTATCCTTTGTATCCAGGCTTTTTTGCCGATTGGGATATTGGTAGTTCATCTCATAATAGGGCCGCTTTTGATGCTCAGAATAGAATGGCCTATATTTTCCCTGTTGATGGAGGGATACATACAGGCATTAAACTATTGAATCCTGGCTCTTATCATCATTATGCCATTGATAACAATGGAAGCGGTGGAGATATCAATATCTATAATTCCAATTATTTTTCCACCTACGAAAAATTTTTAGCGTTAACAAATGACCGGAATTCTGCCGGGCTGGCCGATGAGGGCAATGATGTGTCGCATGTACTAACCGCAGCTCCTGTCAGTATTCCTGCAGGAGATACAGCAAAAGTTGCTTTTGCGCTAATGGCAGGAGATAATCTTTTTGATATTCAAAATTCTGCTACTAAAGCGCAGCAAAAATATGATCAATGGATCAATGTTAAGGAAATACCAGGTAAAACCCCATTTTCGATTAGAATCTATCCCAACCCGTTTAAGGAAAGAATAGTTTTGAATACCAATATTCCTAAAGCACAAAAATTCCAACTAAAAATTATTGATGTCAATGGCATAGTTCATATAGAAAAAATCGTTCTCTTGAAGAAAGGGGATAATCATATTTTGATAAATAAGTTGCTTCCTAAAGGTATATATTTTCTGCATTTGTGTACCGATGAAACAAAACTTGTGAAGAAGTTGGTTATTCAATAAAATCGGCTGGCCCTGGTAAAAAGAAATTAGCCATAAAAACAAGGAGAATGATGGTCTAAAAGCGCTTTTTATGCATCCCTTTAAAAATTACTTACCTTTATAATGAATAAAACCCCACAAGTATCTTAATTGTGAATAAAACACTTGTGGGATTTAGCTAATATTTTATTTATTAAGAATTATTCAATTTCTCCTTGCATTCAGTTTCATAATGAACAAGCATATCATCATATTCATAAAACATGAGAGATGCTTCTTTTCTGCCAGCATCTTTTTTTTGTTCCTGGCGAATGATATAATTAGCTAAGTTTAGCGTATTTTCATCGTTTGCAATTACCTGTGTGGGTTCTTCAAGCATAACAACTTTTTCCGTTTCATCAACTTTTTCTGCATTTTCGGCTTTTTCGTCGCTGTTCTGCAGAGCAATTCCCGGTGCAATTACCAATGCTGCTATAGTCATTAGCTTAATCAGTATATTCAGGGATGGCCCTGATGTGTCTTTAAGTGGGTCGCCGACAGTGTCACCAACTACGGTTGCTTTATGCACATCACCACCTTTTTTGTATAAAACTCCTTTATATTCATATCCTTCTTCAACCATCTTTTTTGCATTATCCCATGCTCCACCTGCATTAGCCTGGAATATTGCCATCAAAACGCCTGATGCAACAACACCTGCCAAAAGGCCACCTAGTATTTCAGGCCCGCCAAAATAGCCAAACAATACAGGAGTAATTATAGCCAAAGCACCTGGCAATATCATTTCCCGTAAAGAAGCTTTTGTAGAGATTTCAATACATTTCTGGTAGTCTGCTGAACCGTCAGCGTCATCCAGTATTTGTTTTTCTTCGGCTGTAACATTTTCTATCTTACCATCATACTTTTTCATTACTTTCAAAGCTTCAGTAAGTTTGGGAATTGAGTTAAATTGCCGTCTAATTTCCTGGATCATTGATTGTGATGCACGGCCTACAGCTCCCAATGCTAGTGCAGAGAACAAGAAAGGCAGCATGGCCCCTACAAGTAACCCGGCCATAATAACGGGGTCAGATATACTAATACTTTTGATATTCGCTTGTTGCATAAAAGCAGAAAAGAGCGCCAAAGCTGTTAAAGTTGCTGAGCCAATAGCAAAGCCTTTACCAATAGCTGCCGTAGTATTGCCAACCGCATCGAGTTTGTCTGTTCTTTCCCTAACTTTAGCCGGCAAATCATTCATCTCTGCCATACCTCCGGCGTTGTCAGCAATTGGCCCGTAAGCATCCAGGGATAATTGAATGCCTACATTAGCAAGCATTGCAACCGCTGCAATGCCAATACCGTATAATCCGGCAAGCTGAAAAGCAATAATAATTCCAGCTCCTATACCTATAAGAGGAATTGCCGTTGATAACAATCCTATTTCCAATCCTCCCATAATATTAGTAGCTGCACCTGTTATGGATTTATGAACAATTCCTTTAACAGGTTTCCTTCCGGTTGCTGTATAGTATACAGTAACTTTGCCTATGAGATAACCGAGGCTAATACCTACAAGGGCAGCGATAAACACATTCAGCGAGGTATAGGTATGTACTCCCCCGATTAGTGTTGTATAAGACCATGATTCAGGTAAGAATGCCTTTATAATGAAAAAGGAGGCTATAATCATGGTAATCATTGAAATTGTTTCTCCTCTATGTAGTGCTTTTTGTGGATCACCCCTGTCTTCTTTAACCTTTACAAACAAGGAGCCTATAATTGAGGTAATAATACCAATGCCGGCAAGTGCTAAGGGTAAAATAACAGCACCAAGCTCAAATCCTGAAAATTCAGGAAGCATAACAAATGAAGAAGCAAGAATCATTGCAGCGATAATTGCACCCACGAAAGATTCAAATAAATCGGCTCCCATTCCTGCAACGTCGCCAACATTATCGCCAACATTGTCTGCAATAGTACCCGGGTTTAACGAGTGGTCTTCCGGTATACCTGCTTCTACTTTGCCTACTAAATCTGCCCCAACATCAGCTGCTTTGGTATAAATTCCTCCACCTACTCTTGCAAACAGTGCAATTGAAGAAGCTCCGAAAGAGAAAGAAGAAATAACATTTAATACTAAAGCTAAGCCCCAATCTACACCTACTATATAATTATAGAAAATAAATAAAACGCTTAATCCTAACACTCCCAGCGATACAACTCCAATACCCATCACAGTACCGCCACTGAAAGCTGTATTTAAAGCTTTATTCAAAGATGTTTTGGCTGCTTGTGTTGTTCTTACATTAGCTTTAGTTGCTATACGCATACCCATAAAACCAGCTAAAGCTGATAGAAAAGCCCCGGTGATAAAGGAAACTACAAGAAACGGGTTTGAATTTTCTTCTGTAAGGCTTTTAATGAAAAATAAAATAGCAACAGCTACCACAAAAACAACAAGCACCTTGTATTCCGATTTTAAAAATGCCATTGCACCTTCTCTGACGCGACGGGCAATATCCTGCATTTTTTTATCCCCTGTGGGTTGTTTGTTCACCCATGAGGCTTTCCATGATATAAATATAAATCCTATTACAGCTAGTAAAGGAATGACGTAAATAAAGTAATCCATAATTAACAATTTAGTTTATGTTTATGTTAACAATATTTATGAAAACGAATCAATAGGATACAAATTGGATATACCCGTCTGTTAAAATTGGCAAAATTAATTAAATAATTATAAAGGCAAAAATATATATATTTTACTTATACAGCACAAATGTATTTAATACAAACTTTAATTATGCATCTTTTGTGTCTCAATCATAATACCAGCTATTGCCTGCTTCATTATGACTAAATGCTGGGGCTGCATCACTTAAGTGTAAACCGAATTGATAAACCAACATTATCAATTCACAGATTGGTGTCTACAATAATATCGAGCATGGGTGTCCAATCCAAGGCAAGGTTAAAAGGAACTTTATCAAAAGTATATTCAAAATCAATAATACCATCCGCTCCAATAGTAATAAAATCACTCCCATCATCATATCATGGGTGGAGGTTCCTGTCATTCTTCCAAACACCAAAATGGCATCTAAAACCATAATAAAAATTCAACACTTTTGGCCTGAAATTGAATTGTGTATATTATTCTACATTAAAAAATTACAATAACTTAAATGTTGAAACATTATGTCATTCAATATCAGCATTGAATAGTAATTCATTTAATAATAACTATCAAAAAGGATACCCAATAGCAATACTGATAACAATATTTTTCTTTCGCCAGCTTGAGCTTGCAGGGCGGATATGATCAACCACCCAACGATTTCCTTTCTCTAATTGAGGTTTCCTAAGAGGTATACCAACGTCAAACCTTAACACAAAAAACCTGGGGGCAATGCGCAGTCCTGTCCCTGCTGATACTGCCAGTTGTTTATGAAAGTGGCTAAAAGAAAACTCTTCGTTCAAATGCGTGTTTTTATTCTTAAACAGCCAAACATTCCCAGCCCCTGCAAATAGAGCGCTTTTAAAAATGCCGGCAATGGTATAACGGAACTCAAAATTATTTTCCAGCTTAATATCTCCTGTTTGATCAAATAGATTCTCTTTTTCTTTGGGTGAATATGAACCAGGACCCACGGAACGAAACGGGAATCCACGTAAACCGCTGGCACCCCCAACAAAAAATTGGCTTTTATATGGCATGACCATAGAATTCCCATAAGGATACCCGGCGCCACTAAACCATCGATATACAAGGCTGCTATTTTCATTTATGCTAAAAAATACTCTTGTGTCAATAAAAGCTAGAAGGTACTGTGAATAAGCTATACCAAATAACTTTTCCGGTTTTCTTTCAATGGATTCTTCATTAAGAAATGCAGATTTTACCAAACTCGCAGTATTACCTGCTATTTCAACATTGGCATTAAAATAGTATGTGATATCCCGTTTCGTGAACATTTTGCTATTAAAAACATAGTTATAGGTTAAACTGGAGATTAATTGTTCTCTAAAGCTTTCTCTTAAAAATTCATCTTCACTCATGATCTTCTTAAATTTGCTGGACCTGTTAAAAAGATTTGTATAAGTTAAAGAAAAGGGAATAAGGTCATGCATATGCTTTTCACTACTTTTCCAATCATAACCAAAAGAAAAATTGGCATTATGTAAGGTAAAATATTGAAGCCTGTCTAATGCCCTAAAAGATGCTCTAAAATTGGTGCGCGGCGTATATTTGGGAGAAAGGAATTGGTTGAGGTTAGCAAATGGGAATACGATGTTTGGAAAAGATAATTCTTGGTCGATGCTGAATTCAAAAGAATTGAGGCTACTCTTGTTGTTAGCTATTTGAGTTTCAAACCCTGAGCTAAACTGCGTATTGAAATTTTCAGCGCCATTAAAAAAATTTCTATCAGTATATTCAACGCTAACACCTGGACCGGTAAAATTGTTAGACTTAGTTTGCGCCTGTACCTCGGCGCTAAAAGTCTTTGAAAGGGTTGTTGTTAATAAAATATCTGCATTAAGCATATGTTGCCCATCTATTAAGGTGTCATCAAATTTTATATTAACGAATTTAAAAAGATTTAACCCTGTAAGTTTATGAATGGTTCTTGTGTATTCTTTTTCCTTGTATATGTTGCCCTTTTCAAGGAAAACAGAGTTAAGTAGTACTCGATGATTGATGGTTTTCTCATTTTTATAAATAGTATAACCGTTGTATCTTACCGTGTCTTTATATTTAGTTGATTGCTTTAGAGAAAAGCCGGGATATATGTCAATGTTATTTAATTGATAAACATTGAATGCCCGTTTTGGAATGTCTTTATTTACCGTTACATAAACGTTGATGTTCTTTTTGAAGGAGTTGCTGTCAATTTCAAACAAAATGTATTCCGGCCTAAAATAGTAATACCCCTTATTCTTTAATAATTTATTGATGCGTTGGCGCTCTTCTTTTAAATGGCCCAGATCATAAGGCATTCCTTTTTTTAATAGGCTGCTTTCCTTATTTTTGCTGATTATACCTATAGTTGAACTATCTTTTTTAGGAAATACAATTGTATTTATAGTATAAGGCTCGCTCACTTCCACTTGGTATGTAACCTGCATTTTCTTATTTTTCTTGGTTTCCGCAAAGGCCACCTTACCCTGAAAATATCCTTTGGAATATAAGTAGGCTTTCATGGTATTTGCAGAACGCCCTGTAATTGATGGATTATAAATTACCGGCGGTTGGCCTAATTTTTTTTGTACCCATCTTCTAAAACCTTTTTTAGGTACACTATCACCGGCAAGGTTGTACATGTATAATTTAACCGGGAAAAGTCCAAACCATTTGTCATTGGGTTGTTGCCCGATGAAATCTTTCAGATCTCCTTTTAAAGCTATTTTGTTGAAAAAACTAAGGTTCTCAACTTTAACTTTTGAACCCGTATATAATAATTCCTCTTTTTTAAGCGATCGTGTGGTGCTACAAGAAAGCAAAAATACAATTGCTACAAATAATGCAAAAGCCCTATATAAGGCTTTTTTTATTATAGCCCAACGATTTGGATGTATGATTTTTTTCTTGTTTTTCATCTGTTTATAATTTTCGACAATATTTTGGTTTTCCACTCTTTGCAATTATGCTTCGTCTGTTTCTAATTAAACTATCCCAGGCATTGCCTGTTTCATTATTTTTTTGCCTCTATATTTTTCTTTCCAGGTTTAGTCAATAAATTCCTAAAATCCTTAAATGAATGCCTGTATATCAGTGCAACACCTGTTTTTCTTATTTGACCTTCAAGTACATTTTCATAATCGGATTTATTGAAAACCTTAATCCTGTACCTTCCATCTTCAGAAAGTGTATATTCCATCTCCACATCACCACTAAGTTTATTGATATCTTCAGTATTTATAGTCTCCTCGTCTTCAACAGCTACATTCCCACCAATTTTTATCGATAACCTTTTATCAAGAAACCGTTTTGATACATCCAATTCTACCTGGGTTTTGCCAGCTTGCTGGTGGTTTAAATATTGATTATAGGAACTCACGTCAAGAAAAATATCTACATCTTGAATATATTGATTAGCAAACTGGTTTAATTGATTGCTGATAAGTGAGCTTACACCAGAACGGGCTAGGTTGTTGATCTCATAATCCACGGGGGTTTCTGCCGAAGAAGATGAACGTACAAAATTTTTGAATATCAATAAAGAAAACACTTGTTTATTAAGGTTTGACTCGTTTTGCCTGAGTTGAGCTAGTTTGGCGTTGATAATAGCGTCACCAAAATCTTCTTCCAACTGAATGTCAAAATTGATTTCTGGAGAAAGCAAGTTGCCTTTAACATGGAGGTATACAAGAAAAGGGAAACGATCGTTGTACCTATTTTTTTCTTCTTCATCTATTGTAGCTACATCATTTGCAATTAAAGCTAATGCAGCAGCTTCTACTTTGTAATATGCGCTAATATTAACCTGCGGATCGGTAATGTCCCCTGCCCAATTGATAACACTGCCTTCTTCTATTATAAAGTCTCTCCTGATAAATTCATAAAGTAATAAGGAATATTTCCCCTTTTTTATCTCGTATCTCCCTGATAAGCTTTGGCCTCCACCCTTATGCATCGTTAGGCTCATGGTGGCATCTCCTTGCACCGACAATTGCTCATTGGTTGCAGGATCAACAATAAGGTTTAATGATGCTTTTTGGTCTAATTTAATATTAGAGGTTAAAGAAATATTTTTCTGTTCACTTTGAAATAAAGAGTCTTTAGTAACCTTGGGACGCCGGTATCCAAAAATAGTATCTGTGCTGGTGTCCTTGGCAATAAAATGAACTATGCCTTTTTTTTCAACAGCAACATTTTTACGAGGTATAATAAAATAGAAATCCGTTCCATCCAGTACATCAAGCTCCATATTAATTATCGGGTTTGATAAATTGCCTCGTACATCACTATCAATATTAACAATCACGTCGCCATAAAAATTTTTTGATGTGCTTTCTTTAGTATTCAGCAACCGAAAACCCGATGCTTTTAAGTTTAAGTCCAAGTTGTTTGCTTTGTTGAGCGCCAGAAAACCTTCTAATTGAGCAACATTCCCTTCATTATCCAACAGCTTGATACCTTTTAGTTGCAATTCATGATTTTTGGCTATTATTTGTCCTTTTGGTATCGTTATTTGGGTATTTAATAATCTTGGCGTTGTTTTTATTTTTGTCATATTGATTTCCCCCTCAATATTTGGTGAATTTAAGGTAGTTGTAAAAGAAAGATTACCCGCAACAGATCCTGATAATTGTTTAACTTGGCTATATAAAAAAGGTTCTAGTTTATTCAAGTTGAGCTTTATTATAGACGCTTGTGCATGAATTTCGCCTCTATTTTCCACCTTTTTATATTGTGTAGAAACATTTATCTTTTCATTTTCATCCCCTGCAAACTCAATATTGGCATTGTAACTCGTATCGCTCGTTCTTTCAGCATCAATTGCAATTTTTTCGAAAAAAGGTTTACCAAGAACTTTAACATCACTCATCCTCACCGCTGCCTTTAATTCACTAAAATCAACACTTTTGTCAAAAGATACCTTCCCATTTAGTATTCCTTGCAAAGGGGCAACTTTACCCCTGACAATAGAAGACAAGGTTAATAATTTGAAATTATGAAAACTCATAACAACACGATCCGTATCTCCTTCTTTAGATTGACGATTGTATATAGAGAACTTTTGGGCTTCATTACCAATTTCAAAGTTTTTGGCAATGATATTATTTCCTTTCAATCCAATTTGATTTTTACTTGAGATATTCCATTTTTCCCCATTTAGCATCAAATTGCCTGGGATAATATGAAGGTAATACCAGGGAGGCCGGTTTGTCATATCCATAGATACTTTGTAGGCCGGTTTCCCTTGGTAGCTATTAATAATCAACTGGGCATTGATTTTTTGCCCGGAGATATTCCCTTTTATATGGGTTTTATTAATAATGAAACTATCTAACCTTAGTTTTTCCAATTGGATGTCATAATTTGTGCTATCATTATCAGAATTAGCGTTTAATTTAAAAGACTCGATATTCAAGGAGCTATAATCAATATATGGTATTGAAGCGTTTATTTTTAATTGATGGCCAAGACTGCTGTAATTGGCGCTTAGAGAAACAGGTTTAAAGTCGTAAAGGTTTGGGATAAGAATACCTGTAAGGATCTTATCTTTCTTAATATTAGCTTTAAACGTAAAGGAATTGGGAGTATCAACTTTTTTAAGTGTTGAATCATTTAGGGAAAAATACCCGTCAAAGTGGGTTTTTATCGCATTTTCAAGTTCCTTTAACTTTATTGAACCCTTGTAATTGGCTTCAATAAAGTTTGATTGGATACCTAATTCAATATTGTCCTGGTCATTATAAGCAAAAATTTTAATAGAATCTGTTGTATAACGTTTATCATCTTTAAGAATAAAAACATCAGAAATATACAATTCACCATTTATATTATCGAGTTTGCTACCACCAAAGGAAGTATAGAATTTTCCACTTGCCTGCAAATTGTCTTTGGTTAAATTCAAAGCTTCAAAATTTATTCCTTCAAGATTGAACAAAACCTCAACTACGGGTATTGAATCCCTGAGATTGAGAGTAGTTATCGCGTTCAGCTTTACATTGCTATCATTTACAACAAATTGGCCGCTATATTTCCTTTTGCGATATGTACCATTAATTTTTATATCATGGTAATAGTATTGTTTTATTCCCATTGAATCTATGATGATATCAAGGCTAAGGTCATGTTTCTTGTAGTTGGTTGAATGTCCTTTAATTTTTGCATTCAAGTCAACCCATCCCAATGTATCGTTATTTAATAATTGGCCAGCATTATAGCCAGTTTGGAACTCTGCTTCATAACTTTCCGTTGTATCATTGAAATGCCTTTTTAGATTAGCATTTGCCATTATGTTTCCTTGCGATGTATTGATATTTAGGTTACCGCTAAGATTTCCAGGCTCACTTTTTACATATCCACTCATATTAATACTTGAAGGCAATGTAAGGAAATTTGGAATTATGGTATCATGAAGTATTTTTTTTATGGCTATGCGGCTGGTAAAGAATGTATCCAAATGCACATCAGGCTTTGCCTTTTTTAATTGATGGAAATCCTTTATACTTCCAGAAAGACTTATCCCGGTTTGATTTCCCAACATAAAATGAAATGCAGGTGTTTGAATAAAATAACCCGTTTTACTGAGCTTTCCGTCCAAGAAAAATACCAAGGAAGTGTCTTTGATTACCCTTAGCTGTTCCTTTATATTAGGTGCAAAATAGGCAATATCTTTTAAACTTATGGTAGACCTTGTAAATATAAGGCTCCCATTAAGTGTGCTGATATCACTTACATTTTTAATTTCCAGGTCAATTGAGTTTTTCAACTTGGAATATGGGGTTTTCAACAAAAGCTTTTTTATGGATATGTTGCCGGGAGTTGCTTTTAAATCAGTACTAAATTGCTTTAAGTGAAATCCATGGCTTTCTTGAAAGGACATTTTGTTTATTGAAGCCTCTATTTTGTTTTTATTAATTTTGATGCTTTTTGCCAAAAAATTAAAACCAGTTATATCAATATTCCCTAAATTAAAATGCCCTTTGTTGTGCGGTAGTCTTTTGTCAATAAAAATAACACTATTGTTATTCAATTGAATATTCTTTGTTTCTATATTCCAATCAAATTCCAGCTTGAGTTTTTGCGACTTTTGTTTTAATTCTGCAATATGCAATGAATCCGGTTTTGAAATTTTTGACTGAATAATTGAAAAAACTGTATTGTTAAGCTGTAATTCTTTCAACTTGATAATTTTGTTTTGAAGATCAATTTTATGCGGTATAAGGTTTAGGTGAGCATGTTTTATTTCCGTTTTTTGATGATATACTTGGTCGATGATCTTAAAACTTACATTTTTAAGTTGTATTTTCCCTGATACCTTAGCATCTATACCCAGGGGGTTGGGGTCACTAATTTTCTTAGTCCTTGCTAATATGCTCATGGAGCTATTTTCAAGGAAGATATTTCTTATACTGAATTTTTGTTTTTGTATATTAATGGAATCCAAGCTACAAACGAACTCCCCGATTTCTGTCGAAGCCACATTACCGGTAGTCTCATCCTTGTGTAAAAAATTGATATTACTGAACTCGATGCGCCCAAGATTGTATTCCCAATTTGATTTTGGGTTAGACTTTTTTCCAGCTTGATTCTTTTTGGCTTTTTTTGGAGAAAATTCAAAATTGTAAGCGCTATCTTCATGGTACTTTTTAAGGTTGATATCTGCCCCATTTATTTTAAGCAAGTTGATGGTTACTTCTTCATTGAGCAGGGTAAAAGGATTAAAGATTACTTTAGCATAATTGATATATGCGAGGGTATCTTGGTGGGTGTCTTCAACATATAATCCTTTAAACGTTAATTGGTTAAAAAGAAGGAAGTCAACTTTGTCCAATTCAATATTTGTGTTCAGTTGTTCCGACAGTTTTTCTTCTGCAATACTTGCCAGCCTTTCTTGGATATACGGGATATGGATCAAAATAATGCCTATAAGTAATAAAGAAAGGACAACATTCACTATTGTGATTATTGCATTAATGTAACCTTTTGCAAAAACTTTAATGATTTTCCTGCCCTCCATACCAAACGAATAAACGATGCGTTTAAAAATGATCCAATGAGTATAAAACTTTAAGGAAAAAATCCTGCCAAAGTCCTTATATCGATACGCGTTCAAAGATATAATTTCCAGTTCATTTCAATCCTGGAATTATTATGAACGATAATCGGCATAATACCAAGTAAACATGCAAATTCTAATTTGTATCTTTTAATGCAACTTGGTATTAAAAGTGATTTGCAGGATTTGAATACATAATTTATGTGGAATGGTGATATGTTTTGTGGAAAAAGTTACACGGCTTACCCGGGAAATTCATTAAGCATTAGGGTGATTAGCTGTAATGCGCTGCAATTGGGTCGATTAAAAGCAGGACAATACAACAAATATCATGTAATTACATATCATTAAGATAAATTATTTATAGGATAGACCAATCCATTTCAATAGTGTTTTTAGTTGAAGAAACCAATAATGACTGGTTAGTAGTATTGCTATAGAAACTGGTGTGCAAGTACTAATTATGGGTTTTAAGAGCTTTTAAAACCAACGGTTTATATAATAATGCTCGGGAAGGAAAGAGCTTATGATGTTAAATATTTAAATAATGACCTTTTGCAAAAAAAGTAGTGAGGAAATTTGCTTTGCAACCCACAATTTAAAGGGTTTTAAATACACTGGACAAACATTTTATATTTATCGCATGCTATGAAAAATTGATAAGTGTTAAAATTGTTAAATAAAAACATGAATTCAAAAATAACAAATTCCTACTTTAGATTATCTTTGTACCATTGTAAATATAATAATAAATTAATGACACTTTTAAACAAAAAAATATTAAGTCCAAATAAATTACCATTCTTGCAATCACAAGTTTTACAAAAAATTTACATTGACATAAGCAAAAACATTAAGCCAAACATTAATGAGATAGCCCTTCTTACGGATTATAAAAAAGATAGTAAAATATTAAATGATGCTATTAATTCCCTAGTTGAAAAAGAATTTCTTTTAGGTAATATTAGAGATGGATTTACAATTCCAAAACATAGAAACGATCTTTATAAATTTGTCATAAATAAAAACGATTATGAACATAAAAATTATTCAAAAAAAATCTTGTCACTTCGTTATGTAAATAAAGCTAACAGTTCTACCGGAAACCTGTTTGAAGCAAATAATACAATTAGTGACTTCAATAAGGAAGGGATATGTCATCGTTGGTATGATTATCTTGAAGATTTCCCTTATCAATTAATTGAAGATAAATTTAAGGAATATGATATAAATGAAAATTCGCTTGTAGTTGAACCCTTTGCTGGTAGTGGCACAACAAATGTTACCGCAAAAATGTTCAATATAAAATCAATTGGTTTTGATTCTAATCCATTAATGTGTTTTATTAGTGATGTTAAAACTACATGGGGTATCAATATTGAAGATTTTAAGTTAGAAGTAATCAAAGTTGCAAAAGCCTTTTTAGACAATATCCATAATTTTGACAATTTAAACGTAGATAGAGATTTTCTTGAATTTATGCCAAAAAGGGAAATCAATCAATGGTTGAGTTTAGGTTTACAAAAAGAAATTGTGCTGTTAAAGAGCATAATTAAAACGGTAGAGAATCAAAAAATCAAAAAATTATTATTGTTAGCTATGTCAAGATCTGCTCTTGACGCTTCTTTTGTTTCTTTTTGCCCAGGTACAACTTTTTATCCTTTCCGTGAAAAAGAAGAATTCTGGAATTTGTTTACAAATAAGATTGTAGACATGTATTTAGATTTAAAGAAAATTAATAAGGTTTCTAAGGAATATAAATCAACTAAAATTATTAATGACTCATGTCTAAATGCAGGAAAGTATTTAGAAAAAGAAACTATTGATTTTTTGATTACATCACCACCTTACCCTAACGATTTAGAATATACCAGACAAACTCGACTCGAGATGTATATGCTTGATTTTGTTAAGAATATGGATGATGTTCAGAAAATAAAAAGAACAATGGTAAAAGGAAGTACGAAATTGATTTATAAAGAGAGCAATTCAGAAATGCATATAAATGAATTCAATAGTGTTCTAAAAGTATCAAAAGATATATACGAACAGACAAAAGATAAAAATTGGGGTTTTGATTATCCAAGAATGGTAAAAGAGTATTTCGGAGATATGTTTTTATGTTTAAAAGAGTTTTATCCATTAATGAAAAAAGGAGCACACTATCTATTAGTTGTGGGAGATCAAACTATAAAAGGTGTTTATATTCCAGTTTGCGACATTCTAATTGAAATGGCTAATAATATTGGATATTCTAAATGTTCAAAAGAACTTTTTAGGAATAGAAGAAGTACGGGACATAATACAGTACTCCCTGAAGAAATTGTTATACTTGAAAAATAAAATAATGAATAATCCAAATGAAATATTCGGCTATCCAGTTAATAGTAGATCGAAAGCAGCGTTAAAGGCAAAAAGCACTTTTTATTGTAAATTTATAAACACAAAATGTAATAAACAAAGCAGAACAATAAAATATCCCATGGGTGTCTGCTCTGTAAATCACAGCAATTGTAAACCAATAATTTGCCCACATAGATTTTTAGAAAATAACATTGTTTTTCGGAATATAAGCAAAAATGCGTTTGGTACTTTAAACAATATTCTATTATTTCCAGAGGTAAAATTAAATGGTGTAGGTACATTTGATTTTGTTTTGGTTAAACATAAACCAATAAGTAACAAAGTTGATGACTTCTGTGTTGTTGAATTTCAATCAGATTCAACAACAGGTACAGGAAAGTTAGTCAATGCTTTAAAAGATTTTATGAATAATAAAAACACGAATGAACAATCATATCCATTTGGAATGAATACATACAATACTATTAAACTTGCCTATATTCAGATGTTGATTAAGGGTCAGGTAATGGAATCCTGGAATAAAAATTTCTATTGGATACTCCAGAAATTTGTTTTCGACAATATGGTACGTCGATTCAATTTAAAGCAATTAAAATATAATGAAAAGTATAATACGCAATATCACATTTATGATTTAATTAAAATGGGTAATTTATATAAATTAAATTTGGTTGATAAAAAATCAACAACTGTCGCAAATCTAATAACTGCTTTTACACATCAACCGACACCTAATATCGATGCTTTTATTAACAAGTTGGAAGAAAAAATTAAGCTTAAAGTTGGACTTTTTATAGAATAATGCTACTCAACTATTGCCTTTTAAAACATTTATGTTGGGAAATCTAATTCATAATGACACTTATATTAGGGAGTTACAGACTTGTTTTATTTCAACAGTATAAAAAAATTTAGCATTATCGTATAAAAAAGCCCCGATTGACAAAGGCAACCGGGGCTTTCTAAAATCATTGAGAATTATTAATATTCCAAACTTTGTAATCTTTTATAGCTGTTATATCTCCACTTAGCATTCTTCTCAGCTTCTTTGAACAATATTTCCGCTTCTTTAGGAAATGCTTTCTTCAATGAAGTATAACGTACTTCGCCGTTGAGGAACTCTTGGAATTTGCTCCAGTCGGGTTCCTTAGAGTCGAGCATAAATGGGTTCTTACCTTCTTCTTCAAGTGTTGGGTTGTACCTGTACATTTGCCAGTATCCCGCTTCAACGGCCCACTTTTGCTCATATTGAGATTTACCCATTCCTTGACGGATACCATGGTTAATACATGGGGTATATGCTATAATAAGCGAAGGCCCTGGGTAAGCTTCGGCTTCTTTGAGCGTTTTAAAGAATTGGTTTTGGTTTGCGCCCATAGCTACTTGCGCAACGTAAACATAACCGTAAGTCATGGCCATCATACCAAGGTCTTTTTTACGGATTTTCTTACCTGATGCAGCAAATTTTGCAACAGCACCTACCGGTGTGGCTTTAGATGATTGCCCGCCTGTATTTGAGTATACCTCTGTATCCATAACAAATACGTTCACGTCTTCACCAGAAGCCAGTACGTGGTCTAATCCGCCATAACCAATATCATAAGCCCATCCGTCACCACCAAATATCCATACGGATTTTTTCACTAAGTATTGCTTAAGCTTAAGAATCTCATCCTTAACAGGAGCATCTTCTTTATCTAATGCAGCAAGTACTTTTTTGCTTGCTTCTTTAGAGCCATTGCCATCTTCTTTGTTTTCAAGCCAGTTTTTAAAGGCTTCTTTTGTTTCCTCGTTAATACCGTTACCTTCTATGGCTTCATTCATAAAGCGTGCTATCCTGCCTCTTAGGTTTTTCACACCATAAGCCATACCATAGCCATACTCGGCATTATCTTCAAACAAGGAGTTTGCCCAAGCAGGCCCTAAACCGTCTTTGTTGGTACAATAAGGTGTAGATGGAGCAGAACCACCCCAAATAGAAGAACAACCGGTAGCATTGGCTATCATCATCCTGTCGCCGTATAGTTGAGTGATAAGCTTCACATAAGGTGTTTCACCACAACCGGCACAAGCGCCCGAGAACTCAAATAAGGGTTGTGCAAATTGGCTGTTTTTAACAGATTTTTCTTTTGGAAGAATATCTTCTTTATATCCAACTTTTTCGTGCATGTATAACCAACGATCTGCTTCTTCCATTTGACTGCCCAAAGTCTTCATCTCAAGCGCTTTATTAGGTGCTGGGCAAATATCGGCGCAGTTGCCACAGCCAACGCAATCAAGAGGAGAAACCTGGATGCGGAATTTGTATTCTTTTATAGCGCCCCTGCCATCTTGTACTTTGGTGCCTTCGGGAGCATTTTTCACTTCTTCTTCTGTGAGGATAAAAGGCCTAATAGAAGCGTGAGGACAAACATAAGCACATTGGTTACATTGTATACAGCTTTCTTCTATCCACTCGGGCACGTGTACTGCAACACCGCGTTTTTCGTATGCCGTAGTGCCGGGAGGGAATGAACCGTCTTCTCTACCTGCAAAAGCACTTACAGGAAGATCATCACCTTTGAGGTTATTGATAGGATCTGCTACTTTTTGAATAAATTCAGGAACATTTGTCCTTTCTTTCGTTATTTCTTTTGCTTCAAGTTTAGCCCATTCTGCCGGAACCTCTACTTGTGTTACTTCACCACCCCTGTCAACAGCAGCGTAGTTCATATTCACAATGTCTTCGCCTTTCATTCCAAAGGTCTTTTTAATGGCATCTTTCATATGCTTCACCGCTTCGTCATAAGGAATGATATCGGCGATTTTGAAAAATGCTGACTGCATAATGGTGTTAGTCCTATTGCCAAGTCCTATATCTTCTGCGATAACTGTTGCATTGATTATATAAAACTTGATATCGTTCTCAGCTAAATACCTTTTCATGGCATCAGGTAAACGTTTCTTGGTTTCTTCTTCTTCCCATATGCTGTTTAATAGGAATGTGCCGCCTTTTTTAAGGCCTTTCAGCATATCATACCTTTCTAAGTATGCAGGAACATGGCAAGCAACAAAATCAGGTGTGTTCACCAAGTAAGTACTATGTATTTCTTTGTCGCCAAACCTAAGGTGAGAAATGGTTACGCCACCGGATTTTTTAGAGTCATAAGCAAAGTATGCTTGGCAGAATTTATCCGTATTTTCACCAATAATCTTAATGGAGTTTTTGTTGGCTCCAACGGTTCCATCAGAACCAATGCCAAAGAATTTACCACTAAAAGTTCCTTCCGGTACAATATTCACTTCCGGTTTCAATGGTAATGAATGATGTGTGATATCGTCATTAATACCAATGGTGAAATGATTTTTCGGGCTGTCCGATTTTAGGTTTTCATAAACCGAAATGATCTGTGAAGGTGTAGTATCTTTAGAACTTAATCCATACCTTCCACCAATGATCATAGGCCTATTCTCTTTGTCATAGAAGAGGTCTTTCACATCCAAATAAAGAGGTTCTCCATTTGCCCCGGGTTCTTTGGTCCTATCAAGAACAGCAATTCGTTTTACGCTCTTAGGAAATACCTTGAAAAAGTACTTTTCAGAGAATGGGCGGTAAAGGTGGCAAGTTATCATGCCCACTTTTTCGCCATTTTTGTTAAGGTAATTGATGGTTTCTTTAATAGTTTCGGTAACGGTAGTCATGGCAATAATGATGTTTTCCGCCTCCGGGTCGCCATAATATGTAAATGGGTGATACTCCCTACCAGTAAGCTTATTGATTTCTTGCATGTATTCGTCTACCACGTCTGCTACAGGAATATAAAACCTATTTATAGATTCTTTGGCTTGGAAGAAGATATCAGGATTTTGTGCAGTTCCCCTGGTAACAGGATGTTCGGGGTTGAGGGCAGTATTCCTGAAATTTTGTAAAGCATCTTGATCGATGAGTTTAGCCATTTCTTCTGTTGTAAGGGCTTCTACCTTTTGTATTTCGTGTGATGAACGGAATCCATCAAAGAAATGAAGGAATGGTATTCTTGTTTTAATGGAAGCCAGGTGAGCAACACCTGCAAGGTCTATAATCTGTTGTATACTACCACTGGCTAACAAAGCAAAGCCTGTTTGCCTGGTGGCATAAATATCGCTATGATCTCCAAAGATGGATAATGCATGAGCTGCAACACTTCTTGCACTCACGTGGAAAACGCCTGGCAATAATTCACCAGCAATTTTGTACATGTTAGGGATCATTAATAATAAGCCTTGCGAAGCTGTAAACGTGGAAGTAAGAGCGCCACTTTGGAGGCTGCCATGTACGGCACCTGAAGCCCCGCCTTCTGATTGCATCTCTGTAACTTTTACAGGTTCGCCAAAAATATTTTTTTTCCCGTGCGCGGCCCATTCGTCAATATATTCGGCCATTGTTGATGATGGTGTAATTGGGTATATCGCTGCTACTTCGCTAAACATATATGCTATGTAAGACGCAGCATAGTTACCATCGCATGTGATAATGTTTTTCTGTGCCATAATTTGGTCTAATTTATTTAGTAATATCTTGATACAATAAAAAATATCTGTTTGAAAATCAAAATGTTTTGAATTTTCAGAATTTACGAATTTAAAGAAAATTCTTGTTAATAAAAAATCAATTTTACATAAATTCACGACAAAGATATTCAATAAATTTATTTTTGGGAGTTATTTTTTTGTTAATTGGCCTTATTCAAGTGCCTATGAAGTTGGCTTACAAATGAGCAGAGCAGGAATAATATAAAGCCCCAAATTTTTTAACACCTGCTTGGACAAGAAAACAAGATATAATTTTTCTTAACTATTAAGATTTTATCGTAAATTTGTTTACAATTGCAATCAATTATATTGTATCTTGGAAAAGGCAATTCCTGTGGTTATTTATTGAGAAATAAACAAAATATAATTAAAATGCGTACCAATCCAAGCACTATCAGTAAATCTAAACACATGAGAAGTAGCGTGTTAATCATCCTTATTTTGTTTTTGGGTATTCAAGTTTCAACAGCACAACAAGTGCAAGAGATTATTAAAGTAAACACTTTGAAACAGATGATTAGGAATATCAAGTCGAATAAAAAGCTTATACTCAGTGTATATCATTATGATCTAGGACATATTGATTCCCTTGACCTGGATACTGATGACCCTGTTCCTTTGGAAGGCATGAATTATTTGATCAAACCTGTAGAGGCTAATGCAGATGGTAAATTAGAACCGGTTAGTGGTAGCTATTACTTGGTTATAAGAAATGTGGAGAACTTTCAATTGGTAGGGCGGAGAACTTCTCGCGGAATAACAAGAATAACATCAAACATGCCGGATAAAAACGTGATCAGCTTTGAAAATTGCAAAAATCTCAAGATTGAGAACATCCGCTTTGAACATGCCGAGGGGCATGATGACTGTGAAGGGGGTGTGCTTGCGTTTAATGATTGCTCCAAAGTTGGTATTGACAGGTGTGAATTATTGGGCAGTGGCAGTACAGGGGTTACGACCAATAAAGTGATAGGGCTTACCATGAATAACACGATGATAAATGATTGTTCAAAAAACATTATGAACATACAACTCACAAAAGATATTACTTTTAAACGATGCACTTTTAAAAACACCCCCGGTAAAATCGTTATGCAGAATACCAGGGAATATATTAATGTTCAAGATATTGTTTTTGAAGCATGCATTTTTTCCAACCTTCATAAAGAACACATATTTGAACTGGACATCAATCAATATGAAATAATCAGCATCAAAGAATGCACCTTTGAAGGGGATTATAAAGAAACGAACCTTGCGCCAAGCTTGGAACAATTCAAGCTGCATAAGAATAAGTTTGAAGGTGCTAAATTTAAGTTATTTTAAAGCTTCTTTCTTGAGTTTATCAATTATTAAACAACACTTTAGCTTATAGTATAAAATGATGTTTTGTTCAAAAGCAGGCATTTGCTGTCCGTAATCGCACAACAATAAATATGATGAAAGGGTTTTGTATTTGAATTATTATTATTATTTTTGCAACCCCTTTTCAAGGTAAGCCCAGGTGGCGGAATTGGTAGACGCGCATGGTTGAGGGCCATGTTCCCTTTAGGGAGTGCAAGTTCGATTCTTGTCCTGGGCACTTTTTTTTTCCCTAAGTACTTTTCTTCTTTTTATTGCCCGAATGGCGAAATTGGTAGACGCGCATGATTCAGGGTCATGTTTCCCCTGGGAAGTGCAGGTTCGACTCCTGTTTCGGGCACATAAACTTTCGAAGATGACCCGTCTTCTATACTATCGCATCAATTTGTAATTTTTTTTTTGAAATACCCACGATTCTGTTGATTGTATCCAACTTAATATGCTTTTGTGTGCCAAATGGATACAAAAAGAATTAATATTGGCTATTTTCCTCATAAACCTCGGCAACATGGCAAAGTTCATTATACCACTCCTTGCCATATTTTCTTATTAAGGGCTCTTCAAGAAATTTGTAAACAGGCACACCGTTTTTTTTGCCATTTTTCATAGCGCTTTTGCAAACCGGCCATTGATGGTAGTTTAAGGCATCATATTCTTTATTTTCAGAGATCCTGATAGGATATAGATGACATGAGACCGGTTTCCTGAAGGGAATACCTTTTTCAAAGTAAGCTTTTTCTATGGCACATTTCGCTATACCTCTTTCAAAATAAACAAAAGCACATTCTTTGTTATCAATAAGTGGTGTTACCAAGTCTCCTTGGTCGTCTATTTCGTAGAACCCCTGTTTTTGTATTGTTGCAAGCCCAGATGAGCGCATAAAATATTTTATTTGCTCGTAATTAGCCGCAATTTCACTAATTTCTTCTTGTTCTAATGGAGCTCCTGCATCTCCTGCAACGCAGCATTCTCCTTTACAACTAGAGAGTTTGCAAACAAATTCTCTTTTGATGATATCTTCTGATACCAATGTGTTTTGTATAATGATCATAATGGTGCAAAGATACGGTCTTCGTTGGATTTTATAAGTCAAGGGGGTGCAATATTTTTTAGTTTGAAAAAAAATCCTATAACTGCTGGCAGGGAAATAAAAAACCCCGCCGCTGGCGGGGTTTTTGAAATATTATTTTACTACTTGTACTTTCATGATAAAATCGCCTTTGTCATAAGTGTGCATCTTTAGAAGATAGGTTCCGTTCTTGATCTTGGAAAGATCTAACCTGAACTTCCTGGCAGCAATATTTTGCTTAAATTCAAGGGCTCCTTGCATGCCATATAATTCAGCATATTCTATAAGATACTCGCTCTCGCCATAAAGAGTGTATTTGGCTGGTTGAGGGTATATAATTATAGGATCGCCTTTGCCGTTTTCCTTGATCAACTCGCCTTCAACGGTAAGCATGTATGATTGTTCGGTTTGATCTGTTCCGTTATCGGCAAGCAATACAACAGGGTAAGTGCCGGGGTCGGAAGTTGAACCTTCAACAACTCCAGTTCCATCGCCATTATCGGTTAGTGTGAGCCAATCCGGTAAAGTAGGCGCTGTAATGGTGATGTTGCGGGTAACTTTTGCAGCTCCTGAGAAGGGTGGTAAAAGAACATAATCGATCCAACCGCAGTCAAAGTCACTACTTACACTGAAGTCTTTCTCATAAGCCCATTTAAAGGTGTGCGTCCCTATAGTAACAGGGTATCCATGCAATGTCCAAGTATCAGATTCTCCAGACCACTCATCCTGCAGGTTGCCATCTATATAAAACCTCAAATAATCATATCCGCCTTCTGAATGCACTTTCTTGTAAAATGAGATGCTATCATCGGTAGTTACATCTAATGTGATTTCCAAAGATGATGTTTGGTCATCACTAATGTCGCCCGAAACCGCGGAATATGCTCCTTCGTATACTTCGGTTGTTTCCATGCCCCAGTTAGCGTCACCACCGAATGTCCATGCATAAGAGCTGAAGTCTCCTGTTTCAAAATCTTCTACGATCAAACCAACTTTCAACAATAAGTCTAATACTTCTGTATAGTTATCGTCAAACTCTAACTCTAAGTGTAAGTCAACGGTTTCACCAACTTCGGTATCTTCATCAACAGTAATAGAGAATCCCATTTGTGCTGATGAATCGGCAGGTACATTGCTTACTGTAGCAGAAGTCGTATTAATGGTAAGATATGGGCTGGTAGTTGTAAGATTGCACATACCGTCCATAATAGCTGCATGTCCTGCGTTACCGGTATTGATCGATAGCATAACGGTTTCACCCGGGTCTAATCTACCATTTCCATTTCCATTGGCATCTTGAACCTCGATATTGTATGAATATTCTTCGTCTGTATCAATCGTGGTAACAGGTGTAGTAACAAAAACAGGAGCGCTACCTGTAGCATCAACAGAAGCCATGTTCAGGGATAAAATGGGTGCATAGGCAGTAATGTTTAATGATGATGTCCAAACACTATCATTTTCATCCGAAGCTATTAATTCAAAACTGATAACATGTTCATCAGGAATCGTATCTGAAACAGTTACAGTGAAGCTTCCACTGCTCGTTGATGTACCATTATCACCATTTATTGTACCAAAATCAACATCTTGGTTATTGGTAAGTTCTGTCACGTATTGGTCTTCCGTGGTGAGTGTAGCAGTAACACCATTGGCATCATCCGGGCCAACATTTACAAGGGTGATATCGATATCTGCGGTTTGCCCGTATTCTATGGTTGTTCCGCCATTTACCTGGCAACTTTCATAAACAACATAAGGCCCATTTAATGTAGCAGCAGGTACCGTTGTTATATAAGGCTGGTATTGAGGCTTGGTAACTACAATATCCACATCGCCGCCTGATAAGATTGGGTCAAGGTCTACATCAACCACGCCTGTTTGGTCTACAAGGGCAGCGCCATGTAAAACACCGTCTTTAGAAATAGCTACATAAGAACCAGGCTCTGCAGTTACTTCATAAGTACTAACTCCAATAGGGAGTGTTGGCATATGGCTAACAGTATTGGTCTCTCCTTGTGTGTAATAAGGAGCTAATGAAGGATCGCCCAAGCAATTATATGCTTCCCAATAGTAAGTTGGGTTGGAATGTTGTGGATAACCTTGAACATCAACTTCTGTAACTACCAAGTTGCCAAGGAAAATATTTGCATCAACCGTAACATAATCGCTAATGAACATGGCATCGTAAACCCCAAGGGTTGTTTCAGTGGTGGTTGGAACATAACCATTGTTATTCCCTTGGATGGGGAAAGCTCCTACTGCCCAATAAAAATCCTCGAACCAGTATGTTGATGGGGCTGAACCTATATAAGCAACTGCGCCTTTATCCTGCGCCCTTACCCATGCTTCTCCAATACAATCATACTCGAATTTTGACGACTGGCAGCAATTACCAACAGCTATAGGGTATTTATCCGTATTGGTCATGGCATTGATGTCAGAGATGGTAAGGTTTGGGGTTCCCCATGAAGTTTCGCTACAATGTGCCGTATAATTGATAAATGATACGGAAATACGGTCATTATCATAGCAACCGCTGTAATTGGTCAAGTAATCATTTACATTGGCAAAACCATAAGAGGCATTAAAATAATTTTGTGTACCATATTGCACTGTTGGTTGTCCAACATTAGGGTTCCACGTGCCATCCGCGCCTGCTATAAGGGTTACATCATCTAAGTAGGTGGGGTCAGCAAATTCGTATTTTTCATGGTAGAGGGTTTTGTCAATTTGAGGTTGCAATTCGCCCACGTTGTTAGCAGAGAATCTGCCGTAATACATTTCCGGGAAATAGTCGCCATCTTGGCTAAAATAGTACAGGTCTGTAGCTTCACCAGAACTCGTGCCTGTTTGTGAAGCAGGTATTTGTGCAACATCACCAACAAACAAGCAGAAACTTGGTGCTGGGTCATCGGGTGTGCCGGCATTGTAATGCGTCATAACCCATGATTTGATGTCTGAAACAGTAGAATATCCTTCGTCGGTATAATTCACGATCATTTCAAACCCTTTCTTGGTTTTCCACTCAATATAAGGCTCCAATGCTGTTTCAAACATCCTGTCTGCAAGAATCATCATTTTAACAGGATATTTTGTAAGGTCAGGATGATCGTCTATAACATTCTTGTGGTTCAACAGCTTGGCATACACAGGCTCAAAGTATGGTGAAAAGGTTGAGCGCTTTACTTGTTCTGTTAGCTTGGTATTGCTATTTTTAAAAGTAACTTCTACTTCAATATTGTTATAAACCTTAATAGTTTCTTGTGCAGGATTATAATTAACCGGTGAAACGGCCAATTTGGCGATCCTGGTACCACGCATAGTTCCAAGAACTTTCACATCAGCTACTTTATAAGCCGTGTATTTTTTTGATTTATAGGCTTCATCATTATAATGAAATTTCACGTCTTCCGGCCTAGTATCTTTTCTTACGTCGGGCTGGGCAGGAATAACGGGGTTTTCGATCCCAAAATCGGCAAGAGCGTATTCTTCAACGGTATAATTTATCACTTCTACGCTTACCTGGGCACCAAAGGGAACTTCTATAAGTTCTGAATATGCAGGTAATTTAGGGTCACCGATATTTCCAGTGAATTTTGCCCCTGGGATAGTAATTTCATTAAATAGCCCATTTTTCGTTTCAACTGTAAAACTCCTCACTTCTTTATGGTTGAATTGTAAAGAAAGTTTTTGAGAAGAATTTTCTGCCATCTCAATAGCATTTTTATCAGCGCTTAAGTTGATGATCTTAGCTTCTTGCGAAAACAAGTTTGACCAAGAAAAAATGGCAATTGATAAAAATAAAATAATTCGTTTCATAATTTTTAGATTTATGTGTTTATAATTCCATGGTTGTTCAAAACAAAAGCATCTCGTATTGCAAATTTACGAGATGCTTTAGAGTTTAATTTATTTAATTATTTGTATTTTTTGTGTTATCACCTGGTCTTGTGATTGAATCCTGATGAAATAAACACCAGTAATAAGATTACTTACATCAATAACCGCTTTATTATTTTCAATAATTTTCTCCATAACCATTTTTCCAGTCATTGATATAATTTGGTATTGATTAATGACTTTATCACTTTCAATAGTAATATTTTCACTTGCAGGATTGGGATAAAGATTAAAGCCAGCTTCTATTGCTTCTGTAACGCCTTCATTATTTACCAATTCAATTGTAATGCTTTCTTCACCGTCTACTGTCATATCCATTGTTTCAGGATTATGATTTTCGGCTTCGGCATGGCATGTATAATCACCTTCAAGCAAATCGAAAGTTGTTTGTCCGTTAACATCCACTTCTTTGCAAAGGCTACCAATTTTTACCGTAGCTCCTGGAATGATATTGGAAGTACCTTCTTCTATTACAGTAAAGGTGATGGTATGCTCTGCTCCACCGCTATCGCCGGCAAAATATAACATAAGGTTTGGCCGTGTTGTTGTATTGCCATCATAATTCGGTGGGGTTTCCGTATCGGAATAGCCATAAGCTACCATTGGATTAGGCATATCCGTACAAGCAACAACAAATTCATCGTCCCAATTGCCGTTATCACCCCATATTACTTCAACAATCAAGTTACTGTCCGTGCCGTTAAATAGGAAATCATCCACGTCAAACACATGCCATCCTGTTGCAGTAGGCATAGTATATGAAGCTGAATAGAATACATTGGTTGCATCGCTCATATCTTCGTAAGCATTTCCAATTTGTTCGGTAGTAGTGGATTTAAAATTGATATAAAGATCAGTAAGAACAGGAATGGCGCCAATTGCAGTAAAATCAAAAGCAATTTCTTGGATTAATTTTTCACCACTGCCAAGTTCGCTGCCGAGGTATAGCATTTGTGACCTATTATTTTCATAATAAGTATAAAAGGGGTACTGTGAAGAAGCTGCTGATCCGGAACCAATTGTAATCTGTGGGGGTTGCCCGATAGTGAGTTCAAAGGAAGAAGAATCAACAGATCTATCAACAAAAACGTAGTTTAAGTTAACTAATGTACCATTTACTGTAGAATCGTGGGCAGAGACGTTAAAAGTAACTTCAGCAGAGGAATCTCCTAAGATAGGTGTTACATCTAATGTTTCTTCATTAATGGTAAAGTAAGGGCTATTAGCTTCAAGTATAGCGGTCGCATCACCGGTTGGAGCATGGCCTTCGTTATAGGTAATAAAAGTAAGGTCGCAACTTTCACCTGGGTCAAGTCTTCCATTGCCATCATTATCATTGCTAAGTACCATATCACCAATAGTGACTATAGGTGCATTGGCTGTAACATTAAACGATGAAGTCCAAGTGCTGTCGTTTTCATCGGTTACGGTCAGCTCAAAAGAAATAACATGTTGGTCAGGAACCGTATCAGAAACAGTTACGGTAAAGTTACCACTGCTTGTAGATGTTCCATTATCGCCTGTTATATTACCAAAGCTAATATCTTGATTATTTATAAGCTCGGTAACGTAAATATCGCTTGTTGTTAAAGATGCTGTAACATTGCTTGCATCATCCGGGCCAACATTGATAAGTGTAATGTCAATATCCTGTGTTTGGCCGTAATCGATGGTGTTTTCCCCGTTAATGGAATAGCTGTCATAAATTACATAAGGCCCACTTGGAGCAATAACGGTAACATTGCCCATGTATGGCTGCGCATTAAATGCTGTAACCGTAACATCAAGAATATCGCCGGGGTTAACGCCACTTACAGGCACATCAGCGCTTCCGCCGCTAACATAAGCCGTTCCAATAATATCGTTATCTTTTGTAATACTTACAAGCGCATCTTCCACATCACAATTCACGGTGAGTGAACCGGAGCCGAATATCATTCCGCTGGTATGGGTTACGCTCATAGCGCTGGGGTTATCTGTGCGTACCATCAAAGAAGGGTCGCCAAAGATGGTCCAAGTATCGGTCATTTCATCACCACCGCTACCATAAGTGTCATTCATTTTAAAACACCCGTTAATAGAAATCCCACCATAGGTACGCTTGATATTGTCTGTGTAACTTTCTACGAGAATGTCAACCATTTCATCTTGACCTTCCATAGGAGGATCCCAGGATTGGTTAATGGTAGAAGCAAACATGGCAATAGAACCTGTTGGGTCACCATTGGCATCTGTAGCTCTTAACCAAGCTTCAGCAAAGCAAGTTGTACCAACAAAATTACCATTAACACATGCAACTGACCAAATAAAAGGAAGCATGCCGGTGTTAGTGAGTTGGTTCACGTTGGTATTTGAAAATCCTGAAGAACCCCAAGAGGTAGTGCTGCCATGGCCTGTGTATAGGATAACACCTGCGCCAGGGTTAACATCTGCAGCAACATCCGATGGGCTGGGGCTGCCGGGGTCGTCATTACCGCCTTGGCTACCATCAAAAAGTTCATGGTTGGTAGTATATGTGAATCCTAACAAATCCGTTTGCATATTTCTTACGTGCTCATAATCATATTCATTGTCATCTCCGGGGCCTTGGTCAGAAGCAATTCCAACACTTACATTTAACCAGTCATTGGCAGGGAATGAACCTTGTTCATAATCCAAAGTTCTTTGAACTTGTGTTGTAACTTCTGCATCAGATTCGGCAGAGAACCTACCGATAAATATTTCTTGGTAATGATCGTTGCCAGAAATATAACCGTACTCGTTATCCGAATCACCTGCAGTGGTTGAGCTGGTAGTTACTTGGGCATCATCACCAACAAGAAGAACATACGTCAATCCATTGTTGTTGTAATAGTCGGTAATATAAGTTTTAATAGCCGAAGAAGTATTGCCAATGGTTGCAATATCAACCATTTCCGTTGGCCTTCCTGTAGTGTTCTTCCAATCAACAAGATCTTGCATTTCATCCATGTAATCAGCATAAGAGATCACGAGCATTGGGCCTTCTTCTTCAAGGGGTGTATACCTTGAATTATCAAAATTCAGGAAATGCTTTTCATAAATACGGTTGAATTCCCTGTCAACTTTTTTGAAGGATTTTCGTGTGGCAAATTCATTCGTACCTTGGTTGCTTGTTTTATACACTTCAACCTCAATACTGTGATAAACCCTTAATGTTTTAGTAACAGGGTTGTATTGATATGGATAAAAAACAACGGTTTGTCCACGATAATCCCTAGCAATATAAGGCTTGTTAAGTTCCGCTAAAGTACCTGGGTAAAAATTGTCTTTTTGATAAATTTTCCCATATTCATAAGGTACGGTTGAGGGATCAACAGTTCTCAATAAATTTCCCTTGGAAGGTGCAATCTCAATATTGTGAATTTCGGTGTATTCTGAATCCACAATCTTAATATCCATCGCATTCTTGTCCGGGATAATAATTGAACCTGTTAATTTAGGAAGGTCAGGTGAACCTTTTTCCAGGATACGGCTCGAGTTATCAATATTGATGATAAAGGCCTCTCCTCTTTGTGTTGTGACGGCTTTTTTGTTAAAACCATCTACTGTAGTTTGTAAAACAGAAGTATTAATATCCGAAGATACAATGTTTACTTCTGCAGGGTTTGCGTTGTCATTATTAACGCCAACCCATTGCGCGTTAGCTAATATTGGTAAACAAAAAACCAATAAAAGGCTAAAGGAAACTAGTCTTTTTAGATGCATAATAAAAGAATTTTTAATTAATATTTTCAAGTTTGTAAAAATACGAAAAAAACTTAAGATAAAAGTAACAAATCTATAAAAAAATACGGTCAAGTATATAAAAATTAAAGATGTATGGTGTGAAAAGGGAAATATTTTAGGAAATTTATCCATATAATAATCAACCAGGGCAATAATTTCTTTTTCTACACCCCATTTCAAACCTTCAACAATAAATACCGTATACATGTAAAATTCTTTATAGTGAAAAAATTACGTGATCTTATTAAATGGTTCATAAGCTTTATTACCTATGATATTTGGCGGATACGACTTAGCGACTTGCCAAAGTCCAGGTCGTTTTTGCTTAGGCAATTGCGTATTATTGTATTGGCCATTAAAGGTTTTAGGGATGATAAATGCCAATTGCAAGCATCGGCATTAACTTACTATTCTCTTATGGCCATTGTACCCGTATTGGCCATGATGTTTGGGATAGCTAAAGGATTTGGTTTTGAAGAGCGGTTAGAAGCTTTTATAACAGAAAAACTGGAAGGCCACCAAGAAGTTATTGATCATGTTTTGGAGTTTACCCATTCTATGATAGAATCCACCAAAGGAGGAGTGATTGCAGGTATTGGTTTGGTGCTGCTTTTTTGGTCGGTGATGCAATTATTAAGTAGCATAGAAAACTCCTTTAATGATATTTGGGAGATAAAAAAAGCCAGGAGATTCTTGCGTAAATTTAGCGATTATCTTTCCATCATGCTTATTGCGCCTGTGATGGTGATTATGTCGAGCAGCCTCACCGTGTTTATATCCACGCAACTGGCTACGCTCTCCAAGGATGTTGAGGCTGTGAGCGTTATAAGCCCATTACTTTTCGGTATCCTTAGGTATACACCTTATATTTTAATCTGGCTTCTGTTGACCATCATTTATATGATCATGCCCAATACCAATGTAAAGTTCAAAAATGCTTTTATGGGCGGCATTATAGCCGGAACCTTATATCAATTAGCACAATTTTATTATGTGCAGTTTCAAATGACCATATCTTCATATAATGCGGTTTATGGTAGTTTTGCAGCACTGCCCTTATTGCTGATTTGGCTACAGATCAGTTGGTTAATCATCCTTTTTGGAGCAGAAATTGCTTTTGCAGCGCAAAATGTAGGCAGGTTCGAATTTGAAAAAGATTCTATGCAGATCAGCAACTCATTCAGGCAAAAAGTGGCTTTATTGATCAGTCATAAAATCACCAAAACTTTTATCAAAGGAGAAAAACCTCTTACTTCAAACCAACTGTCAATGGAATTGAAGGTTCCCATAAGGATCGTAAGAAGAGTACTTTTCGAGTTGGTAGAATGCGGGGTTTTGTCTGAAGTAAACATTGAAACATACAAGGAAACTGCTTACCAGCCGGCTTCGGATATCAACCGGTTCACGGTTAAATATATCTTGGATGCCGTCAATAATCATGGTGTAGATGATATTGAGATAAGGGATACCAATGAACGGAAAACGATTGAAGAAGCCATAAAAAACTTCGGGGAAGCTATTAAGGCTTCAGCAAGTAATAAAAAACTAAAGGATATATAGCATTATTGCCTATGAGATCATTTTTACTGTCCTATCACCATTTGTTCAATAATGGATAAATTCCCGGCTATAATTTCCAAGTTGTAAATGCCATTGGCGTATCCTGATAAATCCAGCGGTACACTTTTTTGGTTGCCCGGGATTTGGTTCTTATAAACAACTTTCCCAGTTATATCAGTAATGGTTAAAGCATACTCATCTTTTGCATTGAAGTATAGAGTAAACAAACCATTTTCCGAAGGATTTGGATACACTTTTGCCATACTACTGCTGCTTGTTTCAGCAATTTTAGTTGGATTCTCAGTAATTTCAACATGGTCTATACAAACACCATGGCCGGCTTTAGCATCACCTTCAAAAGCCAAGTGGTAGGTTTCAGATGATTCAGGCAAGCTGATAGCCCGGTAAGTCCATTCACTTATAGGCATTGTATATTCTTCTAAAAGATACCATTGGCCATCAAAACTTGTCCTATAATATACTCTCAGTTCATCATTTGAATTGAGAGGAAAGCCTGTTTCAGCTTGCATATGCCAAAAAACAAGGTAAGGGTCGTCAAACCCGGTAATATCCATTGGAGGAAAGGCTATTTTTTTACGATCTGAAGGAACTGTATAATCTTCTAATCGCATAAAATAATTTCCCTCATAAGCAGTATCAGGGTATTGGCTATTATCGTCCTCATCAACAACTTCCCACATAAAGGATGAAAGGTCCTGATACCAGCACTCTTCAAATATTCCTTCTTCAAAAGATTCAACAAAAGGGAAATCAATATTTGGTGCACAAAGGGTCTTTTCTAATGTGAATATGCCTGGAGAATAAATGTTGCTCTCATCATAAGACCAAATTTTATAGTAATATTCTGTTTGTTCAGACAATCCTTGATGCAAAAATTCGGTTAGGTCACCGGCGTATATAACATGGCCCCCACCAGGGAGCACATCTCCAATACTGTAAGCTGTTCCATCCGCTGGAATACCAAACTGGTATGAATCAGACCATGCTAATAGCACTTCATTTTGTTGAGTGTTTTTCTCCCAGGCAATTTGAATTTCATCATTAGTTAATGCTTGTGCGCTAATGCTTGAAGGATTGCCCATATTTTGCAGTTGAAAGGAAGCAATTTTTGTTTCCCAATTCCAATCGCCCATAGAATATTCTTGGGTATACCAAAATGTTGAGTTATCTGTTGGGTCAACACTCATCATACTATAATCACCCCAGCGGTCAATATTATTTTGTGCTTCTATTCCTTCATAAATGCTCATTTCATTATATGTCATTACACCCAATGGATCACCTTCCGATCTACCCGTAACCCTGATGGAGGGATAAGTAGCATCGCTAGAAACCGAGTATCCCAGTCCAATATCTCCAAAATCATTCATGGCAATACTGGCCATCCACCTATTGTCCGTATCAGGGGCATAAGTTCCTTGCTGGTGAACTTGCCAGTCTCCCGTAGTACGCCTCAATTCATACCACCTGATACCAGCATGATCGGAGCCGGTATTGACGGTATGGTTAAGAACCATTGATTCATGCCCGCCAAAATTTTTATATTGAACCCTGTACATCAAGCGGTCTGATAAGGTGGCTAGGTTTTGGTTGTTGGGTTGTTCAATACCTTGGCTAAACGTTGAATTAAAGGCAGCCACATCCAATAAAAGGGAATTGGTAAAAGTTGAGTTTGTAGGATCGTCCCAATCAACGTGAAATTCGTATATTTTTAAACCATCTGTAGGCCAATAGGTATTATCGTCGGTAATAGAAATAAAATAGTTCGGTGTGCCTAATGGAGGGAAATTTCCATCGCAGTCAGCAGGCAATTGGCTCCAAGCTTCGTCTGGGCCAAGTTCAAAGAGCACCATTCTTGCATTAGGATCGCCATCAATCATTAAATCCCTCTCAAAAGCAACGGCTCCAGGCCCATAACCTCCATTGGGATTTACCGGGAAACGGTTTATTGACATGTAATAAGCATCAGGCCAGATACCAAAGTGTGGATAATCGGGCATATCGTCAAACTCAAAAGCATAACGATAGTATGTCCCGGTTGGGTCTCCCGTAGTAGAAATGGCAATAAGTTCCCATTGCGAGCCATCGCCGGTATTCACGGCAAATTGGCTTATCAGCCAGCGGTTGGCGTTTTCGTCATATAGCACTACAGGGTCGCCATCGTTGGTGCCCGTCCAAGGGCCTGTAAAGCCATCCCAGATAATAGAATTGGGTACGGGGCCATAAATTGGATTGCCAAATTTATCATATACCTTCATTTTATTATTAACGGATTGTACATAATGCAAAATACCTACATCGCCATCGGTGTCTGGTGGTGCTACAGACCCGCCGTTGTCAGAATTTTTGATACCATCAAAGTTTTGAATGATAGCTTCCATTGTCTTGTTTCCAAAACTTTCCTGTATAACCGGGTTGCCTGTTGTTTCGGGATCAGGAACTATAGTAGGTTTAAACTTGTTTTTAACAATACCATCCTCCCATTCCTCGTAATCGTTATTTGGGTTGACCTTCATCAATAATAAAGGTTTTGACTCGTCAGAATATGTTGCTTTACGTATAACCTTTTTTTGAGCACTCGTACTTGGTATTGTAAAGATCAATATTGAAATAACTAAAATAAAATTTTTAAAATGTTTCATAGCCTGCGTTTTTATGCTTTATTATAAAACAAAGATACAAAAACTCTGTTCAATAATGCAACCTTATTACAACTATAAAAACAATATAGATTTTTCGGCTTCGTTAATGCTTTATCATGAATATTCGTATTATTTTTGGCAAAACTTTTGATAATTTATTATGGCTAATTGGAGTTTGAAATTTTGAAAATCGTGTTTGAGTGAAAAAAATTGACTGGTACATCATAAAAAAATTCCTTGGGACATTTTTTTTGGCAATAATCCTAATCAATGTTATTGTTATTGTTTTTGATATTTCGGAAAAGATCGACGATTTTATTGAAAATAGTGTACCATTTAAATTGATTATTACGGTTTATTATTTCAATTTTTTGCCCTATTTTGTGAATCTTTTCATTGCGCTTTTCACCTTTATAGCTGTGATCTTTTTTACTTCTAAAATGGCTGCCAATACGGAAATCATAGCCATACTTAGCAGCGGAGTGAGTTTTAGGAGGTTGCTGTTCCCTTATGTTTTATCTGCCATTTTTCTTGGTATGTTCTCTTTTGCTTTATATAATTATATTATACCACCGGCCAATGAAAAGAGGATCAATTTTGAACTCAACTGGTTAAAAAACAAGAAAAAATCTTACGACCGTAATATCCATCTTCAAACTTCACCGGGGACATTTCTTTATGTAAGGAATTTTAACAACAGGAAACAAACCGGGTATAAATTTACCATGGAAAAATTCAACCAGAACGAAATGTACTATAAGATGATGGCGCATTCTATTGAGTGGGATAGTGTTACAAATAAGTGGTCTGTTAATAACTATCATATCCGCTTGATTAATGGGCTTGAAGAGAAACTGATACATGGAATAAGCATGGATACTACACTGGGGGGTATTGTTCCTGAAGATTTTTCTTCGGATGTAGTAGATGTAACCACCATGAGCAGGCAAAAACTAAACCGGTTCATAGAAAAAGAAAAAACGAAAGGGTCTCCAAATATTAACTTTTATTTATTAGAGAAATACAAACGTGTGGCTTTCCCCTTTTCTGTGATCATCTTAACAATGATGGGTGTGGCTCTTTCCAGTAAAAAGGTAAGGGGGGGCACAGGTATGCATTTGGGAATAGGGATAGCGCTGAGTTTTACTTATATTCTTTTTAACCAGTTTGCATCTGTTTTTGCCACTTATGGGAATATCCCACCTAAATACGCTATTTGGATTCCCAATGTTATCTTTCTCTTTGTAGCTTACCTATTAATTAAAAAGGCTCCTAAGTAGTTTAAATTTAGCACAATATTAATTTTATGTTAATTATTTCAGAAAATATTAAACCATTTATAGAATTAGTTTGTATCTTTAACACGTTAAATAAAGTTATTAACCTAAAGTAAATAGTCTATGAAAAGAAAAGAGAAAATTTTGCAATTTTTACTGATGCTTGCATTAGTGGTTTTTGTTGCTTCATGTGGCAAAGATGATGATGACGATGATGACAATGATGATAATGACAATCCGCCGGCATTAGAATCAAAGATATATGGTATAGCAAAAAGTGGCATATCGTATGAAAACTTGGAAGGCGCAACCATCTCAGTTGCTACTGGCGAAAAGGATTTATCAGAAGATATCCAAGTAGGTTCTGATGGCTCATTTGAATTTCCACAAGTAGGGCAAGGTACTTATATTGTAACCATTACTTTCCCAAGCTACCATACGATGTTTGCTGATTCTGTTGTGCTATCGGACGACCCGGTTTATCTTGCCTTCCTGCCTGTCCCCGATTCTATTACTACTCCTGTTGGCGCTTTATCAGGAATTGTTTTTGATGAAAGCGGGCTGCCTGTGCAAGGTTGCAGTATCGGACTTAGCGCTGAAGATGAAACGATAACAAATGGTTATTTTACCAGTACAACATCCAATTCGGATGGTGAATTTTTTATTGGGGCAATCCCAACGCTATCTTCTTACGGGACTGAGATACCGGCTTTCAAACTAAGAATTTTAAAAGATGGTTATTTAGCTAAAGTTGTGCACAATATTAAAATTTATGAAAACCAACTCACAACATTAAACACAACAATCACAGAAGGTACTGGTGATTATAACACCTTGTTTTCTGAAAATTTTGAAAATGGTTTAGGTAGCTGGACTTCCTCTGGAATGTGGCACGTGCAAGCTAACTCTACAATTTATAACCAAGCATACCCAACGTATGTGAAATTAGCCCCAGATGACGAAAGCGATGGAGCTATTCCTGCTGCTTATGAAGGCACAAAATCAGTTTGGTATGGCGAAACAGAAACAGGAAACTTCATGGGAGAGCAAGTGGAATATGATGATACGCTTTCTGGTGGCACAGGTGTAACAGAGAATAGTGGCAAGATCATTTCCCCTGCTATTGACCTTAGTGGAGTTGCCAGCGCTTCTGTTAATTTCTGGTCATGGTTCGAGATAGAAAGTGTAAATCCTAATGAATATGGGTATGATATTATGCAAATTGAAGTAGTAGTAGCCGGTATGGAAGATACCACCATTATAGGTAAATTAAATCCATACCAAGACCCAATCTTAGAAGACAGGGCTGCTATTCCTTTTACCTCTGGAGGGTTTAATAAAGCGCCTATCTGGACATACTTGGAATATGACCTTTCAGAATATGCAGGTTCTCAAATTCACTTGGTGTTCAGGTTTATGACAAATGATGGCCTTTACAATGGCTTCAGGGGCTGGTTAGTTGACAATATTGTGGTTACTGATATGCCTATTGAAACCAAGAACAAAACGTATGATCCGAAAAAACATATTGGAAGAGATGGCCAATAAGGTTAGATACAGGATCTTTTTTGAAAACGAATAATTAAAGGACAGGTTTTTTGAACCTGTCCTTTTTTTTACTTGTGAGCATTTTTGCAAACAATGAATATGTTTTTTGCAAATCACACTTTCAATCAATTATTCTAACCTTGAAAAATCATAGATGCACGATTTATAGTTTAATAATGTTGAACAGCTTTAGTGTTTTTTGAACCATATAAGGGCATATAAGGTTCATATAAGAATTTTTTTTAAATTAATTGCATCAAATTGTGGTTATTCATTCAATCTTCATCTACCATCACAAAGTTCAATTGCTTTTTAGAGAGATCAGCTTTTTTTATTTTAATCTTCACCTCATTGCCTAATTGGTATTCATTCCCGTACCTTTGGCCTATTACTGTGTGGTTGTCTTCATCAAGGTAGTAAAAATCGTCTTCCAAGTCAGTCATTCTTACCATACCTTCGCATTTGTTCCCTTTTATCTCTACAAAAATTCCCCATTTGCTCACTCCTGATATGATTCCATCAAACACTTCGCCAATTTTGTCTTGAAGGTATTCCACTTGTTTGTATTTAATGGATTCTCTTTCTGCTTGCTCTGATCGTTGTTCCATTTTTGAAGCATGGTCGCATTTTTCTTCGTATTTTTCTTCAGAAGCAGAAGACCCTCCTTGTAAATAATGCTCAAGCAACCTATGCACCATAAGGTCAGGATAGCGCCTGATAGGTGATGTAAAATGCGAATAATAATCAAAAGCCAGCCCATAATGGCCAATATTGTTTGTAGAATATACAGCCTTTGCCATAGTCCTTATAGCAAGGGTTTCAATAAGATTTTCCTCACCTTTGCCCTTTATTTCTTTCAATACACTGTTCATTGATGAAGCAATGGTTTTCCTGGAAGTGGTCCTTACTTTATATCCAAACTTGGATACAAATTGTGCAAATTCTTCCAGTTTTTCCGGCCTGGGGTCGTCATGGATACGGTAAACGAATGTTTTGGGTTTTTCTTTACCCTTTGGTTTCCCGATAAACTCGGCTACTCTTCTATTAGCCAATAACATAAACTCTTCAATCAATTTATTGGCATCTTTACTTTCTTTTAGGCGCACACCTATGGGCTTTCCTTTATCATCCAGTTCAAATTCAACCTCAACGCGGTCAAAAGCCATCGCTCCATGCTTAAACCGCCTTTCTCTGAGCTTTTTTGCCAATCCGTTTATCACACTCAGCGCCTCATTCATATCGCCTTTACCTGTTTCTATAACTTTTTGCGCTTCATCATAATCAAATCTTTTATCCGAATTGATGATGGTTTTTCCAAACCATTGTTTCATTACCCTGGCTGATTCATTTAACTCAAAAACAGCAGAGAAGCAAAGCTTATCTTCGTTGGGGCGCAAAGAACACACCCTGTTAGAAAGTTTCTCAGGGAGCATTGGGATAACCCTATCGACTAAGTAAATGGAAGTAGCCCTGTCGTATCCTTCTTGGTCTACCAAGCTATCTGGCTTAACATAATGGGATACATCGGCAATATGTACGCCAATTTCCCACCTGGTATCATTTATTTTACGGTATGATAGTGCATCATCAAAATCTTTGGCATCAAAAGGGTCAATGGTAAAAGTAGGTACATTCCTAAAATCTTTCCTCCCTTTGATCTCATTTTTTGTGATGGTAGAAGGGATTTTTTCAGCTTCTTTAACAACTTCATCCGGGAAACCAAGAGGTAGCCCGTATTCAGCAAGTATAGAGTCCATTTCTACCTGGTTAACGCCGGGAGTACCAAGAACATTAATAACTTCACCAAAAGGATTTTTTGCTTTGGAGGGCCATTCGGTGATCTTGGCTATTGCTTTTTGTCCGTTCTTTCCTCCTTTTATTTTACTCTTAGGGATAAAGATGTCAACGGGTACAGAAACATTGTCTGGAATAAGAAAAGCAAAATTCTCACTAACCTCGAGCGTTCCAACAAAAGTGTTTTTAGCCCGTTTAAGAACTTCCACGATCTTCCCTTCCAGTTTTCGGCCTTTTCTTTTTGGGAAAAGCCTTACTTTTACTTCATCATTATTAAGCGCTGTATGCGTATTGTTAGGCATGATAAGAATGTCTTCTATAGAGTCTGTGATTACATAGGCTTTGCCAGTTTGCTTCATATCACAAATGCCGGTAACTTCTGCAGTACGTTCTTTTAAAACTTTCCTAAGTTGAGGGCTTAATTTATACCTTCCCTCGCGTTCCTTGATAAGAAAATCTTGCTGTTCTAATTGCTCAAGGGCTTGTAATACCTTCCTTTTGCCACCTGTATCCTCTAATTGCAGTTTTTTGGCTACTTGTTTATAATTATACGTCTTCTTGGTGTTTTCTTCAAAAAGCCTTTTAACGGCTAATAGGGTTTTATTTTTTGTATTATCCGTCTTTTTCTTTTTACTCATGTAATCATTTTTAGGTTATCATTAAATTCTATCCTAATTTATTGTTTTTCATTTGTCTGCAAAAATAATAAAAATTTATGTATGGACTATTTTTGCCATACACCGGCTATTATAGCGCCACAATACTTGCAAAAGTTATTGTCCAGGTTGTTTTCTAGGATATAAAATCCCCTTCTTTTCAACAATACTTTTTCACACTCGGGGCAAAAAGTGCTTTCTCCTTCATGCCCGGGTACGTTTCCAACATAAACATATTTCAATCCCGCTTGCTGTGCAATTTTTCTTGCCTTGTTCATTTTAGAAACAGGTGTAACGGGTAAATGTTTTAACTTATATCGTGGTGTAAAGCGGCTAAAATGAAGTGGCGCTTCGTCTAACCCGTTTTCTGCTAACCATTCGCACATCTTTTTTATCATGTCCATGTCATCAGTCCAGCTTGGAACAATCAAATTGGTAATTTCTATCCATACCCCTTCTTCTTTCAATGTTTTTAATGTGTTGAGCACAGGCTGTAATGACCCGGCATTCAATTTTTTATAGGTATCTTCATCAAAGCTCTTCAGGTCAATATTAGCGGCATCTAAATACTTGGATATTTTGCGAAGCGGCTTTTCATGAATATACCCGGCAGAAATAAAAATATTCTTGATGCCTTTTTGCCTGGCGATTATGGAAGTGTCATAGGTATATTCATAAAAAGCGATGGGTTCGGAATATGTATATGCGATAGAATCACAATTGTAGTTGATGCAATTATCCACAACTTTTCCTGGCGGCAGGTCATAATTCCTGGTCTCTTCTGGCCCCACTTGTGAGATATTCCAATTTTGGCAGTTCATGCAAGAAAGGTTGCATCCTGCAGTAGCAATCGAAAATGCCTTGGAAGTGGGAAGAAAATGAAAAAGCGGCTTCTTTTCGATAGGGTCAACATGTACTGCGCAAGGATTGGCATAAGCTATGGTATATAGTTTGCCGTTGTAATTGATCCTGTTATGGCAATCGCCGCGTTTCTTTGGAAAAATAATACATTCATGCGGGCAAAGTTGGCATAACATCCTTGTTTCATCCATTTTTTCGTAATACATTGCCTCTTTGGCTTTTTCCATAAGCTTAAGAGGGTCTTGCTGCACTTCCGGGGTGAGCAACCTTGATGCTATATTGATTTTGGAATGCAACAGCACCGAAGCGCCTCCAAGCCCCATAAGGCTGTATTTAATAAAATCTCTTTTGCTGATGTGTTTATCTTTATGCATAATGTTTCCTTTTCAAAAATCCAATACTTGCACTCAGCAAATTTAACAAACCTATTAATATGCAAGTGTTTAAAATTCCAAATAATGGAATTATGAACGCAGAAATAAATAAAGCTCCAATAGCTGACCCCAAAAGATCGGAGCTATAAATTCCTGATGCATGACTTAACATATTGGATGTTTTTTGCCGTGATGCAAGTGCAAATTCCATTCCAACCATAAAAGAAATATCAAGCATAATACCGATAAATATAACGTAAACGAGCCAATTGGGCAGGTGGTAATTATTCAACAACCATAATACCAACGGCAAAACAATGCTATAACAACATAAAATCACTTGAAGAGTGACAAAATCCCTAAATCTTCCTTTCGGAAATAATACATAGTAATATTTGATGCCCAAAGCAAGCCCAACCATAAAAGCCATGATAATAATACCAATGATATTATACACAAAGCCATAGATCACCTGGAAAGAAAGTATTAGAATAATTTCCAATGAAGAACCCGCAAAGCCACCTGTAAAAAGGCCAAGGTTTACTGCATTCAGCCTTAATACAATAAACAGTATAACAACCCCCAATCCTATTAAAAAATAAATATAATTCTCATTGTATTGGTTTATCCAGTGCCTAAGCCTGTAGAAATAGGCAACAGGTTTAAAATCTCTGTTGACTTGGAAGTCAATTTTCTTCACTTGTTGAAGGATTTCCTCACTTCTTCGTTCAATAGAAAAATCATCAATATAATAAGGATTCACGTATTGTGTGTTTACATCTCTTTTTGCCGTGAGCTTTGCTACTTGGCGTGAAAGTGTTGAATCTGAAGCCAGGAAATAATTCTTTTCTGCAGGTATGATGGTCACATTTTTAAAATATTTTTTCATGGTATAATACAATACCGCATGTAACCGTGCAGCCTCTTTGTCAACATAATTACCTGTTGACGGAAGGCTTATAGATACAACTGCGCCAGGTTCCAATTTTTTCTTTAAAGATTGAAAAAAACCGGTGGTATAATAACGGTTAAGTTGGGCAGTGGTAGGCTCGGGTACATTTACCAAGGCTATATCGTAGGCTTTTCCCGTAGTTTTAAGGTAAATGCGGGCATCTTTGTAAATGATATTCAGCTTTTTATTCTTGGGGATATTGTCCGTATATTTTTTTACCAATTCAACAAGCCGCGGGTTGATCTCTAAATAATCAACCTGCTCAACATCATATTTTAGTATTTCTTCGATTACGCCGTTTACACCTCCTGAGATCAACAATACCATACTGGGATCATTGTGCTGCATCATAGCGTAATGAACATCTTCTTCTTTGGCAATAACATCATTGGTGTTAAAAAGAATGACACCGTTTTCGTAAAAATTATATTGCTCGCCTGTTTTGGTAATAATAATATTGCCGTATGGAGTTTCCTCTTGTTTAATGATTTCTTGGCCGGGATATTCAAAACTTATAGTATAAGCTTCAATATCAATAAAATGATAAAAAAGCGGTAAACCTATGACCAGTAGAGCTATTGGGGCTTGCAAAAATACTTTTTTTAGGGAAATACTAAGAAATAGAGCGCTAAAAAGGTTAAGCAACAAAATGATATATAAATTCTGGAAAGGAGATAGAAAGTATACCATGATAAAATTAAAAGCCACCCCTCCAATAACACTTCCTAAAGTTTCATAAAAATACACACTACCAATTTCAACAGACGTTAGCTTTTTGGCGATAGACTTACAATATACCGTAAACATAAAACCCGCAATGGTGCAGTATGGAAGCAGTAATACCACGGAACTAGCCAAAACCTCATTGATACCAGGCGAAGCGCCAACAGAAAAAATGGTGTTTTTCAAGATACGTAAGAAAAAAATACTAAGCCAGGGTAAAAAAGCAAGAATGGTTTGTAAGATTACCAAAAGCTTAATATTACCTCTCCAGCGCGATGAATATCTGCCAAGGAATGCACCTGTGCCGGTAAGCAACATCCACATGGCCAGCACAATCCCTATCACCAACTCGTTGCCCTGGAATACAGAAAGAAACTCACGAAGTATGATAACTTGTGCTACAAAAGAAGTAACCCCAAGAGCAAAAACAGAAAAGTATAAACTATTTTTTATTTTAAGATTCATGTATTAACTTTGTAGTAATTCGAAATTAATAAAAAAATGACAAAGCACGTAATGTATTCTATTTTGTTTTTATTTCTTTTCTTTATTCCTTATGGTTGTGCTGGGCAAGAAAAAGATAAAGAAGAAAAGAAGACATTAAAAAACCGCCTTCCTGTGGTAGCGGGACAGTTCTACCCTGCAGAAAAGCAAGCATTAAAATCATCTTTAAAGAAATATTTTAACCAAGCAGAGTCGAAAACCATGGAAAATGTGATGTCCATTATTTCCCCACATGCCGGGTATGTATTTTCTGGCACTGTTGCGGCATCGGCTTTTAACCAAATTGACAGCAAAAAGGAATATGAAAATATTTTTATTCTTGCATCAAGCCATAAAGTTGCTTTTAACGGAGCTTCTATATACAACAAAGGGCATTACGAAACCCCGCTTGGAAAAGTAAAAGTAAACCTCGAACTTGCCAATAAGCTTATTGATGAACATACATGCTTTACATATTATGAACATGCGCACACCGCAGAACATAGCTTAGAAGTGCAATTGCCGTTTTTACAGTACAAAATGGAAAAAGATTTTACCATTGTTCCTATTGTAATAGGCACACAATCAGAAAGCAAGGTAAAACAAATTGCCAAATTGCTAAAACCGTTTTTTAATGAAAAGAATTTATTTATTATAAGTTCGGATTTTTCGCACTACCCCAAGGCTTCTGATGCCGAGAACAATGATGAACGCACGGCAGAAGCCATTGTTTCCAATAACCCGGGTGAGCTAATGAAACGGCTCAAGTATAACGAGATGCGCAGCATAAAAAACCTGGCTACTTCTTTATGTGGATGGACATCCGTTCTCACCTTGCTACATATGAGCTCCGATACACCAGGCATAGAAGCCAAAAAAGTCCAGTATATGCATTCTGGTGAATATAGCAAAGACAAAAGCAGGGTAGTTGGTTATTGGGCAATAGCATTTTTTAAAAACAACTCTAAAACCTCGAATAATATGGGATTTGAATTAAACAAGCAAGACAAAAAAGACCTCTTGCATATTGCAAGAAAAACGATTGAAGAATTGATAAACAATAACAATAGAGTAAAACTCAAAGGAAAAGATTATTCGGAAACCCTTAACGAAAAATGTGGCGCATTTGTAACCCTGCATAAAAGTGGACAATTGCGCGGATGTATTGGCCGGTTTATGCCCGACGAGCCTTTATACGAGGTGGTAAGGCAAATGGCAATTGCCGCTTCAACGCAAGACCACCGTTTTGATAAAGTAAAACCCAATGAACTGGATGATATTGATATTGAAATTTCGGTGCTAACGCCTTTAAAAAAGATTGATTCTATTGATGAAATAGAGATTGGCAAGCATGGAATTTATATCAAGTCCAACGGAAGAAGCGGCACGTTGCTCCCACAGGTTGCAACTGATAATAATTGGGATAAAGAACAATTTTTAGGTTATTGTTCACAATACAAAGCCGGCTTAGGATGGGACGGCTGGAAAGATGCCGAAGTATTCACTTATAAAGCTATTGTTTTTGATGAGAAGGGCTTTGAGTAGTATCTATTGAGCAATATGGTTATTGCAAATTTCATATTAAGAAAATTGGTGGCCTACAATATATCAAGTAGAGCCCAAAACAGAAACATGCTATATTTATAATTATTACAAGCTAATGGAGAAAAAACGATGAAGCTACCTATATTTTTTCTTCCAAAAAATGTTTAATTCTTCTACCTTTGCAATTTTAAAATATCATTGTAAATGAGCGAATTAATTAAACATGAATGTGGTATAGCCTTAATAAGGCTTTTAAAACCCCTCGAGTACTACTCTGCCAATTACGGGTCGTTATTCTATGGTTTAGACAAGCTTTACCTCCTTATGGAAAAGCAACATAACCGAGGCCAGGACGGCGCAGGTGTTGCAACTGTGAAATTTGATATGAAACCCGGGACAAAATATATTAATAGATTACGCTCCAACTCCCAATCTCCTATCAAAGATATTTTTACTTCCATCCATAAAAACCTGGAAAGCAAAACCACTAAAGAGCCACAACTTATCACCGACACCATCTGGGCAAAAAGCAACCTGGATTTTATGGGTGAAATTTACTTAGGGCATCTCCGTTATGGCACTTTTGGCAAAAATGATATTGAAACATGCCACCCCCTTTTAAGAGAAAACAATTGGATGACAAGAAATGTTGTACTTGCCGGTAATTTCAACCTTACTAATGTTGATGAGCTTTTTGATACTTTAGTGAACATTGGGCAGCATCCTAAAGATACTTCGGATACCGTTACTGTAATTGAAAAAATAGGGCATTATCTTGACGATGAAAACGAAAAACTATATCGTAAATTTAGGGACAAAGGGTATTCAAAAAGGGCTATCACACCATTGATCATGGAAAATATGAATATCAAGAATATTCTTGAAAAATCTTGCACCCAATGGGACGGTGGATACACCATTGCAGGGATGATTGGCCATGGAGATGCTTTTGTTATGCGTGATGCTGCAGGTATTAGGCCGGCTTTCTATTACAAAGATGATGAAATTGTTGTAGTAGCATCAGAAAGGCCTGCTATACAAACAGCCTTGAATGTTCATTTAGAAAAAGTGCAAGAAATTAAACCCGGGCATGCGCTTATTATCAGGAAAAACGGCGCTGTTTCTGAAGAATTGGTGAAAAACAATACCAAAAAGCAACCATGCTCTTTTGAACGGATCTATTTTTCCAGGGGAACAGATGCCGATATTTACAAAGAAAGAAAAAAATTGGGAAGGAATCTTTGCCCTGCTATTTTGAAAGCTATCAACCATGATTTTGAAAACACTGTATTTTCTTATATACCTAATACGGCAGAAGCAGCGTTTCTTGGTATGGTGCAAGAGATGGAAAGAATCACCAACGAAATTAAAAAAGATAAACTAATCCATCTTGAAGGAAAGCCCAAGCATGAAGAAATAGAAAAGATACTTTCTCTTAGGCCACGAGTAGAAAAGATTGCGGTGAAAGACGCCAAATTACGTACGTTTATTACACAAGATAGTGGCCGCAACGACCTTGTGGCACACGTTTATGACACCACCTATGGTATAGTAAAAGAACATTCAGATACCTTAGTTGTTATTGACGATTCAATAGTAAGGGGTACAACTCTAAAGCAAAGCATTATCCGGATTCTTGACAGGTTAGAGCCTAAGAAAATTATTATTGTTTCATCAGCTCCACAGATTAGGTACCCTGATTGTTATGGTATTGACATGGCCAAACTTGGCGATTTTGTTGCTTTTAGGGCCGCTATTGAATTGCTTAAGCAAAAAAACATGGGACATGTTATTAATGAAGTGTATAATAAATCTAAAGACCAGCAATACCTACCGAAAGAAGAAATTGAAAATCACGTAAAAGCTATTTACAAACCTTTTAGCGCTCAACAAATTTCGGATAAAATTGCAGAGCTGCTTACTTCAAAGGATATCAATGCAAAAGTAGAGATCATTTACCAAACGATTGAAGATTTGCATAATGCATGCCCAAATCATAAAGGCGATTGGTATTTTTCTGGCAATTACCCAACGCCCGGTGGGAATAAAGTTGTAAACCAAGCTTTTATCAACTTTATTGAGGGAAAGAATGAAAGGGCTTATTGATACACAACAAAATCAATTGAAATAGATTTAAAAATGATTTACAGGAACTTATTTAGTACCCGCAAGAAAACTACCTTTTTTTTTCAAGTGCTTGAATCGAGAAGTTCAAGTTCGAGGCTTGCTCTTTCTGAAAATTAAGGAGTCCCGACAGAATTGTTCGGGATGACTGTTTTCAGAAAGAGCGTAACGAAGAAATTGGACTTTTCGGGCAAGTACTATTTAAGACTGATTCTATAAGCCCTGCTTACTCCATCAATCTTCCGGATATTATTGATTAAGCTATGCAACTTTTTCGTATCATTTACATAAACCATGATGTCTCCAAAAAAAGTTTCTTTATTGGTCTGTATATTAATAGAATGCATATTCAAGTTTTCTTCGGTTGAGATGATTTGTGTAATGCGGTTTACTATCCCAACTTTATCGATTCCTTTTATATGGATCCCTCCAAGGAACATAATCGGGGAATCTTCTTTCCATTTGGCGCTAATAACGCGGTAAGCATATTTTGACCGCAATTGGACAGCATTTGGGCAATTGGACTTATGTATCTTGATGCCGTCATTAATGGTAATAAAACCAAAGATGTCATCGCCTGGAATTGGGTTGCAACAGCTTGCAAGTTTATAATTAAGGTTGTCAACATCATCGCCAATGATCAATGTATCCGGTTTATTCTTAATAAGTTCCGGGACATTAGGAGTGGCGGTTTCTTTCTTTTCTTGTTTTGTTCTTACAAACTTTTGCCTTAGATATTTAAGCCATCTTCCTCTTTCGGTTTCTTGGACAAATTTTCTAACATCTTTAATCCCCAGTTTCTCTTTTCCAAAATCATAAAAAACATCTAAGGAGTTGGGGTAACCAAGATATTCTTGCAAATTTTCTATGTTGCGGCGGTTAAATTCCATTTTCATTTGCTTCAACTTTCTTTGCAAGATTTCTTTGCCTATCTCGGCTACTTCCTTTTTTTCTTCTTTAAGCGCATTTTTTATCTTGCTTTTGGCCCTGGCTGTTATAACAAATCCCAGCCAATCTTCCTTGGGTTTTTGCTTATTTGATGTGATGATCTCGATTTGGTCGCCGCTTTTAAGAACATAGCTAAGTGGTACTAAACGGTGGTTAACTTTGGCGCCAATACATTTATTCCCGATTTGGGTATGAATACTATAGGCGAAATCTAATGCTGTAGATTCTGCTGGTAAAGATTTAAGTTCACCTTTAGGAGTAAAAACAAAAATTTCATCGGAGAAAAGGTTGAGCTTGAAATCATCGATAAATGCCAAAGCATCGCCTTCCGGGTTTTTCAAGAGGTCTCTAATCTTGGCAAGCCATTCATCCAAACCGCTTGCCGTGCTGGTTGATTCTTTGTATTTCCAGTGTGCAGCATATCCTTTTTCAGCAATTTCATCCATACGCCTTGTGCGAATTTGTACTTCTACCCATTGCCCTTTGCTGCTCATCACAGTTGTGTGTAGAGATTCGTATCCATTAGCTTTAGGTGTGGAAATCCAATCGCGCAATCTATCGGGGTTGGGGCGGTAAAAGTCCGTAACTACTGAGTATACACGCCAGCAATCTGCTTTTTCTTTTTCAAGGTCAGTATCAATTATAATTCGTATTGCAAAAAGGTCATACACTTGTTCAAAGGGGATTTCTTTTTTTTGCATTTTTTGCCAAATGGAGAAGATGGATTTTGTTCTTCCTAATATTTCATAATTAATGCCTTGATTTTTTAACACTTTATCAATAGGAGCAACAAATTCATTGATAAATTTTTCACGTTCTGCTTGTGTTTCTTTAAGCTTTCTAACGATGCTATTAAAAACCTCAGGCTCTGTGTATTTAAGCGAGAGGTCTTCCATCTCGGTTTTAATAGCATAAAGGCCCATTCGATGAGCTAGCGGGGCATAAAGATATAGTGTTTCCGAAGAAATTTTCAATTGTTTTTGAGAAGGCATAGAATCCAGTGTGCGCATATTATGCAGCCTGTCAGCCAATTTAATGAGAATCACCCTCACATCTTCGGAAAGAGAAAGTAACATTTTCCTAAAATTCTCTGCCTGTAGTGAAGAGGTGCTTTCAAACGTTCCTGATATTTTGGTAAGCCCGTCAATGATCACAGCAACTTTGTCGCCAAAAAGCCGCTTGATATCTTCTAGTGTAAAGTCAGTATCTTCTACAACATCATGCAATAGCGAACATACAATAGAAATAGTGCCCAATCCTATCTCCTCCACTGCAATTCTAGCAACGGAAATGGGGTGGTATATATAAGGTTCGCCGCTTTTTCTCCGCATACCTTTGTGTGCTTCAAGGGCAAGGTTGAAAGCTTTCCTGATAAGCTTTTTGTCTTCTCTTGAAGTATTAGGCCGGCAAACCCTTAAAAGTTCGCGATAACAATTGAGTATGGCATTTCTTTCTTCTGTGTTCTCTGTTGAAATCATTACAAATCCTCTTTAATCACTTGTCTTCTATAAAAATTAAGGCATTACAGATGTAGCATGCTCTTCATACAAAAGGTGAATTAAACCATCGGCGAGGCCTATTTTAGGTACAAAGATACCACGAATTTTGGCCCATTTCAATACCGAAAGGTAAATTTGCGCTGCCGGCGCAATCACATCGGCACGGTCTGCCCTTAACCCAAGTTCATATATTCTTTCTTCAACTGTATAACGATTTAAATGTTCATATGCGTATTTTAAGTTGTCATAACTTACCAGTTTTTCACTTCTTTTGCCATATATTTTCACGATCTTGTTAATATTTCCCCCTGAACCAATGCAATAAATTTTTCCATATTGCTTACGAAAACTCTTTATCCATTCTTTCATGGCGCTCCATTCGTCATCATCAACTTTGCTATTCAGCAATTTAATCGTCCCGATCTTAAACGACTTGGAGTCAACCACATCACTTTTAGAACCATTTTTCTTGATGAGGGTTATTTCAGTACTACCTCCACCAACATCTACATACATGGCAAGGTTGTATTTATCTTTCAAGGTGATGTTATTAGTAGCTCCAATGATCTTTGCTTCGGTAAGCCCGTCAATAATATCAACTTGAATACCTGCTTCTTTCTCAATTCTTTGCAGTATTTCATCATTATTCGCTGCTTCTCTCATGGCGGCGGTAGCACATGCCTTGTAGCTGAGGGGCTCGTGAACATTCATTAAATATTTAAAGGCTTTTAAAGTATCTATGAGCTTATCCGTTTTTTTTTCAGTAAGCCTCCCTGTTTCAAATACTTCCATCCCCAATCTAAGCGGTACTCTAACAAAGGATGCCTTTTTTACGAATTTCTTACCATTTCTAAGATAAACATTGGAGAATAATAACCTGGCGGCATTAGAGCCAATATCAATAGCGGCAAACAACATATTTTATTCCTTTATACTATTTTCAAACTGCTCTTTTAAGTAATTATAAAATTCAACCTGTGAGCGTATTTTTTTCTTGGAGCGTGTTTTTTTGTATTTATTTTCCACGTTGTTTCCTAAAAGCCGTGCTTTTGTGTTGTCTTTAAGCTGTATATCTAACATTTTTTTCAGTTCTTGTTGTATTTGTTTGTCATGTATAGGGCAACCCACTTCTATACGGTGGTCAAAATTCCTTACCATCCAATCGGCAGAAGAAATAAAGAATTTTTCATCCCCATCATTATAAAAATAAATAATACGTGAATGTTCTAAGAATTTATCCACGATACTAATTCCTTCAATATTTTCACTAACGCCTTTTAAACCGGGTTTAAGTATACATATTCCCCTGACAATAAGTTTAACATCTACACCTGCCTCTCCTGCCTGGTATATTTTTCGGGCAATAATTTCATCAACAATATTATTGAGCTTGATAATAATCTGTGCTTTTTTCCCTTCTTTGGCAAAATTTATTTCCCTGTTGATCATCCGGATAAAAAATTTCCTTTGGGATACAGGTGAAACGATAAGTTGCTGGAATCTAACAGGTTTATAGTGATTTTCGAACAGCCCGAAAACCTTGTCTACTTCTTGGGATATCTTTGGGTTTGAGGTGATTAATGCATTATCAGCATATATGCGTGCCGTTTCTTCGTTAAAATTCCCAGTACCGATATAAGAGAAGTACTCGTATTTTCTTTTTGAGACTTTTCTTTTTATTAAGATCAATTTGCTGTGAACTTTCAATCCTGGGATACCATGTATTATCCTAACGCCTTCTTTCTGGAGCTTTTCCGACCAATAAATATTGGCTTTTTCATCGAATCGTGCTTGCAGCTCCATGAAAGCAGTAACAACTTTCCCGTTTCTGGCAGCATTAATTAGTGAGTTAATAATGCTTGAATTTTTGGCAAGCCTGTAAATGGTAATCTTAATGGATTTTACCTTGGGATCTATAGAGGCTTCCCTAAGCCAATCAATAACGTACTGGAATGACTGGTAAGGAAAATGTAGCATTACGTCTTTTTTCCTTATCACATTAAAGATGCTCTTTGCTTGGTATAGGTCTTTATGAAGCAAAGGCCGAAGCTTAGGATGTTCTAAGTGCTTTCCTCCAATATTAGGAAACTTCATAAAATCCTTAAAGTTGTGATACCTGCCACTGCTCGACATTTTATCTTTCTCGGTTATTTGTAGCTTTTCCGTTAAAATGTTCAGTAATGTTTCAGGCATATTTTCATCATAAATAAACCTAACCGGCTGCCCTTCTTTTCGTTGTTCTAAGCTTTCTGCCATCACTTCCATGAAGCTTTTTTGAACATCATTATCAATATCCAATTCTGCATCTCTTGTAAATTTTACCGTAAAAGCTTCAAACTCGTCATAATCGAACATGTAGAAAATATCTTCCAAACAATACCGAATTACATCATCGAGAATAATAATTTGTTTTTTGCCGTTTTCTTCAGGGAGTATCACAAAGCGTGAAACTACAGGGATAGGGACTTTTATCAATGCATAATTATCGTCTTTCTTTTTGCCTTTGCTTTTAAACATATGCACTGCCAAGTAAATGGATTTATCCTTTAGCATGGTACGGTAATGCAATTGGAGTAGCATCAGGGGGAAAAGTTCGGGACGCACTTTTTCGTGGAAAAAACGTTTTACATACCCACCTTGCTCCGGCGTTAGCTGTTTTTCATTAATAAGACAAATGTTTTCTTCTTCTCTAAGTTTTTTGATGAGTCCTTGGTAGATTTTTTCGAATTTATTGTGTAATTGCCTGTCAATTCTATAAATTTCTTTTAATATGTTAGTTGGATTAAAATTCCCATAATAAATTTGATTGTCTTTGAAATCTGCCATCCTGTTGAGGGTTGCCACTCTCACTCTAAAGAATTCATCAAGGTTATTGGAAAAAATGCCTAAGAATTTTATTCTTTCAATGAGTGGCGTGGATTCATCAGCAGCTTCTTGTAAGACCCTTTCGTTAAAATGAAGCCAGCTTATTTCCCTATTAATAAATTGCGTATATCTTTTTGGCATGTTTACTTTTTCTTTTTTAGCATTTTTGGGTAAATAACAAAATCAATCTCCCACTCACATTTTGGAATGCTAACCCAATCACCTGTTTTAAAATTTATGCAAACAACACCACTGGTGGGTAAATAATCGAGCTTTTTTTCAAGGAAATAATTTGCAAATTGTGTAATAACAGGGTTATGGCCAAAAATCATTATTTCTTTTTTTTGTTCGGGCAGCGCATATATTATATCAAAAAAACGATCCGACTCCCCAAAATATATTGCTCTTTCAACTTGGATATTTTTTTCAGGATAACCCAATGTATTAGCGATAAACTTTGCTGTTTCCATGGCACGGGCTGCAGGGCTGGAAATAATAAGGTCTGTAGTTACATTATTCTCTTTAAAATACTTGGCAATACGCTTGGTCCTTTTAATTCCTTTTTCAATTAAAGGCCTTTCTATATCGCTTAACCCAGGAAATTCCCAGGAAGATTTGGCGTGTCTGACCAGGTACAATTTTTTCATAAAAAGGATGTGTTTTTATTCGCTTTTTCAAAAATAAAAAATTCAGCGTTATTAAACAGCTTATGAGGAGTTTATTTATCAAATAATTATTAACGTATAAGTAAAAATACGTACTTTTATATAGGAATTTTTCTAACTTTAAATAAATTATCAAAGGTACACGTAAAACTACCTATTGTTTCTTTAATTAATGTAACTTAATTTTGCATAACTCTAACCTATAAAATCCATTAGCCATGAGCATTTTTACTTGGAATTCCAGCTATAGTGTTAACGTAGAAGAATTCGATAAACACCACAACAAGTTAATAGAAATGATCAACCAACTTCACGAGAAAATGATGGAAGGTAAAGGGAAAGAAACGATAATCAGTATTGTTAAGGAATTAAAGGATTATGCCGATTACCACTTTTCTGCGGAAGAAGACCTTATGGAAAAACACTCATACCCTTATTATAATGAGCATAAAAGTGAGCACCAGGCATTTTTCAAGAAAGTGAAAGAAATTGAAAATGATTTCAACAGTGATAAAAGAGATGTGGCCATAAAAACATACCGGTTTTTAAAAAATTGGCTGATCAATCATATACAAGGGATGGATAAGAAATACTCTGATTTTTTTAACCGATTGGAAATTTACTAATATGAGTTTATTTGTATGGAATCAGCCATTATATTCTGTTGAGATTAAAGAATTTGACGAGCACCATAAAAAAATGATCGAAATTATCAATAAGCTTCATGATTCTATGCTTCAAGGGACAAGCAAAGAAGTTATGGGAGAGGTGCTTGGAGATTTGAAAAAATACACCATCTACCATTTTGATGCTGAGGAAAAGAAAATGGTCAAGTATGGATACCCTGAATATGAAAAGCATAAAGGTGAGCATAATGTATTTAAGAGTAAGATCAAAGAATTGCTTACAAAACATAAAGAAGAACATAAATCTATTACCATAGAAACATTCCGTTTTTTAAAGGATTGGTTAGTAACCCATATTCAAAAATCGGATAAGCGGTATATTCCTTACTTTCAACAATTTGGCATAGAGTGATGTTACTTGACTTTCTGAATACTATTTTCAATTTTTGGAGAAGAATAGGTTTCATAAGTGTTTCCTTGCCCAGAATAAATTAAAAAACCTTCAAGTTGTGGGTTTTCTTTCAAAAACTTTTTTGTTTTATCAAATCCCATCACCATAAAAGCAGTAGCGTATGCATCGGCTTCCAGGCAAGTGCTTGCAAAGACCGTAGCGCTAAGCAGCTTGTTCTTTGCAGGATATCCTGTTCTAGGGTCTAAAGTATGTGCATATCTCTGCCCGTTTTCTATATAATAGTTCCTGTAATTCCCAGAAGTAGCCACTGCCATATTATGCAATTCGATAACTGAATTAAGCTTCCTGGTATCTGTAGATTCTTGTGCAGGTTCTTCTATACCGATTTTCCAAGCCTTGTTACCTGGCTTTTTGCCCCTAGCAACAACTTCACCACCAATTTCTACCAAATAATCATCTATACCATGATCTTTAAGAAATTCTCCAACCACATCTACCCCGTATCCTTTCGCTATTGCATTAAAATCAAGAATAGTATGTTTATTCAATTTAATGAGTTGGTTATTGTTGAGAACTACATTTTGAATCCCGACACTTCTTAATAAGCTATCTATCAAAGTGCTATCGATTTCAGCTTTATTTTCAAAACCAAAACCCCAAGCATTTACTAAATGGCCAACAGTTACATCAAAAGCTTTATCAGTTTGAGATGAAATCTCCAATGCCTTTGTCATTACATCCTTAAAAAAGCTATCCATTGTAAATGTTCCTGTATCTCCTTGATTGATTTTAGATACAATAGATTTAGGATTGTATATGGATAAAGAATAATCTAATTCCTGGAGAACGGAGTCTATTTGTCGTTGATAAACGCTTGTATCCCTGTCATAATAGATAATCGAATAGAAGGTTCCAAAAACGTTGCCTGAATATTTTACTTGGATTTTTTTATCTTTGGTGGTGCAAGTATTCAGGAAGATTGCTGAAATAATGATTGTGAGTGTTGTTTTCATCGTAGTGAATTGTATAATTTGTGATCATGATTAGAAATTACGTACACCTTCTCCTAAATTCGGCACAAACAATAGCCGTAGCAATAGAAGCATTCAATGATTCAGCACCGCTATTATCTCCTTCTGGGTAACTGGGGATGGATAATTTCTTGCTAACGAAAGATGTTAGCTCTTCACTGATTCCTTTAGATTCATTGCCTATTAGTATTGCGCCTTTATTGTTAAGTTCGGTATGGTAAATATTATCCCCGTTTGTAAAAGTGCCGTAAACCGGTATATCTTTATTAAGTTCCTTAAAAAATGTTGTAAGTTCTTTATAAAACACGTTAACCCTTGCAATAGAGCCCATTGTTGCTTGTATTGTTTTAGGATTGTATAAATCTACCGTGTTCTTAGAACATATCACGTTCTTAACACCAAACCAGTCAGCAATCCTGATGATAGTGCCATGGTTTCCTGGGTCATTTATATCTTCCAGGACGATAAAAATATCATCAAGCTTTTCATTATCCAATTGTTCTTCATGCATTTTGAAAACGGCCAAAACATTTGCCGGTGTTTTAAATGCGCTCATTTGGCTTATTTCTTTTAATAAAGCTGGCTCGTGTTGATGTTGTTTAATTTTTTCTATCTTGCTATTTTCTTGGCAGTTTTCCAATATGAACAGGTTTTCTAAGCCAAATCTACCGGATTGTAATAACTCTAATACAGTTTTTTCGCCTTCTGCGATAAACATGCTAAGTTTTTGACGATACTTTTTTTGGTGTAAAGACCGTACTTTTTTTATGGTATTCTTTCCTGGCATAATTTATGTAAAAAAGCCTGTTTGATTTTGTCAAACAGGCTAAAGATATTAAAAACGTTTGAATTTATTCACCAATAACTTCAAATTTTAAATCAACACTAACATCTTTGTGCAGGTTGATTTGAGCCGTGTATTCACCCAACTCTTTGATATTTTCGCCGTTCACCATAATCTTTTTCCTGTCAACCTCTATGCCTTTCTGATTTTTAAGCGCTTCTGCGATTTGGAATGCATTAACTGAACCAAAAATTTTACCAGAAGTACCGGCTTTTGCGCCAATTTTGATAGTATCCAGTTTTTTAATTGATTCCGCTATAGTTTCGGCTTCTTTTTTGGCCTTCTCTTCCTTAAAAGATCTTTGTTTTTGGGTTTCTTCCAACATTTTCTTGTTGGATTTGCTGGCAACCATTGCAAATCCTTTCGGAATAAGATAATTGCGTGCATAGCCACTTTTCACGTTTACGACCTCATCTTTATGGCCAATATTATATACGTCTTGTTTAAGTATTACTTCCATTGTTGATGTTTTTTCAATTCTATTTTAATAAATCACCTACATATGGCATCAATGCTAAATGCCTTGCTCTTTTTATTGCTTTAGACAACTTCTTTTGGTATTTAAGAGAAGTTCCGGTAAGTCTCCGAGGTAAAATTTTACCTTGTTCATTTACGAATTTCATCAAAAAATCCGCATCTTTATAATCAATATACTTAATACCGTTCTTTTTAAAACGGCAATATTTTTTCTTTTTGGTATCAATGTTTATGGGTGTTAAATACCTTATATCTGAATTTGGATTTTGTGCCATTTTTTAAGATTTTTTTGATTCTTCAACTTTTTCTTCAACTTTGTTTTTCTTTTCTTTACGCTTCTTTTCGTTGTATGCCACGGCATGCTTATCTAATGCTACGATTATGTATCGCATGATTCGTTCATCGCGGCGAAATTCAAGCTCCAATTTTTCTAATATTGAACCTTCTGCTTTAAATTCCAACAGGTTATAAAACCCAGTGGTCTTTTTTTGTATGGGGTAGGCCAATTTTTTTAATCCCCAATTGTGATCATAAACAATCTCGGCATTGTTTTCTACGAGAAAGTCCTTAAATTTTTTAACCGCTTCCTTCATCTGGCCTTCAGATAAAACGGGAGTCATAATGAAAACGGTTTCGTACTGTTTTACCATGATAATTCGTTTTTTAATTTAAATTTATTAAAGGGGTGCAAATGTAATAAATATTTTATAAATCTTTAGATAATATTAGAACAAGATTTTACATTTAAAATTTATTTTTTTTATTAAATCCCAATTTAAACAAAAAAATTATTATTTTTATAGCTTATTGTAAACATTTTTATATTAATAATTATTGTATATTTGTAATAGAAATGGTATATCGGTTGCTATTATTATAGATTAATTGCAACTTTTTTCCAAAATAAACGTTTCATGATAAACATAATGAATTACAAGGTAATAGTGGTTCATTAGTAAAAAAAACATATTTTTAAATATGAAAAAGTTAATCCTATCTATATTATTGATAACTACACCATTTTTAATATTCCCCCAAATTTTTAATGGTTCAAAGAAATCTCCACAAGTTACAAACACCAAAAAAAAGTCACCGAAAATTCCTAGAACTACGCCAAAAAATTGGGGTAAGAAAAAATATTCTAATCCAGTTCAGTCTAAATTAAAAGAACTTACAAGATCTATAGAAATTGGTGCTTCTTTAGGTGGTACAAATTCTTTAACCGATATAGCCGGAAATGCAGAAGAGGCACGGGGATTTATTTGGGATACGCAAGTTAGCCAATCAAATCTTTGTGGAGGTATTTATGGACGCTATAAATTTCATAGGTTTATAGCAGTAAAAGGAGGCTTTAATTATTATAGGATCAGAGGAGCTGATAGTTTAGGGACAGGCAATACGGTTGACCGGGGGAACAGCTTTACCAATAATATCTACGAGTTTAGCATAACCGGGGAATTATACAGGCCTAAACCTGCACAGCTTTTCAAACGATCAATCGACCTTTCTTTTGACTACTATGGTTATACAGGAGTTTCGTTTTTCTATCACAACCCACAACTAACGGAAGATCCTGAACAAGAAGAAAGGAATTTTAGCGATGAAGAGTATTATCAAAATTTACAAGTGGGTATTCCATTTGGAGTAGGGTTCTATGCCACCTTGCCAAGCAGATACAGGATTGGATTAGATGCTGCTTGGGTTAAGACTTTTACCGATTACCTAGATGGTTTTACGCGAGAATACAGCGAAGGCAATGACAGCTATTTTTACATCCGCCTCAATGTTGGCTACATTATTGGTTCAGGTAGTGATAAAAGAAGATGGTAGCACAGTTTAAAATGTTCCATTTTCCAAGTCCCTCAAAATCCTAAGCGCTTCTTCCCTGTTATTACCACAAATAAGCGGCTCTGCTTTAAAATTATTACATATCTCAGGCCTTTCAGGGCTATTAAAAATGCCACACATATAGTCATCAGTTAAATGTATACACCTAACACCTGCGGGTTTGCCATGTGGCATGCCGGGTATTGGCGAAGATATGGATGTAGCTATACAACATGCACCGCATCCTGGCCTGCATTTCATGCAATACTTTTTTATCATTTTCAACAAAAGTAATTTCTTATTTCAGTTAAAAAAAAATCCTGGTATACTTTCTTTGATTTTTTATATTTTTGGCTTTTTTAAAACAGAGATATATTTTTTAGATTAACTAATTTAACAGGCAGTGTAAAAAAATTTGGATAGTATAAAAAAAATTTGGATAGTATAAAAAAAAATTGTATAAATAGAACAAAAACTTTATGGAAAATAAAATCAACAAGGAGAAAATAAGTTTAAGCATTAAATCGAGAAAAATTCTTTTTCAATTATTAGAAGAAAATCCTTGGTTAGATTCCATTTTAAAGAATGCAGACAATGAAGAGCAAGCCAGGGATAGGATCAAAGAGCATTTGCTCCCCATCATAAAAAAATCAACCCTTGCATACAATTATTATTTAAACAAAAAAACTGGAAGGCAAGCATTTGAAGATTTAAGATGGGAAGATGTGCCCATGATAAGGCTGTTGGATTATATTGATAACGCGAGCAGGAAATTTCAAGACCTAAACCAAAGAGGCAAAGAAATTATCAACAACCCCATAAAACATTTGTGGTTTGCCGTTAAAATGAAAGCAGGCGGAGCCAGCGAAGCTTTCTTTATTGATATGCTCTATCTTCTTCGGCAAATGAATGGAAACTTAGTAAGAGAAAAACCTTCCAAAAGTTTAGTAAAAACCTGGATGGACAGGCATCCATCAGGGCTTGATGAAGAAATTATTCAATTGAGGGATGATAACAAAAAACGCATTTTACGGATTATTATCCAGAAGATCAATAGCGGAGAGATCAAGGATGCTAAGTATTATTTTGAAGACAGTATTTCTGAAGAAGAAAAAATGAAGCAGGCTCTTAATTGGTGGGATGATAGAGTATTTCATTTACGATTTGCCATTAGGTCGCCGGAATTGCTCAATGAAATGCTTGGCTATTCTCTTAGTATTGAAACGATGGAGCTATTAGATGAAGCAAAAGGACAAGGTATCCCGTTTTTTGTAAATCCATATTATTTATCTTTATTGAATGTAAATGAGCCTGATTTTGCTTTAGGCGCTGACCTGGCAATTAGGGATTATATTGTTTACAGCCACCAATTGGTTGAAGAGTTTGGGCATATAGTAGCCTGGGAGCGAGAAGATATTGTTGAACCTGGTAAACCCAACGCTGCAGGATGGCTATTACCTGAAGGGCATAATATCCATAGGAGGTACCCGGATGTTGCTATATTGATCCCCGATTCTATGGGGCGAGCTTGTGGTGGACTTTGCGCTTCTTGCCAAAGAATGTATGATTTCCAAAGCGGGCACCTTAATTTTGACCTCGAAAAGCTTAAGCCTACTGAAACCTGGTCTAAAAAACTTAGGCGGCTAATGAACTACTTTGAAAAAGATTCACAACTTAGGGATATTTTAATAACAGGCGGCGATGCGCTTATGAGCACCGACAAAACCCTTGAAAGGTTGCTGGATAATGTATATAGCATGGCTGTTGAAAAGAAAAAGGCCAATGAGAACAGGGAAAACGGCCATAAATATGCAGAAATGCTCAGGATTAGGTTGGGAACAAGACTCCCTGTTTATCTACCACAAAGGATAACTTCACAACTTATTGATATTTTAAGAGAATTTAAAACCAAAGCATCAAAGATCGGGTTTAAACAATTTGTTATTCAAACCCATTTTGAATCTGCCATGGAAATTACCCCGGAAGCTGCTGATGGTATCAGAAAACTTGTTTCAGCAGGCTGGACAGTGACCAACCAACAAGTATTTACTGCTGCTGCCTCCAGGAGAGGCCATACAGCCAAGCTACGGCAAGAACTCAATAAGATTGGGGTATTGCCGTATTATACTTTCACGGTTAAAGGATATATGGAAAATTACCACAATTTTGCAACCAATGCCCGTGCTGTTCAAGAGCAAACCGAAGAAAAAAGACTTGGACTCATTCCACCTAAATATTATGACGATATCAGGCGTTTTCCCCTGGAAGCTGAAGCAATGATAGAAAACGTGCAAGAACTTAGGGAAAAAGCCGAACTTCCTTTCCTTGCAACCGATAGAAACGTACTCAATCTACCGGGTGTTGGCAAGAGCCTTACTTTTAGAACCATTGGCATTACTCGCGAAGGCAGGAGAATACTAGAATTTGACCACGACCACACCAGGAGGCATAGCCCAATTATCGATAAAATGGGTAAAATAGTTATCATTGAATCCAAACCAATTGCCGAATATTTTAAACAATTGGAAGAAATGGGCGAAGATACCGGTGAATACGAAAGCCTTTGGGGCTATTCTATGGGAGAAACAGAGTCCCGTATGCCGATATATGAATATCCTCAATATGATTATGAAATTACTGAAACAATGACTAACCTCGAGTTGTTATAGTATACCGGTAAATTTCTATCTTTAACAGGAAATGACTGGGATTATTATTGTGATACAAAAGTTGCATAAATAAAGTTTGTTGCAATTAGAAAAATCACCAAAAATTTTAAATATATGAAAAACACTAACTTGTTTGCCATAATATTGATAAGCCTCTTTTATCTACAAGGTATTTCTTGCGCACAAAAACCCGATCCTGGAACCAATTACCGTATTTTTAAGGATTTTTTTGATACAAGCATCTCAAACAATACGCATCATAAAGGTTTTATTGAAGTTAACGAGATCGTTTTCATTGACACAGCAGGATTGAAACATATGACACCTGTGAAGAAAGATTCTATAAAGAACACCGAAAAAAAATGGAAAGACATGCACAAAGAATTTAACAGGAAAGGTGGCAATATTACCATGCCTCCGCGCGAAACAACCTTACGTTTTATTGATAGCGCAGGTAGAAATCTTTCTTTAAACAAATATCAAAAACTATTGACCCTCCAAATGGAAAAAGAGTTGGGGCGAAAGTTTACCATTGTATTACAGCTTTTTATTCATTATTCTGGGCGAATTGCAGGGGTTAAATTGTTAAGATATGACAAAGAAAATGCAGTGAACAAAAACAAGATTTTAGAGTTTTTAAGAACTTACCCCTGGAATAATGTTCAACCCATTCCGCAACGACATTTCAATATAGAAGTAAGCTCCATTAATAATGTTATTATTGGTTATGATTAGCAATGATATAAATAAACAATACAAAATATTTGTTGAACTACCTTAAAAAGTAGCTTCAATGTGATATATTTTGCTTACTTTTGCAAATTATTTACTAATACTATTACATGTTGAATTTTAACACATTGGGGTTATCTCCCAATATAATACGAGGAATAGAAGAGCTGGGATTTGAAAAACCAACTCCGATCCAGGAAAAGATTATTCCAACCATTTTTGAAACCAATAAAGATATCATAGGCCTTGCACAAACAGGAACCGGCAAGACTGCCGCTTTTGGGCTGCCTTTAATAAATAATATTGATTTTGAAGACAATTCTGTACAAGCTTTGGTGCTTGCCCCCACACGCGAATTATGCATACAAATTTCCAAAGACTTAAAAAATTATTCTAAATATATTGAAGGGTTTAAGGTAATACCTGTTTATGGTGGAGCTAGCATAGACACACAAATAAAGGCGCTAAAAAGAGGAGCCAATATTATTACTGCTACACCAGGAAGAATGCTTGATCTTATTAACCGGAAAGTAGCAAAGATTGCCAATATTAAAACCCTTGTGTTGGACGAAGCTGATGAAATGCTTAACATGGGTTTTCGCGAAGAGTTGGATAAGATTCTTGAAAAAACACCCTCCAACAAAAGAACGCTGTTGTTCTCTGCTACTATGCCAGACGCTGTATCGCGTATTGCCAAGAACTACATGAAAGAACCTATAAGAATAACCATTGGTAAACAAAACGCTGGTGCTGAAAATGTAAAACACTTATACTACCTTGTGCATGCACGTGATAGATATGCTGCCCTTAAGAGGATAGCAGATGTTAATCCAGATATTTATGGGTTGGTATTCTGCAGAACAAGAATGGAAACCAAGGAGGTAGCTGAAAAACTCATCAAAGACGGGTATAACGCTGATGCGCTACATGGAGATCTTTCACAGGCTCAAAGAGACCACGTAATGAAACGCTTTCGCGATCGGTCATTACAAATGCTTGTAGCTACTGATGTTGCAGCACGCGGTATTGACGTGAACAATATTTCTCATGTTATTAATTACAATTTACCGGAAGACCTTGACGTATACACCCATAGAAGCGGTCGTACTGGAAGAGCAGATAAACATGGTGTTTCTATCTCTATTGTGAATCACCGTGAAGTGAACAAAATGCCTATCATTGAAAAAATCATCAATAAAAAATGCCAAAAACTTCCAATACCATCCGGGGAAGAAATATGCAAGAAACAACTTTTCAAATTTATTGATAAAATGGAAAATGTTGATCTTGATGAAGAACAAATCGCCCCATTTATGGATACCGTGAATAAAAAACTGGAATGGCTTACAAAAGAGCAAGTCATAAAGCATTTTGTGGCGTTAGAATTTAACCGTTTTTTGGAATACTATAAAAATGCCCCTGATCTTAACGGAAAAGCTCAAAAAGACAAAGAAAAAGGAAAGTTCAAGAAAGGTAGAGAAGATGTGGAAAATAGGGATGGATATAAAAAAAGAAGAAGACAGAAAGAAGGTTTTACAAGACTGTTTATCAATATTGGGAAAAAGGATCATACCGAACCAAAAAATATTATAGGTTTGGTTAACGATTACACGAAAATAAGAAACATCCTTATTGGAGATATTGATATAAAAGATAATTTTTCCTTTTTTGAAGTAGAAGATCAATATGCAACCAATGTTGTAAAATCCTTAAAACATTCAAAAATGGCAGATCGTCCCATAAAAGTTGAATTTGCCAGTAAAGACCCTGTTGAAAATAAGAAAAAGAGACGCAGAAAATAAAGCATCGGTTGAATCAGCCTAACCATAGATTTCTTTTTTTCTTTACTTATATAATTCTTTTTGTATTATTGTGAACCCATTTTGTGCATAAAAAACTACAAAATTAATTGTATATAAGCTCACCGAAGGTAAATGTGGGCTATTTTATTCTATCCAAATTTGTTGGTATTACATAGTGGCTGCACGAAAACTCCACTTTTTTCAGTCTTTGATAAGAAAACGTCAAAGACAAGGCTTTCGAAGTTTTTGAAACCAAGGAGTCCCGACAGAATTGTTCGGGATGACTGTTTCAAAAACGAGTATAACGCAGTATTTGGCGTTTTCTTGCAAAGACTACATATTATTTTATGATGAACAACTTTTTGGTTTCCAAAAAAGAATTATTCTTAAAAGTAATTGAATAGATACCTTCTTGAAAATTTGAAATGTCAATACCGTGCGTATTATTTATATCTGCTGATTTATTGTATATCATGCTTCCTGATAAATCATGAATAGTGATATTCGTTTTTCCCATATTTGGCATTTTACAGTCAATATAAAGAAAGCCGGAAGAGGGATTGGGTTTTATTGTAAACACTTTCTCTATTGGGAATTTCTTTTTTCCTGTTCCTGAATGATTTGTAATTTGTATGTCATCAATGCAAATACCTTGTCCAGCAAAAGATTGTCCTTCAAAAGCAATATAATACTCCGAACTAGGGTCAGGCAATAAAATCGTTTGTTCTGTCCATTCTTCAACAGGTTCAGGGTATTCATGTAGTAGTGTCCATTGGCCAGTAAAGGATGTCTTATAATAAATTTTTAATACATCATGTATGTATAATATACTTGCCTGTGCATGCCAGAATTTTAAAACAGGATTCGATAATAATGTTAAATCCAAACCAGGGAGAAGGAGTTTTGTTGTTTGATTTTGAGAACAGTAAAAATAGGCATTGAGTTCTCCCGAATGTGCAGAATGAGGAGTAGAACCTGTCACCCCAGAGCCTGCTTCCCATAGGTTTATTCCTGAAACAATCTCTTGCGGCCAACACAAGATTGCGATTTCATCTTCAAAATCTTCGAAAAACGGGTCACTTTCCTCGTAAAAAGAAGCAACAGTTCTTCTGCGGTTATTGATAAAATCAACTTCATCTAAACTGTCATTCAGTAAAACATAAAAGTACAGTTCTGACTGAATGGAATCAAGTAGGAATTCATCAAAGTTAATAATAACGCTTTCACCGGAAGCCAGTACATCAGTATATTCGATTTGCTGGATAGAATCACCTTCAACTTCAAAATATGCCGTAAATGAATTAATCTCCGTGTTGCCTAAGTTAGAAACTATAATGGAGGGAGAAATGCTATTAACGCAATTTTCAACATCAACGGTAGTAATTGCAATATCATGGCTATAATCCGGTGAAACCGGTGTATGAGTCTGTGACAGGTAAAGGTATGCTTCGTGAACGTCAATAATTCCGTTCCCATAAGTATTATCTTCACCCGGGTCGCCAAGATCAATCGCAGTATTATAAAGGGCAAACAAGATTTCCTCACCTGTAAGGTACGGGAAAGCTTCTTTTAATAATAACACAGCACCAGAAACATGGGGGCATGCCATTGACGTTCCGCTAAGTTCACTGTACCCGTTTTCACCATATGCAGACCTGACGCTTACTCCCGGTGCCGAAACTTCTGGGTGTATATTTAGAGGAACATTATCAGTACATTGCGATGGACCGCGGGTTGAAAAACTGGCTATCGGGTATTGAGGGTCATTTCCGTCTAATGCACCAACACAAAATGAATTAACAAGGCTGGATTTGGTTCTTTGCGGAGAGTTAACGGTAGTATTGTTAGGGCCAAAGTTGCCCCCGGCAAAAATTACAGCCATGCCGGCTGCTTCAAGTGTGTTCAACATTCCTTCCACAAAGCCACCGCAATACATCGTGTCAGCGCCATCATACCATCGCCATGAGTTATTGATAACATCAGGAATGTCATAAGTAGTGGAAGGGTTTCCATCAGGGTCAAGCGCCCATTCAAATGCCAATACCATATCACTTATAGGGGGAAGCTGTGCCACCGTTGACCTGACCAGGTCATTGGCAATCCAATAGGATTTGTATGCAGCACCAATGGTATCATTTGTTGCAGTATCTAACCCAATCATTGTACCAAGTGTATGTGTGCCATGACTATTGTATTCCCCGGTTGGCTCTTGGCTATAATATCCGTACCAGCATTGCTCTACAGGATAATAGTTTGCCAAGAAACGGCCTGCAAAAGCAGGATGATTTGGCCAAACCCCGGTATCATAATTATATACCATTCTGCCCCTGCCAGAATAACCCATCTCCCACATAGCAGGTGCGTTTATGGCAATAAGGCCGGGCTCAGGGGCACCGGGCGTTTTTTTACTTGCATTTAGACTTATATCAGTGGGTTCAATAAGCGTTATTTTTTGATCTGCATACTCCAGGTATTCTATATCTTCGCTAAAGGAAAAATCATAAATTGCATCTTGGGTAGCTTCAACAAGCAGCATATTATATATCCAGTATCTTTTGCTGATTTGTATGCTTCCCGGGTTATTACTTTCATATTCAAGAATATCTCCTACAAATTTCGACTGAACATGTTCGTATTGCTCATGAAGTAATCGTATTACTTCTTTTGCCCTTTCGTTGGCAGAGAGCTTTTTATTGTTAAAAGATGCTTTTAAGTCTTGGAAGTTAAGCTGCTCCTCCAGGATGACCAAAACCGGGATGGTTTCACCTGGGTTGGATTTTTTTAATTGCCTTTGTAAATTTGGTGTAATATAGGCATTTTGCGACAGCAGGTTAAAACTGAAAAATAAAAAAAATGCAAACAGGATGGGTTTCTTTTTCATGGTATGAAGATTATAGGGTTGATAAAAAATTTCTTCATAACAAAGATAGAAAATATGTTCGATATTTATGTGTAGCTAAAAGCAGAAATACCTTATCTAATCTAATTTGTAATTCTTTATGATTTTTTATAAAAAACAATTGAAAGGACTAACAATCGATAAAATAGCATACAGGTAATTATGATACCTATATTTTTTTTAGATTTGTTTATGGTTATGACCAAAAATAAAGGGCAATCAATGAATAAAAAAAAGGATTAGATGGAAAAAATTAACGTAAAACTTCTTACAAGCCACGGTTCAACAGGGAACTTTATGGAAAAGATTGCCAAACGCATTGAAAAACTTATTGAACCGGGAAATTATTCCTTATCTGGAAAAGACCCTGATGTTCTTTTTTTCTTTACCGGTGGCACTGAGCCAATTGCTAAGGAGATAGTTTCTCCGGGGCATTTTTATTTTCTTATTGGTTCACAATATGATAATTCGTATGCTTCTGCAACAGAAGTTAAGGCATACTTAGATGAAGCAAACATACCTTCTTTACTTTTGGATGAAGATGAAGCGATAACTACAACAATTCTAAATAATTTCTTGGTCGTTAAAAGAGCATTGAAGAACCTTAAAGGGAAAAAGCTCGGACTGATCGGGCAAATTTCAGACTGGCTGATTTCTTCAAAAATACATCCCAAGATCCTTAAAGAAAAACTTGGGATACACCTTTGTGAAATACCATGGAATGAATTGCCTCATTTCTCTGAATTTACAACCAGTGATGCATTTTTTTCCATGTTCCGCGGTAACACGAATAAAGATCTCACCAAAACTGGGCAAGTAAGTGAGTTGTTAATGCACATCATCGAAAGCAGAAACCTGGATGCAATAACAATAGAATGCTTTCCAATGGTCAAAAAGGAGCATGTTACAGCATGTTTACCTTTGGCTATGCTAAATAGCATGGGAATACCTGCGGGTTGTGAAGGCGACCTTACAGCCATTGCAGGTATGATGCTATGCAAAGAACTAACCGGTGTGATTCCTTGGATGGCCAATATTAACAAAGTTACCAAAGAAGTTTGTATGTTTTCACATTGCACGATTGATCCCGGCTTAGTCTCCGGGTTTTCAGTTGAATCACATTTTGAAACAGGCGTTGGTACTGCTATACAAGGAGAGATACAAGAAAATTTCATTACAGTTTTCCGTTTTGATCGACACCTAAAAAAAGCTTTTATTGCAAATGCACCTGTAACAGGAAAACCAAAACGCGATACTGCCTGCCGCACCCAGCTTGAAGTTAAACTCCAAGAAAATGAGGTTAAGTTGCTTCAAAATTATCCACTTGGAAATCATCACCTAATTTTTCCCGGCGACTGTAAGAATTTGCTGCAAATTGCTTGTGAATTGCTTGGTGTTACGGTGCTGGGATGATTAAAGCAGCCTGGTGTATCAAATAAATAAAGTTTATGAAATTAGGTTTCTGCAATGCATTCAGCCAAAATATTTCAACATGGGGTAGACACGTTTCATTGCCCAAACTCACAAACCCCATCCCTTCTGCAATATGGATGACGATAGAAGAAAAGCATGTCATTTCGATCCGCCGTGGCGGAGAGAAATCTCCCAGCGTTATACAGCGGCAGTGGTTCAAAGGTTTTGTTGGCAATCCATACAACAAGTTTACCTGGGCACTTTCACGATAACTTCAGTCTTAATCCACCCGTTAAGCATAGCATTTGCTACACTTACTATCTGGCAGCTTTTAACTACAATAGCCCCTGGCCTGCAAAAACCTGTTATACAAATAGATAAAGCAATTCGTTGTAAAAAATACTCAAAAAAATTAGTGAATAATTAGTGAAAAAGTGAAGTATGAAGTTACCCTTTTCGGAAATACATAAGAAATTAAGAGCTCATATAAGTTAAACAATATTGCCTGTAATAAAACAATTTTTATACCTTTGGAGGATATAATTTTTATAAATGCAATGTGGCTATGGAGAAAGATTTTTGCATAAAGACAATGTGTTTATGGAGATGTTTAGGCAAAAGGCTGTCAGACCGAAATGATGGTGATAAATTCAGGGAATTTTTGTTTTGCCTACACTAAAAAAGGTTTGTTGCTACGGCAAGTAGCTGCCGAATTAGAGGTAGATACTGCCTATATCAGTAAGATGGAAAAAGGCGAAAAGAATATTAATAAGGAATACATGGTTCAGCTTGCAAAGCTCTGTGAGTATGATGAAAATGAATTAATCACTTTTTGGTTGGCTGATAAATTATTCGACACCGTTAAAGGTGAATCAATGGCTTTAAAAGCTATTGATATTGTGCAAAAACATTTAAAAAAAATATAATAGATAGCTCTATATGGAAAACAAAAAACATATTGATGGATTTCTTGCTTTAGCAAATGGTTTGCGATTTAAACTTTGGGCAATTGTTGGGAAAAATGAATCAAAGAAACAAAACATCATTAATTACTTAAATGAATCTCAAAAATGGGATATTATTGATGTTCAGAGTGAATTAGCTGATTTATACGAAGAATTAGATAAACTTGATGAACAGTCACACGATGTAGGTATCAAGATAAAAGAATGGTTTAATTCTTTACCGAACAAGATAGTGTTAACCAATGCAAGTATTCTTTACCATAATGCTTTTACAAAAATATCACCCATTGGTGCCTTTAAGTATAACTCAAGAAATAAAAACTGTGTTATTTTCCTGGAAGAAGAATCACTGATTAGTAATCGATTATATTATGGTGAATCGGGTACTGACGAGTTTTATGACAGAGATATTAATGATATACTTATAACAAAAATCGAAGATATTGAGGAGGATTATACCCCTTCAAAAGCTAACGAGCCCTATGTGGATTATCAATCCGGCAAAACTGAACTTTCGGAAAATGCTATAGGTAAACTCTTTAATTTTTCAGAGATAAAAGATGTTGTTGATATTGATACCGATTTACAACAAGAGGATTTACAAAAAGAGCTTATTTCAAGCTATATAATATCTGAGGGGCTTGAACAACAGATTATCGATTTTTATGATAATTTAAAAAAGCCAAACCATAAAGCTGTAAAGATTTTGGGTAATTATGGTAGTGGTAAATCTCACCTTATTGCCTTTCTTGTCAGTAGTATTACCCGTCCCGATTTAAGAAACCTCATTTCAAACAAAGCTATTCAGAAAGCCAGCGATGGGGTAAACCGTAATTTCTTAACGGTCCAGTTTGAACTACAACCTGTAAGTGTGGAATTGGCTGTATTCTTTTTCAGAGAAATTGAAAAGCAGGTAAAACAAAAATATGATATTGAAATACCTAAATACACCAACGAAATAATTGATTTTAAGGAACATATCGATAACATTGTTAATACTATCAAAGAAAAAGACCCTTCGGCTGGTTTATTGGTAATCATCGATGAAGTATCCGATTTTCTGAGTACGAAACCGGAAAACGAAATGAGTAAAGATTTTCAGTTTTTACGTGTGGTTGCACAGGAATGCCAAAGTCAGGATATTTTGGTGGTTACTTCAATGCAGGAAGATATTTACTCCAGTCCTCGTTTTAAAAATATAGCCGCCCAGGCAGGAAGAATTGACCAAAGATTTCAGAATATTATAATTAGAAGGGAAGCGGTTCAGCAGGTTATTTCGCAACGTATTGTTCCAAAGTCTAATAACCAGAAAGCTGATATTGAAACCAAATTGAAACCTTATGCTGAAAAAATTGAAGATGTTTCAAACAAAATAGACCAATACACGGAGCTTTTCCCTTTTACTCCATTCCTTTTAAATCTTTTCGATGAACTGCCCTATTTCGAAAAAAGGGGGGTTATACAATTTGCACAAAGTGAAGTGAAATATCAGTTAAATAAGCCATTCCCTTATTTCTTTACATTCGACAAAATATTTGATGTTCTTGAAAACAACCCAAATATTAAAAATTTAGAGAACGTTTATGAAACGGTAAAAGTAGTCTCCATCATAAAACAAAAAATATCGGCAAACCTGGAACAGAAAAATCAGGAAGATGCCGTTAAGATAATTAAAGGTTTAGCAGTTTATTCTTTGTGGAGCAATGGTCATAACGGAGCAACAGCCAAAGAATTAGCAGAAAGACTTTTGATTTTACCACAAAACAAAGCTTTCGAATCTCAAATGCAGGTTTCTTTAATTGTTAAGAAGGTTAGGGAAGCTACTGATGGTTTCTATTTGAAAGTAGTTCAGGATACAAAAACAGGGAACGACTATTTTAAATTTGACCCCGATATTGACGGCACAGACCCCGATGAACGTATCGATACAGAAGTAAACGCCATTGGCTCTGCCGAAGATAAACTGGAATCCATTTTATTTGAGCAAATAAAGGAGATACTGGACTTAGAGTATTACAACAACTTTCCAAATGTATTCTCTGACGAATGTGTTTGGCAATCAGTAAAATCATTTAGAAAAGGCTTTGTAGTCTTTTCTAAAAAAGGTGTTGATATACCAAATGTGCCAAAAGGTGATTACTACATAAACTTCATTTCACCCTACTTTAAAAACAAAACAAAAACCTTTGGTGATAACCAACTGAATATTAAACTTTCAATCCCCGGTCAGCAAAACATTGAACACCTTAAAAGAATTGCTGCAATACGCTCATTAATAACAAAAAATGTGCTGACCACGGTAATGAACAAAAAACTTTCTGATGAAATAGAAGGCACACGGGCAGCGGGTATTACAAAACCGGGTATTAAATATAAAATAGCTCGTTGGGTATTTAGTGATGCTGAAGTTTATTTGAATGACAATCAGATTAGTATTAAAAATGAATTAGGAAAGGAATACAACAACCTGTCGGAAACAATTACCGAACTTAAAAAGAAAGTGTTTGACGATTGTTTTAGTGCTACATTCCCGGAACACCCCAAGTATAGTCAACTACTTACATCGTATAATATAAACGATTCCTTAACAAAAATTCTTGACGAATTGGTTGATGGCAATACAAACAGAATTACCCAGGGAGCTAAAACATTTCTATCAAACATCAACCTATTAAATGACAACGGCGATATTGATATTTCTAATAGCAAGATTGCAGAATTCATCTACACCAGTATTGCCGACAAGAAGGGGAAAATGGTGAGTATCGAAACCGAACTGGTATCACCATTGAATAACAAGCCTTATGGCTTAGAACCTCAAATAGTGCATTTCTATTTGGTAGTGCTGACAGTTTTGGGTAGAATATCATTGAAAGCAAAAGGTGGGGATGAAATCGAAATAGCCAATATTAAGGAAAAATTCAGGAACATATCTCAATTCGAGAATATTGTATATACTCTTAAAAAAGAAGATTTATCCTATGATTTTGCAGCTCGCTTATTAAATGCTTTAGGTTTAAACGGCAATTTAATTCTTAAAGAAAACACCCGCAATGAAGCATTTAAAGAGTATAAAATAAGAGTTAAAGAAATTATTGAGCTCGCTAAAGGGGTGCTGATAATGGTATCTCATCTGCAAAACAGAACGAGTACATTTATAAATATTGATGATGTAAATACCTACTATCAGGATGCTCAGGTTATTGACTGGACAAACCTTGATATTGCCAATCATGCTAAATTCAGGGACATTGAGAATCTGAACAGCCGGTTAAAAAACATTTCAACTGCTATTTCTAATTTGGAAAACCTAAAAACGGCATTACAGCTCTATAATGACAAAATACACGATGGTATTCAGTACATGAATGATGCGTTGGATATTTTGGAAAACAATTCTGAATATATTACTGATGAGAACATTATAGATAAGCTATCGGAATTTAGTACAGATACAAAGCAGATAGTAAAAGATTTTTCAAAATACATCCGTTTAGATGAACGCTTCCCTATTGAGGGTAAAATAAAAGCATTTAAAGACATTTATGTTAAAGACTTCTATTTTCCGGCACACGAAAGCCATGTAGGCAAAAAAGTTGACTGGAAACCTTTCGAATATTTCGTAAACGACCCGGTTTATAAAAGCTGTTTGCAATTAGCAAAATTAAATTGCAATGTGAATGCAAAAATTTATAACCAGGCTAAAGAATGGGAAAATATCAAATCACTGCGTTGTAGTTCCCTTGATATTGAAACTCTTTACAAAATACCTTTTCACCCGGCATGTAACTTTTTAAAAGAAACACGAGATTATTCACGTATTAGAAAAGTGGGTAAAGATATTTCAAAAAGACTTGCCGAAATAAAAGAGGAATATACCCAAACAGCTATTTCTGAAATACAGAAAAACGAGAAACAAATTGAACTGGTTAAAATAACCGATACAGCAAAGAAAGCTATTCAGAAAATTATAGATAGTGCCACTATCCCTGATAACATAGATGACAATTTAATAGCTGCAATCAACGAGTTATTTAAGAACATTGAAATAGTATTGGTTAAGAAAGAGGATGTATTAAAAGCCATATTTAAGGAAAACGAATTGCTAACGAAAGAACAATTCAAAGAAGCATTGCTAAATTTTGAAAGCTCTGTACTAAGCAAGCAAAAGGGAGATGATATTAGAATAAAATTTGAAGATTAAGTATATGAAAGATAATTTTGATTATAAAGCCGATTTAAAAAATCGTTTACCGGAATTAAAGGAGATTGAGGGTTTCCCAATCGGAGAAGATGAAGATATATTGGCGTTATCCAATCCTCCATACTATACAGCTTGTCCAAACCCATATAT